>CAZVJU010000010.1:0-10334 GCA_964627195.1 uncultured Gammaproteobacteria bacterium | reverse complement strand
TTTTCTTTATAATTTCCCTTTAAGCTATTTGTAAACTTTTTTAAGTCATCTTTTGAAAGACCCACTTTAATACCTTCCTCGGTTTGCCCTTCATACCCCTTATACACACTAATTTGATCAACTTTACTTTCGTGACCAATCCACACTTTAACTTTATCGTAAATAATTTGTATCGTTCCTGAAGTCATTACCTTTCTTTCTTTCGGCTCTCCGAGTTTAGTCAAAACTTCCTGTTCAGAATCCCCAAGATTTATTCCGGCCGCTCCCTTTAGAGGAAAAATATTTACATCCATAGAATTTGAATAGTTTAGCGTACTAATTCAACAATATACTATTAATTTATCGCGTGTACAATATCATCAATCCCACCAAAGTTTCACCGACTCTTGACCATCATCCTCATGATTTTCAAAACCTTCACGGTCAGATTCTTGGTTAAAAATTTCAAACAATTTGGCTCTCTTTTGTGGCTCTTTGGGTAACTTTACAAGTAAAGAGTCCGCATATGGACCGCCCTCCTTCTGGATTCTTCATTATGAACATCACCTTGTCAAGTACCCCTTTTGTTGCACAATTTACTTCACCCCCTTCAAGGCTCACCATTTTACCTTAAAGTGTTGCACTTCGTTTTAGAACCTAAGAGTACGAATCACTTTAAAAAAGCCATCTTTTCCCGAGACGTTTGAATGATGCTTCAAGCTCATTTGATGTCTTCAGTTTAGGTTCTTGAGCGTTATTAATATCTACAGATGTCACATTCCAAGAATGGACTAAAAAATAGTGTGACATATGCCAAAGAAATCACATTCATAATCCATTTTTAGAATGTGATTTCTTTATTTATATTGTCTGGATTTACTGCTACCATTAATCATAGTTATGAAGAAATGGTTTGTTATCGGAGTATTAGCGGGATTTTTATTTGGTTTTATTGCAGAAATTCTATTTCCTAAACTGCTTTCTCTTGATATTGTTTTTAATGCTTTATTTAGGCAACAAAGCGGGCTTCCTTTGAACCCAACTTACAGTAGCGGTTCTGTTTTGGCTGCGGGAGCTCTCATTCCTTTTGTGTTTGCGGCAGTTGGCGGGGGGTTCGGAGCTTTGATTTATTGGCTAAAGCAGAAGTTGTTTCGGTGATATACATAGATAATTCGGTGGGAAGACTATTAAAGGTCATGTCTTTAGTGTGTCATCCGTAAATAAACACCAAAAATACTCAGGTCCACCAGTGTAATTTTTGCTCGAATCTTGATTTAACAAAACATCTATAATATTGTTTGTCGTAAGACCATCCGGCAAGGGAACAAAGTCAACTGCACCTCCCGTGACAACGTTAATTGTCTGTCCGTTGTCAAATAGAATCTTAAAAACGTAGTAACCCATTCCAGACTCGCCATTTTTATAAATTTTATTGGCGAGGTCTACACGCAGTCTGTTCGGACTTTCCCTTATTTTTGCTACGTCCTCGATTAAAATATATCTTTTTCCAGAGTCAGAGTCGGGCATTATACCCCACGTCTGTAGGTAGTAATCTTTTTCAACAACATAAACATTGTCTAAAGTATCACCATTCCTCAGAGTTACTTGACACGGCCTATATTCCATTTCTGAGTCTTTTGACGGTGTTACCTTAAAGAGCTGTTCTTTTTGTTTGTCTGTAATCCTCTTTACTATCATAAGATATCACTTACAGTTTTTGCACTTTTTATCTCTTCATCAGAAATCTCTATGTCGAAACCCTCCCCCAGCACACCTACTATTTCCATCAAATAAGTTTCATCAGCCCCTAAATCCTCATTTCGGTAACCTTTTCAGATTCCAAATTAAGCATTTCCCGAACAATTACTTTCACTTTATCAGTTGCATTATTCATCTTGATTCACTTCCCTCTTAGAACTGCTGATTTCGGTATTTAACTGATCTACAGCTCTTTCATGCATAACACCAAATGATTTCAATCGGCAAAGGGTCCTTATAAACCTTCTTCTCAATAACTCTCTCCAGGCTAACTAAAGAACTTTCTTCTGAAGATCCATCAGGCAATAACATTTTTGGGGTCCTGATCTGGAAATTGGTGGGTAATAGTTAGTTCTCCTCCGATTTTAAAATAATCGTAAGTTATGAATGTTCCATCTGGCTTATATACTCGACCCCTCATCCAATTTTGATTGTCTGAATCATATTTCCATGTTTCGGGCGGTTGTTTAACTAAACCATTCAATATCCTTTCGGCTTCATTAAAGGCCACGACAGGCCTATTTATTGGATTCCCTTCTACTAAATAACCTTCTTTGTCAATTACAAGCACAGCTTCGTAGTAAGGTCCAGACAGAGAGTTTGTGATTTATCTAGTAGGATCGACAGCATGGCCCCTACTAACACTCTTCCCCCTAATTTCAAGATTTCCCTTCTTGAAAGGCGACCTTTCTTACTTGTTTCAGTTTGGCTAACTGGCTTAGGTTGTCCTGTTTGTTCAATCATAAAACTCCTTCAGTATACCGTTGCTCTTTGTTGTTGTAAATAAAGCAGATTTTCGCAGTAAACGCGCTACACTCACCATCCCCACCCCTGCAAAACCCATCCTTCCAACCCTGACTTTAAATTACAAAATATAATTTGCAAGTGTATTTTTATTAACCTCACCTTCGAAATATACTTAGAATTCCTCCCGATTTTCCCTTAGTTTCCTTTACTGTCTCTGGCTGTGGCTGTGGAACCACACTTGACACAGTATCTCCACTTTCAGGTCGTACGGCAGTTTGTGCAGGCACAGAAGCCTGTACTTCCACTTGAGGTACTTTCGTTTCTTCTTTAAGTTTGATTTTAAGTTCTTCCTGCCCTTTTCTATCCTCTATTTCTTGTTGTGCTTTTAGTTTAGCCTGTTCTTCTGTTTTCTTAGCCTCTCTGGTATCTAATATTCTTCTATTTTCTTGATCTAAAGTAGAATTTCTGATGACCCCAGGTAGATTTAGAACTCTACGGTATTGTTCCGTAAATGGGGTTTTTATTACCTCTTTAAACATCTCAAATGGAGTCTTGCCACGAGCTTCAGCCAACGACACTACTGTCCTTATGGCTGCAGCTAAATCTTGTTTGTTACCACTTTGAATACTTCTTTCTGCTGCTCCCAAAGCAACTGACTCCAACCAAACACGCTCAGATGACTGTTTACCGGCAGCCATCGCCGCAACCACTACCGCAATATCCCGGGGTCGAAAACGGTCCGGGGAAACCTTATACCCTATAGATTCTACCCTCTGTGAAGCTTCCGTAAACTCAGAAGCCTTAATCCTCCCCCCAGACATCTCATTAATCTCTTCAGCACTGAGCTCAGTGGTTATCCTAACTACATCAGCACCTTTAATCATTCCGTCCCAAACTTTGCATTCTTCTTTAACTTCAACGGGAACTGGAGATTCATCACGGGCAAACATTTCAACTACATCCCTAGACCCTTTTTCCTCCGGTCTCCCGGAAGCAAGCTCAAGCGGTCCTTGCATGGAAACTTCTTGTTCTAAATTCCTACGAGCGGTTTCCACAAAAACTCCATCGTACATAACTTCAGGGTAAGTGACAACCGTTTCCTTTACTTCTTGCCAACTTCTTCTGGAACTTACATTTTCTCTGGCAAACACTATCGCGCTGGCAAGGCTTTTCGGATTTGTTCGGTCAGGATTTGTAAGCAAGCCGCTTTTAACCTCAGCGAATCTTTCTTGGTCCCCCTTTTGGTAAAATCTATCTACTGCCTGTTCCGTTTCAGTTCTTGCCTCATCAATTTCCACTCCCAGTTTCGCATCCTCATTACCCTCTAAAGTGGGTTTTGGAGGTAAACTTTCGCCTTCTTGTTTTTTAGCCGCCTGACGTTCCCATTCTTCCTCTTCCCTGTAAAATTTAGCTAACGCTTCATCGGCTCGCTGTATTTTAGCAATTACTGGAGGAATAGCTTGTTCTGCTTTAGGCGTAGATTCCGCCCCTGACTCAGTCTGATTTGTCGGATCACTCATGATAATACAAATTATAGCACTAAAAATTATATTTACGATAAAACCTAAATATTAAGCCTAGTTAACAAAAGTTCCGCAATTTCTTTTTCGACTTCAATAACCAGTTTGGAGTCAGAAGAAACATCCTGTTTCATAAGGATATTATAAACCTTCTTCTCAATAACTGAACCCGTTTCAAAACTCCACCAATATTTGACAAATAAAAATAGGCAGTGCTAGCCTCAATTAGTAGAAAAGAGGTGATTAACACTGCCCAATTCATATAGTACTGATGTTTTAAATTTAGATCAAATTGAATATCTGGCCTCAGTTCTTCCTAAACCAAAAGCCAATACTGGTAGACCAAGCTACACTAATCTTGAACTTTTGCCTGGAATACTTAAGGTCTTAAGAACTGGAATGAGATGGAGAGATTTAGATGATAGGAAATTGCCCTCAGGAGTAACACATTGGAGAAGACTAAGATTCTGGGGATACCGATTTGGTCTTAAAAATACCTGGAACCTGATACTTCAGAAATTAAAGGGTTTGAGTAGATTGGATCTAAATATAGCCTCAATTGATGGATCTTTGATTCAAAGTTTTAATTTCCTGGACACTTCCAGTTATTCAGGAAAATATAAAAGAACCGGAACTAAAATATCAACAATTACAGACTTTTTAGGTTCCCCCTTTAATGTTGTTTTTGCCTCAGGAGAGACACACGATATGCCACTAACCATTCCAACCATAGCAAATAACCCAATAGGAAAACCTGGAACAATCCTTGCAGATAAAGGATATGATTCAGATAAGTTTAGGTTCAAATTAGGTAGTATTGGAATTAACTCAAATATTCCCCAAAGAAATATTAAGAATAGGAAACAACAAGAAAATTATAATATTCCACTGGGGAAAATGAGATTTAAAGTTGAAAGAACAAATGCCTGGATAAAAAGCTTTAGAAGATTAAGATTCAGGTTTGATTACACTTTAGCTTCATTCCAAAACTTGACCTACTTAGGTCTAATAGTAATCTGCTTAAGAAAACTGATGTAAAAACATCAATTTTCCAAAGAAGATTAATCCAATATCATCATAGTTTTGAAACCAGTTCACTATGTTTCGTTTTCTAAAAACACCAAAAAGCTGAGAATTACCACCATAGCGTGGGTAGAGTTGATACCACACACCAGATGGAAGGCTTTGTGTAGGTACTGGGGGTAAGTTAACTCCTTGCAAACTGGCCGCCCTATTATCAAAAAACTTCGCAATTTCTCTCTTGACTTCGGCGAGCAACTTGGAATTAGAAATAGCATTCGAGCCCACAGGTATATTATAATCCAACTATTAACGCTAAAAAATCGCAAAATGTTAACTAGCGCATAATTAAGTAATGGCAGAGGAAGAACAATCAACCAAAAATCTATCCAGGAGACAATTTCTTAAAGCCGCGGTTGTTGCTGCAGCAGCAGCTCTTACTGTATCTAAACTGACTGGAAACAACAGTGACAAAGATCAACAACTACCTACATTACCGCCACCTAAAAGACTTCCTGATAGTCCCCCTTCTCAACAATCTCTACAAGAAACAAGAGTAGTTCTTGAAAAAACTGGGAAAACATCTTCTTTTGAACCTGAAGGCAAATTTACTCAGGAATTATTTGATAGAGTTCAAGCCAGTACCTTTCTTTTATCCGATGCCGTTGAGGGAGGAGTATTAGGAACCTGTTGGTGTGCAGGAAAAGAAGAGAGGTCTCTTCGATTAGTAACCAATAGACACGTTGTCTTAAAGAACGACGGTAGCCTTGTGGACAACTTACGGATACATAATCCGATTACGGAAGCAGATATAGACCTATCTAACAGAAATATCAAGTACGCTCCAGAGGTCGATATTGCTGTTATTGAAGGTGATGTACATTTCGCCTCTATATCGAGAAAAAAGTGGTTTGGAGCTGCACCTCTGCAAAACCCAACAACCATTCTAACCCTGACTTAATTTTTTTCAATAGAGTCTTTAAAAAATTGGGGAAACTTTGGCAGCTTATCTCTTTGGTCGAGCGTAATGAAAGATCTCAAATCTACTTTTTAGCTTTTGGAAAAGTTGTAAATTTGGGGGGGAAACTCAACATTGAGCCATCTCGAAATGTAACTCTGATTGACTGGGTTTTAAGCTTATCAAACTCAAGATTCTTCAATAATACTGGCTTTCTATTTTCGGTAACGGTAACTGACGAAATATCCCTTATATTAAGCGGGTTACTCTTCGAGAGCTTATCAAAAGCAACGGCGTGAACATGGAAAATATGAAAAGTGTTAAGTCCCAAGGTATCCTTAACAACCCTGTGATCGTAAATATGAAATGTAGCCATTGATACTACTTTTCCATCCCGCTTTTCATGATAAAAATAATTATATTCGTTACTTCTTCTTTTAAGACCCTTTTCCTTTTTCCACTCCAAACTCTGAATTTGCTTAATCACTTTCTTTAGGGTAGGTTTAGAAGACGCTGCCACCTTACCCGTATCAAACTCAGGCTGATTCTTATAGTTGTTTTCAATAAATTCCAGAGCTTCCCTAATAGGTTTTGGAACTTTTTTATCCGCTAAATTTTTTACCATAATAACTTATTGCAGCATCTGCAGGTACAAGTACCCAAAAAAGAAATAATATATTTTCTTTCCTCCGAATTCAGATAATACAACTACTCACTTTGAGTCTCGCTGCTGAGAGTTTCAACAAGTTTTACTAAATCTGCCACAGTTTTTGCACCTAGAATTTGTTCATCGGAAATTTCAATTCCATACTCCTCCTCAAGACACCCTAAAATTTCCATTCTATCGGTTTCGTCAGCACCTAAATCTTCCTCCAATCTCGCTTCAGGTGTAACCTTCTCAGGCCCAACATTCAGCATTCCCTCTACAATCTCCTTCACTTTTTCAAATTTTGTATTATCCACTTAGATCACCCACTTTCAAAATAACTACAATTATGGATCATAATATCATACGTTTCTAGGTCTGAAAAGTCCTTTAATTTCCCACAACCACTCCTGCAAAACCCAACAACCATTCTAACCCTGACTTTATTTTTTTAAAAATATTTTTTCTAAAATCACTGAGGACATTTGTAGGGGTAACTACCCGTGACGGGGTTAGAACAACATGCAGACTCGTATCCACTCGGCATTGAAGAGTTACGAATATAGTAAACGTAGCTAACACCACCATTAGCAGCATCATTATAACAACATGTTTTACCTCTATGAACCCATTCATACTTCACAGGACAACAATAAAACTTTGCACCGCAGGGTTTAGGGGCGGCATCACTATCCCAACATGTTGTAACATTACTGCCTTTAATTTCAACTTTTGCGCAACGATTCTTATCATCGTTTCCCGGACACGAAACAGTCCCGGCCTCAGGTAAACCTTGTGTGTTACATTGGGTTGGCTTTGGTGTCGCAGTCACTGCAGGGCATGAGCCACAAGATCCACTATTACAACACCCAGAACAAGTGGTATAAGCCCAACAAGAACCATTACAATAAGCTTTGGTTTTACTATCAACACAAAAAGGAGAGTCACCATAGCATGGGTCACATTCGTATGCCTCAGAAGAGTTAAAAACAGGTTTTTTACTCGATGTTGTTCTTGAAATTATAAATATGGAGAAAATAATAACAGCTGTTGAAAGAAGAGTTATAAAAAAGAAGGAACTCTTTGTTTTTCCCATAAAGATATTATTTTAATAATGAAGCTAACTGTCTTGTTTGTCAATAATAATCTGGATTAATACTGCACAAGTTCAGAGAATAAATTCAGATTTTCAGATCACTTAATAACGTTGTAAGGTCTTTAATTTTTAAAAGTTGATCATCAAAGGTAAGAAGTTTGCATTTTTTTTCTTTTGCCAAAAGAAGATATAAAGCATCATATGAAGAGATGTTATGTTTATTGACCAACTCTATTAGACTTCCAAGATTCTCTACTCCTAAATCGGTTTCGATAAACATTATTCCTATAACTAACAACTGCTTGACTACAGTTAATGTCCTCTGGAAACTAAAGTGTTTTTTATTCAAGCAGATATTAATAACCTCTATTAGTAAAAAGTAAAAACTTTGGAGCAAAAACTGTTATTTCCTCTTCTTTTATTAGCCTTATTATTTTTAACGATTCTTCTCTATGTTTTTCCCTATCTTTCGAAAACCACTTAATAACTACACTTGCGTCTATAACATAATTTTCTTTCTGAAAATTATTTATTTCGGTCATTAAAATTTAGACAATTTTTCTAAGCGCTCTTTTCGTGCCTCCCTAATCGCTTCAATAGCATTTATTTGTTCACCTTCCTTAGCTATCCTTCTAAAAAACGCAATGGTTTTTTTAATTTCCTCTTCCGTGTTCTTTTTCTTCTTCTTCGCAATTTTTCTTCCGCTGATCTTACTTTCAACAACCTCACTCAATGTAACTTTATTTTTTAAAGCCAATAGTTTAAGCTCCTCATGGAGATCCTCAGGTAGAGTAATTGTGGTTCTCACTGTATTCATATTGAGTCATCATATCATCACCGCATCATAACGCCAATTGTAAGAACGTTTGATATTTGTGAATACAAAAGTAATTCTTTCACTTAACAGTTTCATACAGACACTTTACTGTGGAATTGGAAACTTGAAGTTCAGGTAATTTTCTCCTCTAAAACCAAGATCTGGGATTCTCTACTACCAACTGCATAAAGATTTCCTCAAAAGAGAAACAAAATTTGGTGTCAAAAAATACCAATTAGAAAGGAAGTAGATAGAAATTGGCGTAAAGGGAAGATATTCAGTTATTTCGCTACGAGTCTGTTAAACTAAACCGTAATCATCACCGTGGATCTACGGAGTTATATTAAAATATTCCGTGTCTAGTATAAAATTACATCTCGTGCTATTCGTTTTATTTGAATACCAAGCATGAAGGCTGGCATAATGCTTTCCAAGGGGTGATGGGGCAGAAATATAGCAACTGCCGGAACAGTTCTTAACCTGAGTATCGTGGTAAATATTATCCCCATATATACTAATCTTATCGAAGGTCATTTCCGTACTATTACATACTATATTGTTTCGGGCATCAGTATTCCACTTATATTTAACGTCGCATGTTGAAGCACCAACACCTACATTACATTTCGTGATAATTAGATTTCCAGTTGGTTTATACGGCGAAGAAGGACTCGCTGCTGGACAATACCAAGCACAACCAGGTTGTCTTTCACACTGATCTTTCCCGTACATAGTAAAGTCTCCACAGTAAGCCACTCCGGCACAATAACAGCTTGCTGCTTCAGGTTCAGTAATAGCTTGCTGTTTGGTACTTTTTAACTTAGTACTGACAACGGAAAATATGGAAAGAACCAAAACCCCTAAAGCTAACAGAGCTATAAACGCTGAAGATTTACCCCATCCTTTTTTTGAAGATAAATGACTCTTTTTCATGCCCCTCCACATTAACTTTCCTACTACTGATACTCTTTGTCAAGTCCCAGTCACACTCTCCTTTTTTCCCAAACTTCAGGGTTAACCAGAATATCAGGTTTCTCTCCTTTAAAAACCTTTAAGATTGCGTCAACTGCCATCTGGCCCATTTTTTCTCTTGCCTCCCATGTAGCTGAAGCAATATGAGGAGTCAATACTACATTTTCCATACCTACGAGCTCTGGGTTAACGTTTGGCTCGTTATCAAATACATCAAGCGCTGCACCTGCTAGTTTTCCTGACCTTAATGCATCAACTAAATCATGTTCATCTACAATTGGCCCTCGTGCAGTATTTATTAGATAACTACCATTCTTCATTTTTCCAAATGCATCACTATTCATCATGTGCCGTGTTTCATCGGTCAAGGGGACATGGAGTGTTACAAAATCACTCTCGTTAAAGAGCCTATTCAAATCTCTATATTCGCATCCCAATTCTTTTTCTGCTTCTTCATCACGCGAGCGCTTATTGTAGAGTACTTTCATATTAAACCCCTTCGCACGCCGCGCAACCATACTTCCAATACGCCCCATCCCAACAATCCCTAATGTTTTCCCTACCAAATTAACACCTAAAAAAATCGCCGGTTCCCAACCTGAATATGAACCGCGTTTTGTCGCCTCATCTGCTTCAACAATGCGCCTAGCAAGCGCTAAAATTAAGGCCCATGTATGTTCTGCAACTGCCTCGTTTACCTCATCGCTCGGGGTATTTGCAACAACCACTCCCCGCTCCGTCGCTGCAGCAATATCAACATTGTCAAATCCAACTGCATAGTTTGCAATAAATTTTAACTGTGGGCCAATTGCATCAATCAC
>CAZVJU010000009.1:35650-40602 GCA_964627195.1 uncultured Gammaproteobacteria bacterium | reverse complement strand
AGAAGACATACGTATCGCAAGATACCTTCGCAACTTGTTGCGAGGAGTACGTCATCCAGACTTTCTTTACAAAAAAAGTCTGGCAAAGAAATAAAATACAATGAGTAGAATAGGCAAATTAGCAATTCAAATACCTGAGGGGGTTAGTGTAGAAACTGATGATCGCTCTACAAAGATTAAGGGACCGAAAGGCGAGCTTACTCAGAACCTTCCCAAAGGGCTAAATATTGAGAAAACTGAGGATGAGATTAAGGTTTCGATAAAGAAAGAAACCGGTCAGAATAAAGCCTTATTTGGTACTACAAGAGCGCTTCTTGCAAATATGGTTACTGGGGTTACCAAAGGATGGTCAAAGACTTTGGAGCTGGTTGGTACGGGTTATAGGGCCGAAGTAACGGGCGATACACTCACTATTTTAATAGGCTTTTCTCACCCGGTTAAGGTAAAGGCACCAGGGGGTATAACTTTCAAAGTGGTAAAGAGCGACATAACGGTAGAGGGTATAGACAAACAACTCGTTGGTCAAGTAGCTGCTAACATTCGTGGAATTCGCCCTCCAGAACCTTATAAAGGCAAAGGTATTAGATACAAAGATGAAGTGGTTCGACGAAAAGCTGGTAAAGCAGCAAAGGTAGCCGGTGCTACCAATTAAAGTATATGGCAGAAGACAAAATTTTTAAACGACAGAGACGGAAAAAAAGAGTAAGGGCCAGGATTTTTGGGACCGCAAAACGGCCCAGGTTATCTGTTTTCAGATCAGGCAAGCATATATATGCACAAATTATTGACGATACTAATAGTAAGACATTAGTTGCTGAAAGTGACTTGAAACTAAAAAAGGGTAAAGGATCTGTAAAAATGGATATAGCATTTCAGGTGGGAGAGTCGCTTTCCCAAAAAGCAACCAAAAAGAAAATTAAGAAAATTGTCTTTGACAGGGGAGGATATAGATACCATGGACGGGTAAAAAATGTCGCAGAAGGTGCGAGGAAAGGAGGGCTTGAATTCTAATGGCAATGTTTGATGATAGGATGAAAGAATTTAGCGAAACGGTTATTGATATTAGAAGAATTTCTAAAAAAACTAAAGGCGGAAATACAATCCGTTTCTCTGCTTTGGTAGTTGTGGGTGACAAAAAAGGAAAAGTAGGAGTTGGTCTTTCTAAAGCACCAGATGTCTCGAGTGCAACCAGGAAAGCCTTTACCTCGGCGAGAGCGAGAATGTTTACAATACCCTTGAGAGGTACAACAATCCCCTATTCTGTTTCCGAGAAGTTCTCTGCTGCCAAGGTTTTACTTAAGCCCGCTCCGCGTGGATCAGGGATTATTGCAGGAGGGCCTGTTCGGGTAGTTCTCGAAGCAGCGGGTGTGCGTGATGCTGTAGGAAAAATTCTAGGTACCAAAAATAAAACATCAAATGTATATGCAACACTTGAGGCTTTAAAAACAATAGCAAAAATAAGAAGAAGAAAGGAGGCTTTGAGTGTAAAATGAAGAAGTTACCAAAGGTGGTGACACGAAGAGGAAAGAGATTAGGCCGTGGGTACGGTAGTGGCAAAGGAGGTCATACTGTTGGCCGCGGACAGAAAGGTCAAAAGGCCAGACGCAGTTTAGGAATTCTTTTTGAAGGTTATAAGATGAAGAAAAGCTTTATTAAGCGGCTTCCATTGCGGCGTGGAAAAGGCAAGTTTAAAGCTAAAGAGAAACCAATTATAGTTACACTGCGATACCTTAATATTTTTCCGGTAGGGACTACAGTTGATGTTCAAAATCTTGTACGGCAGGGTATCGTTGATAAAAAAGAGGCATATAGCGTCGGTGTAAAAATCTTAGGCAATGGTGATATTAAGAAAAAACTCACAATCGCTGTCCCGATTTCAAAGCAAGCTGCCAAAGTTATTGAAAAAGCCGGTGGAAAAGTTATTTAATGCGCGACATCAAATACTGCTGACTTAAGTCAACAGTATTTTATTATATGTTTTCCTCAATCATCCAATTTTTTTCAAAAGCGGTAAAGTCCCCCGATATTAGGAAAAAGATTGGTATTACAGCAGCTATCCTTGCAGTCTTTCGTCTTACTGCTCATATTCCTGCAGCTGGTATAGATAGAGCCTCTCTTCAATCACTTTTTTTGGGAAGTCCACTACTTTCTTTGCTGGATGTTTTTTCCGGTGGGACACTTGCCAATTTTTCTATTATGGCACTGGGGCTTACACCTTATATTAATGCGTCAATTATTATGCAACTTTTGACCTATGTTGTTCCCAAATTTGAGGAGTTATCAAAGGAAGGAGAGTATGGCCAGGAAAGAATTAATCAATACACACGGGTACTTTCCATTCCGCTTGCCGCTTTGCAGGGATTTGGTATGTACACGCTACTTCGAAGTCAAGCAATTATTCCGACTCTTTCCCCTTTGGCATTAGCAGCCCTTGCGCTAACGATGACGGCCGGGACAATGTTGTCGGTTTGGTTGGGAGAGCTTATTACCGAGTACGGGGTTGGGAATGGTATATCCTTTCTTATTTTTGCAGGAATTGTTGCGCGGCTTCCCGTAATATTAGGACAGTCTGTTACTGTTATAACTACAGCAGACATTTTTAAAGTAGTAATATTTTTGATTCTGTCAATCGCAATTGTGGGATTAATAGTTTTTATGAACGAGGCTACCCGCCAAGTTCCGGTTACTTATGCACGGCGTGTGGGAAGGATGGGATTGTCTTCGTCCTATATTCCCCTTCGGTTAAACCAAGCAGGTGTGATACCTATTATATTTGCCGTTTCTTTGGTACTTCTTCCATCTCTTGCAAGTCAATTTTTGTCGGGAGTTGGCAATTCTAAGGTTGCAGAAATTGCATCAGCGCTTGCGCAAGTTTTTAATCCGACATCGCTGCTTTATAACGTAGTCTATTTTCTTTTAGTCGTCGGGTTTACTTATTTTTATACATCAGTTGTTTTTAATCCAGAAAGGATTTCAGAAAACCTTCAAAAAGGCGGCGGATTTATTCCGGGTATTCGACCAGGCACCCAAACCACGAAATATTTATCACAAGTCTTAAATAGAATTACCTTAGTTGGAGCAGTTTTTCTGGGACTAATCGCAGTTTTGCCTTCCCTTTTCCAAAATGTAATTGGAGTAGCTAATCTGGCAGTTGGTGGAACCGGAATACTGATAGTCGTTTCAGTAATTCTTGAAATTACCCGTGACATTGAAGCACAGTTAGTGATGAAACGGTATGAAACGTTCCTGCGTTAACAGGAATAAACCAATAAACAAATAGAATTAGTTATATTCTACTTGAACATTAATTCGTTATATTTATGAACTTAATACTTCTTGGGGCACCAGGATCAGGAAAAGGAACTCAGGCTGAATTACTGTCTAAAAAGTTTAAGCTGTTTTACTTACAGACGGGGGATTTAGCCAGGGAATGGGCAGAAAAAGATCACCGAATTAAAGAAATTGTAGATAGCGGTAGACTTATACCTGAAGAAGAAATGTCGGATTATGTTATGAAGTACTTGGAAGAGAGAGTTCCACGGGGCGGGAATATTCTTTTTGAAGGCTTTCCGAGGTTCATTTCTCAATATAAGAAATACGAAAAATGGCTCAGATCTAAAAGTGAAAAAATAGACGCTGTAATTTCCTTGGACATAAACGAGGGAGAAGCAATTAAGAGACTTTCTTCGAGGAGGATTTGTGAGAAGTGTGGGGAAGTTTATAACCTAATTACAAACCCACCGCCAGAAAATGGTAAATGTAAATGTGGGGGCAATTTAATACAAAGAGAAGATGACAATCCGGAGTCTATTCGGGTTAGATTCAAGTATTATCACGACAATACCAAAAAACTTATTGATTATTTAGATTCTTTGGGTAGATTGGTGCGGGTTGATGCAGCAGAACCTATCGACAGTGTTTTTACCGCCATTTTGGCTAAGTTACGATTAGATAAGAAAAATGACTAATATTTTACTGAAAACTCCTGAAGAAATTACCATCATGGCCGAAGGGGGAAAAAAATTGGGGAAAATTAAACATGCACTTATGGAAAAAGTTCGCCAAGGAGTAAATGCTAAAGAAATTGATGATTTGGCTGACGAGCTCATTAAAAAGACAGGCGGAAAAGCATCATTTAAGATGGTTTCAGGATATCACTGGGCGACGTGCGTGAACGTGAATGTGGGGGTTGTTCACGGCATCCCTAAAAAAGAAGTTATTTTTAAAAATGGCGATTTGGTAAGTATTGATATTGGTCTGTTTTACAAAGGTTTTCATACAGATACTTCGATATCTTTTGAGGTGGGTGGTAAAGGAGTTCATAAATTATTTCTGGAAACAGGTAAAAAAGCCCTTCTTGCTGCGATTGGTAAAACCCGTGTTGGGCATAGAATTTCTGATATTTCGCGCGAGATAGAAAGTACTTTAAAGCAGATGGGGTATTCACCTATTCGTGCATTAGTCGGCCACGGAGTGGGAAGAGATTTGCACGAAGAGCCTCCAATTCCCTGTTTTATTAATGGAAAGACTCTCTCGAGTCCTGAAATACCCAAGGGGGCAGTTTTGGCGATTGAGGTAATGTATTCAACGGGCAGTGGAGAAATAAAAGTTGGCGAGGATGGGTGGACAATATCAACATCAGATGATACAATATCAGGACTTTTCGAGGATAGTGTAGCTGTTACTAAAAACGGTCCGCTAGTCTTAACTGAATCAAGTCAGACTGAACCTGATTCGGTTTTTACTCAAGGTTAGTTGAAAAGCTAATGTGGAATTAGCTTATCCCCCTTCGCGAAATACCACAATCGTAAGATTGTGGATAAAAGCGAAGAAATTTTTGCATACGGTGCGAGATTTCGCTCCCGACGAAGCGAGGGGAGAAGATACCCCGACCATAAGGTCGGGGAAACTTCATTTTTGGATATGCTTTCGAAATTTTAGTCACTTTTTGT
>CAZVJU010000009.1:0-35640 GCA_964627195.1 uncultured Gammaproteobacteria bacterium | reverse complement strand
AGGGGAGAAGATACCCCGAGCGTAAGCTCGAGGGAGATTCATTTTTTTGATTGATTGAATAATGAAACGGCAGGAGTCGAATTTATTTAATGGTACAGTTCTTACGGCATTACCGAATACAATGTTTCGTGTGGAGTTGGCAGATAAGAAAGTAGTGTTGGCAACCTTAAAAGGAACTTTAAGAAGAAGATATGTGCGTATTTTTCCGGGAGATATGGTTAGCGTTGAGATGACAAAGTACGATGAAGAAAGAGGAAGGATAGTACAGAAATACAGGAAATAAACAAATAAACGAATATTCAAATAGTCAAATAAAGTAAAATTTACCCCATTTGTTTATTTGTATATTTTTTATTAATTAGTTTATTCAAGCGACTTAAAGGAGCGATCATGAAAGTTCAATCATCAGTTAAAAAAAGATGCAGGGATTGCAAAATTGTGAGACGCCACGGTGTTGTCTATGTGATTTGTAAAAATCCGAGGCACAAACAAAGACAAGGTTAGAAGGTTCGTTAGTTGGTACTTCGTTACTTCGCAAAAATATAAACCAAGTAACTAAGTAACGAATTAACTAAGTAACTAAAATGGCCAGATTAACAGGAGTTGAATTAGAAGACAATTGGAAGGTTGATTTTGCCTTAACTCGTATTAAAGGTATAGGCTGGGCGTTGTCAAAAAAGATTCTTGAGTCGATTAATCTCGAATCCAGTAAACGTGTCTCTGAACTTTCATCCGATGAATTGGCAAAAATTGCTAATAAATTAGAAGAGTATCCGACAGAAGGAGACTTACTTCGGCAAGTGAGAGCTAATATACAAAGGATTAAAACTGTAGGGACATATCGAGGCATACGACATACAAGGAATCTGCCTGTAAGGGGACAACGCACCCGCAGCAACGCCAGAACCAAAAGGGGTAAAAGAAGAACAGTAGGCGCATTTAAGAAGGAAACTTTGTCGAAAATGCAGACAGGTAAAGAGGTGAAAGCAGAGGTAAAATAATTAGATAAGATAAACTATTTTCCGAGTGATCTAAAACTATGGCAGCCAAAAAAATTAGTAAAAAAGCGCCGAACAAAAAAATACAGTCGCCCAAAGGAAAAATCTATATTTCAGCAAGTTTCAATAATACACTTGTTACTGTAACTGATATGGACGGAAGCACTTTAGCTTGGGGTTCTTCGGGCAACTCTGGATTCAAGGGAACACGGAAATCTACGCCTTATGCTGCAACCACGGCAGTTGATAAAGTAATCAAAAAGTCCAGGGAGGATAACGCACTTGAAGAGGTTGAAATTTATGTCAAAGGTCCTGGTCCCGGCCGTGATGCAGCCCTCCGGGCAATTAGAGCAGCCGGTTTAAAGATAGCAATGATAGCTGATGTAACACCTATTCCGCATAACGGACCAAGGCCGAAGAAAAAGAGACGCGCATGATAGATATGCTAATCAGGAAGTCTTGTAAATCAGATTTTATTTTCTTTGTCTGACTTTCTTTGAAAAAGAAAGTCAGAATAACGTATGGCACACTATACGGGACCAAAAGATAAATTATCACGCCGGGAAGGCGTTGATCTTTTTGGAAAAGGATCAAAACTTACTCGTTTGATGGTACCTCCCGGCATCCATGGACCAAGAGGCACCAGAAGACTTTCTCAGTATGGCAGACAGCTAAGGGAAAAGCAGAAGGTGAAAAGAATGTATGGGGTGATGGAAAGGCAGTTCAAGCGATATATTGAGATTGCACTTAAGTCCCGGGGTAGTACTGGGGAGGTTCTTTTGTCGCTCCTTGAAAGAAGATTAGATAACGTAGTTTATCGGCTTTCTTTTGCCCAAACACGCCCTGGAGCGAGACAACTTGTTTCTCACAGACACGTTTTAGTTAACGGCAAACGGGTAAACATTCCTTCGTATCAAGTAAAAACGGGCGAGGTAGTTACCCTATCGTCTGTTGCGATGGAAATCCCGCATATTAAAAAACTATTACAAGAAGAAGATGTGAAGTCGCCCGCCTGGCTTACACGTAAGGGTGCTGCAGGAAAAGTGGTAACTTTACCTAAACGTGATGATGTTCCGGAATTTATTTCTGAGCAAGATATAGTTGAGTTTTACTCACGGTAATTAGGTATTTGTATTTTTCTTTGTCTAACTTTCTTTTGGAAAGAAAGTTAGAAAACGAGGAGGTGACATTTTAATGACTGAACCAATTTTTGAAATAAAACAGGAAGAAAAAAAGGATAATTATGGGAGGTTTGTTATATCTCCCCTGGGTCAAGGTTATGCTAATACTTTGGGAAATTCCCTGAGAAGAGTGCTTTTGACAAGTCTAAAAGGAGCTGCGGTCACAAATGTACGGATTTCTGGAGTCAAACATCAGTTTTCTACTCTCAAGGGAATGAAAGAAGACGTAGTCGAATTTATTCTCAATCTTAAAAAAGTTCGCTTTATTTATGATGGCGAAAAGACCGTAAAAGCTTCGATTTCAGCAACAGGTCCGGGAGAAGTAAAGGCGGGAGATATAGAGGTAGACCCGTTGGTAAAAGTAGCTAATCCCGAGCTGGTTCTTGCAAGCCTTAGTAAAGGAGCAAAGCTGGAGGCAAAGATGGAAATTGGGACGGGAGTAGGATATTCGCCTAACGAAGATAGAGCAACAGGAGAGATTGGACTAATCCCATTGGATGCGGCATTTTCCCCAGTTGTTAGAGTGAATTATAAAATTGAAGAGACACGCGTTGGCAGACTGACAAATTATGATAAATTAACTCTTGAAATCTGGACAGATGGTACGGTTGAAGCCAACGATGCTCTAATTTCTGCTGCTAAAATTCTTGTTTCGTACTTTAATCAGATAGTCTCGCCAAAAAAGGTGGAGAAGGAAGAAAAGAAGGAAGACGATAAGCTGGGGTTTGTCGGGAAACTTTCTGTTGAGGAAATCGGATTGCCCACCAGAGTCGCAAATGCACTGGTTAAAGCAAGTTATGAAACAGTTGAGGATTTGGCTAATGCCAAGCGAGATGAATTAGTAAAAGTGCGAAATCTCGGCGAAAAATCTGTCAAGATTATTGAAGCCGCTCTTGGGGAAAGAGGATTAGTACTCCCAAGCTGATCGAAATTTAAGTTTAGTTCTGAGCAATTTTTTTATAGCTTGTCTTTAGGTGGACGAAGCAAGTGGAAAAATGAAAAAAAAGGTTTTCGGCAGAAAATTGTCCCGCGATCGGGGAAGCAGACTCGCGCTTTATCGATCTTTGATAAAAGCGCTGGTTTTACATGGTCAAATAAAAATAACTTATGCGAGAGCTAAAGCGATACAGCCTGAGGTTGAAAGGTTGGTAACTTTTGCCAAAAAAGGAGATCTTGCCTCAAGAAGGCTGGTAAATAAAATGCTTGCTAACGATAGGAAAACTCTTGATTTGCTTTTTTCGAAAATAGCAAAGCAGTTTAGCTCTCGGGTGAGCGGTTTTACTCGGATTGTGCCTTTGGCAGAAAGGCGCGGAGATAGAGCGCCAATTGTCCGATTTGAGTGGAGTCAGAAAATAGTGACAAGTGACAAGAGAGAAGTAATAAGTAAAGATTCGGAAGAGAAGCAAACTTTAAAGGCTAGATTACTAAAAAAAGTTGGTAAGAAGGATATCGGGAAAGTGAAAAAAGAATTGAAATCTAAGAAATAACCTGTTACTTATTACTTGTTACTTAAAACTAATATGAAAACATATCAGCCGAAAAAGAAAGATGTTAAAAGAAATTGGCATCTTATCGATGCCCAAAATCAGGTTTTGGGAAGACTTTCTACGGAAGTTGCACGGCTTTTAACGGGGAAACATAAGCCGACGTATTCAGGCCATATGGATATGGGCGACTATGTTATAGTTGTAAATGTCTCTCAAATCGCACTAACTGGTAATAAGGCTAAGCAAAAGGTCTATCGAAGCCATTCCGGTTACCCGGGAGGTTTTAAGGAAGTTAGTTTTGCCAAGATGATGAGTGAAGCGCCTGAGAAAATTATTGAACATGCAGTTTCCGGAATGCTTCCTGATAACAGATTAAAATCAAAAAGACTGAGGAGGTTGAAAATATTTGCGGGTGGTAATCATCCGTATGAGGATAAATTTAAATCAAAAGATCCAGTATCAAAAGCACAAATATAGAATATGCCAGTAGCGAAAAAAGCAAGCAAACTAGATTACACATATGCAGTTGGGCGGCGAAGAACCGCCTCCGCACGTGTCCGTGTTTTTAGGGGCAAGGGAGATACAACCGTAAACGGCAAACCGATAGAAAAATACTTCCCGGGTGATTTGAATAAGCAAATATGGACGAAGCCACTTAGGGTTGTTGATGCATTGGACAAATATTATGCGAGTGTTAAAGTTGTTGGAGGCGGAGCCAGAGGCCAGCTTGAAGCAGTTACGCACGGTATATCAAGAGCCTTAGCAAAACTTAATAAAGATGAATTTCGGCCTCCTCTCAAAAAAGCCGGTCTTCTTACCCGGGACCCCAGGACACGCGAGCGCCGAAAAGTCGGTATGGGTGGAAAGGCCCGTCGCGTAAAGCAATCTCCAAAGAGATAGTATTATTTTTTAGTTATTCCTTATGTTTCTTTTAGGTCCAGAAGGCCAATCATATCCAGATTACTCTCGTAGACTGTCTCAAGCAGAATTCTTGCAATTATCAAGGTCTGAAGTTGCTGAAATAGTAGGGCAAAGAGGGAAGCCAAAGAATGTGGCGTTGGTGGTTGATGGAACGAGAAGAATGCTTCAACTGACAAGTCATTTAGAAGATGTTTATTCTTATGAACATGATCCCTCAAATGAAATGAGGCAATTAATGGAAAAGTCAGTAGAAACAGGCGATTTGCTTTTTGATATGGGGGTAGAGTTTGTAACAGGACCCTTGGCAACAATGGGAAATCTGACACGACCAGGGTTTATTCCTTACGGTCTTAAGTTGTTACTCGATCCTTTAACCGGAGATGATACCTTGAGAGTTTTAGAAAAACATCAAGCCTCATTGCACTTTTACGGAGACATGGATTATATTAGGACACAGGAAGGCGGAGAGATTATTGATCAATATATTACTTTTTTCGAAAATATTAATCCAACCGTTCCTCGGCACAGAGTGCTTGTAGGTTTAGGAATTTCTACAAAGTCTGATCTTGTTTTATCGGCAAGAGCATTTTCTGAATTTAAGGAGTTGTATGGTAAAGAACCATCTGTGGAAGAATTAAGGGAGTACCGTTTTGGATTTCCAGTACCCCCCATTGATATTTTTGTAAGAACAAATGAGGTTAAGTTAAGTGGTTGTTTAGATCCACTCTTGCAATCAGATGAAACACAATTTTATTTTCCTGTTTCTCCGGGGATTTTGTCATTAGAAGAACCAGTCATTAGAACAGTTTTGCATGACTATTTATATAACAGGGCGGTTTCTGGAGGAAAACATGTCCACCAGGTATTAACACAAGAGGAAATACATGAAGTTCTTAAATATTACGATGCAAATAAAACTAGAGTATTGGGGGTTGGAAGACAAATAGGCGGAGATATTTGGATTAGTGATTAATTAAGATTAATCGGGCTTAAGTCAACTTCACTAGGTTTCTAAAATATTAAATTTCTTTTTTATCTTTTCTGAGATAATCTGGGACTATTTCAGGATGTTCTAAGGAAATAATCTCATCTAATCTTTTCCGGGCTCGATAAAGTTTTCCTTCGACGGCTCTTTCAGAGACTCCAAGTTGTTTTGCAATTTGTTTTAAAGTTAAATCTTTCCAGTAGCGCAAAAATAGTAACTGTTTCTTGTCCTCGGGCAATAATTTTAAACATGCTCTTACTGAAGCCCTTAATTCATCAAGAGCCAGTCTTTCCGCGGGTGATAGATCGGTAACACTGGCTTGCGCGATTTCTTCCAACAAAGGAGCGACAAATTTAGATTCACGGTTAATTTCTTCCCGGTAATAATCTGCAATTTTATTAAGAGCGATCCTGCAAACCCATGTGAAGTAGCTGCTTTTGTGCTGGAATGAATTCCACCCTTCCCATGCTGCAGAAACAGTTCTGGAAAATACTTCCTCAGCCATTTCTTTATTTCCACCAACTCTCTTAACAATAAATTTCGTTAGAGGTAAGGCAAAATTTCGGTACAGAAAGACAAATGATTTACGTGGGGTTTTAGACATAGGAAAGACTAATAATTATATCACGGCCTAGCTCGTGATTGGTTTTTGTGTGAATTTGAAATTTGAAATTGTGATTATAATTTTCAAAAAGTATTCGATCGCTACTTAATTCCGGAAATTAAAGTCAGATATCACGAACCAAAAGATACTTAGGATGGTACAAACAAAAATAGATAAAGAAATTTATAAGTTGATCAAAGAAAAGAAATTCCATGCTGTTTCTTCTTCGTTTACTCCAGAGGAGGAGATGAGTATTCGCAGACATGTTTTGGAAAGTTTGACAAAGAAAGAACTAAAAAATATTGGTTCCCCAGTCTTTGACATTAAGAGTGTATCAAGCAAAAACTGCGAGAATCTTATAGGTAAAGTTGAAATTCCTTTGGGGATTACCGGGCCTTTAAAAATTAACGGCGATTATGTGAGCGGTGAAGTTTTTGTTCCTCTGGCAACCACAGAGGGAGCTCTCGTTGCCAGTGTTAACCGTGGTTGTAAGGCAATTAGCGATGCAGGCGGGGGACATACTTTTATTGAACAAAGTGGAATGACACGGGCTCCACTTTTCCTTACTAAAAATCTTAGGCAAACAAAAGACTTTATTTCTTTTATTAAGTCTCACTTCAAAGAGATTGCCCGAAAAGTGCAAAGCACGGATTCGCACTTAACCCTTATCTCGATAACGCCCCACATTGCTGGCAGGAACGTTTACCTTCGTTTTGTCTTTGATACGGGGGACGCAATGGGAATGAATATGGTGACTTTTGCCTGTGATTATGTGATAAAAAAGTATATCGAGAAAGAGACTAAAGTTCCTTGTATAGCTCTTTCCGGAAATTTATGTACAGACAAAAAAGCTTCGTGGTTAAATAAAATTGAAAAAAGGGGACACAGTGTACATGCTGATGTGGTTATTCCGAAAGAGGTTGTAAAAAAAGTTCTTAAGACAAATCCTGCCGATTTTGTTGAAGTACAAATTAGAAAAAACCTGGTCGGTTCAGCTCTCTCAGGGTCACTTGGTTTTAATTCTCATCATGCAAATATTATCGCAGCACTATTTCTGGCAACGGGGCAGGATATGGCCCATGTTGTTGAAGGATCTTCAGGAATGACAACAGCTGAGTTGGTGGATGGAGGCTTATACGTCTCCGTATCTTTGCCCGACTTGCCAATTGGTACCATAGGCGGGGGTACGGGTTTAGAAACACAAAAAGAAGCCCTAGCAATTTTGGGAGTGGTTGGAGGAGGGAAACCTGCCGGATCTAACGCTAAGAAATTTGCAGAAATTATCGCCGCAACAGTTTTGGCTGGTGAAATATCTTTAATTGCTGCGCTGTCTTCTGGAGACCTGGCTAAAGCACATAAGCGTTTAGGGAGGGGAGAAAAAATATGAAGGAGAAAGTCGGCATTGTTGGTTACGGAGTAAGTATTCCTTATGCCCGTATTAAAACCGAGGAAATAGCGCGGGCTTGGGAAAAACCTTTCAATCCGGGTGACTCACTTTTAGTTAAGGAAAAGGCAGTTCCCAATTTTGATGAAGATGCTGTTACCTTATCTGTTGAGGCAGCAACAAATGCTATAACTCGCGCCAAAATCAAGGCAGATGAGATAGGAGCTGTCTTTGTCGGTTCGGAATCGCATCCGTATGCGGTTAAGCCTTCCTCAGGAGTTGTTGCGGAAGCTTTGGGAGTAAGTAAATTTCATATGTCTTTTGATACCGAATTTGCTTGTAAGGCGGGTACGGCAGCTTTGCAGGCAGTTTTAGGGTTAGTTTCCTCAGGATTAGTTGACTATGGTTTGGCGATCGGGGCCGACACGGCTCAAGGGGCACCCGGTGATGCGCTTGAATACACAGCCGCGGCAGGTGCAGGAGCATATATTTTGGGCAAGGAAAATATTGCGGTCGAGCTTCTGGACACTTTGTCTTATACGTCTGACACTCCGGATTTTTGGAGAAGGCCGGGACAGGTATATCCTAAACATGGTGGGCGTTTTACCGGAGAACCTGCTTATTTTGCTCACATAGAAGAAGCAACAAGTGCTTTTTTGTTAAGAACAAAGACTAAACCGAAAGATTATGACTACGCCGTTTTCCATATGCCTAACGGAAAGTTTACCAGAAGTATCGCAAAAAAACTTGGTTTTTCGACTAATCAGATAGAGGTGGGATTGGCTGTTGATTTGATAGGTAATCCTTATTCAGGATCTTCTCTAATTGGGTTGGCGAAAGTCTTAGATATTGCTAAGGCAAACCAAAAGATTTTAGTTACCTCCTATGGCTCAGGAGCCGGTTCGGATACATTTTCTTTTGTGACAACAGGTCATATTCAAGAAATTCAGGGTTCCGCAAGGACATGTAACGACTATATAAACCACAAAAATTACGTTTCATATTCAAAATATTTAAGGATGAGAGGAAAGTTATTAGTATGAAAAAAATCGTAGTTGAGGGAGTAGGAATGACGCCCTTCGGTGAATTATGGGATCAGTCATTAAGAGATCTCGCACGTAATGCCTCGCTTAGTGCAATTAAAGATGCAGGGATAGGACCTACTGATATTGATGCGCTATTTGTTGCAAACATGTTGGGTTCAGGGGTTTCTGGCCAATCACATCTTGGAAGTTTAGTTGCCAGCGAACTTGGAGTTACCGTTGATAGTACAAGGATCGAAGCCGCATGTGCCTCAGGTGGGTTGGCAGTTCTTAGAGCAAGCGAGGCTATATTAAGCGGCAGGTATAAAAGAGTGTTAGTTGTCGGTGCCGAGAAAATGACTGATCTCGGAAACGGTGAAATTAGCTCCGCCCTGATGGAAGCGGGAGATGAGGAATGGGAGACATCATATGGGGCGACTTTTCCGGCGCTTTATGCCCTCATTGCAAGATCGTATATGGAAAAGTATGGAGCTAGTGAGAAAGATTTGGCTTTGGTTGCCGTAAAAAATCACTATCACGCCAGCCTGAACCCCAATGCGCACTTGGAAAATGGCTTGACGGTGGAGGATGTTATGGCTAGCCCCCCGGTTGCTACTCCGTTAAAACTTATGGATTGCTCGCCGGTCTCGGATGGGGCTGCCGCAGTAATTCTGTCTGGTGAAGAAATTGGTAAGCGTGGTGCAGTTTATTTCGCCGGTTCCGGCGCAGCTACAGACACACTCACTCTTTCCGAGAGAAGTAGTTTTACTTCGCTTTACGCGGCTCAAAAAGCAGCTGAAATTGCCTACAAGGAAGCAGGGGTGACACCCAAAGATATTGACCTTGCTGAAGTTCATGACTGTTTTACTATTGCTGAAATTCTTGCGATGGAAGATCTTGGATTTTGCGAAAAGGGGAAAGCGTTTTTAGCTTTACGAAAGGGGGAAACAAAAGTCGGATCGAAGTTGCCGATAAATACATCCGGCGGACTAAAGGCTTGTGGACATCCAGTAGGAGCTACAGGTGTGAAGCAAGTCGTTGAAATTACTTTACAACTTAGAGGTGAGGCAGGACAAAGGCAAGTAAAGGATGCTGAAGTCGGTCTGACTCATAACGTTGGCGGTTCAGGTGCAACTTGTGTTGTACACGTTTTTAGAAAGGGTCGATGATGCAAAATTTTTCACCATCCAAAAATTGGAGAATGCAGAAGGTAAAATATAGACTTAGAGGTGGCTATTGTTCAAAGTGCAAAAGCCTATTTTTTCCTGTAAAAATATATTGCCCCATTTGCCATTCAGGAAAAAATATCAAAGATAAGGATCTACCAACGAAAGGCAAAATACTATCCTGGTCCCTAATTCATGCTGCGCCGGTGGGTTTTGAAGAAATTGCCCCATACCCTGTCGCGTTAGTAAAGCTTGATGGCGGACCTATCGTTTTTACACAAATTACGGATTACACAGTTAAGGATATTAAGATAGGTACGCGAGTGGAAGCAGTTTTCAGAAGGCTTGCTACTCCAGGAGA
Organism: uncultured Gammaproteobacteria bacterium; assembly: GCA_964627195.1. GTDB lineage: Bacteria > Patescibacteriota > Microgenomatia > UBA8517 > UBA8517 > CAZVJU01. Next base: position 25,531 of record CAZVJU010000009.1, on the reverse strand, counting down.
AGCTACAATTATAAAGTATGGAATTAAATTCAGACCGGCTGGCTGGTAATATAAAATGACTTCTCAAACTATTGCTTCTGCTCCTGGGAAAATTATTCTTTCAGGAGAACACGCTGTTGTTTACGGATACCCAGCTCTAGTTGCCGCGGTTGATCTTTATGCAAAAGTTAGGATAGAAAAAGATAAAAGTAATCTTGGCGTTTATCCTCTCATGGCAAAAGATATCGTAATGAAAACTCTGAGAAATACTGAAAGATTTCTGGACACTAAATTTACTAAACTGAAAATTAATTTAGGCTCAGAGATTCCAATAGGTAGTGGGATGGGATCTTCAGCGGCAGTTAGTGTTTGTGTTGCAGCGGCTTTAATGAAATTAGCTAGATGGAAAGTTGACTTGGAAAAAATAAATGAGATAGCGTACGAAACTGAGAAGTATTATCACGGGAATCCAAGTGGGGTAGATCCTGCGATAAGTACATACGGAGGTTTTCTGTGGTATAGAAAAGAAACAAACAAATTTAAAACCTTTTCAAAAATAAAACCGAAAATTGCCATACCTGAAGTTATTCTTATAAATACGGGTAAACCGAGAGAAAACACCAAGGAAATGGTTACCTATGTTGCAGAAAAATTTTCCAGAAATTCTAGGAGAACAGAAAATATATTTAAGAATATTGAAAAGAATACACGGAGTTTCCTAAAGTTTTTTTTACAGGAAGAGACTGTTTCATTGATTGAATTGATTCGCGAGAATGAAAGGTATTTAGAAGAGTTAGGTGTCGTATCAGATTATACAATCGATTTAATTAAAGAAATTGAAAAAATTGGTGGAGCTGCTAAAATATCGGGAGCCGGCGGAATTAAAGATAATTCAGGGATTCTTTTGGTTTATCATCCCGATAAAGAGAAACTCTTGAATTTTGCCAAAGAAAAAAAACTTACTGTTTTACCTGCTAAATTTACAGCGAAAGGAGTGAGAATTGAAAAAAACTAAATTTAAAGCAACCGCAAAATCCCCTGCAAATATTGCTTTCATCAAATTCTGGGGAAAGAAAAATACTAAACTAAACATTCCCTTTAATGATTCAATTTCGATGAATTTGACTAACTGTGTAACGACGACAACTGTAGAATTTAATCCACGTTTTAGAAGTGATCGAGTATTTCTTGATAGGAAAGAAGTCAAGGATGAAAAGAAAATGAGAGTGTTAAAAATAATTGATTTGGTCAGGGAAAAGTCAAATGTGGTGTGGGGAGTAAAAGTGGTATCGAAAAATAATTTTCCTTCAGACGCAGGTATTGCTTCCTCCGCTTCTGCTTTCTCAGCGCTTGCGCTTGCAGCAAGTGTTGCCTCAGGATTGAATCTTTCTAAAAAAGAACTCTCAATTCTTGCCCGGCTAGGTTCTGGTTCAGCATCACGCTCTATTGTTGATGGATTTGCCCAGTGGAAGAAGGGAACAAATAATGACACCTCATACGCAGTACAAATTGCACCTGTTATCTACTGGGACTTAATAGATATTGTGGTAGTTGTTGAAAGCGGAAAGAAAAAGAATAGTTCCACTGAAGGACATTCTCTGGCGCCAACAAGTCCTTTTTACAAAACTAGACAAAAACTTCTCCCAAAAAGACTGAAAGAGATAAAGAGCGCTCTTCTAAAGAAAAATTTTAAAAAGTTCGGGGAACTTCTTGAAGAAGAAGCAATTGAACTTCATATGATTGCGATGACTTCTAAACCTCCGATTTTTTATTGGAATAAGGGGACGGTTGAAGTTATAAACAAGTTACATGAGTGGCGGGAAAAAGGTTTGTTGGCCTATTTTACTATGGATGCAGGAGCGAACGTTCACGTTTTTTGTTTGGCGAAAGATACAAAAAAAATTAATAGTCGTCTGAAAAAAATACCTGAGGTTTTATTTACAATTATTAATGAATCTTCAGAGGGTTCCCAGTTGTTTAATAAACATTTATTTTAGATGAGAAACCAAGTAAAAATTTTAAAGATAGGGGGAAGCGTTGTAACTTACAAAGATAAAGACTCTACGCTTAACGTAGATGTTCTCAAACACATCGCACAGGATATTTCTTTATGGTTGAAAAAAAACCATTCCAGTAGACTAGTGTTTACTTCGGGCGCAGGATCCTTTGGTCATCCATTGGCACACAAATATCAATTGAATGCGGAAACTTCTCAGAAGGATCCTTTTGGTTTTGTTCTCACGACGACGAACATGCAGGATATGGCAAACAGAATTGCCAGAGTATTTCATTCTTATAAAGTTCCCCTGTTTCCCATAATGTCCTCATCAATTTTTAAGACAGATAAAGGAAGGATTATCAGTGCATATATAGATACCATTGGTGAAGCATTGAATCGCGGGTTAACCCCTTTTCTTTGGGGCGATACTGTTATTGATAAATCCCACACTTTCCGTATTCTTTCAGGAGATCAAATTAATCCTTACCTTGTTGAACACTTAGGAGTAAAGGAACTCTATTTTGGAACGAACGTTGATGGAATTTATGAATCGGATCCCCGGAAGAATAACAATGCTGTCCACATAGATGAGATTAATGATAACAACTACAAGTCTATTTTAAGTTCCATAACAGAGTCAGGATCATTGGATGTAACGAAAGGTATGAGAGGTAAAATAGAAGAAATTTACCAAATTAAAGTGCGTCCGTTGAAATGCGTGATATTTAACGCGTTGTTAAAAGGAAATACTTATAAAGCTCTTTCGGGACAAACGATCGGGACACAAATTATATTTAAATGAAAAATAAAGTAAAAGTTGTATTAATCGATAAGAGTGATAATGTTATTGGGTATAAAGAAAAGTTTGCCGCTCATAAAAATCCGGTTCCTTTACATCGGGCAATATCGGTTATAATATTTTCCCCTGACAGAAAAAAGATGCTTCTTCAGAAAAGGTCAACGAAGAAGCCTACCTGGCCTCTTTTCTGGTCGTGTGCATGTTGTAGTCATCCGTATAAAGATGAAAGTTATTCTTCTGCGGCAGATAGGAGATTACAGGAAGAAATGGGGTTTTCAGCATCTCTTACAGAAATTTTCAGATTTACCTACCAAGCGGAAATGGATGAGACTTGGGGAGAGCATGAATTGGATGCGGTCTTTGAGGGGGTGTATGATGGACCCATTGATCTAAATCCCGACGAAGCAGCTGATTACAAATGGATGACAATAGAAGAATTAAGAAAAGATTTAGACGAAAATTCTAAAGTTTATACCCCATGGTTTAAAATGATAGTTGATAAAGTGTTATAATTCCTCGCTATGGATAAAAACTTATATATTTTGGCTCTCGGGACATTAGAAACCCATAAAAAGTTAGTTTGGTCAGAGATAAAAAAATACCTGAAAAGCCCAAACTTCCCATCTGAATTTAAAATACCTCAAAAATATAAAGACTTAGAGAATTTTCATTGGAAAGTGACGAATGAATATTCTGAAAGAAAAGGGAAGTATTTAAGGCCTACTCTATTGATGCTTTCAAATTCATGCATGGGAGGTAGTAATGAAGAGGCTCTTAAAACAGCAGCAGCCATGCAGTTATCTGAAGATTGGATTTTAATTCACGATGATATTGAAGATGATTCACTAGAAAGAAGGGGAAAACCTACTCTACATCGGATGTATAACCCCCCGCTTGCAATAAATAGTGGTGATTCTATACATGCAATTATGTGGAAAGTTCTTTTTGATAACTTATCAAAGTTAGGTTTAGACAAGAGTCAAAAGATCGTTGAAGAATTTTATAGTATTATGATGCGTACTACTTTAGGGCAAACTGTTGATATTAAATGGTTTACGGAAAACAAACTTAACTTAACGGACGAAGACTGGTATTTTGTTGCCGACAGCAAGAGCTCATACTACACGATTGCTGGGCCCATTAGGTTGGGTGCGATTATCGCAGATGCTACTCCAACTCAACTGCAACTTCTGACCAAATTTGGCTTACAACTCGGAAGAGTTTTTCAGTTAGTCGATGATATCTTAGATGTTACATCTGATTTCAAAGGTCTTAAAAAACAGGTAGGAAATGATATTTTTGAAGGTAAAAGAACAATATTATTGGGCCATTTATTAAGAGTGGCAGGAGGTAAAGATAAGGAAAAGTTAACTTTCATACTAAAGAAATCTAGAAATGAGAAAACGGAAGAAGAAATCCTTTGGGTTATAAATAAAATGCATGAATATAAAAGTGTAGATTATGCTAGAAAGCTTGCGAGAAAGCATAAGGAAAAAGCAGAGAGTATTTTTGATAATGATTTAAAATTCTTGTCAAAAAAACCAGAGAGACAAGAATTTAAAAACTTAATTACTTTTATTTTGGAACGGGATCATTAGTTGGTGATCTTGTGGTATAATTTCAAGCATGCCGCGGATAGATGCCTTGAAACTTCCTGCCGGAACGAAAATTCCGGATCATATTGTTATTATCCCTGATGGTGACCGCCGCTGGGCACGAGCCCATGGATTAACTCCCCAAGAAGGCCACATGGCAGGAATTAAGAATATGGTGAAATTGACTCGTGCAGTCCGAGCCTGGGGAATTCACACTTATACCGCCTGGGGGCTCTCCACTGAAAATTGGCTGGAGCGGCCGAAAGATGAGTCTGACTTTTTGATGAAAGCAATTACTCATCAACTCAACGCTCATTTAAAGGAAGCAAAGAAAGACGGCGTAAGAATTGTTCATCTTGGGCGGAAAGACAGATTGCCGAGATTTGTAATAGAAGCAATTGCGAAAGCTGAGGCGGAAACCAGAAATAATAAAAAGCATGTATTAAATTTGGCTCTAGATTACGGCGGACAGGATGAACTCGTGCGGGCGGTTCAAAAGATAATTCACGACGGGGTAAAATCCGAATCTGTAGATGTGAAGCTTATTGATAGTTATATGGATACCAAGGATCAGCCCTATCCTTATCCTGATTTAATGATTCGTACTTCAGGGGAGCAGCGGACGAGCGGGCTTTTACTTTGGCAATCACACTACGCTGAAACCTATTGGGAAGCTGATCATTTTCCTGATTTCACTCCCGACAAGTTACGATCTGCAATTCTTGATTATTCAAGACGCCGAAGGAGATTTGGAGGAAACGATGCAGTTGAACATCTTAAATTTAAACCCGAACTGGCTGCAAAATTCGAGCTTAACTGGTGGAGGCTAAGAAAAATTCCGGAAGGAACCCGTTTCCGGGACTATGCAATTCAGCACCTGAAAGAACAATTCGGCCTTTCCAAAGATCTTGCTATCGAAGCCGCGTTTTTGATGACTCAAGCTATTATCGAAGGCGAGCAGGAAAAATGGGAGAAAGCCAAAACGCCATTAAAAAAGTTTTATCAGTTGATTAAGGATGAGTTGAAGCTTGCTTTTGAACCGTCATTGGCAACTTCGTTGGAGGTTAAACTTTGGCAGGATTTAAGCGGTAAAGAAGACGTAAAAGAGGCAGCTGATGTTGAGGAAACCGCAAGACAGTACTATGCAGAGGTTTACAGAATTTCGCTTTTCCAAGCAGCCAAACTGGCGCATTTGCGGGTTTTAGCTAATGTTGAGAGAAATTTGGCCGAACGCGGATTGGGTGAGTACCATTGGGTTCGTGCCGAAGATTATCTTCAAAAGTTCTACAGTGCTTTGAAAGAACGCGTAGCGTGATTGAAAAGCAATGCCAAGCTTCGCTTACAGCGCCCTCAAGGAGCGTGTAGCTTAAGAATAGTTTCATTACTGTGATGCTAATTAGTAACTATCCTCCTGTGGAAGTGGGTACTTCACTAGGCTTTTGTTTTCCTTTACCGGGATTTGTTGAGACTGAAGTTGGGATAGGTGTAGAGGTTGATTGAATTCCTGGTTGAGAAGTTGGAGTGGGTGTGTTTTGTGTTGCATATGGTGTGGAGCCAGTTTGACTGTTTCTAGTCGAGTTTGGTCGGATTGTTGGAGAGATCCTAACATTAACCTGAGAAGGGGTTAATGTTTCGGGGGAAGCACTATTTTCTTTAATATCTTGTTGGACTTCTATTAAAGGCTTATTGAAGTTACCAAACTGTATTGGAATTTTTTTAAAAGCTATCAAGAAACTGATAACTGAAATTGATCCAATAATAAAAAGTAAAAATAAAACGGCGAATCCACTTTTTCCATTTCTAACCATAAGTTAATCTTATATTTTCCTTAGTTTTTTCGCTAACTTTTCTGTCTTAGTAAGCAGTGTATCAACTTCAGAAATTCCTTTTTTCCAAAATTTTTTGTCGGTGATGTCAATTCCTAATTGTGCAAAAATATTTTTGGGGGAGTCGGAAGAACCGGCAGACAAAAAATCTTTTACTTTTTCGATAAATTTTGGATCCTTTTTGACCGACGCCTGTAAAGATTTAGAAATCAAAAGCCCACTTGCATAGGAGTAAACGTAGAAGAAATATCTGAAGTGCTCGACATAAGTCCACCAATTCTCTGCTCCCTTTGACTGTTCGATAGCTTCCCCCATATAAGATACCATATGCTTTTGGAAAATTTTCCCGATGGCGTCTTTAGACAGATAGCCGATCTTTCTGAATTCCCGATGAAGCTCTGTCTCAAAGTTATAAAAAGCAATTTGCCTGAAAATACTTGATACATCTTGATTTAATTTTGCCATCATAAAGATAAGTTTTGTTTCGTCGTCAGCTTTATTTAATAACTCCTGAATTACAAAATCTTCAAAAAATGTGCTTGCAACTTCGGCAGTTGAAGTCGGAGTTCCAAAATTTAGAGAGTTCTGAATCTTTCTCATAAGTTCGTCATTTATGCCGTGCCCGAGCTCATGAGCGAAAGTCCGTACATCATCCAAAAGATTGTTATAGTTAAGGAGAATGTAGCTTGGATGAGTGATCAATCCATAAACACAAAAAGCGCCGCTCTTCTTACCTTTTTTCGGGTAAACGTCAACACGTCCTTCGTTCAAGAACGCTCGAAAAATCTCTACAAAGTCAGAATCAAGATGTGTTAGAGTCTGTTTAATAATTCTGACCGATTCTTCAAGACTGTACTTTTTGGCAATTTTTCCGTATTCCACATTTCGCTCGTGGTAGGCAAGTTTTGCTACTCCAAAAAGTTTTGCCTTCAGTTCGTAGTACTTCTTTGATATATCAAAGTGCCTCGTAACAGTTTCTATAACTGTATCGACAGTTGTGGTATCAACATCGTCTCCGACGTGGCGAGCCTGGTCCGGTCGGTTGTACTTTCGTAATTCATCATTTATCTTTTTGTTTTGCAAAACTGAGTTTAATTCGTGCTCTGCAACTTCCACATGCGCTCTCAAAATTTCGTTGAATGATACTGCTGCAGAATCACGGATCTTTTTATTTTTATTATTCATGAGCCCTAAAAGTTCCGAGAAATTTTTTCCATCCCGTTCTTCTTTCGTCAAAAAGGTCGATGTCATTCTGACCCAGTTGGTATAAGAAGTAGTGCTTTTCAAAGTCATTATTTTTTCTTCGGGTTCGGTTAGCAAATGTTTTTGCGCTTCGAAAAGTTTCTCCAGAAAGTGTTTGTAAGGAGAAAGAGGGTTATAAGTCAGGAATTTTTTTTGAAGCTTTGAGTCAATCTTAGCTACCCGTAGTTCAAAAAATTGAATTGCATTTTGTAATTTTTGGGCAAGTTCTTCTGCCTGATTAACTTTGGCCTTTATTTTTGGGTCAGGTTGATTGACTGAATGCCGAAGATCAAAGTAATAACTTTCCCGATAGTTGTAGCCATAAAATCTTGCCCATTTTTCATAGTCATCAAGCGCCTCCAGTAATATTTTCGGATCTTTGAGATAGTCCGTTCGCGACTCCCACTTTTTAACGAAGCGACTTGTTTCTCTTACTGCAACCTTGCGGTCTTTTGCAATAGTCGGATCATTATCCGACTTAAAAAGGGGCGATAAATCCCAAGTGGTTTTTAAACTATTCATTTTTCTCTCCCGAGATTGTATCATATTAGATGTTCCTAGTATAAAAAATATGAGTGAAATTGTGTTAGAAGTTAAAGATTTGACTGTCATTAAAAACGGACACCTGATTCTTAATAAAGTAAGTTTTGCTGTTGAAACGGGAGATACCTTGGCTGTAATTGGACCCAATGGTGCTGGGAAAACCACTCTCTTTAGGGCGATATTAAACTTAATACCATATACCGGATCTGTTTCCTGGAGAAAAAATATCAAGATTAGCTACGTTCCTCAAAAACTTTATGTTGGAAATGAACTTCCATTAACTACTCTTGAATTTTTAAGCCTTAAAGATAAAAACTTCGAGAATATTAAAAACTCTTTGTTTTCAGTCGGTTTGAATGATAAAGGTGTATATACTGATAACTTCGAAAAACACATTTTGCAAAGCAGACTTGGAGATCTTTCGGGGGGTGAATTTCAAAGAGTATTAATAGCCTGGTCGCTATTGGGGGCTCCTGATGTACTTTTATTTGATGAACCAACCTCCGGGGTGGATATTGTTGGCGAAGAAACGGTATATACAATGCTTGACAAATTAAAAAAGGAGCATAACTTAACTATTCTTTTGATATCGCACGAGCTTGACGTAGTTGAGAAACACACCAGTAAAGTACTTTGTTTAAATAAAGAAAATATCTGTTATGGTCCACCAGGAAAAGTAATGAGTAAAGAAGTCATCGATAGATTATTTGGAGAAGAGGTTCATCTTTATAAACATCATCAGCATCATCATTAAATTTTAAATTATGATGGAAAATAATCTTTTATTTATAGCACTTGTCGGCGGTTTTGTCGCCGCAGCCTCGGCATATTTAGGATCAATAATGATTCTTAAACGCATGGCTCTCGTCGGAGATGCTCTGACGCATGTTGCCCTGCCTGGCATGGCAATTGCGATAAGCTTATCCATAAACCCGACAGTAGGTGCTTTTATCGCTCTTACTCTTGCAGTTCTCGGGATTTGGTATTTGGAAAAGTCTTCGGATACATATCCTGAGGCCTTAGTTGGTGTTTTTTTTACGGCAAGTTTAGCTTTAGGAGTTTTACTTACGGATGAAGTTGAGCTTTTAGAGGCACTTTTTGGAAATATTGAAAATTTAACGCTTATAGATGGTTTTATTACAATCTTTTTCTCTTTGGTAGTTATAGTTGTTACTTTCTTTATTTCAAAAAAGTTATTAATTTCAATTGTTTCCGAAGAGATGGCTGAAACCAGTGGGATTAAAGTTCACGCAGTTAACTTAATATATATGCTTTTGGTGGGTTTGATTGTTTCTTTAGGCATCAAGTTTGTGGGAACACTTCTGATGGGAGCATTAGTAATTGTCCCGGCGGTTGCGGCAAAAAATCTGACAAAAAGTATTAGCAGTTACTTTTTGGTCTCTGTTGCCTTTGGAATTATTTCTGCTATTTTAGGAATTATAATTGCAGTAAACTCAAGCCTTTCGGTTGGAGCCGTAGTCGTGGCAGTTAGTGTAATCCTATACATCTTCTCGTACATAGTTAAAAAGGTTTTAAAAATCTGAGGGAAATATAAAAAAATTTTAGTCTAGTTTTCGTAGCCGTTGGGATTAAGAGATTGGAAGTGCCAAGCGTCCCGGCACATATCTTCGAGAGTTTTTTGGGCAACCCACCCCAGTTCTTTTTTGGCTTTGGAGTAATCGGCGTAAGCGGCAGTTATATCTCCAGCCCTTCTTGGGACAAATTCGAAGGGGATGTCTTTTCCGGTAACTTTTTTAAAAGTATTTATTACTTCTAAAACGCTGTAGCCTTTGCCTGTACCTAGATTATAAACACTTATTCCCGGCTCTTTAGTAAGTTTGGTAAGTGCCTTGACGTGGCCGTATGCTAGGTCGCTAACGTGTATGTAATCTCTGATGCAAGTTCCGTCGGGTGTTTTATAGTCGTTCCCGAAGACAGATAACTTTGGCAATTTTCCAACTGCCACACCTGTAATGAATGGAAATAAGTTGGTCGGAATACCATTAGGGTCTTCTCCAATTTGGCCGCTCGGGTCCGCCCCGACCGGATTGAAATAGCGTAGTAACATTATGTGCCAGTTGGTATCCGATTGGTATAAGTCTTGTAACATCTGCTCGATAAAAAGTTTTGTTCGTCCATAAGGACTGGCCGGGTTTGATAACGGAGCATCTTCAGTAATCGGAACTTTTTTGGGATCACCATATACCGTACATGATGAGCTGAAAATTATTTTTTTGACATGATGTTCCCGCATTACTTCCAATAAATTAAGCGTTCCTACAAAGTTGTTTTTGTAGTAATCCAAAGGACTTTTTACCGATTCGCCAACGGCCTTTTTACCGGCAAAGTGGATAACTGCATCGATAGAAAAGTCGGCAAATGTTTTATTGAGGATGGTGTAGTCAAGAAGATCGACTTTCCGAAATATAATATTTTTTTTGGCGAGAGCCTCGACCCTTTTCAGGCTGATTTCTTTACTGTTACTCAGGTTATCGGTAACAATTACTTCATGATTTTCTTTGAGGAGCTCGAGGCAGGTATGACTGCCGATGTAACCTGCACCGCCCGTAACGAGCACTTTCATATTAGTATTATATCAGCATTCAAGGAAAAATCAGGAGTTTGGCTCCAGCGAGAAAAAGAAAGATGGCAATCACATTTCTAAATTTTTTTTGCGGAATTCTATCGACAAACTTTTTGGCAATTTTTGAGCCAATAAAGGTAATGGGAATGAAAATGAAAAGCCCCCAGAAAAGATTTTCGGGAAGTTTAGTTCCTCCGAGAATGTAAGTAGCCAATCTTGCAGGATCAATAAATAGGGCAATCGCACCTGATGTAAAAAGATAGGTTCCTTTCGGCAGGTTAAAAGCAGATAGAAACATGCTTCTTACGGGCCCGCCTATACCGAAGGTTCCTGCTATAAGACCGGAAAGAGTTCCGCCTAAACCTGCACTTTTCGTATTGTCTGGAATTTTAAACTTAGGTTTAGCAATAATTAAAAAAACATAAAAAAGAAGGAGTCCTCCCAAAAGTCTTACAAGTATTGCTTGGGGTTCCACTATTGCCAGTCTTGCCCCAAGAAAACTTGCTATTACCCCGGGGATACCGAAGGCCAAAAGAAGTTTCCAGTTCACACCCTGCCTAAAAAGGATTATTTCCCAGAGGTCGTCAAAAAAATGAATTATTCCAACAAATAAAAGAGCAACAGAGTATGGTAGAAAGAAAAGAAGAATTGGAAGCATTATGGTTGACGAACCAAATCCGGCAATAGTGCCGAAAAAACTGGCAATGAAGGTAAGGAAGCCAATTAGCAGAATTTCCATTCCTTAAGGATAACATACTGTTAGGCGGCAAAGCTTGGAAATTAGTTTTCTTTTAGTTCTTCAAAAGCTGCTTCAATTCCCTGATTCTTTAATGACTGGAAAAACTTTTTGAGTGTGTCAAAAATTACGGGTAGTTCTAAATAATCAATTGATATTGCTACCCAGGAAAGCCAGACAGGAAGGATCGAAGGACCAGTATGTTTTGTAAAATGCTCGATTACAAATTCATCCGTTATCCAAAACATATGAAGCCATTGAGAATTGATGAAAAAGAGGAAGATTAAACTCTTTGTAGTAAACTTTTTTCTCAGTTCATTTAAATAAAGTATGCTAGTTGTGATTATTGCCGGAATTTCCGTGTAGTCCACAAGAGTAATTATGAATTCAAAAGTCGGTGATGGAGTAAAAAGGCTTTCGCCGAAAAGTCTTAAAAATACTATGGCTGTTGTCAGCCAGTAAAGGTGAACTAGTTGGATTGTAAAAAGTCCTGATGCAACACCGGTATTGAGTGTTGTGTGTTTCTCATACCATTTCCAGAATTTACTGAGAAGTTTTTTCATTTAATTTCAATTTCGAAATTTCTTAAACCTCCAAACAATGGTTTAACTTTTTCTTCGGTAATATCCTCAGGTTTTATTTTACAGCGAGCAAAAATTTGTTTTTCAATTGCAAAGAGACTTTGTGATATTTGATCAAATGTCTCCTCGCTGATGCCTTTATTTCTCATGAACCTTTCTTTGACTTCATTTAATCTGTCCGTCAATGGGACTACTCCACTTGGTGATACCCTGCCATCAGAATAAAGACAAATTTTTAGCTCTAAGTCATTTCCTTGTGCCGTTGCAAATGCTTTTGCAAACTCTAAAGATTGAACTAAATTGTATATTTTTCTAGAGACTCCAAGTTCTTTTAATATTTTATAAGTTGCAGCATAGTCATTGTCGCCGTATTTTCCCTTGAATTCAGTGAGTATCTTTTGCCAATAGTCGAATCCTTGTGGTTGGACGAAGTCAGGAAAAGCATTGAGTTTAATTTTTGCCATATTTCCTAGATCATGGAGTAAAGCTGTAAAAATAACAGAATTTGTATCGATTTTCTTTTCTAAGTTCTCTGTAATTAATGACGCAACTCCGGCTACACGAAACATGTGAAGTTGCAGTTGTGGCATGATTTGGTATTTTTCGTAAATTTCTGAAATTTTCATTTGGCTGTTGGGTTGGCTTATTTTACTCGATTGTTGAAGAAATTAAAAAGTGCTAAGATTAATGCAGAATGCCATCTCTTTTTTTAATTTTATCCGGAATAATTGTTCTTCTTGTCTTATCCAGTCTTAAAGTTATTGATCAATACGAAAGGGGTATTGTTCTGACTCTTGGTTCTTATTCATACACTTTGCAACCGGGCTTGAGAATTGTAGTTCCGATATTTCAACGACTGATCAAAGTTGATATTCGTATTACAACTTCCGATATTCCCCAGCAGGAGGTCATTACAAAAGATAACGTTCCTGTCGGAATAAATGCAGTAGTTTACTTCCAAGTAACTAGACCCGAGGACGCAGTTTTGAAAATTCAGGATTACTCGTACGCAGTGACGCAATACGCTCAAACAGCACTTCGAGATGTTATTGGCGGAGTTGAATTAGATAGTCTTCTTATCGACCGACAAAAAATTGCTGAGGAAATAAAGCTAATTGTTGATAAAGAAACTGTTGACTGGGGGGTTGATGTGACCGCAATTAAAATTCAGGATATTGAACTTCCTGCTGACATGAAGCGGGCGATGGCAAAACAAGCGGAGGCAGAAAGGGAAAGACGAGCCACAATTATTCGCGCCCAAGGAGAACTTGCTGCTTCAGAAAACTTAAAAAAAGCAATGGAGCAAATGGCAACAAGTGGCGCAATATCTCTCCGCACACTTCAAACGATTGAAGCGACAACCGCAAATCCATCAAATACTGTTGTTTTTGCTTTGCCGATAGAGGTTTTGGAAGGTTTGAAGAAATTGGGTGGAAAGTAAATGAAGAAGATGATTTTATATTTTATTTTAGTTATTGGTTCTCTTCTTTTTATCTACTCATTAATCGGAATTCCTTTTTATGCTCCATCAACACTCAAAAAAAATACTTGTAAGGATACAACGGGTAGTATTTATGCACAGAATATTTTTACTAGGGATATTAAAAGGTTCAATTCTAAGTGCGAAATTCCTTTGGGTTACAAGATTTTTCCAATGGTGTTCTTGCCAGTTCCAGGGATGCCGTAATTTAATTTCTATTTAATCTGTTTAAGAAACTCCTCTGCAATTTTACCTGTTTCAGATGTTGGCTGGTAAAATTCTTTCCAAACAATAACTATATTTGCGTCGTTAAACACAGCCCTTTGGACTTCACGGATTGTGTCCCCTCCCGCAATAGCAATCAAAACGTCATAGCTCGCCCGCACTTTATTTATTTGAATATAGGGAATTGGTTTATCGCGGTTGTAGGTCTCTTCATCCACTCCGCGGTGAAGTACAACTACATCCGGTTGTTTTTTTAATTTACGCAATATTTTTATAGGATGTTCGACATTCATCATGTCAAGCATGCTATCCAGTCCAAATTCATGACATGCTTGAATGAATATATTTATTGTTTCGACAGGTGCTTGACCGAGGGCTATGGCGCCTGAAGCGCCTGCAATATGAGCAAGTTCTACCTCAGTTTCTCCTCTGTCCATGGTTTTCAAATCGGCAACAACATAAGACTGTGGCCTTGAATTTTTTAGGAATCTGATAGCATCGATACCGTAGTGTTTAATAAGTGGGGTTCCTGCTTCGAGTAGGATTCTATCGCTTTCCGGCAAAGTTCGGATAATTTCAGCGGCTTCAGAAAGTGTACTATTCAGAGCAACCTGCAAGTATTTTTTTCGTCTATCCAGTGTGAGCGGGGTAATCATATTTCAGCTTCAATTTAATCACGCCAAATGTTAAAATACAATCACACGGGGAATAGTTTAACGGTAAGCCTCGATGGGTTACTACCCATCTCGGGTGCAATAGCACCAAGCTTGGCCGATTAAAATAACCCCTCGTTGTACTCGGGGTGTAGTTTAACGGTAGAATGGGCGCATGGGGTGCGTCCGGCGGCAGTTCAATTCTGCCCACCCCGACCAAGTTACAACAAGAGAGGTTTAAATAATTTAAGTTCTTTTATTTTTTTAAAATGTCTTGTGTTTAGGGTCCATAAATGAAGATTGTAAACTATTGCACTTGAGGCAATTAATGCGTCTGCTATTCCTAATTTCATTCCTAAACTATATTTATCCAGAAGGGAGAAGGTGTGCTTTGAAATAGGCTCATTTATTTCTAGTACATTGAGCCTTTCCATGAACTCTTTGTTTATTTCTTTCTCCTTCTTATTTTGTGCTCCGTAGATAAACTCACAAGCCGTAATTCTTGAAATAACAACTTCATCTTTATGTTTATCAAAACGTTTAATTATTGATTTTTCTCCATTTTGAAGGCCAATTAGGACGGAGGTATCAGCCAAGATTTTATCCACCATACCAAGCTTTCTTTCTTAGTTCTTCTGCAATCTTAATCGGCGACTTGCCTTTCCATTCCTTTTTATTTTTAAACATTTCAATAAAAGGCGAAACCATAATATCCTTAGAGGTTTTCTTTTTGACCTTACTCTTTACTATTTTATATTGGTTTGGATTAACTAAAATAACTACATCACTGCCATGTTTGGTAACCAGGAGAGGTTTAACTTTGGCAAGTTCTATGTAATCAGACAATTTATGTTGTAAATTTCTGATTGAAACTTTCTCAATAACTTTCATATTTAAAGTCTAACATTTGTTAGACAATTTGTCTAGAGCTGAACGTCTCAATGATCAGACTTCGTAAAAGAAGTTAATTAAATCTTTCATATATCTTTATTTTATTGTTAGGTAGCTCTCGAAGGCAGGTTTGAGATTATCGATTAGATTGTATTTCTTGAAATTTTTCGGGTTGATCCATTGGTAATTGTCATGATCTTCACTTAATTTGACTTTGTTTGACTTCGCAAAACATTCAAAAAATGTCCCGACGATTTGCCACTGCTCACCCCTAACCTTTGGTCTCCATTCACCAACATAAAACGGCCTACCCAATTTCACCGAGAGTCCTGTTTCTTCTTTTATTTCTCTTAGTAAACTTTCATCGAACTTTTGCCCTGGTTCCACTCTTCCACCAACCACATCGTACTTTCCGCTATTTGTTCCATCGGAATACTTTGTAGATTCTCTCAAAATAAGTATTTTCCCTTTGTAATTTATAAACGCTTTCGTTGCGACAAATAATTTAACGTTCATAACTTCTTAGTAATTATAAAGTATCTTTTTGATTTCTTTTCGCAAGTATAATTTCCGAGTTGTTGCCAGATTATCATTAAATTCGAGATCCAAATATTTAGTTAATAAATTTTGGACTTTTTTACTTTCAGTATAAATATAATTTTTTCCTTCACTGATACTCGGAGAAGTCAGAAACCAGTTTTGAGCTCCAAAACTTTCCAGAGCTTTTCTTATATCGATTTTATGCTCGTCGATGAATTTTCTGCTATCCCACAATTCAATTTGGCCTATGATAAGCTTTTCTTCCGATTTGGGAAATTTTTCGACTTGGGTATCATTAATAATTTCTTTTTCTGGATTTAGAAAAACAAGCTTTTCCTGCTCCTTAAAATACGACTCAATCCAATTAGTGGGTAATTTTGCATATTGTAGAATTTCCTTAAAAGCAGCTCTGTCGCGCTCGTCTGTAACGAATGCTTTGAAATTGAGAGTATTGGAGACAATCGCATAACACAGTAGGTTAGCACTTAGGGTAGAGATCTTTTCGGACTGATTTCTTTTTTTAAACTGCTCCCAAATTAAAGTTGCACAGGCACCAACTGCTTCGATGACAATCCTTCCTTTTGTGAGTTGGTGCCAGACTTTTTCAAAACCGAAGTGATGATCAAAAAGTTCACTAATTTTTTCCACTTTAACAAAATTTGCCAGATGTTCAGGTTGAGAAATGTCTACAACTACAAAGTTGGGATCGGTATAGGAACATTTTTTCAAGTAGGGAGGCTCCCATTTTTTAATAGTATCTGTGACGCTTTTATTTAATTCTCCAGGAAGTATTGCAACGCTGTCTTTCCCCTCTTTTTTAAGTAGTTCGTTATAGGCAATCGCACAGGCAAGTATGTCGATGTCTATAAAATTTTGTCCTGCAGTTATGACAATTTTCGTCATATATGCTATTTTAACCCCTTTTGATATTCAGATAAATCTAACTGCCAATCATAATGGAATCTTTCTTCAAATTGTTTATAGGCCTCGGCAAGGTGTTTGTCAAAAGTAACTCGATCGCAATTATTTACTTGCATGAAATGCTTTATCAATTTCTCGTAGTTTAGTTTTCCTTCACTTGCCTGAATCCCTGCATGCCCAATGTGTTTGACAGCATGGCATTTTGAACAGAGTGCAACCAAGTCTTTTAACATTTGAATATGTTTTTTATCATCGTATTCCCAAACCTCATGAGCGTGCAATTTTCCCCCCGATCTGCAGATAGAACATGCGTAATCATATTTTTTGTAAACCTCTTTTCTCAACTTTTCCCACATTTGGGATTTAAGTAGACTTCTTAAGTTTTGGTTCCAGGTAGATGCAGGGACGAGTTCAATTGTCAGTTTGAGTTTATTAGTCATAGTTAGCCGTTAATTTGTTTCCATGATTCGAATCATGGAAACAGACTTCAATTTATCTACTTGAGGAGTTAAAACCAGATTTTAGCAAAATATATTGTAAAAATCAGAGAAACTACAGTAATGCTTTGCCAGAAGATCTGATAGATAAACCACACTGAGTCATTCTTAAATAACTTATAGAACATAAGTTTTTCGGGAGGATTGCGATTAATTGTTGAGAATTGTTGATTTAACCAATAAATTGCTTCACCAAAACTTCTTACGACCCAAAAGACAGAAATAATCAAAAGAAAAAGAATCCAGTCTTTTAGAATTAATACTGCGACAGATACTAATGTCCAAAATATTCCAAAGATCACTGCATCTCCCCAAACAAAAATTCCGAAAGGGAAAAGATGGGGAGTCAAGCCATAAACATTTTTCTTGGCGCTACTTTCATAAAAACCTTTGAGGGATAAGGCGAGAGAGAAAAGTCCCCAGATTATTACAATTATCTTTTGCCAACCTAACATTTATTTTCGTATAAACTTGATTACCGCCGAACAACTCCAATGTCTTTTAAATCAATAACTTTACAATGTAAGTCGGCTCTCTTTTTGTCATATGACAGCCAGCCTAAACTTAGAAATTCATGAGGGCCTTCTATAGGAAGATAATCGGAGAAGCGACACTCTCCTTCAATATCAAGAGGACTACCTACATAGAGTCGCAAAACAAACTGATAATCATCCTTATTCTCTAAGCGATATTTTTTACCATTCAGAATAATTATTTTTTTCTTTCCAATCATCTCGTCTGTTATTCCTGGAATTTTGCCTTGTAAAATATCAGAAAAATAAACCTCTTTTGTCCCGGGGATTATCAATAAGTATCCGTCTTCTTTGAAAAAGATTTTATAATAATCACCATTTTCGTTTAAGTAATTTTTAGAGGTCAGATGAATCATTGCCTTTACAGTTTTCTTTTTATTTTTAATAAGAATGATAGTTTTTGTGGACGCCTTAGATGTTAGGTTTCGAAGAAAGGAATTAAAATTCTTAAATTTCATATACTTATCGATGTTTCTGTCTTGTATTTTACAATACTTTGTGTTATTAAAAAACTAAACTATGGCGAGACCCAAAAGAGAAGAAGTAAAAGCTCCGGAACAACAGATAGAAGCCTCTGGTAAACTTGCAGCAATTCGCCTTGCGATGGATCAGATCGAGAAGCAGTACGGCAAAGGGTCGATCATGAAGTTGGGAGAGCAAGCGGATGGAAGATTTAAAGTCGATACTATTCCTACAGGTTCCATTGCACTGGACTTGGCACTCGGGGTTGGAGGACTTCCGAGGGGTCGTATAGTAGAAATCTATGGGCCAGAGGCAAGTGGGAAATGCGTTTCAGAGGATACTCTTATTTTTTCAGCGGAGGGAGTTATTCCAATTTCCTCTTTTGGTAATCCTAAAATTCCAGAATTTCAGGAAAAGGAGGTATTCGTTTATTCAGAGAACTGTTTTGAGAAAACTAGTCATTTCTATAACGGCGGTAAGAAAAGAACCCTTAAAGTTAGTACCAATTGTGGTTTTCAAATTGAAGGAACTCCTAACCACAGAATCCGAGTTATAAATGAAAACGGGGACTATTTATTTAGAAGACTAGACCAACTTCGAATGAGTGATATGGTTGCTATTCAAAGGGGTCAAGACTGTTTTGGTAGAGGAGTTAATTTAAATAATTTTATTTATAAGAAACACTACTTAAATAGCAGTAAGAAGGATTTCTCAATACACTCAATTGATACGGAATTAGCCAGATTAATGGGTTATTTGATCGGCGACGGTACGATTACCAATACTGGATTGAATAAAAATCAGATACAAATGACGGTTTCGGAGGAAGAAATTGCGCGTGACTTAGAAAACATTTGTCAGAAGATTTTCGAAGAAAGGCCTAAAGTTACTTATGATAGGCGTACAAGGAATGTTCGCAGATTTGTAATTCATAATGTCAAGGCCAGGACCTTTCTAGCGTATGCTGGATTAGGGTATTGGAGTGCAAAGGAAAAAGAAATTCCATATTCTATCCTTCAGTCGCCAAAGGAAATTGTTGCAAATTTTATTTCTGCCTTATTTACAACAGATGGTAGTTTTTCTGGTTCGACAGTTGAATATTGTACAAAATCTCAGAAACTTGCCCGACAGTTACAGATCTTGTTACTTAATTTTGGTATCGTTACTAGACTTAGGTTAAAATACGTAAGCGGATATCCAGACTCTTATTTTTATCTTGATATAAGTGGTCAAGTTGACAAGGAAAAATTTGCAAGAGAAATTGGCTTCACTCTTACCAGGAAGCAGAATGCACTTCTTGCACACTTAGAACGGACTAATCTTACACACACGAATATTGATGTCATCCCCAATATAAATACGAAACTTCATCAGTTTCTCAATTCCTACAGGTTACAAATTCGAGAAACTAATAGGAAAGATTGGGATATCTTTTATGATTATCTGCCTCAAACTCCTGGTTATTCCCAACTTAGCTATCCACGAATGAATAAAATACTGGAGTATTATTTTGATGGACAGCCTCTCCCCGAATATCAGTACTTAGAGCAGTTAGTACAGTTGGGTTTCTTTTGGGATGGAGTAAAAAACATAGACCCTGCCGAAAACTATGTGTATGATTTTACAGTTCCTTCTAATGCCACCTTCTTTGGTAATGGTTTTGTTAACCATAACACAACATTAGCTTTACATGTAATCGCAGAGGCACAAAAGAAAGGTGGCCAGTGTGCATTTATTGACGCAGAGCATGCGCTTGATCCCGAAAGAGCCGAGGCGATTGGTGTGAATTTGGATGATCTTTTAATGTCCCAGCCAGATACGGGGGAACAAGCTTTAGAAATTACTGAAACATTGATCCGTTCCGGCGCGGTTGATGTTATTGTTGTTGACTCAGTCGCCGCACTCGTCCCGAGAGCGGAGCTCGAGGGAGAAATGGGCGATGCGGTGATGGGACTTCAGGCAAGATTAATGAGCCAAGCTTTAAGAAAGTTAACAGGAGCAATTTCGAAAAGCAAAACAATCCTTATCTTCACAAATCAGATGCGGCAAAAGATTGGCGTGATGTTTGGGAACCCCGAAACAACTCCGGGCGGACTCGCGTTAAAGTTTTATTCATCTATAAGAATTGATGTTCGGCGTATCGAGGTATTGAAAGAAGGAGACCTGGTAATTGGTTCGAGACATCGTGCAAGAATTGTAAAAAATAAAGTTGCGCCACCATTGCGGGTGGCGGAATTTGACATCATGAACGATGAAGGTATAAGCAAGTGCGGAGGACTCCTGGACGTAGCAGTTGATTTAGCACTGATCGACAAGAAAGGATCTTTTTTTAATTATAATGGCAAACCTTTGGCTCAAGGAAGAGAAGGAGCTAAGATGGCACTCAAAGAGGATAAAAAGTTGGCGGAGGAAATTGAAAAAAGAATTCGAGAAGCGGTTGCAGCAGGAAAAAAGGTACCCAAAGAAATTGGGGAAGAGAAAGAAGAATAAAACAGAAAAATTTCGTTCGGCAATACTTTTTTCAGAGACGCCGTCTGCCGCTATCTCTATTAAACATTTTTTTCGGCAGCGGCTGAGTCTCACCAAGCAGTAAACTAAGATTATTTTGTGCATACTTGAGCTTGGTTGCGAATCCTCTTCAAAAAGATTGCCTCACTTTATTTCTAATGCCTACAATAACTTCAATAGAACCCCAGAAAAACCCTTCGGCTTCGCTCAGGGCAGGCAAAAACCTGCCTTCGCGTAAAGCTTCGGCGAGGCGAGGGCGTGTAAACATTTATCTCGATGGAAAGTTTGGGTTTGGCTTGGATTTGGAGAATTTTGTGAAACTTGGATTAAAAATTGACAAGGAATTAACCGAGGCAGAAATTGAGAAGATAATTAAAGAGGGAGAATTCCAGAAAGTCTATGATAAAATTTTGCTATTCGGGAGTTTACGGCCAAGAAGCGAAAGAGAGTACTATGGCTGGCTAAGGAAACATCAAGTTCCTAAAAATCTGTATGATGAGCTGTTTAATCGATTAAAGCGCTTGGATTTTTTAAATGACAAGAAATTTGCTGTTTGGTGGATAGACCAGAGAATCCAATTTAGGTCGAAGTCGAAGAGGGAATTGATCCAGGAACTAAGACTAAAGGGAATTTCAAAAGATGCCATTGAAGAAGTGCTCTCTGAAACCCAACCGGATGAAGTTGTCATGGCAAGAAAGCTTATTGCCAAGAAAAACTATATGTGGGAAAAGGTGAGCGATTCTGTAGCCCGTAGAAAAAGGGCGGAATTTTTACTGCGACGTGGCTTTGGCTGGGACATAATTAAACAGGTTGTAGACAAAAGTGATGATTTTTATTAAAATAGAGGGTGGAGATTAAGGAGTATGTTTGCGAAGATCCAAATAGTAATTTCTTCAGCAACCGACACGTTTATATAAAAACGGGTCGCCTTTTGATTCTCCGAAATTTACTATGACTACTGATGATATTAAAGTACTACTCGAAGATATTAAGCGCGAGCGAGAGGAACTTCTGGAAAAGCAGGATCAATTTAAAAAACGCGAAGAGGATCTTGTGGAAAAACTTTCCAGGGTTTCAAAGATGACCACTGACGAAGCCAGGAAAGTCTTACTTGAAGAGGTCGAAAGGGATTTGAAATCTGAAATTGCAAAAAGAATCCGCTCTGCCGAGGAGAGAGTCAAACAGGATGCAAACGAAAGTGCGCGCGAGATTTTGGCCGATGCCATGAAGCACGGAGCTACCTCTTACGTTGCTGAGTTTACAGTTTCCACAGTAACGGTTCCCAATGAAGAAGTTAAGGGAAGGATTATCGGAAAAGAAGGCCGAAATATCCGGACATTTGAGCGGGAGACTGGCGTTGAGCTTGAGCTTGATGAAACGACCGAAATCAGACTTTCTTCTTTTGATTCCGTACGCCGTGAGACTGCAAAACGAGCTTTAGAAATTCTTATCAAAGATACCCGAATTCAGCCGTCGCGAATTGAAGAAGTTGTTCGTCAGACAAAAGCCCAGATGACTACAGTATTGCTGGAAGAAGGAAGAAAAATTGCGGCCGAATGTGGGGTTTATAATCTGCCTACTGATATTCTAATGCTTATCGGTAGATATAAATTTAGAACTTCTTACGGTCAGAACTTAGGACTGCATACAATTGAAGAGACAAAAATCGGACTGGCAGTTGCACACGAGATAGGTGCTAACGTCGAAACTGTGCGCCTCGGGTGTTTACTTCACGATATAGGTAAAGTTGTGACCGAAGAAGAAGGGACGCACGTTGATGCGGGTGTTACTGTACTAAAAAGGTATGGTTTTCCCAAAGAGGTAGTAAATGCTGTGGCTGAGCATCATGAAGATAAAGCTTTTTCCTCCACAGAATCGGTAGTTGTGTGGATTGCCGATGCGATTTCCGGTTCCCGTCCGGGAGCGCGCTATGAACCCCATGAAAACTATGTTAAACGAATGGAAAAAATTGAAGAGATTGTCAAGGATTTTGCCGGAGTGGCAGAAGCATTTGCTTTCCAGGCAGGGAGGGACGTTCGGGTAGTTGTTTCGCCTAGTGAAGTTGATGATGATGCGTTAACCGTTTTGGCTCATGACATTGCTAAGAAGTTGGAAAAGGAAGCCGAGTACGCAGGGCAAATAAAAGTGACTGCAATTCGAGAGGTAAGAGCCTCTGAAACGACCGCCGCTAAGTAGGATTTGAAAAAAATCACTAAACCTTAATTTTTGAATTTGTTCACACAAGAAATGTGATCACTTCTTTGCTTACCCAAAGAAGTAATCAAGAAAGGGTACCCTAGTGTTTTTATGAGTTGCTTTTTGCCTCGCTCATGACTGCAAAAAACTTACCTCAGAAACACTTTTGAGGGGCGAGTTTTTGCAATACAAATGAATTTGCTCGTCAATTGCAAATCAAAAAACACACGGGTCATGTAAATTAGTTAAAATTAAATTTCTGACGGCATTTTGGATTAGGGATAAGAATAACCTACGCAAGAATCTACTTTTAATGATTGACAACCTATAAGGTTTAGGAAATACTGTATTTCCAGGAGGAGATAATGACTTTCCTGGATTTTTTTGACAATAACCCACGCAAAGCCGTGGGTTTTGTTTTTTAAAGAGCCGCAAGGCTCTTTTTTTGAGCCAACAATGGGATTACAAGATTTCCAACAAGGATTGGGAAGATCAAAAGATTCTCTCAATCATTCAGCAGAACACTTGAATGGGAATTTAGCCGGACAGGATATTTTATCAGTTAGCCAATTCGACCCAGTAACCCTTGATCACATTTTTACCTGGTCTTGTGAAATGGGTGATTTGGTAGATAAGTACAGTGGGATGGAACTACTTAGGGGTAAAGTTTTAGCAAATCTTTTTTATGAAGCGTCAACTCGCACATCATCCTCATTTACTTCAGCAATGGAACGTCTTGGTGGAAGTGTAATACCTATAAATGAAGTCAGATACTCATCTGTGGCTAAGGGGGAAGATATAGAAGATACGGTACGTACTTTAGAATGTTATTCTGATGTTATAGTAATGCGACATCCAGAAATGGGTTCAGCGGCAATAGCGGCAGAGGCGGCTTCAATACCAGTAATAAATGCCGGCGATGGCATTGGGGAACATCCGACCCAAGCACTTCTAGACTACGTAACAGTAAGGAAAGAACAGGGGAGAGTGGATGGGCTTACCGTCACAATGTTGGGCGATATGAAGCATGGACGAACTGTTCATTCGTTAGCAAGACTTCTTTCTCTATACCAAGTTAGGTTAAATTATATTTCGCCTGAAATTTTAAGAATGCCTTCTGAAATTATACAAGAGCTTGAGGCTAAAGGAGTGGAACAGTCTGAGTATGATAATTTATCTCAAGTGTTGCCCGATACAGACATACTTTATGTTACACGAATTCAAAAGGAAAGATTTACTGATCCTGCTGCTTATGAATCCGTAAAAGGACTTTATGTCGTTACGCCTGAAACACTACAAGCTGGAAAAGAATCACTCACAATTATGCACCCATTACCCAGAGTCGGAGAAATTACTAAATCTGTTGATTCTTATACACGTAACGCTGCCTACTTCAGGCAGATGGAAAATGGGCTTCATGTAAGAATGACTCTTTTGGCGGGTGTTTTAGGTAAGTTACCGACATAAATTGAACGGTTGACTTTTTATAGTTTTTAACTATAGTTTGATTGAACAAAGTTAACAATGTTGCAAGAAGGTTTTAATAACAATTGGAGAAGCGAAGTTAGAAATTTAGTTGATACGGAGCAAAGATTTCCCGAGGAAGTGATATGTAGGGTAATTCTTCATGCGAAGGCGGTTGCTATCCGTGATGTTGATGCAGGTGAAGAACCATTTCTTTATAGTTCAGGGAATTGGGGACCAGGATATGTAAATATTAAAGGACTAGTTGGTCAAGAAGAAGTGTTTAAATTCCTTGTAAGACAAGAAGCTTTGAAATTAGTAGACTCTGAGACTCATTTTGATTTTATAGCAGGAAATGCAACTGGCGGAATGACTCCAGCTTATCAACTTAGAGAGGATTTACAGGATTTGACAGGTCGGAGGATTCCTTACGTTTATGTAAGGGATACACGGAAGAAAATGGGTCATCGTGAGCGCATAACAGGTATCGAGGGACCTTACACTCCCCCCGGTTCAAGTGCGCTAGTAGTTGAGGAATTAATAAATTTTGCTCAAACAACTACGAACTCCGCTCGCGCTATCAGAGAAGAAGGGCGTGTAGCCTACAATGCTGCCACGTTACTTCACTATTGGAATCCTGAGGCATTACGCGTTTTGGACGAGGAAGAAGTTGGTGTTGTTCAGTTGACTACTCTTCCAAAATTACTTGAACTTGCAGAGGAAGAAAGATATTTTAGTGCTCTAGTAATCAGCGATTATAAAACTTTTTTGAAAGATCCACTTGCTTGGCAAGAAAGAAGAGGATTAGAGTCTGTTAGTATTTAATATGTCTGAAAGACTTCTTTATGTTGCCCTAGACCACAATGAGCAAAGTGGGAATTTATCGTTAGCAAAGCAGTTAGCCGAAGTTGGCGGGCAATTCGGATATAAAATCAATGCGGATCATTACAGTCTATGGGGGTTACCCTATGTTAAAGAGCTTCAAAGACACGGGAGACCAATTTTTGTTGATCTTAAGTTGAATAATGGGCCTCGCACTATGACCAGAATCCTTGCACCTCTAGCTGAAACGGGGGTTAACCATAGCAATGTTTGGGCACTAGCAGAGAGATTAATAACGCCGACAGTTGAGGCATTAAGACAAATAGAAGGAAGCCAATTAAAAGTTTTGGGAGTTACAGTAACTTCTAGATTTGACGAAGAGTATTGCCAAAGACATTTTGGGCGTTCTCTTGACGCTACTGTTAAACACTTTACGGAAGTTGCTTTGGATGTTG
>CAZVJU010000008.1:0-42162 GCA_964627195.1 uncultured Gammaproteobacteria bacterium | reverse complement strand
TGGAAAAGGATGTACATGATTCCCCAAAAGCTTGAGATGGAATGAAAAAAAGAATTTTCGTAAGGATCTCCCACCGGATATACTCCAAAAAGTGGCCGACAAACGGAATAAGGAACACTTTCAGATGTTTAACGCTGGATTAACAAGTGTAAAGTGTTTTGCTTTTATTCACGAGTTAAACTCACTCTTCTCCCTTCGCTATCTACAACTTCAACGAATTTACTACTGCCTTCACCTACAACTGTTTTAACTTCTCCTCCACCCGGTAGAGGTAATGATGTTATTTCAGTAAGCTGACTTTTCGCTTGCCTGGCCTCTTGTATAATTAGTTCTTGTTGCGCTTCGTCACCCACTATTCTAACAGCCTTTATATCATCTATTATTATTTTGCTTTCTGGGGGCATTTTTGTGATTGTGATTATATACCAAAAGTCTTAATTTGTACTACTTACACAGTATTTTAATAGGTGTTATTATAAATTACTAGCTGATTTTTTATATAACGAAAGAGGGTGAGACAAATGCAGGATTTGCAAGTTAAAAAAAGAGATGGAACACTCGAGCCATGGAGTCTTGATAAACTCGTTATAGCTATCGGCAAAGCGGGTATTTCTATCTCTGAGGCACAAGCTCTGGCAACAAAAATCGAAGACTGGGCAAGATCCGTAGCCAAGGAAGGAGTGGTAGAATCTACTCAAATTCGCGACAAAGTTATTGAACTTATGAAAGTAGACTTTTCAGCGGAGTCTGCTAACTATCAAACTTACAAAAAGGAATAGTTTTAGTGATTCTTTTAGCGGATAAATAACTTTACTTTCGCTACAAGTTCATCCAAGTTTGTATTGGCTTTAATAATGTAAGCGACAGCTCCGACTTTTAGTGCTTCTTGCTTTTCAGTGTCAAGGTTTGTCAGAACTATAACCGGAATACTTTTTAAGTGGTCGTCTTCTTTAAGTCTTTTCAGAAGATCAAAACCGTTCATCTGCCCCGGCAACATAATATCCAGAAGTACTATGTTTGGCTTTGTTTCTTTTGCAATTGTATAGCCCTGCATAGCGTCGCCTGCAAGTTTGACATCAAAGCCTGATAGTTGAAGTTTTGAGCTGTATATTCTTTGTAAATCTAAATCATCTTCAATAAGAAGAATCATTTTGCCCATAATTAGTACTATATTACATATATGCGGGTATTTTTTCAATACTCCTTTTAGAGAAAATTGACACTTTTGGTGTGCCTTCGTATACTATTAGGGCAATAATGAATATAAACCACTCAGCCAAAAATCTATTAATTGCATTTGTAGTATCCGTTTTAGTCCTCGGACTTTTTACATATCTGGCACTTATACTTCTTGGCAAAAGACCTTTTGGGGGTTTTCGACTACCAAAGAGTTTGCCAACTGCTTCAAATATAAAAATAGACAAGTTTGCTAGTGAAGAAGATTTTAAAACATACTTGTCAGAATCGGCATCTGCCGCCAGAAGTTATCTTGGAGGCGGAGGTTTAGTTAATCTGTCTTTGGGATTAGACCAGGCTACATTTTCGGCAAGGGAGGCTTTCGGAAATCTTGGTGCTCCGGCACTAAAGGAAACTGCGGAGAGGGTTTCTGAGACGAACGTGCAAGTTACTGGCATAGACGAACCTGACATTGTCAAGCTAGACTCAGAAAATATTTACTTTTCTTTCCAAAATCTTCTCAGGCCGATGCCTTTAACTGAAACCTTAATTGAGTCGGATGTGCGCCCGGGTATTATTCCGCCAATTCCCCAATCCGAAACCCAAGTGGTAAAAGCGTTTCCGCCAACAGAGCTTGCGAAAGCGGGAAGTATACGCCGGTCAGGTACGTTACTTTTATACAAAAATAATCTTATTATTTTTTCAGGAAGTACTCTTTTTGGCTATGACATAAGCGATGCCAAAAATCCCAAGGAGTACTGGAGCTTTGAATTGGATAGCAGAAATTCTATAGTTACCTCACGGCTTTTCGACGGCAAAATTTATATTGTTAGCCAACAAGCGATTAATGATTCAAATCCTTGCCCCATACCTTTAGGGGAAACTTTAACCGAAATAGCCTGTAAAGAAATTTACTATCCGAAATTGACAATACCGGTTGATTCCACTTTCACTGTTCTAATCATTGATCCTGATAATGGAGAGGTTCTGAAAAAGACGTCGTTTGTTGGCTCTTCAGGACAAACGGTTATCTATATGTCGGGTAATGCAGTTTACCTTACTTATCCGTACTTCCAAAGTTTAGTTAGCTTTTATCACACTTTTTTGACAGACAAAGGTCAGGATTTGATTTCAAAAGATGCATTAAGCCGCCTTGCCAAGCTTCAAGGTTACGACATCAGTGAATCTACAAAAATGACCGAGATGCAAATTATCCTGGAGAAGTATTACTCAGCACTCACGGCTGATGAGCGAAAAAGAATTGAGAATGAATTTCAAAATAGGCTTACAGATTACTCTGCGAGCCATTTGAGGGAGTTTCAAAAGACAGCCATTCTGCGGTTGCGAAATGCCGATCTTTCCCTTGGGGGTATTGGCGAAGTACCGGGATCCCTTCTCAATCAATTTTCTCTTGATGAGTATAAAGGCAACCTGCGAGTCGCAACTACTATTTCGGGAAGTAATTTCGGCACCTCGGAGTCGGTCAATGACGTCTATATTTTGTCAAATAGTTTATCAATCCTCGGACAAATAACCGATCTTGGTATATCCGAAAGGATTTACTCGGCACGTTTTGTTGAAGACAAAGGTTATGTAGTAACTTTTAAGCAAACCGATCCTTTTTATGTCCTAGATTTGGCCGACCCCAGAAATCCGAAGCGGACGGGGGAGCTGAAAATTCCGGGATTTTCTTCATATCTTCACCCGATTACCAAAGACAAGATTTTAGGAGTCGGCAGAGAAAACGCCAATGTTAAACTATCCCTTTTTGATGTTGCCGATCCGGCAAACCCCCAAGAAGTGAGTAAATATTCCTTAAGCGAGTACTGGTCACAAATAGCAGATACTCATCACGCGTTTTTGCTTGATGACAAACACCAAGTATTTTTCCTTCCTGCAGGAGCCAGCGGCTATATCTTTTCTTATCAAGGCGACGAGCTTAAATTAGAGCGAGTAGTGAGTGATATCTCCGCGCAGCGCGCAGTATACATTGATGATTACATGTATATTATCGGAGATACAAAAATTGTTGTTCTTGACGAATCCACCTGGTCGGAGGTAAATTCACTACCCTTCTAATTCACAGTTAATCTAATACTTCAATTTTAACCTTGTCTTGAACAGTTAAATCTGTGGATTTCTAAAATTTCAGTTTTCTCAAAACTTGAAACTTCTTAGTTTCTTTGTTAATCTGGACTATGACAGAAAAGGTAACAGGATACTTGCTGATAGTTCTGGGACTAGCTATGATGGCTTTTGCTTTATTTAGTGTTTATAACGTCTTTACCAATAAAGGAGAAATTGTCAATCTTTTCAACCTGCCCGGAATTTCGATTGACTTAAGTAGTGCCTTGCCTGCAGATATGCCAAAGACTGAGGAAAGTCAAACAACGGGCTTAAAAACAGACCTCATTCCTTCCGAGACGATCAATAAACCGTTAAACCTCATCGCCCACCTACTTTTTATGAGCTTTGTCTTGAACGTGGGCTTCAAAATTGCATCTATCGGTGTTCAGTTGGTCCGGACCATAAAAGTAAATTTACGGGAAGAAAAAAAGTCAGTCTTAGAACCTTAACTCCGCACCAGTTGCCATATGGACCTTACTCAAATACAATGTGTACCTTGCCAGGGAGGGGAACCTCCGTTAAGTAAAGATGACATTAGAAAGTATCTTCAAAATATTAAAGATGGTTGGAAACTGGAAACATTGCCTGACAAAATTGTAAAGGAATTTGAATTTAACGACTTTAAAGAAGCCATCAAATTTACAAATAAAATAGCTGATTTGGCAGAGAAAGAAGGCCACCACCCAAATATTTACATCCACTCTTACAAAAAAGTCCGGCTTGAGCTTTGGACACACAAAATCGCAGGTCTTCACCAAAACGATTTTATAATGGCTGCAAAGATAGACAAAATTTCAAGTCCCCCAAGTTAGTTACTCTTCACTTTCAGCTAAATTAAGATCTTTCATGACCTCTTCGGCTGATTCATAGCTTTCTTTAGTTAGATGTTCACCAAACCACTTCTTGTCATCCTCAGAAAAATCTGATAAATCATCGCATTCTTTAAGTAATTCTGCTTTTGTTGCAGGATATTTTTGATGTGCTTTTAAATGATCGACTGCACCTTTTTTATTTTGCATTTACCTCACCTCCTTTCAAAACCATATTTCATAATAGCAAACTAATTACTGAAATCAAGAGTGAGTTTGATCACGGGTCTAGAGTTCACAAGAAGAAAGTGTTTCACCCGCAGTACAGGTATCCGTCCCTGCATTGCCTTTGAGATTATCCGTATTGGCTCCACCGTCAAGAAAATCATTACCGCTACCGCCTTCAATCTTATCGTCGCCTTCATTGCCGAAAAGCATATCATCACCTGATTCGCCCTCAATTTCGTCGTTTCCGATTCCTCCGAAAATTTTATCGTTGCCGCTACCGCCTTCTACTTTATCGTCACCTTCTTCGCCATATAATTCATCATCTCCTGAGCCACCATCTACCTTGTCATTTTCTGCTCCTGCCCAAACTTTATCTTCTTCGCTGCCTGCGTCGATATTATCTTCACCGGAACCGCCATAAATGTTGTCTTTCCCAGATCCACCCTTTATTTTATCGTCTCCCTCGTTTCCGTAGAGTATGTCGTTACCGCTTCCGCCTTCGATATAATCTTTTCCAGGGCCTCCGACTACAATATCGTTGCCTTCACCACCATCAAGTTGTTTATCATTGCCATCTCCCCCAATAACACAATCATCTCCGTTATTCGCATCAACATCATCTCGGCCTCCTTTGGCTAAAATAAGCTCGTTTGCTGGAGTTCCGCGGATTCTGTCGTTTCCATCTGTTCCTTCAATTACGGTAGTAATTATTCCAGAAAGATGGGCGCATTCGGGTGGGAGTTCAATTGGTGGAAGATCTGTCTTCCAAATAATATTGAATACTACTTTTGCCTCCTGATATTCGTTGCCAGAACCTGAAGGAAAGGAAACTTTTACCCTGAAACTTTTATCACTCCATGCCGGGAAATTTCCCAGATCAATTGACGGTGAGGTGAATAAATCCTTAAGTTTGCCGGAAAAGATAGTAGCCGATGAACCAATATCAGTTATCTCAATATCCAGAATTTGGGAGAAAGCCTTTTCCTCATCAGTTTTCAATGACGTCATTTCTACACTTTCACCCTGAGGGCTGTCATTTTTAATGTTAAATACTTTCTCCTCGAAATCTCCCGGCAGCATATTGGTAATTGTGAACATCGGATTTTGCGGGTTCCCTGGGTAGGTCACAATCAAAGGATCAATTGCATAAGTTTCAACACCCTTGGAGCTGTGTTGATTGTAAACATAATAGAGCCCGAATAAAACAAAGGGCAAAAGTAAGAATTTAAAGGCCTGGCCTTTAAAGCTCGTCGCAAAATATTTTATGTTTTTAAAAATACTCATGGTGGACTATTTGCTGATTTCGGTGTTCCTCGATTTTCAATATCTTCACCTGGATCGAAACCAATGGAAGAGGCCGCTGCGTGCCAATTCCCTGAAAGAATTCCATCATTGGGACTACTGTTTCTTTCCATCGAGTAAAACTTCTTTGGTTGACTAGTTTGATGTTCACCTGCCAGTGGAGAACCCTTATTGCCTGCACTGTCTAATAGAATTCCGCCAGTATCCCAATTACTTGCGAAAACCCTTATTTGCAACGCGGTGTTACTCAGAACGACACTTGTCGTCGTCTCATCGGGTGAAACATTAAGAGCACTACCTAAATCCCCGCTGGGGAATTGTGCAATAATAAAATATCCGTCAGGAGTTATAGATTTTCCGGATGAAATAGTAAACATCAATTCCTCATGATCAGTACCGGAAGTTACCCATTTTGTTAATTGAAATCCACTAATATCTATTGTATTGGACGTCGTATTTCTAAGTTCTATCCATTCGTCACTTGCCCCCTTAGTGCTTCCCATCCACATAAGTTCGTTAATGACAACATCTCCTGGATTTACTGATGTGGGAGTTTGTGTTGGGGTAGGTGTTAATCCTTGAGTTGGTGTTGGAGTTGCAGCACCTGAAGGAACAGGACTTGGAGTCAACCATTCCCCAGCACCTAAGGCGTTCCCAACTGCGCGTTCGATATCGGAAAAAAGTGATGAGGTTAAGCCCAGAAACACAATACCTGCACCCAAAAAAGGAAGTAACACCCAAATCTTTGGTAATCCATTTCTCTTAGGTGTAGATACACTTTCACCTCTAAGGTGCAATAAGCTGTACAGATTGTCGGGGGATTGGTAGGATGATCTATGCTTTTTTACTCTTATGGCAACTTTGGATGAAACATTTCTAAGGAGTTTTCTTATCTCACTTATCAAAGACTTTAACTCCTCGTAAATAATGATTGTTGCAGGAACTATCACCAGTAAAATGAAGCCTTGCGGCTTCTTTGCATAATCGGAGATATAACCAAGATAGGGGATAGTGAGAATGGTTTTGCCGAGAATGTAGTCATCTTTTATCTCCCAGGTATCAAAATCCTCGTTCGCGTCACCTGCAGTCATATAGTGCGGAGAGAAGTTTGGGCCATCAGGATACAATTTGAAAACAATCCTGTGGGTTATTAATCTTTTGGTATCACCGTTTGGTGCAAAAGTAATAACGTCTCCCTGAACATAATTGGGAGACGGGTACGAAACAACAACACTTCCTGTTTTTATTGCAGGTTCCATGCTCCCTGACTGGACAATATATAGTCTGGGGATTTTCACAGAAAGTGCTTTTAGATTTGACGAATCAAAACTTTTCCAGATTTGAAAAGGCAGAGAAGTCAAAACAATAACTGAAAGGATAAGCCCAACAATAAAACTAGCAAGTCCGTATATTATTAACTTTAACATAATGAACTAACCATTCCTATTCCACCAATTTTCAGCTTTTGCTGAAGCTATTTGTTCACCTCTTAGTGCACCGGGTTGTCTGGACTCTGCAGGGCTTTGTGTAGAACCTAGATTCTCGCCTGCATTTGCATCAATCAGAGGTTTTGATATTTCTTTAGGGTCAAACGATCCTCCTGTACTGAAGATAATTTCTCTATTTTTTATTTGTTGTACTGCTTCTTGTATTAAACTCATTATTTATCACCTACTTTCTTAATACTAACTATAAAACAAATAATACCCTAGTATCTAGGTTACAAAAATGCTTCTTTACTAATTTTCCCTAGCCGGGGCAGGCGGTTAGAGAAGTTTATCCTATACATTACGATTACGGTATTTCCGTATCGTCGTAATGGATATAGACGTTGCCTTCAAAGAACCAAGTATTAAAGTCTGGAGGCCAGACGATAACACTTTTGGTTGCATCGTTATAGGCAGAACTTGGAATTAACCAGATCTTAGCTCCGATAGCAAAGTTACCATCAGGCAAAGTTGGTAAGTCCATATTCAGTTCCTTGTTGACTAACGCAACATTCAGTGTGCCCCCAGCATCTGTAGTATGCTTTCCGATTAGTGCTCCAGGATTATTACCTGGCCAACCATCAGCATAGTAGATCAAAGCATATTCAGTGCTTGGTGCCAAACCTTGACCAACCAAGGTGTAATCAAAGGTCGGACCTGAGCTGTTGTAGGTCAGATCAACGTACTTATTGTCGACTACAACTGTCCATGGTCCACCCTGTACTTCTACCTCGTTCTCAAGGCGGAGTGTATTCTTCTTTGGTTCAACACTCACATCAGAACACTTAAAAGTATCATTGTTACGCGATTGAACAACATAGAAGGAGATGTCGGCCTGATACTTATCCGTTTGGATAATGTTACCAACTGTTACAGGAATCTCCCAAGCAACACCTAGGAAGTAGTCATTACTACCGACTAACGGACCAACCCCAGTAAACACATTAGGGTGTGTACTGTCTGCTATAGCCCATGTAGTAGGAGTGATAGGACCTATACCTTCAGTGAGAAGTCTGTCACAACCGGCTTGGTAGATGTTGTCACCAGGTTCTGCACCTGTGAAATTTCCATTAGTTAGTGGATTTTTACCATCACAAACATCAGCCCAAATTTTAAACTTCATGTTTTGGGCGAGTTCGCCGTCAAAAAGGCTATCGGTGTTTGCAACATCAACTTCCAACTCCGGTTCAGTTGAACTGAAATCATCATTATGAGTAGGTATGACATTTACACATCCCCAAGCATCGTTATTATAGACGTGAAGACTGATAGTACCTTCGCCATAATCTCCCGGTTTAAGATCTTTCAAGTCGAAGAATTTTTCGGCTGATGTTAAATCTTTTAGTGTCCAGAAGCCGGCATTAGGATTATTATCAACTGGTTTGTTGTAATAACCTTCATAATCAACTTTAAGATCTATTGCTCCTGCTTCTAAAACGTTTCCTTTAGAGGTTTCCGTGTCGGAGAAGAAGGCTTGTGATGCGGCAAATGCTATAACAGCCACACCACCAATAGTTAAAAGGCTAATTAAAGCTTTTTTCATAAATTATTAAATTATTCACCCCCTTTCTTGTTCGGCATATTTTTCAACATGCTTTCCCAATCAAGGGGTTATTTTGGTTTAGTGTCTTTCACCAAATAACCACTAGTACTTTTTTAACATTCGTACTAGCGGACTATAAAATGTCCCCTAGCTTGGGTGGGCAAGAGAGTTCCGAGTCGAAACTCATTTATCCCTTTGCCCCACCCGTAAACGCTAGAGAAAAACTATATTACTAACCCGGTGGCCTCGCACGCTCATCACACACAAAACCATCATTATGTCTTGCCTGCTCTGCTCTGAAACTTATATCAGCAGTCAACATATCGGTTTGTGCCGCATTGTTTACTCCAGAACCATCACACTTATATCCTCCGTCGGTAGGTTCGCCGGAAGTTTGATTTCCGTCGTTATTACCAGCAGGGCTCCATACATTACCATGACCATCTTGTGGTAATGGCGCGGTAGTAATATTTCCAAAACACCAGGCTTTCCCTATAT
Source organism: uncultured Gammaproteobacteria bacterium (assembly GCA_964627195.1). Taxonomy (GTDB): domain Bacteria; phylum Patescibacteriota; class Microgenomatia; order UBA8517; family UBA8517; genus CAZVJU01. Next base: position 32,992 of record CAZVJU010000008.1, on the reverse strand, counting down.
ACCAAGTTTTACCGCCAAGAGGAATTGGATCATTAGCTAATCCACTCCAAACGTTGGTTGTAGAATCAGCCAAAGCCACATTTGCTGTTTGGCTTACATTTAGTACACCTAGCGGTCCTCCTCGGAGTTGCCTTTCTCCATCTTCTAAAACATTATCTCCGTCGTCTGCCCACCATATAAATCTAACCTGGTCGGCAAGATCGCCATCTGCATTGTTCCCATTAGGTTCCGGGGTAGGAACACCGCAATTCGCATCGTCAGCTTTTTCTGGATCCGTGCAATCTACATCATCATCGCTTGTAAGATGTACATCTGCGCAAAGCCACGACTCATTATCATGTACTGTTAAGCTAATTGTGTCCTCTTCATAGTCGCCGGGTTTGATATCGTGCAGATCAAAAAACAAATTTTCCTCAGTTAAATCTTCGGAGTTCCAACTACACGAACACTTAGGAGCGTTCAGATTTCCACCCCAATGGCCTTCGGTGCAGGCTTGACCGTTGTAATAACAAGTATTGTCTACTTTGAGATCAATAGCTCCTGCTGCGAGAACATTACCCTTTGATGTTTCAGTATCGTTAAAGAAAGCCTGAGAGGCTCCAAAAGCAAGTGCACCTACTGCACCAAGTATTACTAAACTGACTAAAATTTTCTTCATAAAGTTTTATTTTTTTCACCTCCTTCCTTGCCCTCCATAGCTTCACGCGAAAGAGGGTATTTTTTTAAGGGTTTACCCCTTATATAAACCTGCCGAGGGAGGAATAACAGGCTTGTATAAAAAGTAAATCAGTATTAAAGGTCAAGAATATAAGAAAAGGTTTTTGTTGAAAAATTAAATCGGTTGTGTTCCGCAGAAAGTTTGGACACCGTCAAGATCATATGCGTCGGCAGTTGCCTCGAAAAGGCTTTTATCGCTGACGTCAGTGATTCTTAAATATGAAGCCCAAGCGAGACCTGACGGGGTTAAATCAAGAAATGCGTCTCGGGTTGCACTGACTGTGACTAAGAAAAAGTTAATTCCGTCTTGGCTAGCCTCAACTTTAATTTTTTCATCCGGATAAGTTCCGCCTGTTACCTCAAATACCCTAAAATCAAAACCAGCTAAGTTAACAATTGGATTAGAAAAGGATAGTATGATATTTCCGCCGCCAACATTACCTGATCCGAATCCTAAGCTAAAAAATGATCCTGCAACGACAGGAGAATCAGAGGGTGTACCTGTACTTTGGGGTGCACCGAGAGCATCCGTTGGATCAGTCCTGTCCAGCAATACTGCTGTTCCGTTTTTACGAGTTCCTTGTGCGGATGAAACAACCCCTGTCGCAAATCCCGGAATACAAGCAACTGTTGTTGGCGTTGGGGTAACTGTAACCTCAGGGGGATTACACAGGAAATCACCATTATGTCGTGATTGGACTGCGGAAAATTCCACATCCGCCATAAACTTGTCTGTTTGCGAAGCATTGTTTAAAGCTGTCCCGTCGCAATTTACGCCCGGATCTACAGTTGGGTTAACTCCTTGTCCAACTGGTACATGGTCTGTAGTTTGTGTCCCGAAACACCATGCTTTTCCAATGAAGTAATCTTGATCGGCCAACATAGGTCCACCAAGACCTGTCCAGATGTTATTTAGCGAATCAGCTAAAGCCCAATTGGTTCCATCAAAAAGCGTTGCCGCAGCACCTCGCTCAATTATTTTTTCTCCGACCTCTAAAACATTATCTCCATCATCAGCCCAAAAGATAAAGTTGAGAAGTCCGCCAAGTTCTCCATCGAAATCATTAGTATTTCCAGGAGCCCCAGGATCTGTACAGGTAGAATCATCAGTTATTTCAGGATTTGTACAATTTTCATCGTTATCCACTTTCTTAGTAATGGTCATACAAGAGTATGCGTCGTTTTTAACATGGAGGCTAATTGTATCTTCCGATTCATCGTCTGGTTTTAAATCATGAAAGTTAAAGAAGAGATCCTCTGCTGTTAAATCCTTTAAACCCCATGTACATGTACATCTTTCGTCATCCGGACTACCTCCACGGGGGTTATCAGTCCAAACAGTGTATCCCAAATCTTCATCGGCGGGACCTAATGCTGGTCTACAGGCCAGACCATTGTAATAACAAGTGTTATCAACCTTAAGATCCAACTCACCTGCTTGGAATGTGTTTCCGATTGAAGTTTCTGTATCCGAAAAGAAGGAGCTTGTTAAACCTAAAACCGCAGAAAGTGTAATACCTAAAACGATTAAAGTGGAAAGTAATTTCTTCATTCTTGTGCGACTATCTCTTAAACTTTAACTATGGGCCAGTTATGTAAACAGTTACTTTATAATTATAAGATAGTTAGTACAGTTAAAAGTAAGACCTTTTGTTTACGAAGTCAACTATAATTTACTAGTAGTGACTATAGCTAACTACATCAAAGACTCTAGTTCGCCTGTTAACTATGTGATTTGACTAACACTATCTAAATACTTGACTAGCAGGAGGTCTCCTTAGATAATATCGCTGAAAAGTATATGACTTACACAACACTTGATTATTTGCGGGATAGCTATTGGTTTATAGATACTCTTTTGACCTTCGGGCATAAAGCAAAAGGTGCACTAAAAAAGTTTTTCACTAAAGTAATTGAGTTCGAATATGATGAATACGTTTTTCGAATAGCAGAAAATCTGCCCTATGCAGTTGTTATTATTTTTCTTGGTTTGTTTGCAATTTTAACTCTGGCAAAGTATAGCGAAGCCAAAAACGGCATTCAAGTAGGTACCATAACAACAAATTCCATGTATCCGGCCATAACTCCCGGAAGTATTATAATTTCATCTCAGTCGTATAACTATTCAAAAGGGGACATTGTTACCTATAAAGAGGTGAATCCGAAAACCTCAGTCGAGACGGGTCGTAAGGTAACACACAGAATTATTTCTGTCCAAAAACTTGATAATGAGGAAGTTTTTGTTACCCAAGGCGATTCGAATAAACAACCTGATCCGGTAGAGATAAAAAATTACCAAATCCTCGGTGAGGTTTTTATGATTATTCCGTATATTGGCTACTTTTATTTAATTGTCAAAACTCTGCCGGGGTTTGTTATTTTTATATTAGCCCCTTCATTACTACTGATTAAAAATGAAGTTGCCTATATTCGCTCTCTTAGAAAAAGTCAGTCAAAGAATCGTGACTTGGTTAGTTTGTAAGTCTATTTCGCACTGATTGCTGGTTTCCTCATTTACAGCTGCCGTAACGTCTTCGTAGGTGCACATTAATTTACTGGCATCAGCCGATAAACCTACTATGGCAAATCTTCTGACCGATCCTGCAGGTATATAGTCTTTCGTCAAATTTATCTCAGTTGTGCTGGCAATATCGTATAAATATATATTAGCGGGCGACGTACTTGAGGAAGAATTAACATAAAATATTTTCATACTGTCCTGACTCCATAAACAGCTCAGTCTATTCGGGCTAACCTCAATAATTCCACTGCCGTCAACATTGGCGATATATAAGGCCGGCTCGGGAGCGGGTGGCCAGGACTCAATGCATATTTTTTCATTGTTCGGCGAAACAAGTACCCGGGCAAAACCGGTTATTCCTGTCGATTCGTACGTTTCTTTATCCACTAAAACCTTTACCTCATTACCGGGGACTTCCAAAACGACGCTGCCGTTCAGGATTGTTACCTGATCGGGTGAAAATGCCGGAGTAGGAGTAACACTAACCTCAGTTGCTTCCGGTGTGCTCGTTTTGGCAACTTTCAGTTTCTGGTTTTGGAAATACAGGTATGCTACAACACTATAAATTATTACTATTATTACAATTGACAAAAAGATAAAAGTTCTGAAACCATTTGATTTTCTAGGCTGAAGGGTACTTGTAGTAATAGCTTCTTTAACGGGAACCGGAGTTGGTGGCGGGATGAGTGGGGAAGTAGAAGAAGTAGAAGTAGTAGTTGCACTATTCACTTGAGGCAAACCTTCTTCACTCCGGAGAACTTCAGTCATGCCGACTTTTGGCGTCGATTGCGCTTCAGACGACGGAAAATTTTGTGCCGTCTGAGACTGGAAAGGAGGCTCACTAGTTTCACCCGGTAAAGGGCTCTTTAAATCATCATCTTGCATACACTTACCACTATACAACAAAAAAAATGCGTTGGGCAACTGCTACTTTTAGGGTATATAATGAATTACATAATGCCCCTTCAAAATTTACATACTTTTTTAAAGAGCGATAAAATAACCAAACTTTTAGCTGTCTTTCCGCACCCAGACGATGAGTCCTTTTGCGTAGGGGGCCTTTGCCAACTTGCGCAAGACTATAATATTAAAACGTCTCTTATGTGTTTGACCAAGGGGGAAAAGGGACTAAACTCTTATGGTAAAGGTTCTTTGAAAACTACCCGGGAGGCAGAATTAAGAAAAGCATCGAAAATTCTTGGTATCGACGAATTACTTATTTCGGATTACCAGGATGCGGGATTAAAAGAAACTACAGCACACTGGCTGCCGAAACTTCACAAAGAAATTGCCCGAATTAAGCCAGATGTCATAGTAACATTTGATCACTCCGGAATTACCGGCCACCCGGATCATATTGTTGTTAGTGTGGAGCTTCTTAAGCTCCTGAAAAACCTCAGTTTTTTGCCAGTCCTTTTGTGGCGAGTTCCCGATTCAGAGGAAAAAAAGTATTTTAAAGAAAATCCGGCATTATCTTTCGCAAGCGAAGCTACGCATGGACTTGCTTACAATCTCTCGCATTCTCTTAAAAAAATTCAAGCAATCTATACTCATCGCTCCCAGATGAAATCATTTACCTTTAAACTGCAAATACTCGAGTGGTTTTTATTTGACCACAAAGAGCTGTATCATAAAGTAGATTTGAAGAAAGACTACAGCTTCAAATATTTCAGTGGTAAAACTAGTAAATAATATAGTACTATAGAAATATGAACGCGATTGAATTTTTCTTAATACTTTATTTTATTTCGGCAGCATTTATATACGCTCTTCAGCACAAAGGAAATATTCCCTTTACCATTCCCGGAGATATTTATATACATATTGGAACTAAAAGAATCTATTTACCCTTGGCCAGTTCCCTTGTTTTAGCTCTGCTACTTTTTCTGCTTCTCAATAGATTCCGCAACGGTGTGTTGCGGCTCACACCCCGCCCTTGATTTAGCAAACTTTTTGTAATAAAGTTAAAAAATAATGGACTATCAGCTACCAAAGTTACCCTATACATATGACGCGCTCGAACCCTTCATTGACAAGGAAACGATGCTTATCCACCACACCAAGCACCATCAAGCGTATGTTGACAATTTAAATAAAGCGCTAGATAAATATCCGGCTAATAAGAACAAACCAATTGAAGACATATTAAGAAATTATGATGATCTGCCAGCTGGTATTAGACAAGCAGTGATTAATCACGGGGGAGGCCATTATAACCATTCCTTCTTTTGGAAAATACTCTCTCCCACAAAATCTGAACCAAAAGGAGAATTACTTGCTGCACTAAAAAAGCATTTTGGATCTGTCGATAAATTTAAAGAAGAGTTTAGCGCAAAAGCGATGGGGGTTTTCGGCAGCGGTTGGGCATTTTTAATAGCTACGCCGGAAAAGAAATTAGTATTAAAGAGGCACTCTTTTCAAAATACTCCTATCATGCACGGGAACAGTCCTCTTCTGGGACTAGATGTTTGGGAACATGCGTATTATCTGAAATATCAAAATAGGCGAGCAGAGTATATATCGGCTTGGTGGAGCGTTGTAAATTGGGCTGAAGTAGCAAAAAATTTAACACAGGCCACCAAGTAACGCCTGTTACTTTAATTATTACTTCTTGCTAATGGTTTTCCATGTGTTAATATTTACCGATGGCTGCTAAAAAAATAACAAAAAACAGAAAGGTTACTAAAACTTCCGCTAAAAAACCGGTAAAAAAAGCTGATGTACTTAGTAGTTTCCCGAAGTTTACTAAAACACCGAATAGCAAAAAAAGTAAAAAAGTTATTGCCCTTTTTATAGCCTTTATACTATTTCTTTCTCTTCTTTACTTGGGTCGTAGTCTCTTTTTTGTTGCCTGGGTAGGAGGAAGACCGATTACGCGCTTGTCAGTCGTTCGCCAGCTCGAAAAGCAGGGTGGCAAGGAAACCCTTGAAAATCTGATCACTAAAGAACTTATTTTACAGGCCAGCGGCAAAGCAAATATCACTGTTAGCAAAGATGACGTTGCTGCAGAAATTGACAAGATTTCAAAAATGGTCGAGTCTCAGGGCTCTACCCTTGATGCCGCACTGGCAGCACAAGGCCAAACACGTGCGGAGTTAGAAGAAAATATCCGACTCCAAAAATCACTCGAAAAAATTTTGGAAAACGATATAAAGATATCTGATGAAGATAGCCAAAAGTATTTTGAGGCTAATAAAGCGATGTATGGTGAGGCAGCAAAATATGACGATCTGAAGAATGATATCCGCGATCAATTAAAGCAAGAAAAACTCTCATCCGCTTTTCAGAGTTGGCTGGCTAAGCTAAAAACCGATTCCAAAATAATCTACTTCGTAAATTACTAACTTTGTATTAGTATTGTACTTAACTATTAACTAACTACTTACAACTTATATATGTTTGACTCCCATTGTCATCTTAATTTTCAGGTATTCTCGGAAACTTACGATAAAGTAATCGCAAGCGCAAAAGCAAGAGGGGTAACTCACATAATGATACCCGGAACGGATATTGAAACTTCCAAAAAGGCAATCCTCATAACGCAAGATTATTTAAACCTTTTTGCCTCTGTCGGAATTCATCCTACAAAAGATCTGGAAGCTATAGATCTGGATAAAACAATGTATATACTTGCAGAGCTTCTTGCAAATGCCAAAGTTAAAGCAATCGGGGAAATAGGCTTAGATTATTACCATTATCGCTCGCCGAGTAAAATTCAAAAATTGTTTTTTTTAGCACAGATAAAACTTGCACTAAAACTTGAAAAATCGGTTATCGTACACAATCGGCATGCGGGAGACGATCTGCTTAAAGTACTTGATGACATCTGGCAGGATTATTTTGAGAAAAAAATGGTATTTCATTGTTGCGAGGTTAACTATGCCGTGTTGTCATTCGCAACTACTAAAAAAGTATTTATCGGAGTCGACGGTGATGTAACGTATGATAAAACCAAGCAGGAATTTATACAAAAAGTTCCGTTAGAAAGTTTGGTCATAGAAACTGATTCGCCCTATATTACTCCTGAACCTTTCCGTTCCCAAAAAGTTTTTCCTAACGAACCTAAAAATATAGTTTTTATAGCCCAAAAAGTAGCAGAAATTAAAAAGGTCAGTTTAGAAACTGTTATTAGCCATACCACAAAAAACGCCTGTGACTTATTTCAATTGACTTAGGGGTTAATAAATAATAAAGTATAGGGAGTTTTTAGCATTCTTTTCTTTGTCTAACTTTCTTACGACGAGAGCATTATGCTCGAGGTGCAAGCGGCAAGCGAAGCGTGAGCTTATTTAAAAAGAAAGTTAGAATTAAGTATGTGGTACAAAAACATGTTTGCCGGTAACCCAACCTACGGAGGATTTCCTACAGTTTTATTTTTTTTAGTACTTGCATGGTCAATTTTTTGGAAAGGCATGGCACTTTGGAAATCGGCAAGAAACAGCCAAAAATACTGGTTTATTGCTGTCCTGATAGTGAGCAGTATCGGAATTCTTGAAATAGTCTATCTGAAATTTTTTCAAAGAAAAACAACTCCTAAGGAAGTAACTCACACCTCCCCTAAAAGAATGAGCCCTAGAAAGAGATAATTTCCGTGTATAATGAAGAGCATGCGTATCTTAGGTATTGATCCTGGAACTGCTACAACTGGCTACGGGTTAGTCGAATCAAATGGTAATGGCGAATCGAAAGTTATCAGTTGGGGACTAATAGATACAGACAAAGATTTATTAAAAGAAAGACGTCTCGAAATTATATATAAACAAACTCTTTCTTTGATAAAACTCCATTCGCCTGACGTTTTTGTAATGGAAAAAATATTTTTTGCGACAAACGCAAAAACAGTTATTGCAGTCGGTCAGGCACAGGGAGTACTTCTTTTGGCCGCGTCAAAAACCAAAGTTCATGTTGTGGAATATGCTCCTGGAACCATAAAAAAGGTAATCGCTGGAAATGGCAGAGCTAAAAAGAAAGAGGTCCAAAAAGCAGTCAGAAAAATTTTAGGTTCGAAGGTGAAAAGTGCAGCACACAAAAAGACCCACTTTGACAACGCAGCAGACGCACTTGCAGTTGCATTGACACACGCATTTCAGGAAAAAGGAGAAGGTCCCAGTTAGATAGCATGAGCGCATCTAACGGGACCCCGTGAAGTGCACCGATAAATCGGGGCTACTTCACTTGGGGGGGTGATAGACAATGACAGATTTCAAAGTTGGACTAGTTACCCATTACTACGACAAAATTGGCGTGGCGGTAGTTAAATTAGATGCTGATTTGGGCGAGGGTGATAGGATTAAATTCGTCAGAGGTGGAGAAGACCTTTTTGAACAAAATGTCAGCTCCATGCAGGTTGAACACGATAAAATAGCCAAAGCCAGCAAAGGAGATACAGTAGGAATGAAGGTAGATAAAGAAGTAAAAGAAGGCGCAGAGATTTTCAAAATCACATAAATAATCCTAATATACGAATTGTTCCGAATACAACGAATTGTTAAACATCCGAATTATTCGTAGTCATTTGTAGCATTCGAATACATTTGTAGATTAGGATTATGTATTTATGAGAAGAAAAAAATGGCTACATGTTGATTGGCAACACTCTCCTGATATCAAAAAAAGGGTACTTCATTTAATTAAAGCACTTGATCTTTCCTGGATTGACAAAGCATCGATTTACTGTTTCCGATCTCACAATTCGAGCTCGCGGGCATATGCGCGGATTTGGGGACTGTCCAAAGTATGGCAGCTTGCTTTGAATACTAAGGCGGCATACGTAATTGAAGTTTTGAGTCAACACTTCGATAAACTTCCTGACAAAGAAATGGATAGAGTACTCCTTCATGAATTGGCACACATCCCTAAAAATTTCTCGGGAAGCTTACTGCCTCACACGAGACATAGTGGAAAAAGAAATTTCCATGACCGAGTTGATGAACTTTTCGCAGCATACCTAAGAACAAAAAGATGAAGATAATAGTCCTTCACGGCGACGATAATCTTGAGAGTTATAAACGCTTGCAAACTTTTATTGACGTTGCCCAATCGCGCAATTGGACCATCCAAAGAATCAGTGATAACTCTGTCAATATCGCAGAAACTCTTACAACCGATTCTCTTTTTGCGGAGAAAAGGCTTATTGTCATAGAAGACCATCGCCTTTTAGATAAAAAAACACTTCTTTGGATTAAAAAAAAGAAAGATGTTTTGGATACGACTCTTATTATTTACAGTCACGGCAATATAACTAAGACTTTTCTAAAATCACTGCCACGCGTAGACAAAGTTGAAGAATTTAAACTGCCCAAACTCATCTGGTCTTACCTTGAATCTTTTTACCCAGAAAATGGAAAAAACTCACTCTTACTTCTTCATGAGATTATAAAGACCGAACCGATTGAATTTGTTTTCAGTTTACTGGCAAAACAAGTAAAAGACCTCTACTGGGTAAAGGTTGATGCACAAAGTCTGCTTTATCCTGCCTGGAGAATAGGTAAATTACAACGACAAGCAACAAAATGGCAAAAAGAAATACTGGAAGATCTTATCTTTGAATTTAGTGAAGCAGATATAAAATCCAAAACCTCGCAGGCAGATCTGAGCAATCTGCTTGATTTTATAGTATTAGAAAAGTTAGTATAAAAGACTAGAAATTTATATGATCTACAGGAAACCTCGGCCAAAGAATGAGTTAGAAAGATTATTTTTGGCACAAATTGAAAAAGAAACTCCCGAAAAGATTAAAAATGCGAAACTTATAGATCTAAACAACAAGGATGCTTTTAGTTTCACCTTGAGAAAAGAGCATCTTAAGAATTTCAGTATTGACGGAAATGGGTTGGGAATTGAATCGTGGTTTGAAAATTACAAGAAAGAGGCCAAAGTTTCGACAGCTGGAATCAGAGGCTTGCAAAATCCTCTTTATCCTTGGGATACTCGCTACCCAATGAATTTATTAACTATTGCCTTGGCGACCTTAGGAAAAGTAATGGTCGCGAAAGACACATCCGGTATTAAGAAAAAAATAGCTGCCTGCGAAACCCGTTATAACTCTAAAGAGTTTGTTGAATTAATAGCGAGGGTTCAGGCTGCTTACAAGGTTAAGACTTTTTTAACTAAAGATTATGAAACTATGCCAATCTTTTTAATATCGTTTATTATTTTTATGTTCGATCTTTATGGTGGAGAATATGTGACTTCAAGTCATGCTTTGGCAAAAAAAATCGCCACAAAAGATTTAAATTCTCAAGGAAGTCAATATATTCCACAAGAGTCTTTAAAATTCGTAGAAAAAGTAAACGAAATCTTAGATCAAGTAAGAAAAAACGGAGAATATTCGATAAACTTCGCCTCTTTAAAAGACAATAATATTGATTCAGCATTTTTACAAAGTATTGAAAACGGTGTAAGAGATTATGTCGAGTATCTCAGAAAAAGCGTGGCAACAAACTACAACATAGGATTGATTAAGAAGTCAAAGAACAAAGTTGTTATTGAGTGTGTTGGGGGAAGCATCTACAAGACATTAAATCCAATCCTGAAAGAATTGGATATTGCTAAACATTTTAATTTCTTAAACACAAAAGAGGATCCTTTCCATCATGGAGTAGGTAAGAAATTTTTAAAGAAAGACAAATTTTTTGACTGGGGTTGTGATACTACTATTATGCTTGCTGATATTAAAACGTCGGAAATAAAACTTCCCGTTATTGAAACTATGAATTATGAAAAAAAACTAATAAAATTTCCATTAGGTACTACAGTTTTGATAACGGACCCAGATGCCGACAGATTAATAACTGCCTATATAGAAGATTCGAAAAAGGAAAAGGATATCAAAAGTCGGGGTTTAGTCTACCAGAAACTTGATATGGGAAGAATTTTAGTAATGTTTACACCCAATCAGTCATTTTTGATGACATTTGATTTTCAAAAGTTAGCCTTAGAGCGGGCGGGTTTATGGAAAAAATATGATTGGTTCATATTAAAAACTACCGCTTCTCAGATAAGTTGGGACCAATGGGCAAAGGCTAATAATGTAAAAGTGATTAATACACCGGTCGGTTTTAAAGAACTCCAGGACGTAATGATGCATGTAGAGCGGCAAATTATTGAGTTGCCTGGGAAGGCCGTAATGATTGAAGATGTTTTTGGACATAAAATCAATTTAGCCAAAAAACCCAGATTACTCTTCGCTGGCGAAGAAAGCGGTGGCGAAATATTTGGACCACATGAGCTTATCAAGAGTAAGGGGGGAAAGATTGCTATTTCAATGAGAGAGAAAAGTGATGGTGAAGCTATTTTAATCACTTCTGCGTTGTCTTCCTGGCTAAATCAGAAAAACCTTAGTTTAACTGACTATTTAATGAAAATTTATAATGAAAATGATATCAGTGCAAGATATGAAATCAGAATTGACAATAAGTACTACAACGAAAGTGAACCTGATATTGCGAAATTACTTCAAGAAAAAGAAAAGGGTATCAAAATACGGACTAAAAACGATATGTTTTTCTTGTCAATCGCGCTTTCATATAGGGATAAATTAATTGGATTAAACCATGTCCAGGAAATTTTGTCCGAATGTTTTCCTGATCTATACTTCGAAGATTTGAAAGATATAAAGTTTGTTGGGGATGGGACGTTTATTTTGTTTTCTAAAAAATGCGTTGAAGTTAGACCTTCGGGAACCGATGCTATTAATAAATCTTACAGTTACGGCAGTGATCAGTGGGAATGTATAAAATTCGCTAAAACATTTAGTAGTTTTGAGGGCGAAAGAACTAGTCTGCATAAAAAATATATAAAAGAGGATTTCTATAGAAACGTTAAAGATTACAGCTTTTACGTTTATAACGAATATAAGAAAAAAATGTAAATAAAGGTATGACAAAAGGACGATCGTTGTTTGGTACAAGCGGTATAAGAGGGAGTGAAATAGAACTTTTTACCGACCAATTTTGTTTTGATATTGGCAGAACTTTTTCAATATTCCTGAAAAATCATAATAGTGAGGGTCCGGTAGCTTTGGGTATGGATCCAAGAGGTTCAAGTCCCCGTATTAAAAACTCTGTAGCATCCGGTTTAGTCTTTGAAGGGAGAGAAGTATTTGACGAGGGAGCAACACCCGTTCCTTCAATGTGTTATCTCTTGAAGGTAAACGATTATTATGCTGGAAGTATTATGGTTTCAGGAAGTCATATTAAAGCCGAACTTAACGGAATTAAATTTTTCGCATTCGGTGAAGAAATACTCAAAAACCACGAAAAGGAAATAGAAGAGATATACCGTTCAATAAAGAGTGAGAGAAATTACAAGAACCTTTCCTCAACATCTGAGGTCCACGACGACGGAAGTGCATTTGAAGAATATAAAAATATGCTTTTGGCAAAGGCAAAAGGCCCTTATCCTAATTGGAAAGTTGTAGTCGATCCTGGAGATGGTGCTCAATCAGACACCATGCCATATATTCTGAAAGCTCTCGGTGTAAACGTAATTGAAGTTCATGCCACCATCCAAGGAGAATTTTATGCAAGAGACACAGAGCATATACCTGATATGCAGGAATTAATGGGCAATGTTAACAAATACCATGCGGACTTTGGTATTGGGTATGATGCTGATGGTGATCGGGTTGTGTTTGTAGATGAAAATGGGGAATTTATTCCAGGCGATTATAGTGGAAGTATAATTGCAAGGGAAGAGAAGGGTTCGAAAGTTGTAACCACAATATCGTCTTCTCAAGTTATTGACCTTATAGGCAAAAATATCACTAGAACTAAAGTAGGTGCACCCTATGTTATTGAAGCAATGAAGAAGATAAACGCAAGATTCGGTTTTGAACCAAATGGTGGTAGTATTTTTAAGGAAATTATGATGACCCGCGATGGAGGATCAACTACAATAAAATTTTTAAATATTTTGAATGCCAAGAACAAAAGCATTAGTAAATTAATTGCCGAACTCCCAAAATTTTATCTTTTTAAGGGAAAGATTGATTATAAATGGGAACAAAGAGATCAAATAGAAAGTGAGGCTCGCAGAGTTTTCAAAGATTATAAGATTGACGGTACCGACGGGCTTAAAATTTGGGTTGACAATACTACTTGGATACTTTTCAGATCCTCTCTAAATGCCCCTGAATTTCGAATATTTGCAGAAAGCGAGACCGAAAATAGTGCAAAACTTCTTTTGGATAGGGGGCTTAATTTAGTTAAGAATATTGTTGAGAAAGTTTGAATTTATGTAGAATTTACTTTTCTTTTTTTCAACTTAACTTTAAGGTATAATCCTTAGGAGCATGGAGCGAAGCTGTTTACTCTAATGAAAATAATAATACTAGCTGATAATAAAAGTTTAAATCGGATGCCAAATTCCAATAAAACATTTTTGGAAGGTTCATACGAAATCTTTTATTCGAAGTACCCGAAAAAAGATATCATTATCCAGTGTCATTTCGAATTAAAGAAGCATATTAAAGATCTGTTAGGCAAGAATTACCCCCACATAAATACTGAACCTGCTCAAAAGGGAACCGCACCAGCTGTCGGAATGGCAGTGATGGGAATTTACAATAAAAATAAAGATGAAACTATTACAATAGCATATTCCGACCATCCGGTGAGCTTTAAAAATAAGTTACTTCAGGGAATTGATGACGCAGTCAAATTCAACAAAAATTTAAAAAAACTAATCCTAATAGGAGTAAATCCCACTTTTCCTGCTGAGAATTATGGGTATGTTAAGATCGGAGGTGTTTTACAAGAAATTGGGCCTTCTATTGCATTTGAAATGGTAGATTTCATAGAAAAACCAGGACGGGCACACGCTGAAAAGTTACTTCAGTCTTGGAGATACCTTTGGAACACCGGCTATTTGGTTGCCAAAGCAAGTGAAATAGTTGATACCTATGAAAAGACTTTGCCAGGTATTTATAAAGGGCTTTTGAGTATTTTTCCGGCAAGAGGAACAAAACTTGAAAAGGAAATCACCGAGACTGTTTACAAAAGTTTTCAAAAGACCTCGCTTGATAAAGGAATTTATGAGAAGATTGATCGAACAAGCGTCGCAGTACTTCCCGTAGATCTACAAATACACGATTTCAGCGATTTTTAAATACAATGAATGAAAATAATGTTGTTTCATCTGCTCCCGGTAGGATTGATTTATCGGGCGGGGCTACTGACTGGTGTGGAATGCACACTCTTTCTCTAGCAATTAATCTTCGTGCGAAAGCGGAAGTTAGTCTTCTTAAGGACACTAGTCTCATTCAAATAGAAATTGGTAACGAATTCGTAGAGTATAAAAAACCTAGGTACGGTGGAAATTTAGATCTTTTTAAGTCAGTCATTGAACTTTCTGGATTAAAAGGATTTAAAGTGAAATATGAAACAAATATTCCGAAAGGTTCAGGTTTGGGAGGTTCTGCTCCTTTAACTGTTGCAACCCTTCATAGCCTAAATAAGTTATTTAGAAAAAAATGGAGCTTGTATTATATTGCGGAGTTAGCACAAAGAGCGGAAACATTAAAACTTAAAACTGTTCAGGGACTTCAGGATCAATATACTGCAGTTTTTGGTGGTTTGGTTTATATGGATTTTAGAAATAAAGAATGCCAAAAAGGAAAATACAGTAAACCTGTTGAGAAGGAACCCTATGCGACCATAGAAAAGCTGGATCAGTATTGTCCTAACTTTCATATTATTATTGCTGTGCCCCAAGTTGAAAGGGTAAGTTCCAACCAAACAAATCAAGAGTTAAGCGAACTTTATTTAAATGGTAACAAAAAGGTTGTGAACCAAATGAAGTATGTTGCATCTTTAACACAGCTGGCCAAAAAAGCAGTGGTTGACGGAAAAATACAATTACTTTACGAGATTATAAACAAAAATAACAACATCATGATTGAATGGGGATGGCTTTCTAAGTATAACCTCGAGGTAATGAAAATTGCCAAGAAAAATGGTGCACTGGCAATTAAAACTTGCGGAGCCGGTAGGGGAGCAATGGCAATTTTTGCTAAGGATAAAAATCATCAAAAGCAACTTTTTGAATTAATTAAGCCAAAAGTTACTCAAATTTATAAAGTTAAAAAAGATAAGGGCGTAAAATTTATATGACTAAAAAATATTCGTTAGTAATGTTTGACGTTGATGGTGTTTTAAACGAGCATGGAGGAATTATTACTAGGGAAAGTAAAGACGCAATTAATTTACTAAGAAAAAAGCAGATTAGAGTCGGTTTTTGTTCAGGAAAACATGCCTGGTATATACAAGGAGGACTTGTTTGGTCAGGTTTACTTAAAGACGACACGATAATTGTCGCAGAAAACGGGGGTGTGGTTTTCAACCCAAAATCTCGAAAAACTTTTATTGTTGAGGATTCACTTAAAGACGTTAAACTTTTAAGAAGCATTTTTTTTAATTTATATTCGAGAAACAATGGTTTTATTAACTTTGCGGGGTTAAATGTTTGGGAAGAACCGAAAGAAACAATGTTTTGCTTATATCCTCAAAATTTAAAAGCTGTAGATAGACTGGCTTCCACTTTAAAAGAGATCGTAGTTTTAAATAAGTTAAATTTATACATAATTAAAAACCCCGACTCTGTTGATGTTGTCCAAAAGGGTGTGAATAAAGCTACTGGTTTAATAAAAGCATGCGAATGGACGGGTGTTAATATCGAAAATGTTATAGCCTTTGGCGATAGTTACAACGATATAGAAATGCTTGAGACCGTTGGTTTTGCTATCGCTGTAGGTAATGCCAGAAGAGAAATTAAAAAACTGGTAAGTTCCCGAAAAACTAACGGTTACGTTTGCCAAAATTCTTTTGGGTTAGGAGTAAAAGAGGCTTTAAGACAACTGTTTGAAAACGGGTTTATTTAAAAAATCCCAACTGATTAACTATAATTTATTCTAAACCGTAAATTGGTCAGGGTATTGTATATGTACTATATATATTTCATCGAAAAATCCCTCAAAGCTGCTTCAGAGATTGCAAACTCCAGTTTTGGCAAGGTATCTGGAAGTACAAAACCAGAAGATAATAATCAAGTTTTAACCGAAGTGGATTTGGCAGTAGGCAAGCTTCTTATAGACCGTGTTCAAAAGGAATACCCAAGTCATAACATTATTGATGAAGAGGCTGGGATAATTGATAAAAAGTCAGAATTTACTTGGGTAATTGATCCAATCGACGGAACAAGCAACTTTGTACAAGGCGTTCCAACTTACGGAATTATGATAGGTCTTCTTAAGGATGATAAACCTTATGCAGGAGGGATTGCATTACCATATTTTTCAGAAATTTACACGGCTTTCAAAGGAAAAAGGGCGTTTTGTAATAGAAAGAAAATTAAAGTCTCCGATGAAAAGAACTTACTAAATACTCTTGTAGCGTATGGAATTGACAGCCATCAGGAAAATCCGGAACTAACAAGGAAAGAATGTGAAATCTTAGCTGATATCATTTTACATATTCGCAATTTACGAACAAGTAATTCTGCGTTTGACATGGCAATGGTAGCGAAAGGAAAATACGCAGCGTATCTGAATAAAAAACACAGACTTTGGGACAATGTTGCTTTGCAAATAATAATTGAAGAAGCTGGAGGTTTGTTTACAGATTTTTACGGAAAGCCGGTTAACTATCATAAACCTTTAACTAGAGTGACTGATAATTTTACCATTTGTGCTGCTCCACCTCAAATACATAAACAGTTACAAGACATTATTCGCAAGTACACCTGAATATGGATTTAGTAAAATCTGTTTCTGTAAAAGCTCTAAAAAGTGCAGGTTCCATACTTCTTAGTAATTTGGGCAAGATAACTTATTTAAAAGAAAAACAAAAAAATGACTTTCTCACAAATGTAGATTTGCAAGTTGAAGAAAAAATTAAAAGGATTATAAAAGATTCATTTCCAAACCATGGATTTTATGGTGAGGAACAAGGCTTAGAAAAGGGAAATTCTAAACATGTTTGGTATATTGACCCCATTAGTTCAACCTCTAATTATATCCATTCTTTTCCGCATTTTGCGGCCTCTATTGCGCTAGAAAAAAACGGTACCTTTATTTTGTCAGCAGTTTATGATCCTATGATGGATGAGCTCTTTTATGCACAGAAGGGAAGAGGAGCTTTTCTGAACAATAAGAGAATAAATGTTTCGAGTGTGTCAGAACTTTCTAACGCTTTGGTCTTTATTGGAATACATAAAAGGGGCGATATAAAACCGGATTTTAGACATTTCGAGAAACTTTATAATATAGCCTCGGAAGTCAGAAGAATTGGCTCCACTTCACTACAAATGTGCTATGTTGCTTGCGGTCGAGCAGAAGCTCATATTAACAATCATTCAGATATCTTCGCAATTCCGGCAGGCAAAGTAATTCTTGAAGAAGCAGGTGGTGTTTTAACTGACTTTGAAGGGAGTCCCTGGACATTAAACTCCAAAACAATTGTTGCTTTTAACAGCAATGTTCATAACAAAATTCTGAAAACTCTAAATTCTTAAATATTTATGTCTTCAGATATAATCCTCAAGTCTAACGGTCACGATTCATCAGGAATACAAGAGAGAATTACTAATTGAATTTCAAATGGCTATAATATAGTTGTTTGGGAGGGCCAAAAGCATCTGCAGGAAGGGTTATTAGAATATCTTCAGAGCAAGATATGACAGAAATTAATAAAGAAAAATATCTCGCTGTTGCTAGAAAAGTTGCAAAAGAGGCTGGTGAATACCTTCTCAGAAACTTCGGTGAAGTAAAAATGATGACCCATAAACACGACGGACATTTTGGGATTGAAGATGACAAAGTTACAAACAGCATCTATGAGAAACTCTTGAAAAAATCCACACCGGAAGTCGGCCTATATACAGAGGAAGGGAGAAGGGATACTTCAAAAGAACTTACGTGGGTTATCGATCCTCTCGAAGGGACCTCAAATTACCGAGTGGGTATTCCTTTTTTTGCAACGCAAATTTGTTTATTAAAGAGTAAAGATCCATTGATTTCAGTAATAATCGCACCGAAGTTGTCACAGGAATTTTATGCAACAAAAGGTGGTGGAACATTCCTAAATGGTAAAAAAGTTTCTGTAAGTAAACTATCAAACCTTTCAAAAGCATTAATTAATATTGGGAAGGGAACAAAACATAAAGATAATATTTGGTATGCAAAAACTGTATCAAAATTCCTTTCTCATGTTCGTACAATTAGGTCTCTTGGTTCTTGTGGGCTTGAATTGGCATATTGTGCTTCTGGTAAAATTGATGCAGTAATTTACAACGGTGCCCAACCATATGATTACGCAACTGGCGTTTTACTGATCAGAGAAGGAGGGGGCACTATAGTGAACGAGGGTGGAAAAGATTGGCAATTTGGCGACAGGTATTTATTAGTTTCAAACAAAAATCTTGTACCAAAACTTCACAAAATACTACAAAATACTAAATAACTGAAGGTTGTCCGCTCCCCGGGTTTGGTTTATATAGGACAAACAGGGATAGTCCAACTTCATTAGTCAATAGAGAGGTGTTTAATTCTTTCAATCGTTCTTTGATAATCCGCATGGTTTAAGACAAACTCCTTATATTTATCCCTCGCTTTAAAATTATTTAAAATTATGTCTTTTTGGCAAAGATTTGATGTCGATCGGCCTATGTATTCTAGGAATGAAGAGTATTGATACCTCTCTAGCTCATTCCGATCTTTAATAATATAAGTGCTAAATGGATTGAGATGTATATATCGTACAACATGAAGCAGCTGTTCATCATTCTCGATTAAAACAGCTTTAAACCTACCACCAAAAACACTTCCAGATCTATCGTGTCTGATGTTATAGAAATGTGAGTAGCTATTTGAAGTTAATCTGATAAATTCTTTTATTCCGTCATTAGTCAATTGTTTAAGAATGTAATGAAAATGATTAGGCATAATACAATAAGAAATTAATTCAACCAAAAAATCTTGTTTACTTTTCATCTCGCTCAATATTTTATTTCTTTGTTCTTTAGAGAGACGATTAAATTTAGAAAGTCGTAGAGGAATATTCCTGTTTTGATAAAAACTCATTCCAAATATAAATCTTTTAAATTCTCTACTATTGGTAAATATTGGTATTGAGCCAGTACTTTTGTTGAAAACATGGTAAATTTGTCCATTTACCAAAGGAGTTTTTCTAATAGGCATATTAACAATTTAAGGTAATTATCCCGGATCGTCAATAGAAAACCGAACCCGGAGTGGTATTTGAGAATAGTCTTCCGAAAGGTTATGATGGATTTCAATGGAAGATAAAAATTCAAAACTAGATGAAAAATTTAAACTTGTTGCGGACACAATACGGTCCTACCCCCTGCAACTCAAGCAGGCATGGGATGAAATACGAATGCTAAATTTCCCAGAGGATTATAAGAAAATTAAGAACATCGTTTTTTGCGGAATGGGCGGATCTGCACTTGGCGCAAGGATGGTAGATTCATTAGCTTTTAACCAACTAAGAGTACCTCTGGAAATATTTAACGACTATAAAATCCCAAACTATGTCGATGCTAATTCTCTAGTCATTATCTCTTCCTATTCGGGTACTACTGAGGAAACAATTGAGTCAACTTATCAAGCACTAAAAAGGAATGCAAAAATTTTTGGCATTACAACGGGCGGTACTTTGGCAGATCTACTTAATAAGGAAAAGGCACCTGCATATGTTTTTGATCCAAAACATAATCCATCCAAGCAACCTCGTATGGCAATCGGATATGCATGCGGGGCGGTTTTATCTCTATTAACTAAGTTAGACGTAATTACGGTTTCCGCTGAAGATATTGAAAAAGCTATCGCAATTATGAATGTGGTTTTAACCGACTATAACGAAAATGCCCCGGGAGAGAAAAACCTTGCAAGAGTCTATGCTGAAAGTCTTAAAAATAGAATTCCTGTTTTTGTTGCATCTGACCATCTGGTAGGAACCATACATACGATAAAAAACCAATTTAATGAATCAGCAAAAACTTTTGCGGTACTATTTGAATTACCTGAACTTAACCACCACCTTATGGAAGGCCTTAAAAATCCTGCAAAAATTCGGGAAGTGTTTACTTTTGTTTTTATCACTTCCCACCTCTATTCCGAGGGGGTTCAAAAACGTTACCCCCTGACCGCTGAGGTTGTTGACAAAAACGGTCTGCCTTATTTAATGTATTCACCTAGATCGGAAGATAAATTATCACAAGTATTCGAAACTTTAATCTTTGGTTCGTTCGTCGTCTATTATCTAACCAGGCTTTACAATATTGATCCTATGGCAATTCCCTGGGTAGATTATTTTAAAGAAAAGTTAAAAAGTAACAAGTAACAGGTAACAAGTTAAAATCAATAGTTGTTAATTTCGTTCTTATAATTTAGTATTATCTTGTTACTTACCAATGTAGTTATTGGTCAAGCTTTGCTTATTACTTTTTACTTGTCACAAAATTATGACTGCCCGAGAACTCGTAGCATTCTTCAAAGATATTGATAAGAACGACCTTTCATCAGTTGGGGGAAAAGGCGCAAACCTCGGAGAAATGACCCAAGCCGGTTTTCCCGTTCCTAACGGCTTTGCCATTACCGTAGCCTCGTATGATTTATTTTTGGAAAGATCCGGAATTGCAAAAAAAATAAGCGCAATCTTGCACGAAACCGATGTAAACGTTCCCGACCAGCTGCAAAGCGCCTCCAAAAAAATAGAGAAAATTGTTGTCGAAACCTCTATTCCTAAAGAAGTTTCTGACGCTAGCATTAAAGCCTACAAACGCCTTTCTGGGTTTTTACGACCTGCCCTTGTCGCAGTACGCTCTTCGGCTACAGCCGAGGATTTGCCCGGGGCCTCTTTTGCCGGTCAACAAGCAACCTTTCTTAATATTAAAGGCGAGGCAAATTTACTTGTGGCGGTAAGGGATTGTTGGGCATCACTTTTTACCGGCCGGGCAATTTTTTATCGTGAGCAGAATAAAATCCCTCACGATAATGTAAAAATTTCCGTCATTGTTCAAAAGATGATTCAGTCTGAGGTTTCCGGTGTAATGTTTACTATCGATCCTGTAACAAATGCCAAAGACAGAATTATTATCGAATCAGTTTGGGGTCTTGGGGAAATGATTGTCCAAGGCTCAGTGGTTCCTGATCGGTATTTGGTCCAAAAGGAAACTTTCGCAATTCTGTCAAAGGAAATTTCTGACCAATCAGTGGAGTTAGTTAAGTATGGTAATAAAAATTTAGAAGTAGAAGTTCCTAAAAAACTTCGCGATAAGCCAAAACTAACCGATGAGGAAATTATTAAACTTGCAAAAATAGGGGACGGCTTGCAAAAACATTATTATTTTCCTCAGGATATCGAGTGGGCCAGGGAGAAGGGCAAACTTTATATAGTCCAAACCCGTCCAGTAACTACAACTAAAGAAAGAAAAGCGAAACCGGGTGATGGATTTACAACCGCGGAAATGCCGTATCTTACCGGTGCAGGAGCTTCGCCGGGAATTGGCACTGGTACTGTAAAGGTTTTGAAAAGTCCTAAAGAAATAGAGAAAGTTACGCCCGGTGATATCTTGGTAGCAGAAATGACTTCGCCAGATTATGTTCCGGCGATGAAAAAAGCAGTTGCAATTATAACAGATGAAGGCGGACAAACCAGTCACGCCGCGATCGTATCCCGAGAACTCGGAATTCCTTGCGTTGTCGGCACAAAAGAAGCTACCATGCGGCTCCGTGACAATCAAGTTGTTACGGTAGACGGCAGCTCCGGGTCGGTCTATCTGGGAGCCAAGACAAAACTTGAAAAGATTGAGGAAAAAGCTAAAAAAGAAGAGGAGATTGTCACCTCTAAAACAGCGACAAGACTTTACGTCAACCTTGCCGAAAGGGAAAGAGTAAATGAAACCTCAAAGTTAAATGTCGAAGGCGTAGGCCTTTTGCGAGCAGAGTTTATGATCGCCAATATAGGCATCCATCCGAAAGAAGCGATACAGCAAAAAAAGCAATCCATTTTTATAAGCAAGCTGACAGAAGATCTTCGCTATTTTTGCAAAGCCTTTTCCCCACGACCTGTAGTTTATAGAGCTACTGATTTTAAAACTAATGAATATCGATCCCTTCCTGGAGGAGAAAAATGGGAACCCATAGAACCTAACCCAATGCTTGGATTCCGGGGTGCTTACCGCTATATCGCAAACCCCGAAGTATTTAATCTTGAATTACAGGCAATAAAAAAAGTTCGGGAAACTTATAAAAATCTTTGGCTTATGATTCCTTTTGTTCGCTCGCCCGAGGAATTGACGAGCGTACGAAGACTTGTTGCTGCTGAAGGCCTATTTGAATCACCTACTTTCAAATTTTGGATGATGGTTGAGATTCCGATAAATGTAATCCTTATTGATAAGTTTATTGAGGTTGGAATAAACGGCGTCTCCATTGGATCAAATGATCTTACTATGCTTATAACAGGTACTGATCGTGACAATGCCGAAGTTTCAAAGGCGTTTAACGAGCGCTCGCCTGCAGTCTTATGGTCAGTAAGAAGAGTAATAAAGCACTGTAATAAAGCAGGAGTTAGTTCATCAATATGCGGCCAGGCTCCTTCCCAATATCCTGAACTGGTGAAAAAACTGGTGAATTACGGTATTACAAGTATATCCGTGAATCCAGATGCGGTTAATAAATCACGACAAATGATTATCGAGGCTGAAAAAGAGGTTGCAAAATCTTACCAATAAGTACTAATATAGTACAGGTGTTCTAAAACGTATGAGCAAGATTGCTAAAATTTGGGCAAGACAAATTATTGATTCCCGCGGTATTCCTACTGTTGAAGCTGCATGCCAGCTTGACAGCGACGAAATTGCAGTTGCCTCGGTACCGGGCGGGACTTCAATGGGAACTCACGAGGCAATTGAGCTGCGGGATGGCAATCCTCAACTGTTTCTAGGGAAAAGCGTCTATAAAGCAATTGCTAACGTAAATGATATACTTGGCCCCGGAGTCTGGGGGATGGATGTAACCGATCAGGAAAAAATCGACGCGCGCCTAATTGAGCTTGACGGTACTAAAAATAAATCAAAATACGGCGCCAACGCCTGTCTTTCAATATCTATAGCAGCAACTAAAGCAGCAGCTCTTGCAACAAAACAACCCCTTTATATGTGGGTAAGTACCCTCGCCGGGAGAGTCGGAATAAAGGCAGATGTGCATGTTCCTACCCCAATTTTTAATATGGTGAATGGCGGACTGCACGGAGCTGGGAATTTGGATTTCCAAGAATTCCAGGTAATTCCGGCAAGTTCAAAAACCTTTTCCGATTCTCTGCGTCTGGGAGTTGAAGTCTATCTTACTTTGGGATCTGACCTCGAAAGAAGAGGTGCAATTCATTCTGTAGGGGATGAAGGCGGTTATGCACCAAACCTTTTTACAAATGCAGACGCCCTTGAGGTTCTTTATGAATCAATAAAACAAACTCCGTACCAGGTCGGACGTGACGTATTTTTCGGTTTAGACGTAGCTGCTTCTGTATTTTATAAAAACGGTGAGTACAGCATTCGTGATAAGTCAGCACCCCTAACTGATGACGGACTTTTGGAATACTACAAATATATTAACAGTCAGTACCATTTAGCACTGATCGAGGACATGTTTGCCGAAGACGCTTGGGACAGCTGGAAAAAACTCTATGAAGTCTTTCAAGGTCAAATTACAGTAGTCGGGGATGATCTTCTGGCTACAAACATGGAACGGGTACAAAAAGCAATCACAGAGAAGGTCTGCGACGCAATACTGGTCAAGCCAAACCAGGTTGGCACGGTGAGTGAAACTCTCAAAGTTTGCAAGGTTGCTCGTGATGCGGGTTGGAAAATTATTACCTCACACAGATCAGGTGAAACTAACGACTGGTTTATTGCCGATTTTGCAGTCGGTCTCGGAAGCGATTATGTAAAGTTCGGTGCCCCCTCCAGAGGCGAAAGAGTAGTAAAGTACAACAGGCTCTTGTCCATCGAAGCTGAACTCCTGCAGCGTCAACAAAAATGACCTCAGAGACCAAAGTAAAATTTGTGGTCCTCGCAATATTGGATGGGTGGGGTATTGCACCCGAAAGCCCGGGTAATGCCATAGCTTTAGCTAAAACAATAAACATGACCAAATTTTGGGTTTCCTACCCACATGCTGAACTTGAAGCTTCCGGTGAATCGGTTGGCCTTCCTAGAGGAGAAGACGGCAACACTGAAACAGGACACCTTAATTTAGGCGCAGGCCGCATTGTTTATCAGGACCTGGAGCGAATTAATATGGCAATTGCCGACGGGACATTTTTTGATAACGAAGTTCTCAAGGGTGCAATTATCCATGCCCAAAAAAATAAGTCAAATCTGCATCTTATAGGCCTTGTCGGTGCAGGAGGAGTGCATTCAAATCTGGAACATCTTATCGCTTTAATACAACTAGCAGCGAAAAATAATTTTACCCGTGTTTTTATTCACGTCTTTACTGACGGCAGGGATTCCCCACCAACTTCTGCCAAAACATATATAAGTCGTTTAAACGATGTAACAAAAAAAGAAAATGTCGGTAAAGTAGCTTCAATAATTGGCCGTTACTGGGCAATGGATCGTGATTGCCGCTGGGATAGAACAAAGAAATGTTATGACGCGCTAACTTTGGGTGAAGGCAGACTGGTTACAACTCCGGAAGAAGCGATTGAAAAGTCATATTCCGAAGGAAAAACAGATGAGTTTATAGAGCCTTCCATAATCAAGGATGATAAAAATAGACCTATTACTACTATTAAAGATGATGATGCTGTAATTTTTTTTAATTTTAGAATCGATAGACCACGGCAACTTACAAAAGCTTTTGTAATGACAGATTTCAGATACGCAGATACATATCTTGACTATAATCCATACAGTCTTGGTGCTGAGTTGGGAACTGGCGAAATACCCAGCAAAAGCGCAAAAGAACCTTTCCAAAGGCGAAAAGTTCTAAAGAACCTCTTTTTTGTTACCATGACTGACTATGGGAAACCGATAGCAGATGCCGGAGCAAAATGTGCTTTCCCCCCGGAAATGATTCCCTCACCGCTATCTGGTGTAATATCTGAGTCCGGACTTAAACAACTAAAAATAACTGAGTCTGAAAAAGAACATTTCGTCACATTCTATTTTAATGGACTTAGGGAAAAACCATACCCACTAGAGGATAGAATAATTATTCCTTCTCCTCACGTTCCCACGTATGACCAAACTCCGGAAATGTCTGCACAAAGAATCACTGAAACACTTATAAGTAGACTCTCTTCCGGCGATTACAGTTTCGCTCTCGTCAATTACCCTAATCCCGACATGGTGGGTCACACCGGCAATATCGGTGCCGCAGTAAAAGCAATCGAAGTGGTTGACGAGTGTATCGGTAAGCTGGCAAATTTTGTTCTGGCTTATGAGGGAGTACTAATCATAACCTCTGATCATGGAAATGCGGAAGAACTTATAAATCAGGTGTCCGGGGAAATAGATACAGAACATTCCACAAGTCGCGTTCCTTTTATAGTTGTCGGGCATCCTTTTTTAAGTAAATCTCAGAAATTAGGAACCGGAATACTTGCAGACGTCGCTCCGACAATTATTTCGTTACTCAAAATAACTGTACCTTCGAATATGACGGGTAGTAACCTTTTGGCTGACCTTAGGGAGTTTTAATTTTTGTAGTACTTTCTTATTAAACCAACAACTTTACCTTGAATTCGAACATTTTTAACAAAGATCGGGCTCATTTTTGCATTAGCAGGCTCCAGTCGGATTCTTGTTGCTTCCTTAAAAAAACGCTTAAGTGTTGCCATGCCGTTATCTAAAAGTGCCACGACAATATCACCATTATTTGCATCATCTGCCTGTTCAATTACTACAAAATCACCGTCTCTAATTTGTTCCTCGATCATAGATTCACCCTTAACTTGTAAAACATAAGTCCTTTTCTTGCCGGAAATAAAACTACTAGGCACATCCATAATTGCATTAGGATCAGTATAGGGTTCGATCGGAGAACCAGCTGCAATAAAACCAAGTATGGGAACTTCTATCTGATTAATGAGTACGTTAACATCAGCGGAAGTGATTTCAATTATCCGATTTTTGCCGCCTCTCCTTCTGATAAGCTTCTTTGCTTCGAGAGTAGTCAAGTGCTCGTGTACTGTCGCAAGAGAAGAGACGCCGATTGCTTTGGCAATTTCCCGTAAAGTAGGGGCGGAGCCGCCTCTTTGGATATATTGCTTAATAAAGTCTAAAATTTGTTGTTGTCTTTTGTAAATTACGGGTGCCATTCCATTTACCTTTCGTATTTTATTTATACTAATTTTACCCGAATGTGTCAAGAGCCAATTTTTCAATAAAGTATCAAATAGGTAGCATACTTTATCAACGATTTTTCTTTTTATTCGTATATTTTATTTGCGAATCCAAGTCCTAAACGCCGAAAAAGTGGAAGCCAAAAAACTTTGAAAAATGTTTTATTATCTTTATGCAAAAAGGACTCATTCCACACTCGAAACCAAGTAATAACAAGAAAAAGAATTGCTATCCAATTTAATGAAGTGGTAATAACAACAGGATCTATAGCTTTAAGGATAAAAAATCCAAGCGTAAAGTATTCAAAAAAGTTCGGGAAATATACAAAAACCCGTTTATTACCAGTCGCATAAAAAACAGCTTCACCAATTGTTCTGTAAACAAAAAGAAGAAGCAACAAAGGGATAACTGTTGTTAGATGACTAAATGCTAAAAATAAGAGCCCGATATAATAAAGGTAGTCTAAGATTTTATCGTAATACTGTGCACGGAGTGCAGAAGTTTTTAAGTAGTGTTTGTATAAAGGACCATCTGCATAATCCGTAATTATATTTATTACTATGGCGGTAATTGGATTTACTAGGAATAAAAGAGATATTGCTAAAAGTCTAACCGTAAAAATTAATATTAAGACCACTGTTTTATTCATACATCTTTTAACAGTCCAGAAAATCTAAAATTTGTTTTAAGACATCGTCATCAGGTTTCAATAAAAAGTCCGAATGATTACCATCCAAGTACATTGACATGTCGTGATTCAATTTAAGGCGAATTATGCGCGCCTGTTCTCGAAAAAGTTTATCTTCCTTTGTCGAATTAACTACTAATACCTTTTTATTTTTTATTTTGTCTAGATAAGGTGTCCAGTCTATATGCATTATGTCATAAATAGTATCAAGAAGTACCTGTTCGTCAGTTTTTTCCAACATGTTTCCATAATCAGTTAAGAAATCAGAAATTTCTGAATTTACTAAAGCTTCACTATACCTTTTAAACATATTTCTCGTGCGTCTTTTAATAAGCCAGCCCAAATGCAGTGTTTTACAAATTTCAGTTCTTGTTTTGTATTTATGCCTAATAGCTGTAGTATTTACTATCGCTGAAACAATAACCAGCCTATCGATAATATCGGGGTTATCTGAAGCTATCTTTATAGCTAACGGAGCTCCAAATGAGTATCCAATTAACCCCACCTTTTCTGTTGGTTTACAATAATGAGCGAATACTGCTTCTGCGATATCAGTTATCTCAAATAAAGAGCATTTTTCTCCATTTTTATACCC
Organism: uncultured Gammaproteobacteria bacterium; assembly: GCA_964627195.1. GTDB lineage: Bacteria > Patescibacteriota > Microgenomatia > UBA8517 > UBA8517 > CAZVJU01. The sequence continues at coordinate 5,101 of CAZVJU010000008.1, read as the reverse complement.
ATTAGATTTACCTATCCAGCCTGGAATATCAAATACAATGAAGCGGAATTTTGATAAGTCCTGATGAGATAATAACCAGCGGTAATATAGTCCTGAGTGGGGGAAGCTGGCTAGTGCCAGTATACTTCTTTCTCCCTCTCCGAAAGTGTAAGTTTGGATGTATTTATTTCCAACCTGAATTTTTTTTGATGTATGGTCAAGATCTATCATAATTTTTATTCCTCTTCCTATATTGCTTCCAAATAAAGTACCCACTATAAATTGAAACTAAATAAATAAATATCATCAAGGTGATAAAACTTGCCGTATGGTTAGTAATTGCCCGACTGATAATATAAAAAACGGCTATCTTCCAAATAAATTCTATCGGATAAGTAATTAATGCAAATTGTGTGAACCCCATTTTAGTAAGTCCCGCAGCGTAAGACACATAATCGAAATAATTTACACCGACTATGCGAAGAAGTAGAAAGGCTTTCCATCCGACAATATCTGTAAATTCGTCAACCTTTTTCAGGACGCCCGCCCCTGCAAGTTTTCTTATTAACGGTCTTCCAAATATTTTTGCTAAGTAGTAGTTTGAAGTTCCTCCAATTACACTTCCGATAAAAGCAAGAAACACCGATATCCAAAAACCATAAGCAAAGAGAGCTACGGGTTTAACAAGTAAAGAGTTTAATGGACTGAAAATTACAGATAGTGAAACATAAACAACATAAACAAGCATACCCCCTACTCCCTGTGCTTGAATAATTTCAATTGTTTTTTCTAGTCCGTATTTTTGCAGTAGATAAGTAACGATAGAAATCGTGAAGATAACAAATACTATCGTCAAAATTGTTTTATGATGTTTACCCAATATCGACTTCATTTTTGTGTTACTACTTTTATATTTTCGGACATAAGCGACAGTTATATAAATTGTAGTTAGCTATTTTTTTAGTACAAGGATCAAACAGTAAACAGATACAAGAAACTTGTACGAGGCCAAAAGAAAGAAATTGATGTAAAATACTTAAATGACCAAATTTAAACTGGTATCATCATATAAACCAACCGCAGATCAGGAAAACGCCATTGCCTTGTTAGTTAAGGGCCACAAGGACAAGATCAACTACCAAGTTCTACTGGGTGTAACAGGTTCCGGCAAAACTTTCACAATAGCAAATGTCATAGAACGCCTGCAAAAACCGGCCTTAATTATCTCGCACAACAAAACGTTGGCTGGCCAACTGTATCAGGAGTTCAGAGATTTTTTTCCTGAAAACGCCGTTAGCTATTTTGTGTCCTACTATGACTTTTACCAACCGGAAGCTTACATACCGAGCACTGATACCTATATTGAAAAGGACGCTGATATTAATGAATTAATTGAAAAACTTCGCTTAGCTACAACAACTAATTTGCTAACACGCCCCGACACAATAGTTGTTGCTTCTGTATCATGTATCTACAACATTGGTTCTCCGCGTGAGTACGGACACTTTGTCTTTGAGATCTCAGAGGGCATAAAAATCCAAAGAGACCAAGTGATAGACAGACTGATTGATCTGCAATATGAGCGTGGAGACTTCGGTTTTCATCGAGGTAGCTTTAGAGTCCTGGGCGAAACCATTGATATCTACCCTGCCTATCAGGACGAGGCGGTAAGACTTACTCTCGGGAATGACAAAATACGCTCCATCGACCTTTTTGACCCTGTTAGCGGCTCAATCACAAATAAGCAAGTAACTAATTTCACTCTCTATCCTGCTAAACACAATATAACGGACCCGGCTGAGCATGCAGACGCTTTCGATGAAATTGCCAAAGATCTGGAGAGAGCGATCAAAAAATTAAAATCAGAAGGCAAAGAGCTCGAGGCTTTCAGGCTCAAAACACGAGTCAAATACGATATGGATATGATAAAGGAAGTAGGCTACGTCAAAGGCATCGAAAACTACTCACGCTATTTTGACGGCAGATCTCCGGGAGACCCGCCTTACAGCCTGCTTGATTACTTCAGCGAACCTTACGGCAACGACTGGCTGGTCTTTATCGATGAATCACACATGAGCTTTCCGCAAATTCGTGGTATGTACGCAGGAGACCTAGCAAGAAAACAAACTTTGGTTGATTATGGCTTCAGGCTTCCATCCGCATTTGATAACCGGCCTTTAAAATTCGACGAATTCGTAAGAAGAATCCCAAATTTTATTGCTACCTCCGCAACTCCCAGCCAATGGGAAATAAGTATGGCAAAAGAATCAGCTAAAGGTTTTAAAAGTTCCGGTGGAATAGTCGAGCAACTCCTGAGACCTACTGGAATACCTGATCCTGCAATAGAAATACGGCCGGTTACAACTGAAGTACAAGATGTAATTGAAGAAATCAAAAAAGTTGCTAAGAAGAAACAAAGAACCTTAGTTACCACCCTAACCAAACGCACTGCCGAAGATTTGAGTCAATATCTCAAAGATTTCGATATGAAAGTTCACTATTTGCACTCAGATGTGGCTACTCTTGAACGAAGCGATATTTTAGATGATTTAAGACGAGGTACTTACGATGTTATTATCGGCGTAAATCTTTTGCGAGAAGGGCTAGATCTTCCCGAAGTTGCCCTTGTGGCAATATTGGACGCCGACAAGGAGGGTTTTTTAAGGAGCGAGGTATCTTTGATTCAAACAATGGGCCGTGCAGCACGACACTCTGAAGGAAGAGTAATCCTTTACGCAGATAGTATAACAGGGTCAATGCGCCGAGCCATGGATGAGATAGGAAGACGAAGAAAATTTCAAGTTGCCATGAATAAAAAACTTGGGATAACCCCGAGTTCAATTTCAAAACCTATTCGAGAAAGACTGGTTGACAAAGAAGAGGAATCAGAGTTCGAAAAATTAGTCAACAAAGAGGTAAGAACTTTTTCCCAATTACCCGAAATCGACGTTACCTCTCTAACACCAATGGACAAGAAAAAACTTGTGGCAAAACTCAGAAGGGAAATGAAAATTGTTTCAGAGGACTTGAATTTTGAGCTTGCAGCCGAAATCCGGGATAAGATACGCGAAATTGAAGGGATATAGAAATCCACGGCTAAAGACGTGGACTTCTTGAATTAGCTTAAAGGGTGGGTATTTCAAACTGGGTAAAATCTATTCCGAAAAAGCTACTCGCAAATGACAAGATGCCCCAAGTGGCAAAGACTATCACTACCCCTACAAAAGCATTGAGAAGCTGTCTTTTGGCTTCATCTACCTTATCACTCCTGCCGCCAGAAAGAATTAGTTTAATTCCACCCATGAGTAACGAGAAGACAAAAAGTAAGGCCGAGATAATCAAAATTATGTTTACGGCCGCACTTATAAGGCCCTGAATACTGACATTCTCTAACGGAGTAAATTGGCCTCTGGGTAAAATAAAAATCGGTCCCTGGAATAGCATACTAGTATTTTATACCAAATCTCTCAAAATTCCTAAATATAGTCATGCCTTTTTTCCCAAGCAGCTAGCTTGCCCGACTAAGGATATCTGATATACTAGATAGTGCTACGGAGTATCCGCTGCGGATTTTACGTGGTACTAAGCGTTACAGTTAATCCGGTATCGCATAATCACTCTATGGACAATGTCATTAAAATTCGGGGAGCACGGCAACATAATCTCAAAAATGTTGATCTTGATATCCCCAAAAACAAATTAGTTTGCCTGACGGGAGTCTCCGGGAGCGGTAAAAGCTCTATGGCTTTTGACACCATTTATGCGGAAGGCCAACGCCGCTACGTCGAAAGTTTGTCAACTTACGCACGCCAATTTTTGGGTATTATGGAAAAGCCGGATGTTGATTTGATAGAGGGCTTATCCCCTGCAATATCCATTGACCAAAAGACAACTTCCAGAAACCCACGCTCAACCGTAGGAACGATTACTGAAATCTACGACTACCTGCGACTTTTATTTGCACGCGTAGGACACCCTCACTGTCCAATATGCGGTAGGGAAATAAGAAGTCAATCATTGGATGAAATAGTTGGCCATGTGCAGGAGCTTATAGAAAATACCGCTAAAGAAAATCGCGTGGCTCGTTTTATGATCCTGTCTCCTATCATTGTAGATAAAAAGGGCGAATTTTCATCACTTTTCGATAACCTCAAGGCTAAAGGAATTAGATATGCAAGGGTGGATGGCCAAATAAAAGAAACCGCCGAGGATTTTGTTCTTATTAAAACCAACAAACACTCAATCGAAGCAGTGCTGGATAAAATTTCTATCAGTTCAAAAAATATAAATGACAAGATATTTAAGGAGAATATGAAAACCCGCCTTTCAGAGTCCATAGAAGCATCCTTGTCTCTCTCAAACGGCATGGTAATTATAAGTGCGATTACTGATTCTTCCCTCGAAATGCCTGAGTTCCCGAAAAGTTTTACCGACCATCTTTTTTCCGAGATTTTTGCGTGTCCGATCGACAATGTAAGTTTGCCCGAAATTGAACCGAGAAGCTTCTCTTTCAACTCTCCTCACGGAGCCTGTCCCACATGTAACGGCATAGGCAGGATTTTAAAAGCAGATAGAGAGAGGATTCTCTCTCCCGAAATCTCAATTACCGAAGGTGGAATTCTCCCTTTTGCAAATATTTTCGAACACGACACGTGGTACGCAAGATTAATACTTACGCTCTGCCAAGAACACGGTATTGATGCTAAAGCCCCGATTAAAAGTCTGAGCGCCGAGAAAATTAATATCCTTTTGTACGGCACAGACGACAAAGAATACAAAGTGGAGGGAACAAACAGATTCGGCCGCTTAACCTATATTTATGAACCATTCACCGGAGTAGTTAACGAACTTGAGAAAAGACACGCTTCCACCGAATCAGATTGGATTAGGGTTGAAATTGAAAAATATATGCGCGAAAAGGTTTGTCCGGAATGTGATGGAGCCAGACTCAAAAAGGCATCTTTGGGCATTACAATTGACAGTATGTCAATTGCCAAAGTTTGTCTTTTCTCGATAAATGCAGGAGTTAAATGGGTGGAAAGACTTATTTCCGCGGAGGATGTACTTTCAGATCGCGAAAAAAATATATCAGGCTTGATCCTCAAGGAAATTCTTGCAAGGC
>CAZVJU010000007.1:29179-44324 GCA_964627195.1 uncultured Gammaproteobacteria bacterium | reverse complement strand
TCTCCTATTAGCGAATTAAGAAGCTCCAAATCTGGCCTTACTTTCTCGACTTCCTGTGGAGAAATTTTATCCTTTAAAAGTTCTAAATAGCCGATTAACGCCGTTATCGGCGCTCGCAATTCGTGCGCTGCAATTGAGATAAATTCATCTTTAAGTCGATCTAATTCTTCAAGCTGTTGGGTCCTCAAGGACCTAATATAAAGTATTAAAAAAGAATCCTTTGTTGTTCTTGCGAGGATTTCCGAAATTGATTTGGTATCAAGAATGACTCTTAAAAAATAATTACCACTCTCATCTTCTACAAGCGGAGTAATAACGTTCCAAACGTCTCTTCTTGTATTTGGATCATATACCAATCCGGCCACTGGTTGATTAAACCCTTTGGCGAGTTCATCTAGTCCTGTCTCAAGATTGGAAATTGGAGAATCGCCGCTTTCGGCATATATCGAAAACCCTTCTTCCTCATCCTTTAATATCGCCGCCCAAATTACATCTTCATGAGATTCAACAATCGAGGCAATAAGAGCCTTGAGTTTGTCTATATCGGATAAACTATCTTTAACGATCGGTTTTAGAGTTTCCGCAACCCCAATAGCTTGATGTCGTACAATGAAATTTGCATCTCTATTGAAAGATTTAATATTCCAAAGTGTGTTTATGATCAAAAGAACAGGAATCGAGACAATTATAACGATGGGGTAAATTGAAAGAGCGGGTTTTTTAAAATTTTTAAGCTTCTCCAAGGTTGAGGCAAAAAGACTCATTAACTTAGATTATTTTATTGGTGCTATAAAGTCAAAAAGGTTAAGCAAGAAGTTGCAACTTTAGACGCACAAAGGACTTCACCAAAACACTCCCTTTTAAGTTTCCTATTCCTTATTCCTTACCCAGTCTTGGGGGGTACCGACTGGTACCCCCTTTTCTTCAAGATCAACCCGAAAGTTATTTCGGCGGCGGCGGAACTAAACAACTTACAGGACCAAACCTGTTACCGGCAGGGTCAACAGCAAATAGTAGCGCATCACCTGTAAGGGTTATATGTGCGGCTAACGCTGCCGCCTGACCATTACTACTTCCCATCGGTTTAGAAGATGGAGTTGCCCCCGGGGCTTCAGTAATTTTCACTTTATCACCCGGAGAGAATGGTCCGAACGGCCCACTACCAGAAGCGTCTGTCACCCAGAGACTTGATCCTCTCGGGAAACCATCTAGGCTAAGTTCGTAAAACCCATCCTCGTTCTGACCACCTTTCGATCCTGGAAGAGTCGTGCTGCCGGCCGGAGGAGTAGTCTTGCCATGTGGATTGACTGTTTCCGTACAAGCTAGTTCAACCCATTCCTTTCTGGCCTCTGCACAAGTTCTGAGATCACCACTATTGTTATTATCTTCATGTTCTACACAAGCAACAATGGTGTCTGTTCCAACTCCGCCAAGTCCAGGGTATGTCCATGACGTTTGGCCAGCGCCATCGGTCCTACAATTTGGATCAATACTGCATTCGCCGGGATCACTCACTTCACCCGCGTTCGGGCCCGAAACAACCTGAAAACTTACTAAGATTCCTGGCATAGGAAATCCACTTAGATGTGTAACCGTTGCGGTTACAGTGTGATCTTCGCCAACCGGATTTACATCCGTTTGTGGGTCCAACTTAATTTGATGTGGTTCATTAGTCGTTGCAAAAACCACACCGGCAAGTAGTGTTCCTAGCGTTAATGCTCCTGCTAATCCAACTGCTAATTTTTTTGCAGTATTTTCGCCGAAGGCGGATTTCATTTCATTCAACATCTTTCTCACCCCCTTTCTTTATTCGAACCAAAATCTTACGATATCCTCCCCCGGGTATGACTCGGGGATTTCTTTAGGGACAGTTTGTTACGCCGTCCGGATCTTGCCCAAATGCGTCATCCAGAGTACCCAACAGACTTGCAAGTTCTCCAACACTCATATCAAAAACATCATGAGCGAGGTTTCCTACACCTACCCTTGGTTCATCTTGACTTGATGAATGTTCTCCTACATCGTGATAGTAGGAGGCTCTTTGAGATACAACAGTACCCCAACAATTATTTACTCCAGGACCGACTGCAAGAGACGGTAAAGCTGACATACTTAATAGCGCTAAGGCGCTGACAGAACCAGCTATTAATTTTTTTATATTCATTTTTCTCACCCCCTTTCCTCTCTGGCTGGTAATCCATTGTCCCCAGCCAGGGTTTTAGTAACCACCCAAAAAATTATTTTAGTGGTGGCTTGCACGATGGAACTATTCCGCCGGATGAGCTTGGTGATTACCGTTTGTCAAGCTACCAAAGAAAGTATATGTATTCACGCCGAGAGTTATCTTAATTCGCGCGTGATCATCTACTCCCGGTTCTCCATCATCTGTAAATTCCCATTCCGCAGTCGCTCCTGATACGCCATTTAAGCGGCCAGTACCAGTTCCCTTATACGTATCAAACCCGGCTACCGGTTGCTCTTCATCAAGAAGAGGATTATTTGAACAGACTGCAGTTGTAAGGCTCTCAAGATGGAACTTGTTGCCTTTACCCCAATTAACCTCGAGTCTATTGGGAAGATCTGCCACATCGCAGTGGAGCTCGAATCCATGTTTCCCTTCCAATGTCTCTTTACCTGCAGGAATTGTTCCTCCTCCAGTCATCCGTCCAGGCAATGATACCCAATCTTTTTCGACTTCTGCACATCGTTCGGCTCCGGTCACGTCAGTAAAGCAAGCTTCGATTACATCGGTTCCTGGGGTACCGTTACTTGTGTAAGTCCAGGAAACCTCGCCAGTAGCATCGGTTGTACAATCATCGTTTACGCTGCATTCACCTGTATTTGGATCACTGACTTCCCCAACGTTTGGTCCTGAGACTACCTCAAAGCTAACGAGTACAGCCACCTCAGGACTTGTACCCGAAGCTACAGTAGCCGTTACGGTATGATCTTCACCAACTCCATTTGTTGCGGAAGGTGGATCAAGATCAATACTTGGCAGCTGACAAGTTCCCTCAGGCGCTTCCAAAACATCAATTCGGCCAGATTCATAATCTCGTGAGAGAATTGTTTCTTTACCCTCAACTAATGGACCGCATTCCAGGTCTTCGTCACGACCGGTAACGGACGCAAAAGCACTTAAGAAAGTCTTTGCAACAGGATCAAGCGTCACTATTCTCCCAGCACCGTTGGTGCCGGCAAAAAGTGTCCCGTCAATACCTATTGCCAATCCGCTACTTGGACAGCCGGCAACTAACGGATCATCAGACCCAATTGGTTCATGACCCGGACAGGCATCAGGACCCGAAGTAAGAGTTTCGAAATCTATTGGGTCATTCCCGGCCAAAGTTCCGTTTTTATTAAGATGTCGGATGTACTTTTGAACATCGGGACTGTAATAAAGGGTATCTGTCACATTATCTACAGTTAACCCGTCAAAAAAGAAAAAATCGCAACCTGTGTCTGTGCGATCAAACTCTATAGTTCCCGCACCTGTTGACGGATCTATGCTGTAAATTCTACAGGTGTCATTTCCTCCGACACCGTCAGTGTCAACCAATTCCCCTCCCCAAAGTTTTCCAAGATCTGAATCCCAAGCAATTGCATCAACCGAAATCGGGGTAACCCCGACTGCAGTATCCACAAATCCTAAATCATTGCCTGCCAGATCGGTTTTTCTGACTTTGGCTTCATTGGCACAGGTATACCAGATAGTCGACCCATCATAAGCAACACCTATTCCGTTGTCGCACACACCTGGCCCTAAAGGGTCAATCGACCCAAGAGAGTCACCTGCGGCAGCAAAGATGATACTTGTTGCAAGTGCTAAGCTAACTAAACCAACAGCGCCCGCAATTATTTTTTTCTTCATTTTTCTCACCCCCTTTTGCCCTACACAGACTTTAAGCGAAGTAGGGTTTCGCTAAACCTTAATATTAATTTGTCAAAACGATAATTTTTAAAATACAAAAACCTGACCACTTTTAAGAAGTCGGGTTGCTTACTGATTAAATTGTGGAGAATATGACACTTCCACACTATTAGAGTAATATGTATAAACTATACTTTCAGTAAGTTTTCAAACAAAAGATTTGTGAGAAATCTTACAAAGAGTATACCCATTTTGAATGTATAAATACGTTCCAGGAAAGTTAAGAAGATTCTTTACAAGATACAAAGCTATAGTATATAAAAAGGGTGAAATAATTCTTCGTCCCGAGGACGAGCCTCAGGGGGTTTATTATATAAAAGAAGGATTTGTAAAATTGTCCACAATCTTAGAAGACGGCAAAGAACTAACTTTAAATATTTACAAACCAGGAACTTACTTCCCAATGATGTGGGCCATAGGTGGAATCTCAAACTCTTACTATTTCCAGACTCAAATTACCACGTTTATTCACAAAGCACCCAAGCAAGAAGTGTTATCTTTCCTCAAAAAAAATCCAGACGTTTTTTTCGAACTCACTCGAAGAATCTTGGTAGGTTTGGATGGGATCTTAACAAATATTGAACATATGCTTTGTGGAAATTCATATAGTAGGGTAGCCTGCGCAATATACCTCTCTGCCAAACGCTTTGGTAAAAACCCAGAGAAAGACAAAGTAATTATAAAACTTCCTTTAACTCACCAGGACATTGCAAATATTGCTGGTATTTCTAGAGAAACTGCTAGCATTGCTATAAAGAAGCTGGAAAAGAAAAAAATTATTTCTTGTAAACATCACATTTTTATCGTAAACGCAAAAAAATTAGAGAAAGAGGCTTTGATCAGCAAGAAAGAAAAGTCCGGTCCTTACGCCGCTTAAATCATATAAACCGACGGGTCATCCCTGATTAAATGGAGGCTTGGGGAATCCTGAAGTGCGTCTTAAATAGCATAATATCTGCTACAGAAATTACAACGTAATTTCTCTATCAGTTTCCAACAAACGCAATGATATGTGCTAATCAGTTCCCATTAAATGAAGGAGTAATATTATTTTTATCAAATAAATTCGATGCTGTGATTGCATCCTCATCATTTAATATCTGAAGCCTGTTTCTATCGAGGTAAGTTGCAATTTCACCCCGTTTCTTACCCAGTAAGGCAGATCCAATCGGGGACTCAAGGGATACGATCATTTCACTCAAGTTATCAAATAATTTCCCAAGATAAAGAGCATCTTCACTGCTTAAAATATGAATAGTCGAATGGGAAATATTAGCTTCGATAACATCTGGATCATCCAATAATTTTATTTTAGCCATGTGACCTACTTCGATATGGTCATTTTGTTTTGGCTTATCGAGAACCTCTATTCTTCCGCTTTTTTGATCTATCATTTGTAAGAATCTTATAGCCAACTCTTTTTTACGTTGTTGTTCGCGAAAACCTGTGCTATGCCATTGGTCACCTTCCCACAATTCAGCACCTTGTCTTGATATGTCAGCAACTTCAGATCTCCTTTCCTCTATATCTTGCTCGAGAAGATGTTTTGTTTGGGGTAACATACAGTAAATCTCGGTTTCTTTCATATAAAATCAATCAATAGTAGCAGTCCATGTTATTATTCTTTTTTCAAATAGATGAATTGTGTAATAAAAAACTATTCCAATCAAGCTTGAGATAATAATACTTGCAAAAACGTAGGGTGTATTCAGAGTATAATAATTTGAAATTATTAAGAATCCCAAACCTTTGTTGGCCCCTATAAACTCTCCGACAAGTGCTCCTACTACTGCGAGTGAACTGGAAACTTTTAAGGCCGCAAACAGATATGGGAGAATGCTGGGGAAAATTAACATTTTAATTAGTTGTAATTTGCTTGCGGAGTAAGCCTTGAAAAGTTTGACAAGATCTCTGTCAAGAGATTTAACACCTCTCAGAACATTTACTAATGAAGGAAAGAAACAAATTAATGCAGCAGTAGCTATTTTGGAATATTCTCCCGGACCAAACCAAACTACTAATAAGGGAGTTAATGCAATTATGGGGATTGTTTTCAGAGTAATTGCAAAGGGCATAATAGTATTTTCAATATTTTTATTGAATACAATACACAAAGCAACCGTCACGCTGATAATATTAGCGATAAAGAAACCCAATAATGATTCCTCTAATGTTACAAGTGAGTTTGCAAATATTGATAAACGATTTATAACTAACGACTTAAAAACCATAACAGGATTAGGCAGAATATATGCAGGAATTCGCAAAGCAATAACCACCAAATACCAAATCACAATAAATACAGTAAGTGTCAGGATAGTTTTAATTATTTTGTCCATTTTTTAATTCCTCCTTAATGATCTTTACGTAATTGATAAACTTCTTAGAATAAAAAACACTTTCATTTCTCTGCGGAAAGACAATTTTTATAATTTTCTTTATAGTAGCAGGTCTTGGAGTAAGTATGATTATATTATCTGACAAAAATACTGCTTCGTTAATTGAATGTGTTATCATAACCGTAGTCTTTTTTGTTTTTTTATGTATCTCCAATAATTTTAATTGCATTTTTGATCTGTTTATTTCATCAATTGAAGAGAGAGGCTCATCCAGAAGTAAAATATCGGGATTTAATATTAAACTCCTTGTGATAGACACCAGCTGTTGCATACCACCGGAAAGATTATATGGCTTCATTGTTGTATAACTATCCAAACCAACCATTTTTAAAAGCTCAATAGCTTTGCTTCGATCTTCTTTGATACTAGCTATCTTCTGAGGAAGTAAAACATTTTCTAAAACATTTAACCAAGGTAATAAATTAGGTTTTTGGAAACAATATCCTATTTTTCTCTTCTTTCTTGCTTCAGCAGGAGATTCGGTGTTTATTTTGATAGATCCTTTGTAATTGTCAGTTATTCCACCCACTAAATTTAAGATTGTTGTTTTACCGCATCCGAAGGGTCCGACAATAGAAACAAACTCCCCTTTTTCTACAGTGAAAGATAAATCTTTAACAGCAAGAAGGCCGCTATTACTGTAATACTTTTCTAGATTATCTACCTGAATGAGGCTCATTGTTTCAGGAAGTCATTTGTGAATACTCTATTAATATCAACTGGATTTTTAAGGAGACCTTGACTTAATAAAGTATCTTGCATCCTTTCCCAAACTTCTTTCTCTGAATAACCTATTTCTCCTTTACCTACTATAAGTGGTTTACTTAATTCAAGAAATTTTGTTTGATGGTTCCTGTCAAGAGAATTATTAACGGACAAAACTTTGTTAATTGCTTCCTCAGGATTTTCAAAAACCAATTTCCAACCTTCTAAACTCGCTTGGACGAAATTTTTCACCTCTTCAGGATTTTCTTTAATCATATCTTCAGTAGTAAAAAGCACATCGGCATAAAATTGTATACCATAATCACGAGGCTTAATTAAATTAATCTCAAATCCTTGCTGAGCCAACAAAATAGGTTCATTTATTTCATAAAGTATCTGTGCATCAATTGCACCTGTTGTTAGCTGAGATAGTCCCGCAAGAACTGCAACCTCATCGATACTCTTAGAGTTTATTTTTTCTTTTGCAAGCAGTGCTCTATAGATTGTTTCCTCATCTCTTCCATAAACAACGCCAACTTTTTTTCCTTCAAGATCTTTAGGAGATGTAATATTGTTTTTCTTTAAAGACCCAATCGCAACAGGACTATCTTTATAAATTACAGCCAGTGCTACAACAGGAATACCTTTCTCTCTTGCTAAGATTATCTGATCGGCTCCTGTAATTCCAAAGTTATCGACTTTGGAAACAACCATTTGTATAGGAGAAACTTCCGGTCCTCCAGGGTTAATAGTTACTTCCAAACCATTTTCTTTGTACAAACCCTCTTTTTTCGCGACGTAAAAACCAGCAAACTGAGCCTGATCTAACCATTTAAGACGAAGGGAAATCTTTTTAACTTGTTCAACGTTTTTGTAGTTTGCATTTCTTTTATTTTTAGCAACAAAAAATAAGATAAAAGTCAGAAAAATAAAAATTGTAATTAGAGCAAATTTTTTCATTTTTTTATACTTTACAAATAATTATTATTAAATTTGGCCGATTACCCTGATTTCGGCAATTTTATTCTCAGGTAATATTCCACCCTCCTGGGTTAGACAAGCAGCCCCCATATAAGAACCGATTATCGCACAATCCCGCAAGGATCTACCTCGTATATAACCTGCTAAGAAACCTGCTTTATAACAATCTCCTGCACCCGTTACATCTACTACGGGAATTTCAGTTTTAATAGCATCAACATGCTCCTTTTTAAAACCATCGGTAGTATCTAAATACACATCTGATCCTCTTTCCCCTCTTGTGATAATCAGAATTCTGTTGCTTCCGGCAACGAAATCTCTGGGATGCTTTAAACCGCTTATCTCTACAGCTGATTGGTATTCCTCCTCGTTGAAAAAAATCATTCTACTTTTATCTACCACTGCAAAATCAAGATAGGCAGAGTTGTCATGAATATAAGGACCAGGTTCATAAGATAAATTAAATATACCTGTTTCTGCTAATCTTGAGGCAAGTCCGGGGGGACAACTAACCAAGTGGACAACAGAGTATTTACATGCAGCCCTAATATCTACCCTCATAGTTTCCATAGCCTGATGACTTCCGTTATCAATCCACTCAACACCTATACCTAGGCTTGGAGAAGAAACAATAAACTCAGGTAATTTATCTAAGTTTGATTCTACTAATTCCATGCTTATACCATTTTGTATTAAATATTCTCTATATTGTTCGCTAAATATATCTTTACCGATAACAGAGAGTAATCCTGTAGATACACCTAACCTTGCAGCATTAACGGCAATGGCCGGTGCAGATCCGCCATATCTTTCGTTACCGAAAATTAAATCGCGAGCTATATTTCCACAAACCAAAAGTTCAGGAATCATGTTTCAAGAACTTCAAAAGGACAGTCATTAATTAACAAGACTTACCAGTTCTATGTTTAACTATCTTTTTAATATCCAGGTTAATTTTCACTCCCATATCTTCAAGCATTTCTTTAACCAAGCATATGGGAAAACCGATGCTATTGGGATAGCAATCAAATTCGCTTCCTATAAACATTCCGTTTTCATCCTGTTGCCCATAGCCTCCGGCTCTATCTAAACCCACTCCGGTTTTTATAAACGCTTCGATTTGTTCGTCGCTTACATTTGCCATTACATATTCAGTTCTTTTGGTTCTGATAACTTTCCTGCCCGTTTTAGTATTTATGATGCAGACAGAAGTAACAACTGCTGCAGGTTTTCCCCTTTGCAAGTAAAGCATTCTTCGTTGGTCTTTGATATCTTTGGGTTTTTCAATTATTTTATTTTTAAAGGAAACTAATGCATCAGATCCAATTACTAAAGAGTTTTTTGCATTATTGGCAACTATCTCTGCTTTTGCTTCAGCAAGTTTTTTCGTTAAGCTCATGGGATCTTTTTCGCGAATTTGAGATTCATCTAACTCAGGAATTATATTTTCAAATGGAATATTTAACCATTCCATCATTTCTATTCTTCTTGGTGAACTTGATGCAAGTATTACTTTCATTTTCTATCTTTCAGCTAAGTCGCTATCAATAACATTTACTAGTTGTCCAAAAACCTTATTCAACGGCTTTGTGGCGTCTATTTCTAGAAATCTCTCAGGCTCTTCTCTTAAAAGTTCAAGATATTTAGCATGTTTAGCCACAAGCCACTCCAGTGTTATCGGATGATCTCTTTTTTGTGCCTGTTGCTCTCGCACCCAAGCAACATCAGGAGGTACATTCAATACAAATACTTTAGGTGGTTCCGGTATTAAAGGTTCTGTGTTTCTTATTAAATTCAAATCAGGAAAGGCGGTGTTTGCAGCATAAATTGAATATACATGTCTATCCCAAAGAAGTATATCGGCAACTCCTCCATCTATGCTTAAGTACGAACGGCGAATATCCTCTTTAAAATATCTTATCCCTTCTACTCCCATACTATTCAGTATATGAATATTTCTCCGTATTGCTCTTCCAAAATCAGTCTGACTAATTGACGAAAGAACAACTACACTACAACCTCTTTCGGAGTAATAATGTTCAAGTTTTTGTATATTTGTAGTTTTACCGCCCCCATCTACACCTTCAAAAGCATATTCTAGGCGTGTTGTCGGTCGTTCACTCATCTACTTTTTTCCTTTCGTAAGTCGCTTTTCCCCTTTTCTAATATAATCTCGAATTATTTGAGCATTATGAGGACTCATTCTTTTAAGAAATAAACCGTATTCTATAAGTTCTTCTATATTCGATAAGACAGTAATGTCTATATCTAAGTTCCTGGAAATCTGTTTATTCCACCAATAGCTAAAAAGTATTACTGCTCTTACCTTACACCCTATCTCTTTTAGTTGAGAGACAGGTTTAGAGATCGTATTTCCACTATCAATCACATCATCAATAACAACTATAGAGTCGCCTTTTTCAGGAAGATTTCCGACAAAATGATTTTTTATATTGTATTGTTTCCTCTCTTTTCTGAAAAGCAATATTTTCTTATCCTTGATATCTGCCACAGCTGAAGCATAATATGAACCACCGCTTTCAATCCCGCATACATATTTCACGTCTCTTCCAATATATTTGGAAAGCAGGCGGGCAAGTCTCTTTCGCAGTTTAGGATAAAAAAGAGGAGTCTTTAAATTAATATATACTGAATTAAAAACACCAGGCTGTACCTCAAAATCCTTTTTATTGCTAACATTAACTACTCCTGGAGTTGAGTAGAAAAGCTTTATAACTTCATTGTTCATAATACTGACAGAATAGTTTTCTCTTATTTAATGGCCATAGAACTATTATTATAGGTACAATGTGTATATTATGCACATCACGTTTAGAAAAAGTCAATAAGGGAAAAAGATTAAGCGAAAGATTGATCGGCAGGAACGAATTCTGTATAATCTAACCACAATGAAGGTCTTTTTCGCTTCGTCCACTTCGGAGATAGAAAAATATTTCCCTATATATAAACTCATATGTAAAACTATAGTTGAATACGGTCACGAATTGACAAGAGACTGGTTAGATGGTGCACGCGAGGTTCAAAAAAAACACTTAAAAGTAAATTTTAACAAAATGTATGAAGATATCATCTCCTCCATTCTGGATGCTGATGTTGGTATTGTGGAAGGTACTGTAAAAGGTTTAAGTACCGGACATCAAATGACAATTGCATTAGAAAGAGGTAAACCGGTGCTTTTTTTACACCAAAATACCGGGAGAGATAAATTCCCTTTTACTGTTAGAAAAGAACAAGCACCCCTTTTTGTCGATAAAACTTATCACCATCCTGAAGAAACTCCTGAACTGATAAAAGACTTTTTGGATCTTCATAAAAAAGGTAAGAGGATAAGGTTTAATTTGGTGCTTTCTCCTGAAGAAGAAAAGTATCTTGCGTGGGCGTCGTTTCATTATAAGAAAACAAAGACGGGATTTTTAAAAGAGATGATACAAGGGAGAATTAGAAATGATACTAAATACCAGAGTTCATTCAGAAAACAAAAATTAACAGGTTGATTTTAGTCTTTTAAGATAGTTACTATACCACTCAGATAATTTACCAATATCTAACTTTCTATTTCCATACATTTTCATCCATTTCCAATATTTTGCAGTTTCACTTTCGGAAAGTGGTTTAAGACCAAAATTGAAAGCTACTTTAGTCAGTTCATTAACGGAAGCAATTTCCTTTAAAGGTTCTATCTCCCAACAAAAAATATTGCCGTCGCAGCTACTAACTTTTAATTCGTATTTTCCATTGATTAGATAAATCCAATCCTCACAATCTGCAACAACTCCTGATTTAAATCCGATTTGATAAAAAAGATCGACGGCAACTCCAAATGATTCTGGAGGAATATGAAGTTTGAATTCTTTCCTGTTTAAGGCTGTATGTTTCCCAACCTTGAGAATTATTTCAGGTTGGTTATCATGTGATCGAATTTGAAGATCTAACCCCTTTTTATTGCCGGTTGTAAATAATACTGAAAAACGGAAACGATGTTGTTTTAATTTTGCAACCTTTACTTTCTTTCCAATAAATTTTTCTAATTCTATCCTGTCTGCAAACTTCCCCCTGATTTCTGTTTCCTTATAAGCTACTGTACTTGCAACCATACGAATTCGAAATTAAAGACTTGTTTTGGATACTAAATCAGATATAAAAGGAAAATCTTTCTCATAAATGTGGGCTGAAGATATAAAAAACTTCATACTACCTAGGGGACAGTTAACTTTTTCTGCTATTTTTTTATGAAGTTCATGACAAGTTATAAAATTAGCGTAACTCCGAGCTACATTTTGAGAGCGGAAAAATCCTGTAAAATTTAATTTATTATTTCGAATTTTTACATCAATTACTGAAAGACAAGGAATTCTAGGGCCCGGATCACTTGGTAAAAGAAGGCTAATTGTCGCAGCTTTAGTTTCAGGTTTTATCTTCAGGCGATCAGTAAGCCATTTGATCTGATCAACCCCCATCTGATCATATAATCGCTTTCCATAAGAACAATTCAGCTCTGGCACAATTTCCGTTGAAACCATTTTCTGGTGATACAATTCGACAAGCTTTTTATCCCCAAATTCTTCAAAAATCTTATCGGTCGGATTAAATACTGTAAAAGAAATAAAAACATCAAGAAGTTCCTTTATTTTTTCGCCTTCGTCATGGAAGTCCGAGCCATCAGAATAAACAGTTTTGCAATAATTAACCCAAACTTCTCCAGTACTTTTACCCTGAATAATATTCATTGTCATGAATATATCATGCACATTGTCTTTAATCAATTGAATTGCCTTTCAGTCTGAGATCAAGGTCAAATACCTCCGACTATAGAAAATTCTAAAATTCTTCTTCTTTCGGTTTATATTGAAGGGCTTCTGCTATATGGTTCGTGATTATATCTCTTTCTTCAGCTAAGTCGGCGATGGTGCGGGCAATTTTAATTACCTTAAAGTAAGACCTGGCTGTTAAATTCATTGTCGCCGTAGCACTTAATAACATTGTGCGACACTGAGTGGATAGGGGACAGAAGTCTTTGACGTTTTTAGTACTCATCTCACTGTTACTTTTCAATTTCGTCCCTTTGAATCTTTTTGTTTGGATGTTCCGGGCGTCCTGCACTCTTTTTTGAATTTCTTTTGAAGACTCATTCTTACTCTTATCCTTAGCTTCCACCAACTTTTGTGTCTCAACCGATGGAACATCTACATGCGTATCATTTAGTTTATATAAAAACATAAATCTATTTAGTCAATACTACTCAATAATAGGATAGCACCCAAAATGTTTATAATCCGCCACATGTTTTGTATAATTAGTAAGTTTTTTAGGATAAAATTATTATCCTTTAACTTACTGCCCTAAATTCAGGGCTTTTTTATGAATATGGAAAAATCAGAAGAAAAAAAGGAACTAGTAAAGGATCTTGCTAAATATTTCAAGGCTCTTAATGTCAAAAAGTTATACAAAGAACCAGATCATAAGAGCTCCAAAGATTGGCTATCAGAAATAGCGGCAATTTTAAAAAATCTTGATGAAACTGATTACAAAGCTTTCCTAAATCTAAGACAACACTTATACCCTAGTATCCAGGTTCCAACAAGAAAGCACGCTGCTGAACAAATTGATGGATTTATAAGACAAAAGGTTGCCGAGTACAAAAGGTATAATTTTGAAGATCAAGAGAACTCTACAATTTATATCAAACAGGAAATTATTGAAGGGTTTATCCAAAAAACAGACAAATTGTTTAACTACAAAAAGCTAGTTAGATTGCTTACGGAACTAAACTCAAATTACGTTGCTGGACACCAGTACTCATCATCTATGTTAATTAGGGCAATTTTGGATCATATACCACCCTTACTTGGATGTGGTTCTTTTGAAGAGGTAGCCAATAATTATCCGTGGTCAAAAACTGACAAAGAGTATATGAAAAGAATACTGGATTTTAGAAATGATGCAGACGACGCACTACACAGACAGATATCTAAAGACCAAGACCTGCTGGAAATAGACAGTCTTCCAAATAACAATCGCGTTAATAGGTTGCTTCAAGAATGCCTCAATGTTGGTGGAACAGTTAACCCCCGAAAGTATGCTATAAACAAAAGTAAACAAAAAACCAATGATATCCATATTGAGTTAACAGACAAACAAATCGTTTGGGCAAATTATGGTGTTTCAAGATATGTTTTCTCTAGCTTCCGAGTGCCGATTAAAATTGACAACTTTCAAAGCAATAAACCAGACTATGTTTCGGTATTCATAGAAGCAAAATTGGCAAACGGAAATAAATGGCTTGGAAACCACTTTATTTTTGAAAAAGTTGACAAGCCAGATGAAGAGTTTAAAATTGAGACCAACGAAATAAAAAGTGTAATAGCTTTTGTGTCTGATTACCAAACTAACAGTAGTACGCCCAGGAAACCGATGCCCGACTTCGATAAGAAAACTTTTAAAATTAAAGTCTCAACAAGAAGCGGAAAAGAATTCTCGATTCCCGTAGAGGAAAATCAAATAACTAAAAGTTAGTTAAGATTCTATTTCTTTGTATACTTGCAATCTGGGTATCCTGAACAACCTATGAAACTTCCAAAACGTCCTCTTTTTCCTACTAGCTTTTTACCACAACGAGGACAATCTTTATCAAGCTCCTCTTGAGATTGTTTTTTTGTATCTTTACCACGAGATTTGTCTATATATTTGCACTTAGGCCAGAGTGAACAGCTATAAAACACCCCGTATCTGCTCATCTTGGGAACTATCATGCCTGCTCTACCATTTTTCTGACACTCTGGGCAAGGTGTTACTTCCTGCTCATCTTCTAGATTAAAAAGATTAATGAGCTCTTTTGCCCCTTTACTAGATTTTACTTGTATCCCCAAAGACTCATTTTCACCTATGAAACACAGAACTCTTTCTTGGTCTGTGATTATAAACGAGTCCCTAAACTTTGTTCGTAAGTTAACCCTGAAACCTTTCTCTTTAAGGAAACCTATTGTATCTGCGGCTAGCTTTGAATAATCCTCGCTGTACTGGTCAGGAAGTTGGGTAGTAATAGTAATGTTTACTCCTTTTGCTAGCAGAGTAGAAACTATTGTATTAACTTTGGAAAAGAAGCTATTTG
>CAZVJU010000007.1:1281-29169 GCA_964627195.1 uncultured Gammaproteobacteria bacterium | reverse complement strand
AATATGCAACGAGCTTGTGCTGAAGTTTAATAACTCAATTACTTGGGCTGGAAAAAGAAAAGAGGAAATGTCAAACGCAACATCGTCTTTTTGCTCAACATAACCCTCAAATTTCAACTTTGCACTCTTTTCTTCAATACTTGGTACCATACCCTTAATAAGAGAGGTATCACTATGCTTATTCTCAATGAACCTTTTATTACCAAGTAGAAGAAACTTATCTTTTGCTCTTGTTACTGCTA
The DNA here is from genome assembly GCA_964627195.1 of uncultured Gammaproteobacteria bacterium. Lineage (GTDB taxonomy): Bacteria > Patescibacteriota > Microgenomatia > UBA8517 > UBA8517 > CAZVJU01. The sequence continues at coordinate 28,927 of CAZVJU010000007.1, read as the reverse complement.
CATTAATCAGTTTTACGTCATCCCCATTTTTCTCATCATCATCCACAAGTTGAGAGGGCTTAAACATAGGGTAGTCATCTGTGCTGTCGAATATAATTACTGAACGTTGGTTACCCTGAAATTTATGAACAGTGTTAACCTCAGTAAACTCGCCTAATTCGTAGCTTTTTTCACCAATCTGTATTTCAATGCCCGCAAGGAGTTTGGCAATAAGTGATGCTTGAGCTCGATAAGGAGTAACAATCCCCACGATTTCTACATCGTCTTGAAAATCACTTTCAGGTTTATTCCTTAGGTAATCCTCAACTGTAAAACTGGCTAAATATAAATCAATGAAAGCGGTCTTGAGAGTATACCTTGAACCACCCTCTTTTTTACGACAATAACTATCAGTATCTTGGGTATCTAAAAACGCTATATGACCCTTAAATGGAGCAAAATCCTTATGGCTTTCCCGTTTAGTTTTAGTTACTTCATCGTCTTCTAAATGACCTTTATAAACCACATTATTTATTAAGTAGGAAATATCAGGATGCATACGGTATTGTTTGAAAAGCGGTTTAACCTGTTCTCTGTATGTACCTTTTTCTAAAAATTCTTCGGGGATTTCAAAATAGTCATAAAGGTTTTTGGAAAGCCACTTTTTGGCCATTTGAGTATCTGCTTGGGAAATGGGCGGAAGTTGTAGAAAATCCCCAACTAATATCGCTTTCTTCGCAAGTCCAATTGCCACAAAAAGGTGAGGTATCTGTGCCATTGATATTTCGTCAACTATTACAACGTCAAACTGCTGAGCTAACATTTCAGTCCTCAAATAGCACTTAGTTAGGGTAGTAGCCACAACACTTGCCCTATTAAGTAAAAGCTTTGTTATCTGGTCAATTTGTTCTTGAATGGAACGTTTTTCAGATTTCAGGCCATCTATTTTATTGAGGTTTTCTTCATATTGAGATATTAACTCATCTGGATTATATGAGCTTTCTGAAAAGTTAGGGTGTCTATCGATAAATTCTTTTTCCAAAGCTGACAGTTCTTCTTTTGCCTTTTGGATATCAATTTCGAGCTTATTTATTACATCTTTAATAGAGTTAGTTTTGTTTTCCAAGTCCTTTAATTCATCTATTAACCTTTGTACATTGAGTCCTTGCATCAGGTTACTTAACCAGTTGTTGCTTCGAGCCTTGTCTAATTGTTGCTGGATTAAACCTTGGTTCTTTATCTGTGTTTCTAAACCTCCTTTTTGGCTAGAATGTTCTTTTTGTAAATTTGAGATTTCAGAAGTCAAAGTTGCCCTTTCCTCACTCATATGTTTGTAGACTCGTAGTTCATCTATCGTATGAGATAGTTTGTCATTTGTTGAACTCAACTTTTCTACTGCTTCGTCAATTTCAGTTAGTTTTTTAAGAAGTTGTTCAGTCTGTTTGGAAGCAATATTTGCACCAAATACCATTGGGAACTTTTCCAACTTTGACAGTTGATGGACACCAAGTCTAAGCAACTTTCCATCCTCGTAATATTCCTCTATCGCTTTATTAATTTGGTTTTCTTTTTCTAGTACCGCCACCAATGCAGTATCTACGGCAATATTAGTATGAGAAGTAATTAATACCCTTTGGTTAGTTTTAAGACAATGTTCGACAATTTTCCCAATTACAGTTGTTTTTCCTGTTCCAGGAGGACCCCAGATAAAAGAAAACTTACTACCTAATGCGTTTTTAATAGCTTCTTCCTGAAATTCATTTAGGTTCTTTGTTTCAATAGTGCTTTCTAGTTCTGTGGAGGAGGCTGGTGGTAAACTCTTTTCTCCAATTATTGTATGAGGAAAATTGAAGTTGTAATTTTCCAACTTAGGGAGCTGTTCTATAACACTAATTAGAGCTTTTAGAAGGAAGATGGGAGAAACAATGAGCTTTCCGACTCTATTTTCTCACCTATGTTCTCAGAGCAGGAAACGAGTATTTTATTTCCAGACTTACCAATGTATGCCCCCTTATACCTTTTTCCAGTAAAAAAGATTTCAATTGGCTGGTCATCTGTAATAATTACTAGTTCGTCTGTTGAAAAAGAGTAAATATACTCGCTACCCTCAATTTTTACCAACTCGCCATTAAATACCCTTATCTCTGACTCACCAAATTGCTCCAACTTAGCAATTTCATCATTTAAAGCAATAATAAACTCTTGCAAATATTTATAATCATCTAAATTCATTCTTCCTCAATTATATTCCAACAATGAGAAAAAGAGGAAGGAAGCGAAGACACTTACTCAAAAGACTTACCTTTCTAAGGGTATCAAGCAGGGGAATACCCTTTTGAATGAAGGTGAGATAAATGAACTCTATGGAGTTACCTTACTGGCATTATTTATTCCATTCCTTAAAAGACAGACCTGACCACTGATAATGTTGGTATAGGAGCCCAGCCTGCATAACGTCACCTTGAAGTTTAAGTTCTTTAACAAATCTTTTGAAAGAAATTCTTTTTATTTTCTTTTTCTTCAAATTGAATAATTAATCTCAATCACTCCATCTTTAACCACAACATTCTCAATTAATGACCTTAAAAAGGCTTTCTGGGCTTTAATATCACCTTTAGTAAATATTTCCTCAAAATTGTTAACAGCTCTCTTAAAATCTTCCCTCGACAGATTTCTCTTGCGCTCGTTTTTCATTTCTTCTTCAAGTTTAGCTACTTGTTCTCTCATTTTCTTTTCTTCATGCTCAAGCTTATCAGTGGCTTCGTTAAATTTTTCTATTTTTAAATTCCCAAATTCGTAAAGATGCACTAAGCGATTATATCTTTCATCCACCCTTGATAAATTAGTTCGCAAAAATTCCAACCTGTCAGAAATACTATCAATTTCTTTCTTGTCGCTTTCAGCTAAAAATCCTTGTAGCACATTCGGGTTATTTTTTAGCCTCTTTAAGTCACTTAAAACTGCACTTTTCAAATCCCGCTCCGAAACATAATTCCTTTGAGTATCCTTAAATCTTTGCCACCTACCGCAAATATAACCATTGCTTTGTGATTTAGTTGTTACCCCATCACTTTGTCTTGTGTAGGAAGTCTTAACCTTAGTTCTGTACATTTTACTTTTACAATAACCACACCTTACTAGCCCACTTAATAGAAAATCGTTATAAACCGAAACTGATCCTAATCTCAACTTTGCTTTTCTAATTTCCTGGGCTTTGTCAAATAATGACTTATCTATAATTGCCTCATGTTCCGTCCTGTCAGGAGGCACGATTATCCATTTGTCAGGCGGGTTCTTACCCATTCTTGTTTTTCCTGTTAAGGCAGTTTTTCTTCGATAATACCTATTGTAAAAAAGGGCTCCATAATAAACAGGATTTTTCAGGATTCTTGCCACCATTGCCCGCTCCCAATGTCCCCCCTTCCTTGCAGGGATACCTTCTGCATTTAAACAGTCTCTAATTTCATTCATACTCTTGCCTTCAAATACGTATTCATTGTAAATTCTTACAACAATAAACTTCTCCTCCTCGTTTACAACCCTTCTACGAATTGCTCTCCCGTTTTTTAATACTGGCTGTCCTTTGTCGTCTAACACCGCTTCCAACTTATAACCATATGGAGGAGTATTAATCATCTTTCCATCCTTAACTCTTTCCTGTTTAGACTCCATACTCCTGCGTCTGAATTTGCTTACTGTGGTAGCACTTTGTAAATCATGTATTGTTTCCATAAATATTTGCCCTTCGTCATAAGGGTCGTATTTGTACTCTTCAGGATCTTTCAAAATCAAGGGTTGATCAAGTGATACAACCTGTACACCTATTTCTCTCATATAGTGTCGAAACAACTTTGCGGCCAAAGCTTCAGGGTCCCTACCGTTTCTATCACTATCCCAAAGTAAAACTAAATTAAATTTCCCCTCTCTTGCATCTTCCAAAAGACGCTTTCCCGCCTCTCTATTTTCATAATCCAAATAACCTGTCAAAACGTCTTTATAAATACTAAATATTTTCCAATGTTGTGTATTTGCAAACTTTACCAAATCTCGCTCTTGAATTGCTAAGCTAACCTTACCTTTCTTCGCCTGGTCTTTACCGGAAACGCGTATATATATCGCAACTATAAACTTTGACCTTTTAGTTACGTTTTCCCCGTTTATAAAACTTCTGGGTTGAATGTACATTTCTTCTAACATAGATGTAGTCTGAAATTTATTTCTATATCGCTAATTCTTACAAGACTTTTTCTGCCTGATCTTAAAACCGGTAGTTTACCTCTTTTAATCCAACTTCTTATAGTTGTTTCCGATATTTTTAAAAATCTTGATACTTCCCGAATGGTCAGAAATTCGTCTTTCATATAATCTCTTGCTAAACTTAAAATAATTAATTTAATATAACTATAGGTATTCATTTAATATTAATGTCTTATAGTTATAAGTTCAACCGACCAATACGGATCTATTGAACAAAAACAGTTTTCTACATATATCCTATAAAAAAACAATATAATCTGAGATTCTGTTATTTTTGCAACGGGTATTTAAGAAACACATACTGCTCACCTTTAACAAAATCCCTCCAGTAGTCTTCTTCCTTATTGTTCAAAAATCTCTCGTAATTGCAATTCATACAAACATTTATTAATTTGCCATCGGATCTTTCACAAATAGATATATCTTTATGCCGACATGGATTATTCTTACCTATTTTTTCTTTTCCAGTACTTCTTTTACTCATATTTTCCACCCCCATCTAGATTTAATTCTTATCAAACCTGACTAATTTAAACTTCGTATGTTCATTTCTTTTCAAAAGAACTTCAATCCTACCTTTTATTACTTTGTAAACAAGAACATCAGGATCAACTAAGTCGTGTATTCTTTTTTCCTGTTCAGTCATAGAAATAGGTTTTACACTAAATATCTCCTCAACAACCCCATCGCTCAACTCGCTATTTTCAAATCTGTCTAGATTTTTTACTTCTAACGCTTCTTTAATAGGAACCAGCTTGTATTTCATATATCTTTCTACCGATGTCCCGATGCTATTGGAACCTATGTAATAAGACTATTCTGAACACTCTCCTTCACCATCGGGGCATCGGAACTAATCTTTTTCCCAACCGAATCATCTTCTTTTTCAAAATTTAAAATATTTCCTTCTATAGGGTCGTAAATCTTTTGATTTCCTAACCAGTCAGGGTTGATTTCATAAAGTTTTTCTACCCTCGGGAGGATGGATAACGAAGATATTTCTTTGTCAGACAATTTATAAATAGCGGCTTTACTTCCTTTGTGAGCTTCTTCAAGTGCAAAGTATCCTTTTTGAAAAGCGGGGTCAAACCACTTCTTAGCGGTATCATAATCCCAATCAAGCCTGTTAGCCAAATCTCTGACCGTAAATGTCGATATGGCAATATTTTCCTCCAACAACTCTTTTGCAGAGTTTATAAGTTGCTCACTCTTAGGAGGTAGGGCAAAAATTGTCTTCTTCAAAGTGTCTTCCATCAAAACTTTGGTAATATAAAAATCCACCAATGTAGAAACTAGATATTCCACTCCATTAATTATTTCTTTCTCTCTCTGTTCTTGATGAAGTAGCGTCACAACCGAAATTAAGGCTAGAAGCTTTCCATAATCCCTTCTGACTCTTGTTGGTTTCTCAGGAAAAATCTTCCTGATATCTTCCACATAAGGAATGTAAACCTCATAAGGTTTCAATACCCTTTGTAGGTTTCTCCAAGGATTAAGTAACTCGTTTGATATTGGAGGTATACCTCTATATTTTGAATCAGTGACTTCGAAAGTCCTCCTTGTCTGATCAATACTTTCATCGGGGTATAAAGAAAGATTTCTGGTTTCATTCTCTGCATGAATAACTGCTTCAGTCGTTGTAGTTATAAAGCCACTCGGACCTTCCACTTCATGCTCGCGTGTTTCAAATTGCCCCGTTTCAGGATTTTTAACTGTAACTTGAATTTTTAATTTCTTTTCGCTCTGAAGAGTTCTAATTGAATACTCACTTTTCTCCTGTCCGTGCCTTTCAAAAACAACTATTATTTTGTGTGCAAAATGTCCTTTTGGCGCGTAAAAGAATGACTGTGCTGTCGCATCTGAAATGTCAATATAAGCCTCTGGAGGGAATAATCTAAGAACTTGGCTCACACCATACGATTTACCAACGGAAGACTCTCCTTTAACTATTATTGAGAGGGGGTCTTCAGTAATTCTTGAAGTAAGACCCAAATAATAGGTGAGTACTGTTTTTTCTTCACCTGCGACGCCAGTCTTTTTAATTGTCTTTAGAATGTCGTTCAAAAGAGTTGGGGAAAAAAGCAAATTTCTCGCTTCTTCTGTTTCCTCATCCGTAATTTCAGCCTTCTTCTCCTCATACATACTATTTAGTATTTCTTCATTTACTTCCTTTAGAACTTGATTCAAAGCAATCAAGTGCCCAGTTAAAACATACTTTTCCTCTTCAGATAATTGGATACAATTGTTTATGAAAATTGTCCTTGCTTTACTCGAAATCAGGTTAAGGCTATCAGTGTTTATAATTTCATCCTCTTTGTATAATGTAATTTCGATTTTTGACCTTTTTGGTTTTATTAAAAATCTGAAGCCGTCTTTTTTGATTTCTATATAGGAGGAATTTCCCAGGTTTACCTCATAATCGTTAATTAAACGCGTGTTTGATAAATTTTGGCCTCTTTTTTTTAGCTCCCTATCAGATATAGAGTTATAAACAGCGCGTAATTCTACCTCCGATAGAGGGGGTTTATTTTTCAAATTCCACCCTTCAAATAACGGCCACACTTCGCTTTCCCATTCACCTTCACTATACTTACCGAGTAATTTACCCACCACCGAGGCAGCACTTTCATTTCTTTTACCTTCATTAACACCGTTTAGAACAGTTTCATCCCAGTTTTTAAAAAACTGATTATTTTCTGTCTTCCCGTTTTGAAGTATTGCTAAAACTTTTGAAGGTACATCTATTATAGGTGTATCAAATGGGCTATTAATCCATTTATACCTGTTTCCTGATTTGTGTAAAGAAGGAGGTACAACTACATACCCACCTTCCCCTCTCACATCCAATCCATTTATTATTCCTGCTTGATTATGTATTCCCTCCTTATAATTAAAATAGTAGTGCCAACCTCCACCTCCTGTTTTAGATTTAACAGTGATAATTTCGTCAAATAAGTCTTCGTTTCCTCCATGCCTTGGATCTATATCTAAGACAACCAAATTAGATATTTTTCCTGTTACTACTCCGATATTTGCTGCCGGATACTTTTTAAACCATTCTTGCAATTGCTCCCTGCCAGCTTTCTGATTTTGATATTTTTTCCACTCATCTAATGGCTTCTTATCAACTCCGACCGGAACAATACTCCAAGAAAATCTCTCAGATAAGGATAATGCTTGCTCCGAAACGTTATTTGTATTAACATTGTTCATAGCTTTAACACTCATTCCTGGGCGTAAACAGAACTTACGCCCAGTGTGATGGTTAACGCGGAACCTCGTCTTCGTCAGTTGCACTTTCGAAGTCAATAACCTTGGCGTACGTTTGTCCGTCTTCCGTTTTTTCATGCTTAACTGTCAGATAGCACCTCTTACCAACTAATGAAGAAGTATCATTAAGATCTTCTTTCTCTTTCTCACTCAATTCTCTGGCGAGAAGTGTTTCAGTAATAGTCAGAGCTTTACTTTTCTTACCTTTAAAGGTTGATAGACTAAACGAAGACCATAAAATGATTTGCATGCCGGGTTTATCGACATATTCGAAGTTCCACTGCAATCGCCTCGCCATATCAGGTTTTTGTGTATTTGGATCATAAAACCTATTGTCTACTTCCTCTACAGAACTTAATTCTGCCAACACTCTGCCTGCATCCGGAACTATTCTTTTTTTGAATATTAACTTAGCCATATTTGTTCACCTCCTTCCATAGAAATTCCTGCCAAATTAAAACGGCAGGTCTTTAGTTTGAGATACTTGCTTAAGTATTTTTTCCTCAAACTCTTTGACGTAATCTTTTCTTTTTGCCTCCTCAATGTTTGGCCACTCTGAAAAGATAAATGTAAGTGTTATAGGATCAGTTTCGTCAAAACAGCTTAAAGCTTTTTTAGCTTCGACCAAGCTATCCCTGTAATTAAAAGAAGTTCTGACTTTCCAATCCTGGTTCTCATTAGCCTCGGGCTTTGTTTTAACGGCCAATGCTATTTGGGCTTTATCAATCAGCTTTCTCAATCTTTCAAGAGAAAGTTTGACTGATGTTTCATAACATATCCCGTAAAACCGATATTCATCCTCCATAATCTCTTTCTCTGCATCATCAAATAAAACAAACCACTCTTTCTGCGGCGCGTAGCCGGACAAGAGAAACGTTGCTTTATTAAACTCTGGCTTGTGGAAAATTAATTCCGCACCATGCAAAAAACCATTTTCACTTTGAGAATAAGAGTTGTAATGGGTTAGAGGATGCAACTCTATAGCCTTGATAAGAGATGTAACAATTCTTAAATTCGAAGGTTGCTCGCTATTCATTTTTTATTCACCTCCTTCCATTTCTTTTTCTGAAAACTAAAATTGTTTCTCACAAAAACATAAAATTCTGCACCAATCTTCTTAGCTAAACGGTCTTTATCTTTAATATCCTTCAAGTTGTTCCTGGTTGAATAATTTTTAACTTCCATAGACTCATTTATCCAAAGAGAGATATAAAAGTTGTTTCAGTCTTTTTTGAGCGGAGCTAAAAGCCAAAGGTTCAACTTCAGCTGATAAGTTTGAGAATTTTTCAATTAATGCTTGGGTTTTCTCATTGTCGGGGAAAATAAAAACAGCTTTAGTGGGGGTTACCATCCGGATGCCTATAAGTTCCGTGTCTCTATAAATCAAGAAACTTGCAAGTTGAAAGTCCGAAATTTCTAAATTTTTATGTAATTCTTCATCCATAAGATTTAATTTAAGCTAATTTAAGTCAAGCCAAATTATTTATATTCAATAAAAGCTAGAAAGTATTTAAATGATGTATCAAGAGGCTAGTTACCTTAATGTGATGTTTGGTAACTTAACGGTAACTTAATTCGGTTTTAATGTTTTATATGAAGTTAATTATCTTGAAGAATATAACCAATGTTTCTCCTAGACCCAATCATCGTATCTATCTCTTTTTTAGTCATCCCTGCTTTTTCTAATATTTTTACAACTTTTCTTTTTATGTGTTTAATATCATCAGCAAAGTCTTCATTTTCTTTATTTTGGTTGGGTGATGCTAGTCCAATTTCGTAAGCAACTTGCTTATTTTCCACTACTTTACCTTTCCTCTCCATTAACATTTTCAACATTATTATCTCCTGATTATGTGGTTGAATGGGAACAGGATTATATTTTTTAAATATAACTTTAGTTTCCTTGAGATTTAATAATAAATCTCCACAAGTAAAAACTTTCTCCTGTTTATACTTTTTTGATTTTGATCTGTAATAATCCTCAACATTTACATTTCTTATCTTGTGCTTTTTAATAACATCATCTAATTCACTGAGTAATAAAATAGTGTTTTGAGGAAGTTCGTATTCTTTACCGCCATTTTTAATGAAATAGTTTTCAACCTTGCCGTAAAAATCGTAAAGGTTTTGTTTGATTCCTAGTTGCCAATCTATATCAATTTCACTAATGTCTCCCACTAAACTTACGGGTAGGGTTGGTTCCTCTTTTTTGAGCTCTTTAAATGGAGAAGTATTCAATGCAATAATACTGTCAATTTCATTCCTTAGAAAAATATAATACTTATTTAAAGTTGGATCACTTACGTTTAATAAACCCCCAGCAACACCTTCAAGCAAATCTATAAGGATACTAGTATAAATTTTCAATAAATATAGACTTTGGGAAAGTTGATCACTTTGTGCTTTTTTAATATTCATTTAATTTTTATATTTGTATATGCTATAAATCCGAAATATATTTATGTCACCACATTTTCACCTTCTTGCTTACACAGTCTGTCGATCTCAACCCTAAGCTCTACAGGATTCATTTTAAGTAACCTCTGTCCATATCTACCAACATTAGTAATCGCAATAGTCAAAGGATTCATAACATCGTTTGCATTCCCCAATCTACTATTTTTATTCAACCCAAGTGCTTCTCTTTCCTCTCTTAAACCATCTACCAACATTTTTAAAGACTGCATAACAGTTTTAGGTTTCTGATGAGCTAAGGAGTGCAAAGCCTTAAATTGAAGGTTTCTGGCAATTCTTATTCTTCTGGCAACAAACTCCGCTTCTACCTGACTAACTCTTTTAATCTCTTCCTCTCTTTTGGCTCGTTCTAATTGTTCCTGATATTTTAACCTTTGATAACTCCAACCCTTGGTCAACCTCGATGAATTACCGTTTCTTTTAATATTTTTCTGTCTTAGAAAATCAGAAACAGTCCCAATGGAACCATTTAAGTATTCGCTTTTCAGCTCCCCCCATTTTAAGAAAGTAACCATAAAAATTGCCTCTTCTGACCTATTTTAGACCTAAAATTAGCTTCAGTATAGCTTTGAAGCTTTATAAACATATACGTACACTGTGTATAACTCATTCTGAACCTAGGTTGAGGCTAAAAATATACCAAATATAATGAAACTACTTATCCATATGTAAGAATTGGTTTAATAAAGAAGACAAATTTACTTTTTTTTTCTTTGAAGAGCTTATTTAGATACTCTTTTATATTTTTGGTCTTTTTTAACTTTTCCTCCTGCTCTTTTGATAAAAATAATATTCCTCTTTCAAACCACCTACGCCCGTGTTTTTTCTCATCAAAGTTTTTGTCTTTCATCTAACCTCAATAGTCCTGCCAACCGGTAACCCTACCATCTTCAAAGTAAACATACATCGTATGCCCTCCTCCTCTGTAGAATACCCACTGTTCCTTTTGTATAGCGCCACCAAAGCTTTCCGTTACACTTTTGTTCATGTCGTCAGGCATACCAACTACATAAGTTAATTCAATTGGCCCCATTCCTATCCATCTATTTTGCTCAACTACGTTTTTAATCGTTTCCTCTTTCAAGCCTACCTGCACTAAGTACGTCATTATTGCTGAACAGTCTTCTTCAGTCAGATATCTACCTTCTTTCGCTGTTATAAATTTAGGTTTTGCGTTTTCAACTTCATAAATAGGGTATTGTACGGTCGCCGTTTTTCGATTCTCACAAAATTTCTTAGCATATTCCGTATATTTGCTTGCTTCTTGTTTAATTTCATTTCTTTCCTCCTCGGTCACTACCCAAGCACTCCCGTTCTTTTCGTTAACTTCTATATTGGCAGTAACTGTAGGGGTAACAGTTAATTTTGTTACCTGATTCTTAGCCAATTGACAGGCTTCGTCACAAGGTTTCGTCGGGGAAATAAGAACAGCTACAATAAAAATTACGAAACACAAAATGGTTCTAATTATGCCTGGAAATCTAAAATGCCATCTGTTATAAATAAATTCCCAGATAAAAGGAAATAATAATAAACCTGAGGCAAAATATATTAAACCAGCTAATAAAGAAGTTTTTATCTCATATATTCCAATAAGAACGATTAATATTCCTAATACAAAACCGACTAACTCAATAGTTCTAAATATTGTTTTCTTTCCGAGTTTTTTAAAAGGTGTGTTCTCTTTTGATTGTTTTATGGTTATATCTGCCAGTTCCGTAGAAGTTTTAATATTTTTATCAACTAAGCCCTGTCTGACGGATAAACGGAAATTCTCTTCTTCTTTCTCGCGTTCTAAGTTTGCTTTAACTTGGGATCTGTAACGCTCCTCTTCCTTAATCCTTTTTTTATCTTCCTCTGATAAACTCATATTAGTTGTTATATGCGTCAATAATCTGCCAAAGCCAAATAATAATTCCTGGAATAATCAGAATCATAAATCCCACAATCGTTCCAATAAAAATTAGTATTCCTTTTCCAACCTGGCCTTTAACTATTTGCCCAAGACCTGGAATAAAAAAAGATAATAAAGCAGGAAGACCATGTTTTTGTTGAAAGACCTGGCTGGAAGTGCTAACTTGGGTTCTAAATTTCTCCTCTTCTTCTATTTTTTTCTTCTGTTCCTCTGTCAAAACCATATTTAACGCCTATTATATTTGCTATGGGATAAGTAATCAAGCACAATATTGTGCCTATATATAGCGTCAGACACCTGTATTTTAAGTAGATCCTGATCTAACTTAAACTTGGCATGAGACGCTACAAAATAGCTTTAAAAGTAGGTAAAAAAATAAGGATAATTAGAAAAAGAAAGAAATTAACTCAAGAAGATGTTGCTGGAATGGCAAAAATAGACTCCTCTACCTTAGGAAGAATTGAACGAGGAGAAAGTAACGCACCCATTCAAACTATAAATAAAATTGCACAAGCTCTAAAGGTTAAACCAAAAGAACTAATGCCTTAACCTTCTTCCTAAATAGTTCGGCAATATCGTCTTCACTCTCATAACCTTTGAGTCGGCCTGATAAAATACCTAGCTTGTAATACAATCCCTCACTCATTAATCGCCAATTAGTATTACCCAAAGCCTTTTTCATAAGCTTTTTACAATTACTTGTACTGCTATATTCCTCGCGCTTGTCATCGATATCTTCTACCGTAAACGAAACTATTACTTGCCTTTCTATTTGCGGTTTATCTAAAAGTAAATTATCATACTTTTCAGTTTTTAAAGTTTTTTCTAGTAGTTTTCTTAACTGATTAAGTCTTAGCTTTTTAATTTTTCTAGCCTTTATATAAGCGGGGTCTTTTTGCTTAGTTGCAGTTTCTTTCATTAAATTAACAAAATTATTCATACTTTCGACATGATAGACATACTCCTGACCCTCTTTTTCGGTGAAACAAAATTTGTGCCTGTATTTTTCTAAAAGCTCCTGATCTTTTCTTTGTCTTTCCTCCCATTCTTTTCTGTCTTTCTCAAAATCCATAATTTCTGTTTTCCTGAAATTACAGTTCGGACAAATTATTTTTGTAGTAATCATTTCACCCTCTCTCTTCAAAGTTTCCTTAACTACACTCGAGCATTTCGGACACAGTTTAGGTTCGGGTCGATATTCTGTTCCGTTATCAAAAATGGCTTTTCTTTTCTTACACTTTGGGCATTCAAACCAAAACATGACCTTTTCATCATCATGATAAAGATGTTTCAAAGTCATATCCATTTCAACTAAACAAAAATTGCATTGAATGTTTGTTGGAATGGGAGCATTTTCAACTTTGTAGTCTTTTTCTCTATCGCTTCTCACCCACTCGTTAATGGTTTCAGATCTTTTTCCGTACCTTTCACCTTTTATATAATAAGTAAAGAAATCGAATGTTACTTTAATAGGTTTGCCTCTTTTAGGTTTATATTCGGAAGTAAAATCTTTTTCAATAAATTTCTCATAATCAAGACATTCTTTTATTGTTAAAAGATCATATAAATCTTCATACCACGATTGTCCCTTCAAGATTTTTATGGAATCCATTAATTTTATTTTAATTACTCTTATGTCCATATGTAAGGAGGATGTCTCTGAGATACTAAAACAGAGGTATAATCAATTATGAAAATCAGAAATAAGTATCTATTTATAATCCCTGCCTTTATTGCAATAGGTTTATTAACTGCAATATTTCTGATACCACAAAAGCCTAGCGATGAACTTTTTGCGGCTCCAGGACGCGACTATCCATCGGAGAAAAAAGTTGAGGATTACTTTATTGAACGATTAAGAATGACACCACAAGAAGCCTCAGAAATCAGATCGAAACAGGGAGTTGACGGAACTGTAGATTTGAGAATAAACACAAACGTAACTTTAGAAGCACTTGTTGGAAATCTCTATTACTATGGTTTTGTGAGAGATGAGGATACCATTCGCTATGCTTTGGAAAACACACTAGACACAACTCCGAGTGAAAATGCTATTAGTGTTGGAAAGAGTGGAACAATTGATACGAATGCTGAATACAGGATTTCAGAAGACATGACTGCCTGGGAAATTGCGGATATTTTATTAAATAAAGCAAGTGGACACTTCAGCTATGATGAGTACGGATACTTCTTTATGCCCTAAAGACAACTTAGACAAAGAGAACAATTCTTTCAAAAAATCTGGCTGTAAATACTCAGTTCTGTAAAGTTCTTCTTCTAAAAGAGATCGTTCTCGCTCCAATCAAGAATTCATACATCGGCCCCCAGACAAGACCCCAAGATAGTCCCCAAAGCATTTCTGTCCAAGGGATATGTTTAAAGATAATTACTCCCTGCTCAGTTCCTGAAAGTTTCCAGATCCTATCCACCCAAAAATGTCCTTGAGGGAAAAACTCTTGACCCAAAAAATAGATTACAAACATCGTGCCGGCTACCAAAAACGCTGAACCTATGGCATGAATTAACAAATCAGGTCGTAAAATTAACATAACTATCGCAAAGATGATCATTCCAATAGAACTTGCATAAATTGAATTTAAGCCCAGAAAATTATTCAGAATAATCATAGCTAAACCCTCTATTGCAAAAAAGACCAACAAAAACCATTCACGCTTTCCTTTTTTCTCAACACAACTACAAATACCTCTTACAAACAACGATTCATAAGCGAAGGCTCCAATCCCTCCGATGAAAAATCCGAAGAGCAAATCTTCAACTCCGCCAACAATTGGCAACGGCAAGGCTATCTCAGGTTTCCAGTAATCTGCAAAATACCAAATCTCGGAAATCGGGCCAAAAGAAGCAGTAATTAGGCTCATAATCAACATCGGACGTCTCAAGTGCTTTACTCTCCAATAAATGAGAAGCCATACAGCCAGAAAGAAGAAATTTGCAACTAAATATGCATATTTATAACCCATGGCAAATTAGAATTTAACTTGAGAAACTGGAAACGATTCCTAAAGATTTATCTGTTTTTTGAATTGATTTTTGAGGATCTTGTTCAATACCGGAAATTGCTCTTATGGCATCAATATTTTCCGGAATTACGATTGCTTCATTATGGACTTGGTAATAAAAGGCAACGTCTTTTCCCTCCACATGCAGTAAATCTTCCCAGAAAGCAACCTCCCACATGTCGGCACGAGGTCGGCCTAAATCCCGCATAAGCTCAGCTAGTTGATTTTCGGCGGTAATTCCGTCTTTGTAGTTAACCGCAACAACTCTCGGACTCGATTTTAAAATTCCTACAACTTCTTCTTTAGACACTTCCTTATTTAGATGCAGAAAAGCCATATGAAGATGGCCTATCGTAGTTGGAACAGCGACGGCAACTGATAAAATATTTAAATTCGGAATAACTGTTTGAGCATCGGGCCCTTGATGAGAGGGAATCGAATCCTCTAAAACGACAGTTCCCAAAGGGCCTTTTTCGTGTGAATCAACAGGATCTGTTCCTCGTCTTGCCAATGCCATATAGGCCTTTTCAAGAATCCCTTTTCCAACAAATGGATAAAGAACTCGACAAATTGCTGTGGTGTTGCAGGAAACTACTCTCAAACTCTCTTTTCCTATGGCATCTTTGTAATTCACCTCTGAAACAAAAGAAAATCCAGTTAGGTCGTGCGCTTCTCCTCCCTGAAATATTGATTTTACTTTAGCCGTATCGTATTTTGTTTTATTCTCGCGGCCTACACCTGCAGGGGTCGAATCGATAATTACATCAACCCTCTTTATAAAATGATTAAAATCGCCGTTACATTTCACCCCACTATTCATCAGGCGATTACATGCCTCCGGGTCAACTCCAAACACCTTAATTCCCTTTTTATCAGCTGCAAAAAGTCTGTAGTCCGGAGTCCTTGCTGTAACTCCAACAAGTTCCATATCATCCTGCAACAAAATAGCGTCTGCAATTCGTTTACCTATAACCCCATAGCCATTAATTCCAACTTTCACTTTTTCCATATAATCTAGATTACTATACCAATTTGCTTAGTGACAACCTTTTCCATGACTTTTCCTTTGATTTTCCTTCTCGTATTCTTTTTTCCCAATATTATATAGAAACTTGCCAATAAATGATTTCGGAGGTCTTTCTCCCAAACTATTCATATTGACATTTTTTCCCTTTGAATGGCTCCCACAACAATGTGACATAATTATTCACCTTCTTTTTCTCTTAAAATCCAGCTATTCAGATTTGTTAAAAACATATTCCCCTTCTGTTCTTATTATCTTCCCGCTCTTATATTCATAAACAAGTGGGTGACCCAAGGGAAGTTCTATAAAGGAAATTTCATTATCTTCGATATTTTCCAAATACTTAATAACTGCTCGCAGAGTATTGCCGTGACCGACTATTAGAATAGTTTCCCCATGTTTCAGACGGGGAATAACCACTCTTTCTATATATGGAACGGCTCTTTCATATACATCCTTGAGACTTTCCCCTTGAGGTGGTTTATCAGTAAAACCTCTCCGCCACTTAAAAACCTGCAACTCTCCATATATTTGTGAAGCCTTTTCCTTATTCATTCCCTGTAAAGCTCCATAGGCTCTTTCGTTTAATGCCTCATCCGAATACACAATAAGAATTTTCTCTGATAATTCGGGATCTAGATTATCGGGGATACTATAATTTTTATCACCTCCATGCAGAAATAGGCCTATTTTATTTTGTTTAGATAAGATGACTGATAAAGTTTCATGCGCTCGTTTGAGTTTGGAAGTAAAAATGACATCATAGTCAAAATTTTTACAATGTTCTGTCACTTTATGAGCTTCACTAATGCCCTTTTCCGACAAAGGAACATCCAGCCAACCCGTAAATATATTCAACTCATTAAATCTCGATTGGCCATGCCTCACTATCACCAATGTTCCTTTGGTCTTGCTTCTTACTTGTTGCATATATGTTTTATTTCACTTTTTTGCAAAATAGTTATAGGCTTTTGCAAAAATGTATCCAATTAACCACCCTCCAACGGTTGATGTAACTAGTCCCAAGATAAATGAGCCAGGAGTCACACTAAAACCTGAAATTTTACTCAAATTTAGTCCATGGAACCAGGATTGGGCAACAGACATCGCTAAACCGGGTAAGAGTATTACGCTAAAAGCGCAAACTAGATATATTACTCCAACAGTTAATGCTGTTGCCTTAGCAATTGTATCTACATCGTGCTTCATACATTCTCACCCCCTCACTCTTAACAATTCGGGTCGGTATACTCAACTGGATTTCCGTCAAAAGTCGCTTTGCATCCAGGTGAACAAAATCCATAAACCTTACCTTGGTAAATACTTTTATACAAGGTTTCCACTAAGTTAACCTTCATTCCGCAAATAGGATCTTTTCCTTCGTCTAATTTCTTAGTAGCTTTTTTAAAAATATCTTTAATACCCATATTTGATCACCCCTTCATTTGGTCAAAATGATTACGAACTCCCTTGATCATTTGTTGCACACACCATTTAGCATAAACTCCGCTGAATAATTGCCCAAGCCAGACGTTGGTCATTGGCAAATCGTAATCTATGAAAATACGCAATCGTGAATGGGAATCCCTTGGCTTTATTTCAATACTGATTCTATAAAAACCGATTACCAAAAGTTTTGGGGTTCCAACTGTTTCCCAGGTTTTCAAAAAGGGTGGTTCATAATGCGTGATGACTTCGTCCAGAAACAGTTCTATCCCAAAAACCTTGCCACTCAAACGAATATGAGAACCAACTTTTTGGCCATGCCCTTCATCTACCGTGACTTCCATTTTTCCCCCGCCCATCATCCAAGAGGATTGACCCATATGTGAGGAAAAGCGCTTGTGGTCGTCGATATAAGCAAAAATCTCCTCGGCGGATGCTGAAATAAACGTGCTGTTTTCGTAATGTCGTAGTTTTTCTCTCATGCTATTGTTTTAAGTCCCAGGTGAATTTTCTCTCTTTAATTCCATCAATATCTTTAACTACGAGTTCAATGGATGAAGGTTGGGGAGAAATAGAATTAAATGTTAATATCCCTTCTCTGTGATGTCCGCCAGGAGGCGCACCCTCCCAAGATAGAGATTGATACTCGTTCCCCTTATCATCGACAAGTAGAGTAATCTTCGTAAGATCTTGATCAAGTTCAACACTATGAGTATTCAAAACTATTTTAAACTGCCACGAATCTGAAGCGTCGGAAATTTCAACAAGGGTTACTTCAACTTCTACCGATCCTTCGGAATTAATCTGAGGAGCCAAAGAAGTTTGTACCTCCTGTTGTTCACTTTCCAATTGGGGATTATCTTTTTCTTTAAAGCTCAACAAGCCGACTAACACTGCTCCCAAGAGAATTCCAACAATAATTATAATTTTTGTATTCATACGTGCTTTACCGCCTTAATCACTTTGTTTGTCATATAGGCAATTCCTGCAAAATTAAAAGCAAGGCCTACCCAAAACAGTTGCACTTGATACTGGGAAATAACAGTAATAATTCCGACTGCTCCTAAAATCGGTAAAATATTTACTAAATAATGAGCACAGCAGGAAATCATGGCTGCGGTTGAGGTTGCGCCGGATGTTGCCACTACTTTTGGTGATACAGTCTTAATTATTGTTTTCAAATAGCTATAAAGTCCAACTTGAATCCCAAATCCGACAGCCAAAGTAACTACGAAATACCAAAATTGACGGAATTGCTGCTGTGCAAAAGTCCAACCGGATACCAAAGAAACAACAGTTATATACACCGTTAACAAGATTGTGGTGGCTAAAATTCCATTTACTAAAGCTTTGTTCATAGTTTTTTACACAGAAACCAAATCTTTTTCAGCCCTATTGAGTAAAACCGCATTTGTCGCAACAATAATTGACGAAACGCTCATTAGTAGTGCTGACACCTCCGGTCGAAGTGAAATGTTGTAGGCGGGATACAATACTCCAGCTGCTACCGGAATGGCCAAGAGATTATAAATTGATGCCCAGAACAAATTCTGTTTCATTTTCCTGACCGTTGCTTTTGATAATTTAATTGCTCGTAAAACATCTGCTGGATCAGATTTCATCAAAACCACCTTAGCAGTTTCAATAGCAACGTCAGTACCTGCACCTATTGCAATGCCTATGTCAGCTTGTGCGAGAGCAGGTGCATCATTGACACCGTCACCAACCATGGCAGTGAACTTACCTTCACTTTGTAGTTTCTTAACATATGAAGCTTTGTCTTCTGGCAGTACCTCAGAAAAGATTCTGTCTATTCCCAACTGTTTACCAATGGCTTCAGCAGTTTTTTTGTTATCTCCGGTGATCATGGCCACTTCTAATCCTAATTCTTTCATGCGAGCAACAGCCTGCTTGGCATTTTCCTTCACCGGATCAGAGGCGGCCGCTACTCCGGCAACTTTATTATCAACTGCCAGAATCATGATAGTTTTTCCTTCTGAAAGAAGCCTGTCAATATCTTTTTGCAGAGGTTCGGTATTAACTTTCCAATCGTTCATAAGTTTAGTAGTTCCGACTAGCACATGTTTGCCATTCACAACTGCCTCAACACCATGACCGGCTAAGTTCTTAAACTTTTCAACCTGAGTTGGAACAGACACCTTTCTTCGTTTAGCTTCATCTAAAACGGCCAGGCTCAAAGGATGAGATGATTTTGCCTCAGCTGCACCGTCGAGTTGAATAATTTGATCTTCAGTGAATCCCTTAAGAGCAACAACATCAGTAATGCGAGGCTTTCCCTCAGTCAACGTTCCTGTTTTATCCAAAACAACTGACTGTATTTTTGAGACCTGTTCGAGTGTCGGGGCATCCTTAATGAGAATATTATGCTTGGCCCCCAATCCGGTCCCGACGGCTACCGCAGTCGGAGTAGCAAGTCCGAGGGCATCAGGACAAGCTATAACAACTGTCGAGATGGCAAAAGTAAGAGCAAACATGAGCGGCTGTCCCATAATGAAAAACCATACCGCAAAAGTAAGTAGTCCTCCTCCAACCGCAACAATAACCAAGTACCGAGCGAATCGGTCAGCAATTTTTTGGCCCGGTGCCTTGGAATTTTGGGCTGTCTCCACCATTTTGACGATTTGGGCAAGAGCTGTATCTTCACCAATTTTCGTGGCTTTAAATTGGACCGATCCTGAAGTATTTATAGAACCGCCGATTACTTTGTCACCAACACTTTTAGCAACAGGCAACGATTCTCCAGTAACCAGCGATTCATCAATGGCTGTTTCTCCTTCGACAATTTCACCATCAACAGGCACTTTGTCACCTGGCTTTAAAACAATGATGTCACCCAATTTTACTTCCGCAGTGGGAATCAATTTTTCCTTGCCGCCTCTAATAACCCTAGCTTGAGGAGGAACGAGGTCAAACAACGCTTGTAGAGCATCGGTAGTCCCGCGCCTGCTTTTCATCTCCATCCAATGACCAAAAAGAACAAAGGTTGTAAGCATTGCCGCTGCTTCGTAGAACGACTCTTCGCTGCCTAGAAGTGTTAAAACCACGCTGAATGCATAGGCCGCAGTGATACCGACAGCAATTAGAACTGCCATATTGAGGGTCTTTGCTTGTAACGCTTTATATGTTGAGTACAGAAATATCCAGCCTGAGTAGAAATAAACCGGAGTGGTCAAAAGAAACATGATCCAACTAGCAGGAATAGGCTCGGGGAGCCTTAAGCCTAAAATGTTTGTTCCTAGAGGTGAATACGCAATAATCGGTAGAGTGAGGATGAGGGCGACGAAAAACTTATTGCGGATATCTTCTTCCATAAGCTTAGCCATTTCTCGTCCCGCTAAACCTCCATGCTCCATACCCATAGCCATGGTCATACTCATCTTGAATTTTTCCCAACCAGACATATGCGATATAGGTTTCATCACATGATCACCATGACGCATACCACTATGATCCATCTCCTCGTGGTTCATTTTCATTTTGCCCTCCACCAATTTCATTCCACATTTGGGACAAGTCCCAGGCTTATCCTTTCTCACCTCAGGATGCATTGGGCATGTGTATATTTTCATACGGTTTTGCATAGTTGCCTAATTTCTTTTTCAGCTTGAGTTATTTGAGGTGCATCTAACCCTAACGTTTGTAAAACGTTTTTGTTTTGCGATACTTCTTTACAAAGAACTATGTTTTTATTCAAAAGCTGCTGTTTACTTGCCTCACTCAGCGTAGTTAAGCATGTAACTGGGTGTAATCCTGATCGGTCAATTAGTATTTCCAAACCCTCCTGCGCGGGATAGCTCCATCCTATTGGCTTCATACCAACACACTCCGCGTAGCGTATTGCATCAGTGGTTAATTTGGTATTTGTGACCAGCCAGGCTTCATGGAACTTTTGAGTATGATTTTTGTCTTTTAACCAAGCTCTTTGCACATCCTCAAAACGTGCTTGTATGTAAAGCGTTACCTTGACGTCAGTCTTTGTACCTTGCCTGTTATGGAACTTACACTCGACCATGATATGCCGGTTATCTTTTTCGGCCACGATATCAACTTCGTGGGAAACACATATTCCCTGAACCATAACGCCAACTTGAGTAGAAAATCCTTTTGTTTTCAAAAGCTCACTGACCAACCTCTCAAACGGATGGCCAGTCGGCCCCAATTCCATAATGGCTCGCTTTAAGGAATATTTTCCTGCAAGCGGTCGATCGTACTTGCGAAGTTGTGAGAAAGCGTGTTTGTAAATATCATGTGTGCTTGTACCATCTTTAAGTTCTCCTACAATATGTGAAATGATCTTCTCGATAACATCGGGTAAAGCTCCTACTCGTTCAAGCGAGCGGCGTAATTTGTCTTCTGAAAAGGGTTCCAGTTCACCGGAGGCCTTTTTAATCAATATTTGTTTCATATATTTATATTACTACATATCGTAGTAGTCTTGACTAGTCGTTTTTCTTCTCTCTTTTAAAAACCTCTAAAAGTTCAATAATTGCCTTGTCTTTATCTTTAAACTGATCGAGGACATGAATTTTCAAATGCCTCTCAATAATTAAAGTATCAAGGCTTTTGAGCGAACTTTGTATGGCTAAACTCTGGTCTAAGAGATCCTTACAAGGTCTATCTCTTTGAATCATCTTGGCAAGTGCACCTAAATGCCCCTTCATAATATTTATACGCTTTTTTGCCTTTTTTTTGATATCAATATTTTCCATTCGAGTACTCCGAATCCCCCAGGGGAGGGTACAAGCTAATACTAAATTTACTACAATAGGTATGAAGATTTTATGAAGGTATGTCTAAAGGTTCACACTCCGCAACCACCACCGCCACCCTGAACTTTTGGAAGTAACCCTTCGGCTTGAAGCTCTTTGTTAATTGCGGCATAACCCTGACCGCTGGAATAATTTACTCCCAATACTTCTTTCGGATTTACATCTTTCCAAGCAATACCTTTCTGTGCTTTAAAGTACGTAGCTAGCTCTGCATAATTTTGCGGGAACCAGTAAGAGTTGAGAACAAGGGCTTTTTTATAAATCTCGTCTTTGGACATTCCCTGAGAAACCGCCAGTTCTATGAACCCAAGCATTGCAGCTCCGTGGTTACAATCCGGGAAACCGGTATGATTTCCGCAGCAAGGCCGATAGATACTCTCAGCAATCTCTTTAACCTGATTTTCCTGATCGGGCGTTAAACTAATAATAGATAAACTGTTAAAAAGTTTCCCGCCTTCAGTTTTCCCTAAAGTCCATCCGGCAGTAGAAGCAAAGCTATCAACCTTGTCTTTATACTGAGTACCCATTGGTCCTTCAGATAATACTTTAGCTTTGTTAGAAATTCCCAGTGGCCATAAAAGATTCAAAATGAGTTGTGCATTCTCCTGATTCAGAACTATTTCATCACTATTTGGATTATCAAGTAATTTCTTCTGGGCGTCAGTCAAAGGGCTGCGTTCCTCATATAGCTTGATAAATTTTTCCTTATCAATTGCCCCCATCTGAACCATTTTAGTAATTGCGTCATTAAACTTTATCCCGAGTTTATAATTAGCAGGCAATATTTCCTTTTGAATTTCTGAAGTGGTTCCTGAAGTTTGTGTTTTCCCTGCACTCCCAACTTTTGTACCTGCAACCTTAATTCCAACCGCGCTTTCCAGATTTTGTATTTTTTGCCACATACTTCCTATTGCCAACGCAAACCCTATTGAGATAATGAGAAGAATGGGAACTAACCTATCAGTAAGGCTACTTTTGTTTCTCTTTGCCTTTTTATTTAGACTTTTCGCAACTGGCAATTTTTCTTTTTTAGCAACAACCATACATTTCAGACTATCAGACAAATCATTAAGATTTCATGAATGTCAGTTTAGGTAAGATTCCGTTTAAGGAGGGTATAAAGGCGGGAGTGTGCCTTTCATATTCTGGGTAGCTATCTTTAAATTTATCTTCCATCTCCTTTTCTTCAAGTTTCGATAGTCTCCAGTATCTGACTAATAAAAATGGTGCCATAAAGACTGTGATGAAGGTTGGCCATTGAAGTAAAAAGCCGATGATTATTAATGAAAACCCAACATATTGTGGGTGGCGAATGTATTTGTAAAGACCGGTTATAGCTAAAGAGTTTGATCTGCGAGCCTTGTAAAGAACTTTCCAAGCTGAGGCAATCAGATTGAAACCTAGAATAATAAGAGCATAGCTGACAAGGTGGAAGACGCTCAAATGAGGATTACCCTGAAAATTAAGTAGAGTTCCGATAAGATGTCCTGAATCGTGGGAGAATCCTAAATTCGTCTTAACTCCAAAAACCGACATTAATAAATAAATGGTTAGAGGAAATCCATACATCTCAGCGAAAAGAGCAACAATAAAGGCTCCAAAAGTTCTATAGGTTGTCCAGTCTGTTTTAGTACGTGGCTTAAAAACAGATTTTACAAAATACAGAGTCAATATTACGCTAACTCCTACCAACCACCATTTGCCATAACTGTATTCCATAGTTGCAGTCTAGTCTAAACAGCATTAAGAAATTATGAAGATAATTTATCTACTTCAGCAATTAACTCTTTATTTCTCACTGCCATCTGAACATCGTCTTTAATAAATCTCACAACCCCCTCTTTATCTATCAGCACATACGTATGTCCTGGGAACTGACCACGATGCATAGACGATTCCAGTTTTAGAACTCCATATGCATTTGAAACTTTCCTGTCAGCATCAAAAACTGTTATTGCAGATGATAGTTCCGGCATTTTAGTTACAGCCTCTTTCCATCTATCTTTAGAATCAGTAGTTATGTTTAGAACGAGTGCTTTATCTGCCAATTCTTTATCTTTCCCAAAAGCTGCAATTTGATTCCAGCAGGCTGGGTAGCACATTAACCCCTCATTAAAAAACAAAAGCACATTTTTACCTTTTAAATCACTTAACTTGTACTGGCTTCCATCATAGCTTTCCAAACTAAAATCGGGTGCAGTTTTATCTAATAAATTATTAAAAACTGTTGAGTCAGTCGGCTGAGGTTTATGATGATCATTCGTGGAATTCTGAGATAAAACTTGATTATTGGAATTACTACTCTGATTCGATCCAGCATTCGGCCTATTTATTGCCATACCTATAACTACTGCCGTAAGTATCATTCCAACTACAATAACTGTTGTTTTCTGATTTGAACTCAATTTACTTCACCTCCCTCCGGGCCATCGGCCTTTTTCTTCCATTCTTTAATTGCTTTGAAGAGAATAAAAACAAAAATCGCCACGAAGATTACTGCCCAAACAGGTTCGGGAATAAATTTAGTAACAACCTCAACCGATTTTATGAGTTTCGTAATGTAAATATTGACCATGAGTTGATAATCTGAATGTGATTCAATCCGTCCTTGTCTTGCTAAGATAACAATTATTAAACCTAAGACTAAAAACATTACTCCTGAAAAAAGATTTGCGAAAGTGAGAATGATTTTCTTTCCGAATAATTTATAACTGATGGTTTTTCTGAAAGCGAAAAACTTTTTAGTGAAATCTTTTTTATCCAAAAGAGCCGCTATAAAAAATAACGGAAGTACCATTCCTAATACATAAGCGAGGGTAAATATTCCTCCTAATAGAAATGAGCCGGGTAAGGCTGAAAGAGCAAGAACACCGGCCAAGACTGGTGCACAACAAGTTGTTGCTATTGCCGAAAACACTCCCAAAACGAAAACGGATACTAAACCTTTACCTTTCATTTCAGGATGAACAGGTGAATTAAACGAAAAGCTTTTCCCCAAAACCAAAGTCAAGCCTAGTAGAAACAGAAAGATTCCTCCTACTAGAAATATAGTATTGTGATATTCCCTAAAGATTTGACTCAAGAAACTTACTCCCAAACCAATCGGTAGAAAAATAGACAAAAGTCCTAGAAAATAGACAAAGGTCATCAAAAATATTTTTGCTTTTTGTTTAAAAATTGAGGCGAAGTAAGTGGGTAAAAGTACAGTTATACAACATGGCGCAAAAAGTGCAGCAACCCCTGCAAAAAAGGAAGCAATAAATGACGCGCTAAAAAGTAAATCCATACTTTACCGATACTACAAAAATAATCATTAAGATTTTGTGAAGAACAATAGACTAAAGAGAAGTAACTTACGCTGAAACACCCCTAAAGTTGAAGGTGTTTCAGAAACTTATATGTAAAATCCATTTAAGTAGGACTTCGGCATCGACTTTGACAGCAGCTCATAATTTACACCTCTTTTATTTTCGCTTTCCGAAGCCTAGGTATTTTTGTGTTTGAAAGAGAAAAGTCTCTTAGCTTTTATTTTAAGCCTCGGAAAGCGTTTATCTTTCCAAATCTTACACTTTTATCTATTAAACTAATGTGAATTAAAAATGAAAAAATTTTAATGTTTATGTTCGCCATCCTTCATCATCCAAAAATGCAGTAGTGGACAAGCCAAAAGCACTCCCCCTAAAAGTAGTGTGTTGACTGGTACTTTAAATACAAAAAGCGCAATGAGGGCAACCGCGACAAGCGCTAAACAGATCCCCAAAGTTTTCGAGGAAACTATCGGGCTTCCTTGCGGCTTAGTAATAGACTCGTGACCTGAATGATTTTCCATGGTTAATCACCTTCTTTGTTTTCAATAATACTTTAAAGCCCATTAAAAAAGGGTTAATAGAAGATGAAAATTTAATTAAGAGAGAGATGGACAGTTACAATTGTTCCGTGTCCGAGGTCACTTTTGACCTCGATAGTCCCTTTATGAGCTAGAATTATGGCTTGCGAAATGGATAACCCTAAACCAGAACCATACACTTTTCCGCTTTTTCCCCCACGATAGAAACGTTCAAAGACGTGTGGCAGATCGGCTTTTGAGATCCCAACCCCGGTATCTTTTACTTGAAATCTTACTTGACCATCTTTCCTAGTAAGTGAAATGCTCACAGAGCCTCCAGTTGGAGTGTACTTTATAGCGTTATCAACAATATTAAGAAAGGCTCTGGAAAGTTTATCCTCGCTTCCTAAAACCACTATGTGATCATTGAGATTTTCAGAAACGCTAACTTTTTTCGCTAACCCGAGTTTTGTTGCAATTTCTACAATTTCAGAAACTACTTCGGAGAGATTGACTTTATCTTTTTTTACTTTTGCACTTTCCGCCTCAGACCACGCAAGGTCAAGAATGTTTTTTAAAGTAGTTGTGATTCTGTTGTTGTCCAAAAGCGCCTCACTGAGAATTTCTTTATACTCCTCAGGCGATCTATTCTTGGAAAGAGCTACTTCAATAGCGCTGCGCTGCGTCGCTAAAGGGGTTTTAAGCTCGTGTGCAACATCGCCGATAAATTGTCGTTCCCTCTTGAAAGCTTCAAGTAGTCGATCTAATAACTGATTAAACGAAGTTGCTAATTCACCGATCTCATCTTCAGTATCAACCCCTGTTACTCTTTCGGTTAAGTTTTTACTTGTTATTGTTTTTATTTTCGAAGATAGCTTCGAAATTCCAGAAGTCATCTTGCGTACTATAAAAAATCCCTCAAGCGCCAGTAATATCAGAAGGCCGAAAAAAATCACATTTCGATATGGCAAAGAATAAATGTGAACCGCAAAATAGAAAAAGGCAGTAATTGTTATAAGGGAAGTAATATACCAAAAGAGAAGTTTTTCCCTAAGAGTTTTAAAAATTTTCATAGTTAGTTTTCTTCTTCGCTAATTTTGTAACCAACTCCGTGTATCGTTTGGATGAGCTTAACTTTTGAGTCCTTGTCAACTTTACGCCGCAATGATGCTACAAAAACATCTACAATGTTACTCATCCCATCAAAATTGTAGTCCCATACATGCTCGATAACCATAGTTCTTGTTACAACCTCGTCTTTGTGCCGGAGTAGGAGTTCCAAAACCGAAAACTCTTTTGGAGTTAGAGAAATTGGTTTACCTCCTCGTTCTACTTTATGTTTTATCGGATCTAATTCTAAATCAGAGATTGTTAAAGTCGGGGAGGGTTCTTGCTTACTTCTTCTAATCAAAGCGTGGATTCGCGAACGAAGTTCCAAAAAGGAAAATGGCTTTGTCATATAGTCATCTGCTCCGGAATCTAATCCTGCCACCTTATCTTCAACTTCTGATTTAGCGGTAAGCATTAAAACAGGTGATCTAATGTTCTTTGTTCGAAGCTCACGGCAAATAGTTACTCCATCCACCTTAGGAAGCATAATATCCAGAAGGATCAGGTCGTATTCTTCGGATTCTGCCAAGTATT
>CAZVJU010000007.1:0-1271 GCA_964627195.1 uncultured Gammaproteobacteria bacterium | reverse complement strand
TCCTTCTTCTCCGTCATATGCAACGTCTACTGCAAAACCCTCTTCACTAAGCCCCTTTTTTATAATATTAGCCAAACGACGTTCGTCCTCAACCACAAGTATCCTCATACCCAGATATTATACCAATAATTATGAAGAATTTATGAAGGTTTACATTATTTCTTTTGTATTTGTTTCCAGAGCCAAATTCCCAGTAAAACTAGGTCTATCAAGACCATAATACCAAAAAGACTTCCGAAAATTCCGGCTCCGCCCATCATCCCTCCATATTGACCAAAACCCATCATAAATAATCACCCACCTTTCTAGTACTAGAATAACAAAATTCAGTTATACGGCACAAGGCGAGCTATTACCACCAATCTTCTTGGTTTTCTTGGATCTCCGGGGGGAACACAGGTAATTAGGCTAATATAGGATCCATCGCTATTCTGCTCTAGAACTTGGATATCTTTAGGAAGAACTTCAAACTTTGTTTCAACGACGTATTTATAGGTAATACCATCATAGCTAACAATTATTTCGTCTCCTTCTTGGAGTTTTGGTAGTGTTGAAACAATTGTTTTGTAGTTTGTTGGACTGAAAAAGAGAGGTAAAGCAGAGTGGCCAAAAATTACACTGTTACCTACCTTGCCAGGGAGCGCCGTACCTGGATAATGAATAAGCGACTTTGCAAGATCTTCGCCTCCGATTGTAACAGTTGCACCATTTATACCTAGTTTCGGAATGGACATTGTATAGTATTTTACTTCCGAAGCTATAAAATCTTCCTCTTTTGCTCCACCTTCAAACCAACTACTAGCCTTCGTTGTAGCAGTCTTTGAGGTGTATGAGCTATCATCGACTAAGGGAGAAATAAGCATAACTGGAGCTGATAGCTCGTAGGACACAATTGGATAGAGAACTGAAAAAAGGATTGTAGAGCCAGAAAGAAAGTTTATAAACGCAAAAACCCTCCTAAACCTTACACTCATATTAAATCAGTTTATTGATTTAAGGATTAAGAAGTTATGAAGCCCTATTCCTCCTCACTTTTTTCTTTTTCTAATACTAAATCCATTCCGCACTTTGGACAACTCCCTGGTTCATTTTGCTTTACTTCCGGGTGCATTGGGCATGTATATTTTTGTTGTTTTTCATCCATAAATTTATCACCTCTTTTCTTTGTTTATTTTAAATACTGGTCAAAAAAATCAATCGTTCTTTTGGAAATAACATCCCAGCCCAAGTTTTTGAAATTGTGGTCTTGACCTGGATATTCAAAGTATTCA
>CAZVJU010000006.1:6199-59541 GCA_964627195.1 uncultured Gammaproteobacteria bacterium | reverse complement strand
AATCCTAATGTAATAACTAAGACAATGGCTGTGAGAATAAACCCTACATAATGAGCTCCGGTTGAGAAAAAACTCGAAGCAATAACTTTGCAGGTTTCTCGAAAATGCTCGAAGGTTAGTCCGGAGTATTTTTTAAAGAGAGTAAAAAGAGAAACAACTGAGAAAGTAAAAATTAACAAGATACTTAGGAAGTAATTTATTTCTTTCTTCATATGTCCTACTTGTGTCGTTTAAGTTCATCTGTAAATGCAGTTACCGCCTCGTGTCCATACTGGTCAACCAATGAGTTAACAATTTTCTTGATGACATTCTTAGCAGTTTGCTCCTTGGATTTTTTAGGAGAATAGAGGTATGCTTTTCCTTCCATCTTTCTTGTTAAAAAGCCTTTTTCTGTCAAACGCATCATAATAGTCATTACTGTTGTGTAGGCAATTTTGCGTTTCTTTTGAAGACAATGATGAATATCTGAAACAGAAACACTTTTTTCTTTCCATAGACAGTCCATAACTTCCTGCTCAAGAGGTCCTAAGTTATAACTAGTCATATACTACAAATTGTAGGAGAAAATATTATAAAAGACAATCATTAAATTTCATCATTATCCTGGGGCCGGTATTGAAGTGCCTCCGCTATGTGATTAGTAGTAATATCTTTCACTCCTTCCAAATCCGCTATTGTTCGAGCAATTTTAATAACTTTATGGTATGAGCGAGCTGTCAGATTCATACTTGCTACTGCACTTCTTAGAATGGCATAACACTCAGGAGATAACGGACAGAATTCTTTAACTGCCTTGGAACTCATTTCGCTATTTGATTTGAACTTAGAACCCTTAAAGCGTTTAATTTGCATATCTCTGGCTTTTTGAACTCTTGCCTGAATAGGCTTAGAACTTTCCGCTTTTTCTTTGTTCCCTACCAATTTATCAGTTTCCAACAAACGCAATGATATGTGCAGATCAATTCGATCTAGAATCGGGCCGGAAACTCTTCTTTGGTACCTTTGAATAACTCCCGGCATGCATTTGCAAGCCCTTTTAGAATCTCCAAAATAGCCACACGGACAGGGATTACTGGCTGCTACAAGCAAAAACTGGGCAGGATATGTAACAGTCCCTTTGGCGCGGGAAATTGTAACGACTCCATCCTCCATCGGCTGTCTTAGTGATTCCAGCACATTTCTGGGAAATTCAGGAAACTCATCCAGAAATAATACTCCTCTATGTGCCAGAGAAATTTCCCCAGGGGAGGGATTTGATCCCCCACCAATAAGACCAATTCTACTGGTTGTATGATGCGGACTTCTGAAAGGTCTGGCTGTTACTACCGCTTCACCGGCTCGCAAATTACCGGTTATCGAATAAATTTTTGTAACCTCAAGCGCCTCATCTTCTGTAAGACTTGGAAGTATCCCGGGCAAAGCCCGTGCAAGCATGGTTTTACCGGATCCGGGAGTACCTTTCATAAAAATGTTATGGCTTCCACTGGCTGCGATTTCCATTGCACGTTTTGCATGCTCCTGGCCGATAATTTCGGAAAAATCGAATTCCGCTTCGGCTGTTTTCAATAGCGAAGTTAAGTGTATCCTTTTGGCAGGTTCTAACTCGATAGTCTTATTGAAAAATCTCACCAAT
Source organism: uncultured Gammaproteobacteria bacterium (assembly GCA_964627195.1). Classification (GTDB taxonomy): domain Bacteria; phylum Patescibacteriota; class Microgenomatia; order UBA8517; family UBA8517; genus CAZVJU01. The sequence goes on along the minus strand of CAZVJU010000006.1, from coordinate 57,908 downwards.
TCTAAAAGCGATTCAATAGAATAAACTGCAATATCTGAGACAACAGCCGCCTCTTTTTCGTTGGATTTTGGTACATAGACTTTCTTAAAATGTTTTTCTTTTGCAAGATAGGCCATCGGAAGAATGCCGTTTGTGTGTCTTAAATTGCCGTCCAACGAAAGTTCGCCAAAAAACAAAGAGTCGGCAACCTCAGGTGCAATTTGACCCGATGCAATAAGAATCCCCAAAGCCATCGGTAAATCGTAGGAAGGACCCGCCTTGGGCAAATCCGCAGGCGCCAAGTTAACAGTAATCCGGGTACTCGGAAAATCCGCTCCGGAATTTTTTAATGCGGCTCTTACTCTTTCTTTACTCTCTTCAACCGCCTTGTCGGGAAGCCCAACGATTGTAAAGGAAGGAAGTCCGTCTGCTATGTCAACTTCGACATCAATTAAAGTTGCGTTTAATCCGACAGTCGCCCCGGAAGTAATTTTGGCTAGCATCAATTAACTATATACCAAAATCGCTCATGATATAATATATCTATGACGACAAAGAAAAAAGAAAGGGTATTACAATTTAAAGTCCTAATCGAACAAGATGAGGATGGGATTTATGTAGCGTCTGTTCCTGAACTCCCTGGATGTTACACCCAAGGTAAGACTTTAGAACAAGTACGAGATAGAATAAAGGAAGTAATTGAACTTGTGCTCGAAACAGATAAAACGCTTATCAAAGAAAAAACCGAGCAAAAAACTCCTTCTCCTCGCTTTTTTGGCATTGAAGACATAACTATCACTTATGTCTAAACTTTCTCCAATTAGCTCACGAAAGTTGTTACAAATACTAAAAAGGGGAGGTTTTTTAGAAGTAAGACAAAAGGGTAGCCACCTTAGATTAGAACACCACGATGGAAGAAAAACGTCTGTTCCTATCCATTCAGGCGAAAAGATAGGAAAAGGTCTGCTTGCAAAAATTCTAAAAGATACAAATCTACCTTACAGGAAAATACAAAGATAAACAACCGACCGAAATTTAATAATCAATCTAAAGTATCTTATGCAAGGTGAACGATTACATCCTTTTTATAAATTGGGGATGGCAGCAGCTGCTATTTCTCTTGGAATTACCGGCTGCAATGGAGCTGCTGCACCTTCACCCAGTCTTATTAGGGAACCGACTCCTTTATCTTCTCCCCCACCAGATGCTTTTCCAACTCTGGGATTCACACCCACCTCCACATTGACCGCAACCCCCACTCTCACCCCGACACCGACTCCCGACATTTTTGCAACACAACAATTTCAATGGAGAGATATAGAAAACGCTGAGTGGGGAGACGCTTTCCAATTATCTAACCCTACCATAACACGGATTGTTCGAGGCGGAAAGTACTACTGGGTGGAAGTAAACATACCAGGAAAAAAAGGTTTCACAGCTTTCCAATCCGATTGTGTAAAGACAGCTCTGGAGGATAGCAGATATTTAGGAGAACAAACTTCCGACGGTATTTGGGAACCTGAAACTTCGATAGATTTTATGACAGGCAGAGTAAAATACCCCAAAGATGTCTTGGGAAACCTATTTGAACCTTTGGGGATAAAAACTCCGTTTGTCGATTTGGACAAGATAACACATAATGGAAAAGTTTATGACTGTAATGTAAGTACTTTAGATGAAGAAGGCAAAAGATCCATTAGGGAAATATTTGAAATCCTAAAACCACAGCTCGAAAAAATCTATCCCAGAATTAAACAAGTCGGTCGCATCTTCGGACAACTTCTGGATTTAGCCGAACAAAAACTGGAATCTCAGTTAACTCCTACTCCCTAAAATAACAAGAAATATATATAGACTAAGATAAATGCGAGCGGTAAAGTTCCGAAGAGAAAATACATCCGATACTTTTTAGCTTTCTCTTCACCGAGTATAAACTTATACAGTTTATAGGCCACACCAATAATCATTGCCCCGGCCGCAAATAATCCGGCAATCGCAGCCAGCTTCACAATCGCATAAACTTCCGGAGGAAGAATATCGCTAGTTTGCATTTAAACCTTTCATCCCGAATACCGCAAGAACCGTATCTCCATACTGCCTCAGCTCAAACCTTCCAAAAACAAAATTAAAAATAAATAAAAAAAGTAAAAGCGGGATGACGGAAAAGATCAGAAATAACCACCATAAAGATTTTGACCGATCTCCGAAGATGTTGGCAAACTTTGTGTGGTTGAAGTTAATAATAAGAGTAACTGTAGCCAGAAATCCGGCAATTGCGCTATAACGGAAAAACAGTAATAATTCTGCAGGGAACTTGTCAATAACTCCCATATTAGATATTTTCTCATATCTTTCAACTTCTAACAATATTCTCCTGCTCCTATGGAAATTATGATCAAAGCTTTGTATGCTTAAATAATGAAGTTACCCGAGGTCAAAAAACCGGTTATCTATTTTTGCAGTGAATTTGCGATAGATAATGAACTTCCTACATACTCCGGAGGGTTAGGAATATTAGCGGCAGATGTAATTCACCAGGCTGCCCTCGAACATTTCCCAATGGTTGGCATCGGAATTTTGTATAAAGGAAAGGAATTTATGCAACACATCACAGGAGAGGGCCGTGAGGAGAAAAGGGATTCTGAATTTGACCACGACACTTCATTCCTGCGGCCAACGACCAAAAATGGAGTAACCCTAGAATTAAGCTTACCTTGGGGAAAGAGTGAAGCTAAATTTAAAGCCTACCACATACGACTCTCCGACACTGCTATTCTTTTCTTTCTCTCTACAGATGTGGACGGCAACCCGGCCGAGTGGGTCAGCGACATGGATGCTTTGTATAAAGGTGATAAAGAAAGCCAAATTAGACAGCAAATTTTGCTTGGGATAGGAGGAATAAAACTTCTTAAAGCTCTCGACATCGCACCAAACTACTACCACATCAATGAGGGCAGAGCGGCATTTTGTATATGGGAAATTACCAAACAAAAGATGGAAGGTAAAGCAATGTCTTTCGAAGACAGCTGGAAGGAGGCGAAAGAAAAAATTATTTATACGAATCACACCCTTGTGGCAGCGGGAAATCCAACATATCCGACCGATCTTATCGAGCGCTACGCAAACCCTTTAGCCGAATCACTGGGAATTGACACTAACCTCTTAATTAAAGATGGAGTTACGGATCCGGGAACTTTTAGTATTTCCCGCTTTGCCCTTAATATCTCAGCTAAGCAAACAGCCGTCAGCAGGGTCCATGGAGATTACTGCAAAAAAGAGTATCCCAACTACAAGTGGATAGCAATTACAAACGGAGTTCATCTCCCGAGATGGCAGGATAGTGATTTCAGAAAAGAAATTATTAGCGATAGGCAAATATGGGATCTCCACATGACGAAAAAGAAAGAGCTGGTGGAAACAGTTATCCAAAGAACCGGTTTTGGCTATGACCCTGAGAGACTGGTTATCACTTGGGCACGGCGGCTGGCAGAATATAAACAGCCGAAAATTATCTTTACGGATTTGGAACGACTGAAAAAAATAGTGGAAAATTCGACAATGCCGGTTCAACTTCTCTTTGCAGGCAATACTCACTCGGCAGATCCCAATGCAAAATCGATAATTGAAGAAATTATCAAAATATTCTCGACAGAGCTATCGGGCCACGCCATTTTTGTTCCGAACTACAATGTTTCCTTGGCGAACCACCTGACCTCAGGCAGTGATATCTGGCTCAATACCCCTCAGGGAAATCTCGAAGCTTGCGGAACCAGCGGAATGAAAGCAATAAGTAACGGGGTTTTAAATTGCACAGTGCTTGATGGCTGGACCTACGAAGTTGACTGGGAGGGTGCGGGCTGGGTTCTTGACCCCAAAAATGTAGCGGAGAATCTTTACGACCTTCTGGAAAAAGAAATTACACCGCTTTTTTATACCCGAAACGCAGATGGTTTGCCCGATAAATGGATTGGCCGAATGCGAGAATCAATCACTATTGCTAAAAAATTCGGCGCTGAAAGGATGCTTGAAGACTATAAAAAGTATTTGTATACCTAAGGCCTGATATACTGCTTGATTGTCTCAACAACCTGTTCAGGCGTCTGCATAGCTTTTACCAGGTAGTCCGAAACGCCGAGTTTAATGGTTCTTTGCTTTTCTTCTTCCTCGGCAAGATTTGTTAAGGCAACTACAGGCACGTTTTTGCCTTTCGGGTCTCGTCTAAATGCTTCCAGGAAATCCGTCCCGGACATTTTGGGCAGCATGATATCAAGTAAAATTATGTCAATTTTTTCTGAAAGTGCTACTTTTAATGCTTCTACCCCATCTTTCGCGTTCAAAACAGTAAAACCCTCAAAATTAAATTTCTCTGTGTACATTTTGAGAAGAACCGGGTCATCCTCGACGATAAGGATAATCTTCTGGGGTTTAGTATCCATCTCACTAGCGGTGGGTAAGGGTTGGTCTGTCATTTATATAATCTTAATTCTAAGGTTTATCCACTATATTTTCAAATGGAAATTAGCTAAACACTTGTTAAATAACCAGAATCTACAGACATCACATACCAAAATTGGACTAGTAATCAAGTGATGTATGCCAAACAAATCAGAATCTTATTCCAATTTACAAATATGATTTGTTTACTATACAATTGATTAAATAAAGAAATCGCATTTTGAAATTGGAATAAAATGTGGTTTCTGTAGTATAACATGGCAAAGATGTATATATCGGCAATTGTCCTTGCTGCAGGTATTTTTTTCTTATTTCCCAAAGAAACGCTACATGCCTCAGTAGGCTTTGTGGAAATGCGACCTACTAATAACGAATCTTTCCGCTGTCATGCGTCTTCTTATATTATGCAAAACGGGGAATACAGGATTCTTTTTAATTGTTTAAATCTGATATATCCCGCTGATGAAAATCTCTTTAACTATGTAATGTGGGCAACGCCGATCGGCGGCAAAGCAGCACTTAAACTCGGGCTAATCGGACTGGGGAGAGGAGAATTCAAAACCAGGACTCCTTTTTCCCAGCTTTTTATAACAACTGAAAAATCGAAGGATACAAAAACTCCCCAGGGCAGAGTTGTTATGCGGGGCAACATCACTCCGATAGAGTTTCTGGAAGAAGCAGAGGAAGAAACAAGTCTCACTCCGGCGCCCACCTCCGGAGAAGAACAGATTTCTCAAGCTCCGGAGGAAAAACCGCTGGAGTCGCTTACGACGAGAGAGAAGTTTTCGCTAGCGTTAAGAAGAGCAGGGATAGCGGCTTTGGTCGCGCTTGTAGCTCTGATTGGTCTAGTTTTTGTGATTACAAGATCAAGAGGTTAGAGACTTCATGATTAGTCCCCCTAATTTAACAATCTATTCGGACATCTTGGAGGTTTCAAAGAAGTCAGGTGTGCCCATCAAAAAAATACTGGATGTTTTTTATTACCTTACAAGCAGCAAACCCGTCGAAAATGCTAAACTACTACAAATGGTCGGAGTTTCCAAAAACGCCTTAAACCAGGTTAAAAAAGAACTGTCCGGTTATCTGAAACCCTCCAGCAAAGAAACTGCACTAATGGCTAAAAAAATCCCTGATGTTAAAAGCCTATATAATAAAGAATATATGGTTGAAGAGAAGCTCCTTGGAGCTATAGAAAATGCTAATTATAAAAAGGTCCTCGCATTCTTAGAAAACACTTTACTAAAAAGACCTCACCCGAAAAGGCGGTATGACCAATTTTCCGCAACTGCCGAAACTACGGCTAGACGCGCTTCGCTTTTAGACTTTTTTGGCGACGTTAAGGGGAAAAGACTTCTCTTTTTAGGTGATGATGATTTTACTTCCATAGCTACCGCTTCTCTGGGAAGTGCTGAAAATATCACTGTTCTTGATATAGATACAAGTATTTTACGAGAAATTTCAAATCTGTCACAGAAAAATAAATTTAGACTAAAAGTACTAGAATACGATGCGAGAAAAAGTCTGCCGGCAGGTTTGATTGGCAAATTTGATGTTGTCTTTACCGACCCGCCGTACACCCTAGAAGGGGCAGAGCTTTTTATATCCCGAGCGATCGAACTCTTGGACCATAGAAACCTAGGAGCAAGACTGTATCTTTGTTACGGAGGAAGCGACAGGGCAAAAGAGCGTTTTTTGCCGATCTACGAAGTTTTGACAAAATCGGGTCTCTTTGTAAGATGGATTTTTGATAAATTTAATAGATATTCCGGGGCAGAAAGCATCGGCAGCGCCAGCTCTTTAGTCATTTGTGATGTAACTCCGAAAACTAAACCACTTATTCAAGGATCCTTCGATAAACCGATTTATACCAACTATTAATTAGAATTGGAAGAAGCATCAGTTACAAGAGGTAGCTCAAACCAAAATATGCTTCCCTTACCCACAACGGAGTTTATGCCGATTTTGCCGTTGAATTTCTCAACAAGAAGTTTACAGATATAAAGTCCCAAGCCAGTTCCGGTAGTTTTGCCGACATTCGATTCGACTCGATGGAACTTCTGAAATAGTTTTTTCTGTTCAACTTCCGAAATCCCGGGACCGGAATCTATAACCTCAACTCTAACTGTTTCTTTCTCCGGTTGGGAAAGTTTAACCTTCACAAAACCAGTGTCCGTATATTTTGCGGCATTGGATAGCAAATTACCGACAACCTCTTGGATTCTGTCAGGATCAACCATCACTTTATCTTTGATTTCGTTTGGAATCTCGAGGTCATACTTTAGACCTTTTCTCTCCACCTCAGGGGTAAACTGATTGAAAATAGTCCTGACTACACTTGATAAATTTTCCTCTTCCATCTGATAAACCATTCGTCCTTCCTCTATTCGGGAAACGTTAAGCATGTTATTTACAAGACGGATTAATCTGTCGGTTATATTACTCGTATCTGCCAAAAATCCCCGGGTTTTTTCCGGAATGTCTCCGGTATCCCCCTCCAAAACCATCGAAACATAGCCCTTTATGGCGGTCATCGGCGCCCGCAGCTCATGCGCCGCCATCGACAAAAATTCATCCTTTTGCTTATCTAAAGATTTCAGTTTATCATTAGCCTCGTTCAGTTTTTTAAATAGAACTGCGTGCTCGATGGCAATACCTGCAGCATTCGTAAACCCTATCAATATCTGTTTTTCAAAGTCTGTAATTAATTCTTCTTTCTTATTCATACTAAAAATCAAAGTTCCCAGCGGAGAGGATTTGGAGTAAATGGGAAATGTAACACTGGTAAGAACTCCCAATTTTTTTTGAACATTACGCACAAGATCTCTCTCTATAGCTGGATAAAGCATATCTGATAAATCATCTGTAACATAAGGAACATTCTCCAATAATGCTTTTACTGGAAGATTCTCTTTATCATTCATATCAAAAGTAATCTTTTCAAAGGGAAGTGGAGAATTTATTAAAGCTTTCTCTGCAAATTCAGTCTTCGAGATTGAAACTCTTTTCAGCTTTTTTTTACTTCTATCTAATAAAGACAATACTATTATAATGTAACCAAACTTAAGATAATCCAACTCTTCAAGCATCACGTTTGCTATTTTTTCAGAAAGCGTTTTTATATCTGTTGTACTTAATATAATCTCGTCTATTCGCCAAAGACCTGACACTGCTTGCTCTAGAGTCGTAGGAGATTCAAATTTCTTTAGTTCTGCAGAAAATATTTTAGACATTTGAAAATTTCTTTAGTATATTAACAATTTCTGGAATATGATTTAATCCTAACTTTCCATACGATAATCTTACATGAGAACTTTGCAAAGAAAAAGCTGGGATAACAAATAATCCTTTTTTAGCCAATGCTATAGCAAAATCGATAGCTTTTCCCACTGGACTTTTAATATAAAAATAAAATGCCCCCTCAGGGAGATATGATATCAATCCCAAATCTTTAAGGTTATTATATAAAGAATCCCTAATTGACTTATATCTTTCTAAAGTATGACCAGGAATCCCAGTTCTTAGACCGGCCAAGGCCATAATGCTTGATATCTGTGGCGCCCCCCAACCTGGATATTGTATTTTTGTTACGTAATTTACAATTTTTTTATCAGCAACTATGTAACCAATCTTGAAACCCATCATACAATATTCTTTAGAAAATGTACGGAGTACTATTGTACCTTCTGGATAGTAAGTGAAAGGGCTTACAAACTTTTTCTCATAATCAAAAAATCTGTAAGCTTCATCTGATAATAATAAAATCTTTCTTTTTTTAGCAAGTTTAACAATCTTTTGAATTAATTCCCGAGGTATAATTCTACCGGTGGGGTTGTTAGGAGAATTGATTATTATTAATTTGGTTCTTTTATTAATGACTTTTTCCAACTTCTTAATATCAGGAAGGAAATCAGAATTGTAAGTAGTCACAAATACCGGCTTGGCAAAATAGGAGGATGACAATGACGCAAAAGGGATAAAAAATGGATCGAATATAATTACTTCGTCGCCAGGATTTAATATTGTTTTTAATACCAAATCTAATGCTAATTCAGACCCAGGGGTAACTATCACATTTCCCTCATCAACCTTAATGTTTAAATCCTTTGAAATGTATTTTGATATAGCAATCCTCAACTCATCCATACCCTGAGTCGGTTTTATATAATCACATTCATCCTTCTTTAGAGCCTTTATTCCCTCTTTTACACAATTCTCTAAAAGACCATGAGAGGATTCACCCAAACCACAATCAATAAAATTACCGCCTTTCCTCTTAATTGCTAAGATTATATCCATAACACGCTGCATATCTGTGAATCCTCCAGGGGTTTGAGTCATTCTAAAATAAGATTCCGATGGTACAAAATCCATGTCTACTTCAATTTCAAAACTCTATAAACAATTTTAAGAAGTCGTTTTTCAGGACTTTTGCCAAGCTTAGAAAGCTCTTTAAATTCTCTTGCTACTTTTAAAAGCTGGTAATCTGATAGTTTAATTTTGTATTTATTTTTTAGTATATAATCTATCCCTTTTCTACCAGAAAGTTTACCTAAGACGATCTTATACCCCGGCACCCCCACCCTTTTGGCAATATAGGGACGATAAATTCTTTTATCTTTCAATATGCCGTCCTGGTGAATCCCCGATGCATGAGAAAATACATTTTTCCCAATAATCGGGGTATTATCCGCAACCCTGATACCCAACTTCCTGCCTATGTGGCGAGAAATCCGATATAGGTTATCTAGGTTTGCATTAACCTTTAAACCCAATTGATTGCCTTTTATTTCTAAAACTGTTAAAAGTGTCTGCAAGGAAGTATTACCTGCTCTCTCGCCAATTCCAAAAAAAGTACCATCCGCTATAGCAGCTCCATTTAGTAAACCATCAATAGAGTTTGCTATCGCCAAACTCAAATCATCGTGGCAATGTATTGAAATAGAGATTCTAGGGAATCTTTTTCTTAAATCTCTGACTGCCTGACCGTAAGATATATATCCTTTTTTAATAAAGGGTAATGCAACGCCAGTGGTATCACAAAAGGGTACAGCCTCCACCCCAAGATCACTTAAAACCGAAAATATCTTGTAGACGAAATCTCTCTCTTTTAAATAAGCATAATAACCTCCCTCCAAAGGAAAATGAATCCTTTTAATATATTTTTTAGAGTAACTTACTACATCGATAATTCTTTTTAGAACATCCTTTTCGCTCATACCGAGTTTTCTTCTGTGAAGCTTTGAAATCCCTATGAATGGCGCAACTACCTTACGCCCGGCCGATACCTTACTTAAGGCATCACACATAATATCTATTGATGCCTTCGTTGACCTTCCTGTTACAAAAAAATCTATCCCTTTAAGAGCAGAAAGCGCCTCAGATATTTCTCTTACTGAAGTAAAAAGACTCTTACTTACCTCGGGCATTCCCAAATCTATCTGATTATTTGGCACAGATTGAGGGGAATTTAGCACTTGAGCGATTAAGTAAGAAAGTTCTAATCTATCTTTATTTGAAAGGTCTATCCCTACTTGTTGGGATCCATCCCGCAAAGTCTCATCTCGCACTATTATAGTTCTTCTCCTCATGTTTAGCTCTCTATCATTCGCAACTCCATCTTTTCTATTTGATGTACTATCTCTTCAAAGTCTATACCTTGTCTAAGTACTTTTATTCCTTGACTCTGCAAAGCAATCATTGGATGGAATGCACCCAAATTCATATTGGATTTTCTGGGATCTTTACTAAGAACAAATAAATCAACTGTGTCTAAAACTGACATCTTTTTTACGAGATCCTCAGTATCAACAAACGGCTCATAGCCAGTTGGATTTAGCGAGGTTCCCCCTACGATAACTGTTGAATCTACTTCAGCAACTGAATCTACTAACATCCGCATAAGATCCCCTTCTGGAAACCTCATTGTAGAAACAGTTGGACCATAATTGGTGGGCAAAGTGAGATGGGCAGGTATATTTTCATTCACTGACAGAACTGTATGAACGTGAAGATCAAGTAGTTGCATAACAATTTCTTTCTTAAAACCAAATTGACAAAGCTTTTCCCAATCTATAAATCTCTCAAGGTGGTCTTGGCTTAAAGAAGTAACTGGCTTCTTAGACAAATCTATTTCAGATTCTCCTTTTAACCTACCCTTAGCTCTCCATACTCTTCTTACAAGTTCCACATCGTCCACGCGGAATACATAACCATATGGGGGTTGTCCAGCTATCCTCAACGCCAACACTCCCCTATTGATTAGGGCTTCATTTAGTTCAGGAAGTAACTCCTTAAATTCCCACCCTTCCGCAAAAACGCCAGGTAAACTAGCACCTTTAAGATTCTCTGTATTAATACTCATAACTAATATATTGGCAATATTATAGACTAGATCGTTATATTTTACATTTCTAACGTGATAGATGTAATATTAAACAAAAGGGGGTGAGATTATGTTACTACTTAAATCCTTCTTCGCAGGGCTATTTTTATTTAATAGCTTACCGCATCTGTTTAAAGGAATAACCGGTCAGACCCACATGACCCCATTTAAAAGAGTTTCATCGGCCTACCTTAATCTTTTTTGGGCATTCATAAATATTATCATGGCTTCACTTCTGTTAGTAAGACCATTGACGGGAGTTGCCATGTGGGTTTTCCTTGCTGGAGGTTTTTTAATATCAATGGCTGATGCACAACTTTTCAGCAAACCGAACGCCAGACTACCTTGGCACAAAGACTAAATAAGTTGAGTTTAGAGTTTTAATTTCGCCTTTTAATTTAATAAATTAAAATAGAATTTAGAGGGTTTTGTTCCCAATATAACCTTCTAATGCTGATTTTGCTGCTGTTACTGGAGAGGTCAAATATACAGGTCCTTTTCCACCCATTCTGCCAGGAAAGTTTCTATTCGTAGCAGATACGGTTATACTGTTTTCATCTTCGCTTTCAACTCTTCCAGGCCCTAATCCAATACAAGCTCCGCAACCTAGTCCAACGACTTCTGCGCCAGCTTCTCTAAATATTTCTAAATAACCTAACTCTCTTGCTTCTTGTAGAATTTTTGCAGACGCGGCTTGAACATGCATCCGGACTCCAGTGGCAATTTTATTATCCACCAAAACTCTTGCAACTGCCTCCAGATCTTCTAAATTTCCACCCGTGCATGACCCTATATAGACATTAGCTACAGGTTGTGGTTGTAATTGAGATAACGGAATTCCATTCCTGGGATCTCCAGGAAGAGCCACCATCGGTTCTATATCACTTAAATTTACTTGTAAAGTTTTATAATATTGGGCCCCTTCATCCGAAGTAACAAAGCTTTCCTCTATTTCTTGATCACTCGTCTCGCGTGTTAATTTTAAATGTTCCTTTAATGCTGAGGTTAGTCGGGTGACTATTCCCGTCATTGCACGTCCCTCTACAGACATATTAGTAAGAACCATTTGTTCACCGAGAGTCATTGTATCCAAACCCTCACCGTCATACTCAAACACAGTGTTTGTTGATGAACCATCTTTTACAAACTCTTGAGAAAGAATGTAAAGCATTAAATCTTTAGGGGTAGTACCTTCATGTAAATTCCCATTTAACGTTATTTTTACAGACTGTGGCACTTCCACTAAAGCTTCATTCGTAACAAGGGTATTTGCAAAATGGGTAGCACCAATTCCCCATGAAAGCGCATTCAAAACCCCCAAACTACACATATGAGAATCTGTGCCAATTCCAACTTCACCTGGGCCAATAAGGGATTTTTCTATGGACAAGGTATGACATATCCCCTCAGTTAATTCGTCAGAAAAATCTGGGGAGTAAACTCTCAGTCCATATTTATCAGCAATCTGTTTTTGAAGTTTTATAAGCTTTGTAAATCTGGGATCCACGATTGCAAATAATGCAGAGTGATCTTGAAAAAGGTGAACAGTAGACGGTTGTCTAACTTCAAAATCACCAAGCTCGTTTTCTAATACTGTTGCTGTAATCGGTGAATGAAGTTCGTAACTCATGCGATAATCTAAATGTACAAAACCTGTATCTCCAGGTCTGACCACCTTTTGATCATACTCATTTCCCGCAACATTTACCATATTGGCCGCTAAGATTTTTTCTGCAGCTGTCATCGGGTGATTCTCACCAACTTCATTATGTCTTATTAACATAGGTTCAACTTTACCCTCCAAGCGCATTCTATTATAGGCAGATATTCCTCCAACACGAGCAATATCAGGTCTTAGTCTATCCTGAAATGTCTGCTCAAATCTATCGTTCTCAAAAGCCTCTTCAATTCCTTGGGCTAAATCTATAGTGCGAGGATACTCATATACTTCAATACCGGACATTAAGCAATTTTCAAGAAAAATTCTCTCCACCCTCCCCCCTATACATAAAATCTTTCTAATTCCGGCTTGTTTTAGAGCAATAGGAGCATGTTCTCTACTCGAGCCAGTACCAAATCCGTTTCCAACAACCAAGACTTTAGGTCTTACGCTATTCAGGTCTCCTTCTTTAATTGGTTCGAAGTTACTAAGAGCATATAATCCCAGACTATTAAAGTTAGCAGTTGCTCCTCTGGTTGGAAATATTGCATCCGTAGAAACATTTTGTGCTAGATTCAAAGATGCCGTACTATCAAACTCTTCACCAGACAACTGCCTCGTTATCATTCCTGGACTTGAAGATAAGTAAAAGAATTCAGATCCCGATTTCATTACCCCATATTATATACTATCGGATAAAATTTAAAACCGTCCCCCGTATTATTAGTTTCCTCTCAGGTAGTGTTATTTCTGTATGTTTCACTTTTCTCCCCCACGAACTAACCTTTACTGGAAGTGGGATATACTACTCTAAGTGTACAATCGTTTCTAGAACTTACGTATAAAAGTTGTCTATTATTTTCTTTTTTGGAAATACTCGAAAGTCTGCAGGTCTGAAGGTACAAAAAATTCGATGATAAAACGAGGATCACCAAATACAGGCACTAAAAAGAAATAAAAATTCAGGTATTTTATACTTTTCGACTCCTCTTTAACAAAGGTCTGCGAGCTGAAATTCATAATGTCGTTTTCAAACACAGTTGTCTGAGATTCTATCCATAAATCTCGGAAAAGTTTATTAGCCATCATTCGACGAATTAGATCACGGTACCATTTTTCGTGTGTTTTATCTTTTAGAGCATGTTGAAAATGTTTCAACGTTCTTAAAAGAAATATTTTTCTTTTTTCATCTACCTCTGGAGTTTGAGGTTTATTAATCGGTAAGTTTGTATCAAAAGCTAGTTCTATAACCCTTGGTAAGGTCTTTCCAATATATTCTTGCTGTCTTTTGGTTGTTTCATGAATCTGGAACATTTCACGATTAGTATAGATAATTCTCCAAGTGTAATCGATACAAGTAGCTGGATATGGCCAGTTATCAACAACTTGTCTAATTTTTTTGCGAGCCCCATCGATCTCTTCTTTAGTCGGTAAGTAGTTCCCGACAGCTAAAAGCTGATTCTTTTCTTCCTCTGTTAGGTGCATCGCATCTATTAATTTATCAATTAGTTCACGGGGAGGATTACCAACTTTTCCCTGTTCGATACGAGATAAACGGGATGGTTCCTTCCATCCTAATGCAAATGCAATCTCCAACTGAGATATATTTTTCTGAAGACGTAAATCTTTAATTAAACCACCGAGTGTCGCCGACATATGCGTAATATACCCTATAAGTTACAAATTTAACAGTCAAATTATTCTATCAAATAATTTTCAAATATACAACCTTTAGTTACTATTACAGATGTCAAGTAGTTGACAACTGTATTTGATTATGATATTCATATTTTAATAGTCTGCGGAGTGTATGTTACGACAAGGAACAAAAACCTGTCCGGAAACATTATCTGGATATCATATTCTAGATAAAGACATGTGCATCTGGTGCGGAAAGAAGGAAAGACCTCACGTTAAGAAACCTTCATTTAGTAAAAATCTTTTACTCTACAAAAAATGAAAGTTTATTTCTTAACTTCGTTAAGGGAAAACAAAAATTTTGATGACACATCCGTACGGGTAAACGAGCACTTAAAAAAATATCGGTACGAACTTTACGAAAAAATAACTTCGGACTATCAACCAAGTAAAAATTGGTATGCTGAGTGGTCGAATTATATCAGCCAATGCGACTTCGTTATTGTCGAGGGCTCTTATCCTTCAACAATTCATATAGGGTTTGAAACAGGGATGATACTGATGCGGGGTAAACCGGTTATTCTTTTATATAAGAAAGCTCATGATCCTGTTTTTATAAACAGTCTCCACTCACCGAGACTGATAAAATCGGAATATGATGAGACAAATCTGGAGGAAGTGTTGGATTGGTGTCTTGAAGAGATAAAAGAATTACAAAACCGAAGATTTACTTTCTTCATTAGTCCTGAAATCGAAAACTTTTTAGATGAAGTTGCTGATCAAAGGGGAACTACAAGATCTGAATTTATAAGGGGACTAATCGAAAATGAGATGTTCAAAAGCCGATAAGTTACTTCCTACCTACCCCAAATAAAAAGTTTAAGAACCCAGTTCCATATTCTTGTTACTAATGGTTGAGGATATTCTATTACTGGTGGAGGTATAATCTCAACACTTGGAGTTGCAGTTGGCGGTTCGGCAATTGTCGGAGTTGGAGAAAGTGTAGGTTGTATTTTTCTATAAATTTTAGTCGGAGTAGGAGTATTCGTTGGAGCTGTTACCCCCTGTACTGAAGGCTGCTGGGTCGAATTCTGAGTAATCGGTTGTTCATCAATCTTTTTGACTACTGCCTCTACACAAGCGCCGCATTTCATATCCGGGATCTTTAAATCTTCATTGTTGTATCCACACCCATTCTCATTACACCAATCATAAGGTTTCGAACTTGGAACTTCTCCTGTTGGGGAGGGAATAGGGGTTACAGAAACTACATTTATTGTCGATGAGAGTGTTTGGGTAAATCCAGGGTCTGTTTCCTGCGCTCTAACAATAACGATTGTCAGTTGCGAAATTGCTATTATAATAGCAAAACACAAAACCAGTCTAGCGACAATACTTTGTTTAATAAGATGTTTATAATTCATAAATTTACTTAATTTTAATTCTCAAATAATTCTGTGCGTTTAATTTTATTCCTAGAACACGGGGATTATATAATTTCAGAGTTTTTTTTATACCTTTAGTAGTTTCAAATAACTTAAGTATACTTGCTGCTCTTTGTAATAATTTCTTTATCTCCTGTTTTCTTAAATTATCATCTAATTCATTTTCGAGATACAAATAATGTTTCGGGTCTTCATCCATAAAATATTCCGCTCTGAAGTAAGCATGAGTCTTATAAAACTTAGGAAACTTCTCCTTATTTATCCCTCTTAAAGAAAAGTGTAACGAAGCATAATAAAGCAAACTATACTGAGACTTATCTAATGTGAATATAGTTATCGTTTCAGAATTTTCCTTATACCACGATTTACCCTTTCTAATATACCCAAGTTTTTTTAGATAATCATCAACAAAGCGAACTAACTCCTCTTTTGTCATATAGTATTAATTATAGAATAAAGTAGTAACTTTGCAGTACACGAAGTTTAATAAGTCCATATATTACCAGTCCAACCAGGACCATCTGTCAGATTTAGCTCATTAATATACTTTTCTAGTTGACGTTCACCTCTTTTAATTGCCGCCGGATTATTCGGTTTGAGCTCTATTATTTGCTTTGTGGCATAATTTAGAGCGTCGGGCCTCAGTCCACTCTCGAGTCTTTTTTCCTTAACAAATCCTGCAGGATATTCCATCGCTTGATGGACTTCGCGTCCTACTTTTGCCGCCTCTTGCAATTTCTCCATACGGCTAGCCTGTTTTGCTGTCTGGACTGCTTTTGCTCCTCCACGTACAATTGCTGTGTTAGCAACAGGCAATAGCATCATTCCAACATCAACTGCAGCCCAGCCCCAGTTACCTTGGCAAAGGTCATACGCTAAGAATGCCACGTCTATTGCAGTATCAATGTACTCCCCTGATGGGTCGCTGAAATTGACAGGATTGTTAAACGAGTATACATAAGGGTGTAGCGATTGAGGATTGTTTAAGTCCCCCTTTACCGGATCTCTTGAGATGAAACGACCGAGTTCGGGGTCATAATATCTGGCACGCATGTAGTAGAGATTGCTGGCAGAATCATATTGCTGTCCGTGGAATTGGAATAACTCGGAACCGAAAGATGAGCGATCGTTGCCAAATGGATCGTATTTCATTTTCGACCATGTCCCTCCTGAAGAACTTGTTGAAAATCTCACATTTCCGATACCATCTTCAATATAATAATGTGAAGTACCGAATGATGGGTCACCTGATCCTAAAACGCCGTTACCATAAAGATAGTAATCGACTCCATCTTCCAGAAGTCTTGACATCGATCCAGATGTGTCATAGGTGTATTCTGTTACTGCCGTTGAGAAGTAATGTTTTAATCTGTTCCCATTACCATCATAGGTATAAAGGTGCTCATTCCCTGCTTGGGTCAAATGTCGAGTAAGTCTATTTTCAAAATCATAGTTATATTCAGGATGAGGCGGATTTGCGTTTGTCGAAGTTTTCCAAACAAGGTTGCCATTTGAGTCATACTGATAAGAAATATCGTTATAGGACCTATCTTTCAGAGTAAGTTTATCATCTGAATCGTATGTAAAGGCAAAAGAGTCACTTGGATCGACTTCAGTTAACCGATTACCTACTTTGTCGTACGTATACGTGTATGTCTTACTACCAGGATATACCGCTTTCGTAAGTCTCCCTATCGCATCATAGGTAAATGTTGTTGGTTGGACAGTTGAAGAAATCCAACTACCTGATTCATCAACTTTGGTAATATTCCCCAATAAATCGCGTGTGTAAACAAATTTAGCTCGTGTGTAGTAGGACTGGGTATGAGTAATTTGACTTAAGCGGTTTGCAGCATCATAAGTATAGGTTGTTTTGATCCCATTAGGGTATTGCCGAGTTGCTACTAAACCATTCTTATAATATGTATATTGTGTCTGTTTCCCTCCCAAATCCGTGACTGTCTTTAAATTGTTATTCACATCATATATATAACTGACAGAGTTATTGTCCGGATAAATAAGCTTTGTTAGATTTCCAACTGAATCATATTGGTAGCTGATGACTTTTCCGTAAGCATTTGTTGCTTTTGTCATCCGATTGAACTGGTCGTATTCATAGATTGAAGTACCCACAGGGTCAATCATTTTCGTCATATTTCCACGGGCGTCGTACTCATACGAAACTGTTTTCGTATCCGGATACGCTATCTTGGTTAATCGATTCAAAACATCATAGGTATAAGTAGTTGCATTATTATTCGCATCGATTCGTTTTGTGATATTGCCGTTTGCGTCATATTCCCATTTATAAACTTTCGCTAGAGGAGTGGATGATTGTTTAAGACGGTTTATATTGTCATACGTATTAATAGTTTGTCGATTCAACGCATCCTGCTGAGTAGTCAGGTTTTGGTAAGAATCATAACCGTAAGTTGTGACATTGGTCGAAGCATCAGTAACGTTAGTTAACGATCCAGAAGTGTTATAGCTAAAGTTGGTAACTGATAAATTGGGGTAAGTAATTTTTGTCAAACGATTTTCTTTGTCATAAGTGTTAGTCGTAATACCAATTGCATCCTTAGTTGTTAAGACATTTCCATTCGCATCATAGGTATAAGTAATTTGCTTTAACTCTGCATCTTTTAGCGTAGTTAGTTGTGCAATAGTGTCATAAGCAAACGTGGTCGTATTATTTAATGGGTCTATCTCAGTTAACTTGTTACCAAAATTGTCTCGTGTCCATTTAATTAATCTACTCAAGGGATCTGTTGAAGAAAGCATTTCCCCTGTTGTGTCATAAGTAAACCTGGTAATTCTTCCCGCTTCGTCTACTTGGGTGAGATTACCTAATGCATCGTAAGTGTAATTTGTTGTCTTCGGAGTTGTGTATCGTTCATCGACTTCTTTAGTTAACCTGTTTTTCGAATCATAGGTAAAGGTCACCTTTTTATTATCAGGATAAATAATCGAGGCCAGATTGCCCTTTGCATCATAAGTATTAGTTATCTTGTTCCCATTCTTATCTGTCGCTGTAAGCGGTGAATATTCAGACCCGTAGGTATACTTAAGTGTAAAATTGAGAGGATCTTTTACCTCGAGCACTCGGGCTTTATTATCATAAGTCGTAACTTGTGTTCTCCCATTATTATCGGTAGATGTTATTTTTCTATTTACCTTGTCGTAGGTGTAAGTATTAGTAGTATTAGTGGTATCTTTTTGTGTGGTTAATTTAGCCTCGTCAGTGTAAGTATTAGTAACAATCGCCTGACTATTGCGATCTGTGACCTTTGTAAGTTTGAAGTTAGTATCATAGGCATAGGAGGTAGTGTTATTATTCGGATCCTTGACTGTAAGCAAGTTTCCTTCTGCATCATACGTATAACTTACCGCACGCCCCGACCAATCAGAAATTGAGGAAATGAGGTCATTACTGCCGTAATTAACCGTTAATTGATGACCCTTGCCGTCTGCAATGTTAGCGATCTTTCCCGACCCGTCATAAGCGTAGGTCATCACATTCCCAACTTTATCTTTAACCTTTGTGAGTTTGAATTCAGAAGAAAATATGAATTCTGTTTGATTTTTAAGTCGAACAGTGAATGTTCCGTCAGTATTATGAAATACTTGTGAATGATAGGCAGGATCATCTGCAACATAGCCAATCGAGCAGTCGTTAATTGTGAATGATTCAAACCCCCCTGTTTGAGAAACAAAGGCTAAGGATTTGGGATGATTTCCGTTCGCACAAGGGAGAGTGATTGCGGGATAAGCAGGTTTATTATCAAAAAGAAGTGCGGGATAAATGTTCCATCCCCGCCCAACTCCGTATTGACCGCCCGAGAAAGAGGAGTAAGTCCTTTGGAAAGCCAAACTTAGGTCTCCAGCAGTGGGAAAAGCCATATCTGTCGCGGTCATTGTGTATGAACCCAGAGTTCTGAATGCGTCTGCCGCGACTGCCACAGCTTCGTAACTCTGACCATCTTTATTAAATGTCCAGTGAACATCTTCCTTGGTTGTTTGAACCTGCTGTGAGGAGTCTTTCAAACCAGAAGAAGTACCCGTACTATCCTGACTATATGTATTGTCGGTAAATAGATCAGCTCCGCCTTCAATTCTAAAGCTGGCATCAAAAATCTGACCATTCTCCTCATATTGATATTCATATCTCTTAGAATAAATTTTCTTAAAAGATTTAGCCGTGGTTACTTTTTTGGGTGCATAATCCCGTGCCCAATAAAAGTCTGTTGTTATTCCGCTATCATTAATCCACTTGACTACCGCAGCTATTTGGCCAAGTCTTTTAGTATCATTAATTATCGGGCTTTCCTGTCCAAAAGAATCATAGTACTGTGTAAAGTGGTCTGCAAACTCATCTGCTGCCGCGGTCCAGTAAGGACTGTTATTACCCATCGCTTCTGTCTGGACCTGCATCTTAACGGTCTCAAAAACAAATGCACTCGCAACATCATCTTTTTTAAGGGAAATTAATTGCGGCGTAATCCAAAACCTAGAGAGATCGTCATAACCGGTTGGATCATGTGATTGTATTTTTTCATAATAACGGTCATGAAACGACTTATAGCCTGGTACGCTTGATACCAGCAGTTGATCATTAGTGTCATATCCATGAGCATACTGTTTTAATTTATAATCCGCCTGAATTAATATCTCTCCAAACCTTGTGTTCTCTATTCCAGGACTAAATACCGCATCCACATAATTTGGATCAGGGTTTGTTCCCTCCAAACTCACCCAAGGAATTTCACCATGAAACATAATCGCTTTTATAGCGACTGCCAGATCATCCCTATCAAACTTCGGCAAGGTTGCACTCTTTCTCCCAACAAAGACAATGCGGTCTAAATCCTGATCGTAGTAAGCACCGGTCACTTCGGACATGTCGGCAAGAAATTTGGCTGCTTGATCCAGTGCCACTCCACCAACTCTGCCACTCAGTTTTGCTGAAGTCCTTCTTGGAGAGTTAGTTCCGGAGGTTGATGTTGAACTCGCACTACAGGCTGCAAACGCCGGTTTAGGACTAAAAGGCATTTGGAGATAGGGTAGAGCTGAAGAAAGCAACATTAAAAAAGACAAAAGTAGTGTTGCTATCTTTTTACAAATTTTTTGATTTAGAAAAAGTTTCCTCATAATTTCACTTACTTTTTAATCTCTTTTAAAACAACTCCACGGTTTTCGAGACGTTTTTTAACTTCTTCGTCGCTTAATTTCTTTGCAGATACAGATTTTTTATCGGACTTAAGAATTAACTTTTGGTCTTCAGTTATAAACTCGGGTTCTGTTGAAATATCTTTATCCTCACGGGAATAATTTATCCGCGCATCAAAACTCAAAACTCTTTGCTCGTTAGAATTAATTCTTATGTTCCTTAGTTTGATTTTCCCGTCGGTATCCGAAAGTCCTGTGGCTCCCCGAAGACTATGAATAAAATTTAAATCATTCCTGTTGATATTCGTATTTAAAGTAACGTAGGAATAATTTTTATCCGTGGTATTCGTAATAGTGTAAGTAAACCTAACTATATCGCCTGCATCAATCGCATTATTGTTATTGGCATCGCCGCTTGGTGCTAAACTAATATTCGAATTAATAACTAATTCCTTCGGAGTTTCTTTCTTGAAAACGCCTTTTACCTGGTCAAGAATGTCATTACTGTTTACTGCTCTCACTGATGGAGTTAATAAAGTCAAAAATGCAATAACACCGAAGAGTGGGACAATAACTTTCCGATAACTATATAATTTGTTAAATATCACTTTCTCAGAAGGATAATAGAGGTAACAATAACCTTCAATTCATACATTGTATGTATAACTATTTACCGATGAAGTGGGATTAAGGAAGAGTTACGGAGTGTAGCGGAACGACTGGGCAATTTGATCAAGATCGGAGTAAAGGGATTCCGATTTAGTCGAAAACACATAAACCCAATCATCGACATAGATGTAATACATTCTAAATTTCACCAAGCCTCTCACTTCGTCTCTGACTCTTGTGGGATAACCGTTTATTTCTAACTCTCTAATTTCCGAAATATCTTTTGTTTTATTTATTTCATCAAGGTCGGTAAGATATCCATTCAAGTCTTCAAAACCAGTTGCGTCATTTCTACCGGAATCAACAACCCCCTCTCCACTTCTGAATTCTACATACGATAATCCTTCTTTAATTTCAAACCTTTGCGGAATTATATAAACTGTAAAGTCTAAATTATCAGATCTAAAGGAATTTAGTCCAAATTCAGGCGTTGCAACATTTTGTGTTTTTATACTAGTCTCCCTTGCCTTAAATAAATATTTCCAATAAACAAAAATTGATACAACTAAAGTTGAAGCTAAGGCAATAAATAGAATGTTTTTCTTTTTCATTCGTATCCAAATTCCAGATTACCATTATTTGTTTTTATGTACAATAAAGAAAGTCCCGGTTTTGTTTCCCACTGAACTTTTTCACCTTTATCTTTCTTAAAAATCTCACTCTCATCTTTTTTACCGTTGTAAATTATTGCCATCAGCGTCTCTCCTTTGTCAAACCAGCTTTGAAGAACTTGGTTAAACTCTCCTGACTTTTTACCTAACGCGAAACCTGCTGAGTAGAAGTTTTTGTCAAATTTGAATTCTTCACTTTCGTTATACTGCATACTTTCTATAGAATAAGTGTCAAGTTTATCCATACGTCTAAATTTTCCTTCAAGTTGAAGCGTATTTCCTGACTTATCTTTAATGATTATCAAGTCCGACTTAAATCTTCCTTTCCCTTCTTCGAAAGTAACTTCTGTTTCATTTTCATCTACTCCTAAAATTTCGGCGTCCTTCTTTTCAGGACTAAACTCTATTCTTGCTTCAGGAAGGGTTTTGTCTATATGGAAAGTGACTAATTTTACTTCCTCGATATTTTCATCATTATCAACAGAATAAAATTCAACTACATGTTCCCCCTCGTCAGAAATAGTAAACGGTTCCTTATATTCCTTGAAATAATCATCATCAACTTTATATCCAACATAGTAAATCCCCGAACCTTCATTGCCGTCTTCTGCATTAAGAGTTACCTCCACATCTGACCTATACCAACCAGTTTGTCCCTCATTTCCGGTAAGTAAAGCCTCAGTATTAGGAGGAATTATGTCTGACTTTTCTCCCATCAGTGCAAAATAACTGGCATGATTTAATGTTGAAGTAGCAATACCACTCGCAAAATCAATATTCGTATCCTCCTTAATCCAGTTCATACCATCATTGCTCGAGTAAATGGATAATGAACTTAACTTGTACTTATTTATATCAAAATCCTTAAAATCAATGGTCAATGTAAAATCTTTCGGAAAAGTGTTTATCGGATTCCCAGAAGCATCAATTACATTAAATTGAAGGGCAGAACCAACGGACTCGAAAGAGTCCGAGACAGTAACTTTAGTAGAATATTGCATACTAACATTAAGTGGATCGGAAGTGGAATCTTGGGGAAAGTTAACTTCGTACCTTTCTAGTTTATAAAATCCTCCATTACTAGTTAATTCCTTTGAGAGATTTGCAATTGGTTTTGTCCAGAGATAATAACTTTTGTTACCAACCCTTTCTCCATTATAGGAAAAAGAATAATTCTGCCAGGGATCTACTTCTTTGCTTTGCCAACCAAATGGGTCTGTTAAGCCATCAGGTCTATTATCATTAAAATTCCCGTCTCCATTTTTATCCTGGATAACTGAAAAATGGATATGAGGAGCACTGGACTTAGTGCCGGTTGATCCGACTTTACCAATTACTTCTCCTTTATTTACAAACCTTGGAGTAGTAAAACTTTGAGAAATTGGATCGTTATCTTGGAGATGATAATACCTTGTTTGGTACCCATTACCATGGTCAATCACAATTACATTACCGCAAGCAGAAGTCCCGCAAGCTCCATTATTCTTATCTGCTTTAAAGAAAGTTGCAGTACCCGATCCAGCAGCTAAAACAGAATCACCATTGTATACTTTTGCTTTTGAAAGCCAATCATACCCATCATGGCTGGAATATCTCATAATTGAATCTCTGAATTTTCCTTCATAGTTTGTAAGCGTACCTTGTGCTTCAACTGGTTCACCCAAAACACTCCCTACATCCCCAAACGGATATTCGTGATCAAAGTATGAGCCAATCGCAGTCGCAGCTTCGCTGAAACTCAATCCCTTTCCCTCGTAATCCCACGGCAAATCCAAAAAAGCAAAAGGTGGCCGTGTCGTTCCTCCGGGGCATGCTAATGAGAATAAATTAAGAAAGTAGTTAGCGGAGAGCGAATATTGAGGTATTCCTGAGACAGACAGATACCCTTTATCAAATTTCCCCTCTGCTAAAATTGTTCGATAATACTGTCCACCATTTACAGAAAGAGGAGAAACGCCTTCGGGATCTAACGACATTCCAATAAAACAAAGTTCATTAAATCCTGTAGCAACACTTTGCAAAGTCGAAGTGTTAATCGGATTATAGGTGTCGTGCCACAATACTCCAATAGCCCCAAAGGGCCCTGTAGTAACTGGAGTTGCAATAGGTTCAGTAGATGCCCCGCAAGGATAAAAATCAACTACTTCGCCTTGCGGAAAGGTGTCAGAAATTCCGAGACTTCCAAAAAGAGAGTTAAACCTAGATCCATCGTACCCCGGTAGTCCTAAGTTTTGGTATGTAGAGTACCCACCTCCTGAGACAAAAACTATTCCTCCCGATCTGATAAATGCCGCGAGTTCATTAGCCTCTTCATTAGTCAAATCCGTATGTGTTAAACCTGCAAAAAACACTTCGAACTTTTTTTGTCCATTTCCGATAAGAGACCCAGGAGTAATCGTTGTAACAAAAGGCTTAAATTCAACAGAACAGCTAACAGTTCCGCCCGGACCAAAATTAGAGGGGTTTGTAAGAGCGTTTCGTAACCCAAGCTCAGGGTCTTCTTCAAAATACCAGCTTGGAACAAAACCTTGTAGCGGGGCAATATTCCGTGGATTTGTAAAACCAGATACCCGAATTGACGAACTTTGGGCTTTTATGGTTTTTGGAAAAAAGAAAACTAAGCAAAAAAATGCCAGTAGTAAGGACCCAAAAAGATACAGGAGGTTGTGTTTGTGTTTCATAACCCCATAAGTTTATTTAAAGGCCAGATTTTTAAAAATGCAATACCCAAATTTTCCCCAAACCTAATTACTTACAGATGTCACACTTTGATTTAGAACTATAAATAACGTGACATATGCCATAGAAATCACATCTTTAGTTCAATTTCAAAATGTGATTTCTTTACCCTGCACGGGAGCCGGGAGGGATGGGTTTTTCGGGAAGAGCAAGAACCGCACTTTTATTTGGAAATGCTTACTTTAAATTTATCAGAGAAAATATTTTTTATTTATATGAAGATTTTTGATTGACCAGTTTCCTAGAAAGTCCACCAGCTCCTGCAATTTTTAGTTTAACAATGTATATCCCTGTGGAAAAGGAAAAAATAGTAAAATGCTGTTAGTAATAACAAAAAAATACCAATAAAAAACTACAACAAACACTCCAATATTTCACAACGACTTTGTTCAAAAACTATATCGTTGGAGTTAGTGTAGGTGTTTCCGTCGGACTAAGTGTTCCGGTAGGAGTCAAAGTTGCCTCTACCACTGTAGGTGTCGCAGTTAACTCTCCCGTAATCGTCGGTGTTACCGTTGTCGTTGGTGTAACTTCATCTTCCGGAGGTGTAAAACCATTTAACCACTTAAAAAGCCATCCAAAAAGAGAAAAATCGGACAGTTTTGTATAAATATTTGCCTGCAAACTGCTTGCTGATTCTTTCAATTCCAAAAGGGCTTCTTCAATTGCGGGTTGTTCCTCTTCGCCGACTTTTTCCTGAATTTTTTCAAGTTTCTTAATATTATTGCGTGTCTGAACAACCTCTTTTCTTAATTGACCTAAATTTTTGTAATCAGGTCCAATTAAGAATTTAACGGCTGCTGGACGGTCTTCCGTTTCGTCTAAAACCTCTTGAGATCTTTCCTCAACTTGCTCTTGTTCTTCAACCAGATCACCAACTTCTTCTTCAACCTCAGGATCTTCAGTAACATCCAAAATTCTATTTAGTTTTGCAGATGCGGTTTTTGCTTTTGCTGCTTCACTCGGTGATACATAATCCTCAGATTTATTACCACTTCCTTTGTCATTCTGTGTTTTCGCTTCAACTACAAAAAAGAACTGGAACAGAAAAAACAAGCTAATTGTAAGAATTAGTATTTTTTTCAAACTTCTCACCCCCTTAACTACTGTATTATTTTATATATAACTTCGTTTTCAATAGCAGTAACAAATTGAAATTACTTTCTTATATTACTTTTTAATAATAATCCTTCTTTTTAATTATTACTAATATTTCAAAATATTACTCAGTACATTAGATTAACAATGTATACCCTTGTAGACAAGGACTGCTGGCTGCTACCAGCAAAAACTGGTTAGGACCTGTAACCGTACTTTTTGATGCAGAAGATATCCATTGATTGTCTTAGCCTGCTCGGGAGCCGGGAGGGACGGGTTTTTCGGGAAGAGCGAGAACCGGAGTTATATTGGTAAAACTTTGCTTCAGATTTACTTGCGAGAAAATTACTTTCACTCCGATTCCATATACTCTTTTATAGCCTTAGTTGCTTTTTCCACTTCAGAAATATGTTGATCGGTAACCATGTTCCCTTTAGCGTAATCAAATATTTCCTGAATGTTCCTTAATTTTCCGCTAGTCACATTCGCCATCCACGGATATATCGGTAAAAACCAGGCATGAAAATGTGAACTTTTTTCTTCTTGTATCAGGGTCGCATTCTCTACTCCTATGCTACCCAAGGCGTCTCTTACTTTCCTTAGCACTAAAGAGTACCTATTTAATTCCTCAGGTGTAAAATCAGAAATACTTTTTATATGCCTTTTAGATTCAACTACCATCATTCCCGGAATTGGTAATGCATAGTCTTGATGAACTCTAAATTTATCGTCTTCATAAACAATTATTAATCCTTCGGGTTGCGGTTCTATCCTATTGCAGCCGGGACAACCTTCAGAATAAGGTGCCTTATAAAAAGACTCTTCAAAGTTTCTTTCACTTTCCATATTTACTTTAGCGTAATCGAAAATCTCGAGAACTAACTAATGATTTATATCGGCCTCGTAACACCCTTTGCCAGATTTCCAGCATCCGGTAAGTCACTTACGATATCAGCCGTAACACTATCCCTACCAACAGATATCTCTAAGTGAGCGTCTGGTACTTGAAGATCCTCTCTTAATTCGGCTATAGATGCTTCTGCTCTCTGGATTGCATCAGTTTGATCTGTTCGCTCAATTCCTGTCATTTTTTTTGTAAATTCACCTCCTTCATTTTTAAATTAAAATCTAGTGCGATTATACAAAATCTTTTTAAAAAAATCTCTGTTAGTCCCAGAGGAGATGGGCTCGTTTTCTTATATACTAAACTAGTGACTAAGTATTTACGATATCTGTTTATTCTCATTTTAATTTTCTCAACCTATCATTTAATACGGGATGTATTACAAACTTTCAGAATTGATAACTTGTTTACAAATTTATTCCACCGATCCCATCTATGGTGTCAACCTGTTTGTAATTATGTAACCTATCCCTTAGATTTATTTGGAATAATAGGATCTTTCATCGTCTTAAAAAGAAAGAGTGTGGGGAAATTGAGTGTTCTCACTCTCCTTTCTCTACCCTTATGGCTATTTACTCTGTTATTGCCCTAGAAAAAATTGCGAAGTTGCGGAGGAAGTGGGTACAGCGAGAAATTCTATTTCAATGTAAATTTATGGATCAGTTTTCTGCAAGTACCATACTCACCCATAGTAAAAATTCCAATTTCCTTTATCCACATTCTTCTAAAATTAAATCGCGGCAATTCTATATCCTTTCTCCAAATAGGAGATCCGAATCTTGTTATTGAAATATGTGGGTCGTATGCATCTAGAGCTCTAGGATACCCTACTTCAAACAGTATTTTTTTTATTAAACTACGTTTGCCTTTTGAAAACCTTTTGATGTAATCCGGATCTTTGTATATCTCACGTATATGACCTTCTCTCAAAGGATTAAGTTTTTTTATTATTAATCTATGTAATTTATCAATCTCTTTACTTTTCCTGAAAGATACTATCACACCATAGGAATCACCCTCCTTAATAATCTGCAACTTATTCATTTTGACTTCAAAGCTTTTGTATCCTTTAGCAATCAAACTTACTTCCTCAATAATCTTGTTTATATTCTTAGTAGGAAATTCTGGAGAATAACAAGTAATATGAGGGTGAAAATCCTCTCCATTAAGTATAAAGCTTGTGTCGCCAAGCTCTTAAAATTTCTGACTAATCCTGATTACTTCTTCTGCAATATTTTTGGGAGTAACAATTGCTATGTTTAGTCTAATAAACTTATCTTTAGTTGCCATAGCCAATTCTATCATTTAGAAAATTTAAACTGAGATATCTCCTAAAACTATTTCTGTAAAGCCTATTTTACTAGTCGTGTACCTGCCCTACCGGAGAAAAAATATTTGGATACTTTTTTATAAATTCTTCCCGTTGAGTAGACTTAGTAAAACGAAGAATCTCAGCCAAAAGAACTTGGTCTGATAACTGTTCTGGGTTTAAAGTTAATTCTTCAGAGGTACTCTCTTTACTTGGTGGAAGCGTTCTGAGAAGAACGTACATCCCGATTTCCTCTTCAACCAGTTCTATTTTTGCAAAAGTTGCCATAGAAATAGCTTGGCTTCTTGGGATATTAAATGTACTTACTCTTAAGGAACGATTCTTCAACCCGGTAAAACTTTCCAGCATCCCGTAGGATTCAGAATTCAAAATCCCTCCCTCACTTCTATAAGTTTGATAATTCGTGAGCGAAATTTCTTGCGAACTTATTACAGATGCTTTGGAAAGTTCGACAGTTACCATACCGTAATTATAGGACTTATATAAACTTGTTCAAGTTCAGAAGAGGATTTTAAGGAATCTACTTCTTCACCACTTTTAGTAATCCATAGATAGCAATAAGAAGCCAGACAACATTGAGTCCAACAGAAGGAATTGCTCCATGAACTGCCGAATTTATAATGATACCAATTGTTCCAATCAGATTTAATAATTGGTAGTTCTTGTCGTCGGGAGAAATCTTTTTTGAGGAAACAAGAAAATATGCCAAAAGAATTGCCAAAGTCCCAGTCCAACCAATAATTTCGTAGAGTACCATAACTAAATGCTAGCAAGCTTTTAAAAAAATTCAATATCCAGAGGAAATGGTTTCGAATTGGGTATACTAAGTGGTAAAATTGAAACATGGAAAAGTTGCCGGAACTGGAAAAAAGAATTAAAGAAATTGAGTCGAGAAATGAATCTCCCTCGAGCTTACCTGCCTGCGCAGGCAGGCGCTCGCGGTAGCTTCTCCCCTCGCTTCGTCGGGAGCAAAATCCCTCCGAAGCGAAATATTCTTCGCTTTCATTGATAAGCTTACGCTTGTTGTATTTCGCGAAGGGGGATAAAAGGGTTGAGGCGGATAAAGCCTGGGAGATAAGCTACACCAGAAGACTTTTATTAATTCTTTTTACTTACATTTCGATTGGACTTTATTTAAACGCCATAAAAATTAAAAATCCTTGGCTAAACGCAATCGTTCCCTCAGTCGGCTTTTTACTTTCTACTCTCACTCTCCCTTTCTTCAAAAACCTCTGGCTCAAAAAGCTGAAAGGAAAATAAGGCGCGCTTGCCTGCGCCAGCAGGGAGGAAATAGGTTTAGAAATCCTTCAACATAAAAAGTGTGTTTTTAATAACTCGATCGATTTTAAATCCATTTTTCTTATATAACTTCGGGCTGTTATTTGTTTTTTGTTTGTATCAAATACCACTTGTTTAAATCCTTTTTCTCTACAAAAATCCAAGGCCTTAGTCAAAAGTCTACGTCCCAATCCTTTTCCCCTATACTCTTTCATAAGATATAACCTTTTTAGCTCTGCTTTTTTATTTCCTAAATTCTTAACTGCTACTGTCCCCTACAGGATTTCTGTCATCCAGAAGAAGATAAAAGACTCCTCTCTGATCTTTGTAGTATTTGTCAGGGTCGTCTAAATCGTAATCCAACTCATAATTGTAAGGAAAACCAAATTCTTCATGAACCGAAATTACAAAATCTTTAACTTTCTTCCGGTATGAATCGGAATATTTAATAATCTTCATAACTTTAATATTTTAACAGAAGCCGTGCCTGTCTGCGAAAGAAGGGAAGAAATGGGGTCTTGAATTGCAATCTAACTCTGCTTGCTAAAGAGTACTTTCTATCCCTTCGATAAACTTTGAGGTGCAACTGTTCCAACAAAAAGTTCATAAAACCACCCTAGCGGAAGGAATCCGACAGTAAACTTTAGCAAAGGCACTATCAGAATCGCAGCAATAATTTCGTAATAATAGTTAATAGTATCCCCAACAGTATGTAAAAGACTTTCTAGACCGAAAATATTCCTGGCAAATAAATAAAGCATCAATATCCAAAACGAAACATATAAAAACGCAATAACAGTATTTACCAATAACCCCTTTTTACGGCTATAAAGCCTCCAGACAGGATAGATAGTAGCGAATGCCGGAAACAAAATAAATATAGGGAGAACTGTTGCATCCAAGATACCTTTATAAGCAGTGTTTTCGTTTACAAAACGAGTCCAGTCAATTTTAACGGAATCAAAGACCAGACTAAGTAAAAAGAAACTTAAAGAAACGGTTAGAAAAAAATATGCTATTGAAAATTTGGATGATTTTTGTATGAACTTATCCGGATTTCTTTTTCTAAGATACCTGCTACTCCAAAAAATTGCTAAAAATACAAGTATAAAACTTATAAACACTCCTAAATCATGGAAAAATATACTGAAAATATAGCCTATACTAACCAAAGATGATAGGTAAAGAATAATAAAAATTAAGAATTTTAGTATCTTAGATATATTGTGCATGAATTAATTAATTGTACATCTTAATTACTTAATTGGTTAAAAAATGACTGGAGTGGAGGAAATGAGGTCTTAACCGTTTTTATCTACTCGTTGATTGAGGACTTTAACTAGTTGGGCGTTATCCCATTGAATATTAGTATAAAGTATTCCCTTTTTATCATTCAAAACATGGTCAAAATAATACTTTGATGGAGGAAACACGTTGTCCATTACCAGAAGTTCCTCTAACGGAATCCACTTTGCCTTTCCCTCTACGTCCTCTTTTTTCTCAACCTGATTTTCTTTAATGGTCGCAAGGAAAACAAAAGAGACCCACACCTCTCTCCTATCAAGATGGTGATGAAGTGCAATTGCTTTTAATTTAATATCATCAAGATCAACCTTTATTCCTGCTTCCTCTTCAATCTCCCGCACGGCTGCAAGAAGAGCGTCTTCGTCATGATCTATATGTCCTCCCGGCCCAATCCAAAAGCCGGGAAACTTACTTGCCGTACCGCTTCTTTTAAACATCAAGACTTTCCCGTCTTTAAGCACATAACATTCCGATGCTAAATTAATTTCCCCCAATTCATCGAGATGTTTAGATTCACTCATAGCATTATTATAATAAATTCTCTTCTATTTTTGCTAACGAATTGACTCAGAGTTTAAAAAATACGGCATTGAAATATAGCGGTCAAAGAGTATGATACTTTTTAAGCTACATGGATTCTTTTGCATTGGTTGTTTTTGGAATTACAGGGAACCTGTCGCAAATAAAGCTTATCCCCGTGCTTTATGATCTTTTTGACAAAAACCTTCTTCCGGCAAAGTTCATAGTTGCCGGAATCGGCAGGAAACCTTATTCAAAAAGTGAATTCAGAAACTTCATCCTCGAAGTCTTAGCCAGAAAAAACCGACACCACCACCGCGCAATTGATCCTGAAACTGCTGACAAGCTCCTTAGAAATATGCTCTACTTACAAGGTGATGTTAACGATAAAAAAAGCGCCAAAAAAGTATATTCGTCGCTGAAAAAGATTATTGAAACCAACACTTTTTCTAACATCATCTTTTATCTGGCAACTTACCCTGACCTTTACGACAAGATTTTTAAATCAATTGCCCACTCTAAACTAAATGCCAGGAAAAACGGCTGGACTCGGCTTATCATTGAAAAACCAATCGGCCGAGATTTACCCAGCGCTAATGTCCTAGACTCTTTACTTCGAAAATATTTTTCGGAAGACCAGATTTTTCGCCTCGATCACTATTTGGGAAAGGAAACTCTGCAAAACCTATTAATTTTTCGTTTTAATAATGGCATTTTCGAGCATTTGATGAATAGAAAACACGTCAGCCAAATCCAAATAACGGCATCTGAGGATTTCGGCATCGGAGAGCGGGGTAGATATTACGATTCAATCGGAGCATTAAGAGATGTCGGCCAAAATCACTTATTGCAAATGCTTGCCCTATCGACAATGGATCCGCCGAGACAGTTTTCAAACGAGGCGGTAACGGCAGAAAGAGTAAAAATCCTAAAAGTTCTAAAACCGTTCCCTGACAAAGTTGTCTTTGGCCAATACAACGGCTATCTTTACGAAGAGAATATAGACAAAAATTCCCAAACAGAAACTTTTTTTGCATTAAAAACAGAAGTTCGAAACAGTCGTTGGAGAGGGGTTCCAATTTATATTCGTGCCGGCAAAAAATTGGTTAGATGGGTAACCGAAATAAAAATAGTTTTTAAAGTTGCAGAAGATAGACTTTTTTCAAAATTTGATTTGGGAGATAAACCTAATGTACTAACTTATAGAGTTCAGCCGGATGAAGGCATTGGTCTTGATGTTCTTATTAAAAGACCTGGACATAAAATGCTTTTAAATTCGTATCCAATGTATTTTTCTTACCCCGCCTCTAATTTGGAAATACCCGATGCATATGAGAGGCTTTTCTATGACGCATTCTCAGGAGATCAGACTTTTTTCACCGACGCGCAAGAAGTGCAAGAGGGCTGGAGATTCGTGGATGCACTTTTGGAAATGAAAAGGAAGGTTTCTCTTTATCAACCGGATTCCTGGGGACCAAAAGAGGCAGATGAACTTCTCGAGGCGGACGGAAATTCTTGGATTGAACCGCAGTCGGGAAGCTGACATCTGGAAAAACTTCGGAAGAATCAATTGAAGATTAAGACTACCCGAGAGCAACATCCAGAACCATCATTATTGCAAATCCCAGCATTGCGCCAATCGTTGCAACATCAGTCGCATTTTTCTGCGACTCAGGAATTATTTCTTCAACCGAAACATAAATCATCGCTCCTGCTGCAAATGCCAGTGCATAAGGTAAAAGCGGACGCATAGCCAATACCCCTACCGCGCCTACTACCGCTGCAATCGGTTCAATAAGCGCTGAACCCTGTCCAAAGAGGAAACTTTTAAGCTTCGTTACTCCTACCCGTCTAAATGGCATTGAGACAGCAAACCCCTCGGGAAAATTCTGTATTCCGATACCTATCGCTAAGGCCATTGCAGCGGCAGCACTGGCCCCCGGTATACCAGCCGCAGCTGCTCCAAAAGCAACACCGACTGCTAATCCTTCAGGAAAATTATGAAATGTTATGGCTAAAAAAAGCAGAACAGTTGTATGCCAATTGGTAGGTATCCCTTCGGGATGAGATTTTGATTGTCCGATATTCAAATGGGGTAAAATCTTGTCAACAAGCCACAAAAAAAACCCTCCAACTAAAAACCCAATGACTGGCGGAATCCACTTTACCACACCGATCTGCTCACTAAGCTCTATTGACGGAGCAAGCAATGACCAAAAGCTCGCTGCAATCATAACGCCCGCAGCAAACCCAAGCATTGAATCCAATAACTTTTGGCTAACTGTCCGAAAAATAAATACGCCTGCCGCACCAAGCGCCGTTAATCCCCAGGCAAATATGCCAGCTATAAGAGCAGATAGCACAGGGTAATGCAGAATAAATTGATCCATTAAAATAAGTGTGTTAAAGATCCAAACTTCTCACTACTATACAAGCCTTACATATAAATGGAAATAGAGTATTCCCACCAGAGCTAATTTGAAGACAAATCAGAACTATAATTGAAAATGTATGGTAAATTAGCATATGTTTTTATTGCCCGAAGTTTATTGGGAAATTAAAAAAACAAAGAATAAAGGAAGAGGGGTTTTTGCCAATAAACCAATTAGGCAAGGAGTAGTGATTGGTGATTACGTGGGCAAAGTGGTTCAGTTAAAAGATGTCGATTTTGAGAAGGAAAAGAAAAACTTATACTTAATGTATTACGACGACGAGACCGGTATTTACCCCGATTTAAAAAAGCCCGGCATTTATCTCCTTAATCATTCCTGCTCTCCGAATTGCTGGATAACTAAATTTAGAAACCACACTATTGTTTTTGCATTAAAAAACATTAGGAAAGGATCTGAATTAACTATTTCATATTTACTTCCTCCCAAAATGACTTGCAACCCCTGCAGTCATAACTGTTTGTGCAAAAGTGATAGCTGTACAGGGTCAATGCACCTAACTGAAGACGGATACAACACATGGCAAAAGTTTCAAAATGAACTGCATCGCGGCAGAGCAGCGAAGTATCTTTCAGATAGCAGTACTTATGCTCGTTCATCCTCGCGGCAGAGCCGGCAAGGTATTCTCAAGCAAAATAAAGGTGGTAAAAAAGATATCCCTGAAACACAAGGGATTGGAAGCGAGCTAAAACCGCTCAAAAACTATCCTAAAGTAATTTCCAAGAAACTCATACGAGAGATTAAAATGTTGCAAACCAAATTGTATCGATAGCGCCAAACATATTAAAACTTTGAGCTGATTTGAAGACAAATTTATATTTTTCGATTATACTAACAATACACTTTTGTTATCAAACAATAAATCCTAAAATAAACTTCTCCTATTGCACTCTCAATTCCCGGAAAGAATATCAGAAGCTGTAGCAAAACACTTATCCCAGCAAATCCGTAAACAAAAATCTTCGTATCCCTGACCCTTCCGAATTTCCTGTAAAGTAACCACAAGAATAAAAAGTTAAAGGATAGATACACCAAACCATCTGCCAAAGTATAGTCAATACCCCACCCAACGAGAACGGCAGTTAGAGCTCCTTGAAAAGCAAATACTTTCCATGCAGGAAAAACTCTTAAAACTCTTTGAACTAACGGCAACAAATAATCATCAACAGGTGATGTCTGTTCACTCATATTTTTTAAATTTTACACTCTTTAGAAGTACTAATCTGAAGAGAATTATTTTCGCAAAGTTACGCAAAAAATATCGGAGTCTATAAAGAAATCCAACGCGTCATTTATGGATGGAACAACCACATCTACGTTACAAATAATCCCCATGTGAACACCTTCAGATTGCAATGTAGCAAGAGACACTTTCGCGTGTTTAAAAGTTCCGATATCGATCCTTGCATTCCCAATTGCGGCGGTTGTTTCTGAATCAAAAGATTTCATTGCTGCTTCTTTTTCTTTGCCATTCTTTGTACGAACAAAGTCTATTCCATATTCTTTGCATAAATCTGCAGCAGTTCCTCGTTGATCACCCGTAAGTAAAATAACCTTTATACCCAAGTCCTTTAGTTTTTTTAATCTCTCTTTTACCCCGTCAGGAATTTTTCCATTGACAGAAAGTGTGCCATTAAGGTCGAGTATAATTGTCTTAATTTCAATCTCACCCACCTCCGGGACTTGATATTTCATTGTAACAATTTTACTCTGAAGCTAATTTGAAGACAAATTATTCGATGTCAATTTTCTTTTTCGGCTGCCACCAGGAATCAAACTTTCGGGCTTTAGCAACTTCATCTAAATCCAATTCTTCATAAAGAATTTCTTTGTGATTACTACTTCCCTCTTTCAAAATACCCTTTATCGGACTAACTATTAGGGACCTCCCGTATGAGTTAAAAGACATATTCAAATTACCCGACATAAGAATAAATGATCGACTTGTAAAAGCTCCGTACACATACAGTGCTTTTACATATTCTTCAGTGTTCATCTCCTTCCAACCAATAGACCAGGTCGGAATACAAATTATTTCTATCCCCAACGAATTAAATTTGTCGTACAAAAAGTGGGAATATTTATTAAATCCATCTTTACAAATAAGCATACCAAGTTTACCGATTTCTGTTTTCTTGACTTCTAAAGAACTTCCAGCAACTACACCGATATTTTCTATCTCCGGTTTTGCCGGATACATTTTTCTGTGCGATACAACAGATTTACCCTCAGGGGAAATAATATGGCCTTGGTTATAAAATTTACCGTCTTTTTTTGTGTAAAAACTTGTAGCTAGAAAAACGCTGTGTTTCTTTGCAATTTCTGCGAGTCTTGAAAAATAATCTATGTCTTTTTCTTTCAATTCCCCAACTTCTCCGACAGCAGTTTCAGGAGCAACTATTAGTCTCGCTCCAGCCCACCCAGCCTGCAAAATCATCTCGTTTAATTTTTTAAAAGAAGTATCAGACTCCTCGGGAACATCGTACTGCAAAACAGCAACTTTAACTTTCATCAAATCACATTCTACTCCGGAGATAATTTGAAGACAAGAAAACCGAGCGGCTAGTTACACCTAAGTTTAATCTCGCCTAAAACTGCAAATAAGTCAGTGAAACTTACTTGTCCGTCGTTTGTAAAATCTCCATCAGTACCGGGATTCACATCTCTTCCCAATCTTCTAATCACTAAAAACAAATAGCCGAAATCCACGCAGCTACTGTTTTCTTCATCCTCGCGGCCCGGTTCGTCAAAAACGACCGGCGATGGAAAGTCAGTCGGTACAGTAGTAGGCGACTTTTTAACCTTTGGTAACTCACTTTTTCCGGGAGTTAGTGTCGGCGAAATTTTCTTTTCTGAAATCCCGGTTGGTGTTAAAGAAATAGGAGCCGAGGTTTCAGTTAACTCTCTATCGCTATTTATCAAAATCTGTAGAGATTCTGCACTTGCCAACAAATTCTGACCCGCATCCTCATCACTTGTAGCAGTCTGGCTTTTTGGGTTAAAACTGATAGTTACCGACCCTTCTTTCAAGACTTTTGCCCAAATCACCGCCAAAGTTCCTTTGCCTTTTAACGGAGTAATCTCACTCCCGGGTATGAGGTAAACCAAATACTCTATTTTACCTACGGAATTGTCTATCGATTTAACTTCTTCGCCGGTAACTGGAAGGAAATCACCGCTTGTTATGTCAGTAATTTCCAGTAGTGACACCGGCTCGATATCTAAATAAAGTTCTGCCCCAATGAAAGTATTACTGCCCGTATCTATGTTCACAAACACACTAAAACTATCACCCACTTTAAGATTATTCGTGCTGGGAATAAGATTAAGTGTTGTATTTGGCGCTGCCTTTTGCACAAAAATTTGTCTTCTTGAAATAAGAAGGAGACCCGATAAAATTCCAATCATCAGCAGTAGAATTCCCACTAAAGTTGGTATTGATTTTTTTCTCTTTTTCAAAATAGTGTAAGTTCTATACCGCAGCGAGGTTAACAACCTCAGATAGAAGTCCACCTCTTATGCCGTGGTCCTTCGAGCTACATTCGCCTTCGGCGAATGAATTTTCAATGATTCAATTCATCCACGTCTAAAGCGGTGGACTTCTTGAATTAGCTTAAAATAATTCTACTCCGGAGCTAATTCGAAGACAATCCTATGGTTTTACATTTTAATTTTCTTCCCACCCCATCGCCATTCCGGTTTCTCGCCGGTCAGGAAGTAAACTGCGATTAAAAGAAGAGTCAACACCAACACCCGGGGTATGAAGTTTAGTAAAGTGTCACTTATGGAATGGGACTGAGAATCAATTTCTTGATAATTACCAATAATTAAGATAAATAAATCCTGCCAAAATTAACCATCCTTGCCAAGTTGCCGGATACCATCCCCAGCCATAATTCTTGGCCTTAAACCAATATTTGCCTGCTACTTTTGCCATATCTTAAATCTACAAATCACCGTTTTTTACTCTCAAGACTGTGTATCAGAATCTCGTGCCTTTACGTTATTCTACTATGATTTCTATCATTAATTTCCGATTCGGTTTGAAGATAAATTATTCTTTAATAGAACTATCTATAAAGTTGGCTGTGTGTACCCAAAAAGTCAAAATAAACAATTTCTCCGCTCTCTAACTCTCTAAAAATAGCTCTCCAATCGCCTGTTACATTAATGCTCCTATAACCCTCAAGCCTGCCAGTCAACGCGTGATTATTCAAAATGGGATTAAATTTATCCGTAAGATATATTTCGATTCTTCCTCTGAAAGCTTTTCTAATTTTTACCGGGGCCTTCTTTAAATCTTTTTCAAACCTCTTCGAAAAATCAATTCTTTTTACCTTCATTAATTATTTTATCTAAATATCCTAAGGCCTTATCAGCGGAATCAAAAGACTTAAATCTTTTCTTCTTTCTATCTTCTTCCGACTCTCTAAGAGCTTGTATCATAAATTCGCTGGGAATTTCTTCCGTAGCGGAAAAATGAACCGTCTTGGTTTTAATTAGCTGGTTAAGATAACCATTGATTAAAGCACTAAGGCTAAAACCTAAATCTGAAGCAATTTTCTGTGCCTGGCTTTTTATCTTCACATCAGTTTTGATATTTATAACAGCTGTACTCATATATACTCAGTATATACTTCATGTAGATATTGTCAAGCTATAATCACTCCGGAGTAAATTTGAAGGCAAATTATTCGAGAACATAGTCCCACCCAGGTTGCCAGGCTTTTTTCTTCCGCCAGTCCTCGGCAAAAGCTTCCTCCCAAGTTTTGCCTTTTACTAAAACATCCAGTGCTAGTTGAGGTGCTTTATGGGCAACAATTCCGACAGATTTCCCGTCATAATTCTTTTTCAGGAAAGTCAAAAAATCTTGAATTCTTTCCTTTACGTTTTCATAACTTTCGCCATTGGGAAATTTATTTATAATATTTTTTTCCTGCAGCGGATCAACAATTTCCGAAGGGTTACCATTCAAATCTCCATAGTTACACTCGCGAAGTCTTTGGTCCTGAATAACTTTAAAACTTCCGCCGAAAGTAATATTTGCAGAATCCACTGCTCTTTTTAAATCAGAACAAAACACAGCATCAAATTTTTTATCCTTAGTTTTTTCTCCTAAATCTCTCGACTGTTTTTTACCCAACTCTGAAAGTTCAGTATCCGACCAACCCGAGGAAATCCCTTTTTCATTATCAATTGTTGTTCCATGAACAAAATATGTGATACTTACAGACATTCTTTCAATATTCTACTCCAGATATAATTTGCGGACAAATTCGGAAACCCACTACTTAATTGCTGTACTTTTTATTTCTTCGGTCGGGGAAGATAATCTTTGGAAAGTGTTATTCCCTTCGGCAAAACCAAAATCTCTTTCCAAAACCGCTCGTAAGACACGTAAGAAAATGAGTCTTCCGGACCGATTAGGTTTACATGTTTTGACTCACGCAAATCTTTTGCCATTTTCCTAACTACGCCGCTGTCGGAAAACCATTTGTTGTGATATTTAGAAAGGGGAAGAAGTTTGGTATGTGATAAGAGAGTATACCTACCGTCAAACGCAAAATAAAATTCCATGTAGCTCACTACCAAATCATGCAGAGTTTTATAAATGGGGTTTCGCCCTTTAAGGCCTAAGAATTTACTTTGGGCAATTGACCCATATCTTCCATTGACTTGATAGGCACATAAAATGTGCTCCTCGTCATCCCGGGCGAGAAGTTCAATGATCGATGCTTTATAGCCGTTATGGAATAAACACGCTACCGCGAAAATCGCTCCGTTGTAACACTCGGCTTTTTTATCCCTAATTACTTCCCTGACACTTCTATCTTCTTTCACCGGATCATAGGTAATTTTTTCGTCAATAAACTTTTGAATTTTTGTAGGGGTATCAAGTTTGTCTAAAACGCTCCGCTCTATTTTCGTAAGTTCAGTAAATGATTTCTTTACCATAATTACATTTCTTCTGGTGAATAGTGACCAATTTTACTCTAAGGCTAATTCGAAGACAAAATCATTTTTAACCTTTTGTACTCATCAAGAACCTTTTCAGCCCAATAATAATAGTCATAAGAACGGTTAAGGACATTTCCTTT
The DNA here is from genome assembly GCA_964627195.1 of uncultured Gammaproteobacteria bacterium. GTDB lineage: Bacteria > Patescibacteriota > Microgenomatia > UBA8517 > UBA8517 > CAZVJU01. The sequence goes on along the minus strand of CAZVJU010000006.1, from coordinate 18,182 downwards.
TACTATTTTATTTATGTCCAAAGTTAACTTTTCCCCTAACCTTTTCTTTGATTTTAATAAAAACAATATCCCAACATCTTTTGATTTTTTAGCCAAATAGTAGGACGCACGATAAAGATCGGCAACGGCATCAGAAACATTATCGTATTTATCTAGTGCCATAATTTTTCAAAAAACTTTTTTATAATATCATAAAATTTTTTGCGGATTTCTGAATCCAATATTTCTAGATTGTCGTTATCCAATCGTGGTCGAATATTGAGAACTGCTGTTGTATCTACTTCCTTATCCAAAAAATTAATCCCCCCGCCCCAAATATCTTTTTGTTTACTTCCTTTCTCAAGCAACAACTTTTCGCCGTCAGCATGCAATTCTCCTCCGACAATAACCCATCTGTTTTCAACGTCAATTGTAAGCTTCATATAAACGCCATATTTATTGCGCAGATGTAAAATTTCTTTTAGTGTTAATTTTTTGTCAATAAAATCCATAATCCGATTTTACCATGATTTCATAATAGGGCTAATTTGAAGACAAACTTTTTAAAACTATCTATCTACCGTAATCGGATTGTTAATTTCGCCTATGGCTGCGGCATGGAGTCGACCATTTACATCTACATATATCGTATACTCTGTGTTTCCCACTGGATCATCCGCTTGCGGATCGGCCGGTATTTCAACCAAATAAACAGGAACAATTTCATCTCCTACATCGCCTGAATTCGCGAGGTCAAAACAACCCGCATCCGAACCCATACAGGTAGCTGCGCCGGGGAAATTACTAATATCCGGATCACCGTCTGTATCAGGCAAAGATCCGCTATGTTCCGAAGAATATTGCAGGATTGCCGACATAATCCCTATCAGATCGGTTTCCCTTTGGACATCTCGAGCTTTGGCAAGCTGTCGTGCCGGATTAACTGCTACAACCACAACAGTCGACAAAATTCCCAAAATGGCTATAACAACCAGAAGCTCGATCAATGTAAAACCCCGTTTAACAGCAAGAACAATCTTATTATTTTTCATCATCTAATTTCTAATGGTAAGGTTTCTTTATTTGACACCCATTTATCAGCTTCTTCCATGTTACCTTTATCTATTCTTACGCTATTTCCCAAGTCTTTCTGACCGATTTCATATGCCGTCAGATAAGCTGAAAAGAGCCCACGAAAAGAGAATATAACCATTACAGCCAAAAGGATAAGAATTGCTGCAAAGACGATATAAAATTTATCTACAGATTCTAATGTTTCACTTAAATTCATATATATATATCAAGAATATGCCAAGTAAATAATATTATTTACTTATTTTCTCCCAGTTTACAGATATCATATGCCACAACACAAAGTGGTGCCAAGCTCTGCTTACAAAAGTCGCACTATTGTGCGAATTTTGTATCGTTAACATACAAAATAACTCCGTACTTAAATAGTATCACTCCCGGCTCATCTTCGGAAGGTTCTACATCCACCTTGACAGGTCTTATGAGGAAACTTAATTTATCAATTTTTTGTAAATCTTGATCGATACCTTCCCAACTGCCTTCGAGATCGATTACGATTGGAATTCCAAAACTTCCGGCCTTATCCTTTACAGGCACTTGGTTGGCAAAAGTAACGTTTTTAAGAACCCCGCTGGCAGACCCGATTTTTTCAAGTTCATTCACAAACTCAACTATTCCCGACTCGTCGGTAAAAAATGTCTGCAGCTTTTCGGACTTCTGTCTATTTAGCTCCATTTCCTCAAATTCAAAGGTTTCCGTAGCTTCATTCAGATACTCCTCCACTCTCAAACTCTTCAGCTCCTGTGCTTTTTTAGGAAACTGAAAAAGAATAATAATCAAAAAAATCACGGAAACAATGTTAATTATTCCTAAAATTACATCTTTTGATGATAAAGGAATCCGAAAAGATTTCTCTTCCCCAAAAAGTTCTTGCTCCAATGGATCTTCAGCCATATCCTTTCTATCTTCTTTCTGTGGCTCACCTTTAGTCACCTTACCGACCTCTTTTGTCTCCTGAAGAGGTGGTTTTTCTGACTCGGTTTTTACTTTTGTCGCAATAGCCTCCTCCTGCGGCGGAAGCTCCTTCATTTGAGTAAGATAACCTCCCACCGGCTGATTTTGCGTATCCTTGTTTGTCTCTTTTTTGTCTACCTTGTCTAAAGTAGTCTTAGTTATCATTTATTACCCTTTCTTTCTTTACAGGTTGGGATGGTATAACTGTATAAATCGGTTTATATTTAAAACTCATCTGGAATAGTAAATTTGTTTCCTCCTCGAAACTCGATATAGGTATAGCTACTGACGAAAAATTTTCAGTCGACTCTAAATTTTGTTTAAAGGCAAGTAAAGATTCCCGGGACGATGATATCCCTGTTAGGTCAATCTCCCCTTTATCCAAGTCGAGCGAATATGAAACTAAGGAAATAGTGGAAGGTTTTGCGCTATAAATACCATTAAGTATTTTCTGCGGCAAGACATGACTTTTTTTGATAGCAAGAATCTTTCCCGATATCCTATTGGTTGCTTCTACCTCTTTCACAAACTCCTGCCGTTTCTGAGCGTTAACACTTACCTTCATACTTGACTTGAGTTGGGCAGTACTTTCTCTCATAAAAAGATACGCGCCCAATGTTATTAAAAATGAAATCCAAACAAACAAGGTAACAGTTAACGTCAGGCTCCAAATTTGAAGTTTTAATTTTGCAACTCTATATCTATCCACCAATGCCGCTGGAAGTAAATTGACGGAAGTCGGGTCCATAGGCTCAGCAGTTTCCCCAAATTGCTGAGATATAGGAATTAAAAATTGCTGGATTTCCTTTGATTCCAGATTGACAAGTTGAGGTTGTAACCATTCTGACGAGAGTTTCAGAGCGGAACCTAGTTTTTTAGATAACTCCTCTGTCATTTCATTTCCGCCAACCAGCAGCTTTGCCACTTTAACATCTTTGTAATGAACCAGCATGCGCTGTGACGTTTTAACTATCTGCTCACTACTCGCACCATAAAAAACTGAAGTCCCGAAAATCTTTTCCTTTTCGGAGATAATTAGAAGGGTTTCGCCGAAATTGGTATACACAATAAAACTTCCTGATCCTTTTTCGCTGGTGAGCCTCGCTAACCCTACAGAGGGTATCTCTACAACTAAAGGAAAAAGACCAGCCATCTCGCTCGCTTTAACATAGCCAATAAGAAGCTCTCTATTAACCGCAATAAACAAAATTTCAAAACCGGCTAAGCTCTTTTCTACTATTTTCCAATCTGTAATCATTTCTGACGGGAGCGTAGGAAGGAATTCCTGAGCTTGCCAGGTAACTGCCTCTGCAAGTTCAGATACTCTCAGTTTCGGCAGTTTAAAAAGCTTAGTAAAAGTAGAAAATTCTGGCAGGATAAGACCTACTGATTTTTCCTTGAGGTGAAACTTAGTCCAAACGTTTTTTAAGATTTGAGAAAGACCTTTCTCGTCAATCACCTTAGAGTTTTCTATAATTCCTGGAGGAATTTCTACCGTCGCTTCCTTAACGATTTTCTTTTTATCAGAAGATAGTTGAACTACAATTACCCTACTGGCCAAAAAATAAATTGAAATGAACGTTTTTTTGAACATAAAAAAATAATGCTAATCTATGAATGTATCCGAATGATACGAATAAGCAAAGCTTTGCCACGCTAGGCGTGGTAACTACAAATTATTAATCCAATTCATTCGTAGCCATTCGTTGCATTCGTATAAAAATTCGTTGCATTCGCATTATTATTCATTATTGCAGATGATATACTTAATATCAATTGAGAAAGGTATTATCCTTTCCCATCCTGAGCGACCAAAGGGAGTCGAAGGACATATATAAATTTCATGCTGTCCAACACTAATAACGGTCTTATCCGTGGCCAAAGTCTCATTGGCATTCTTGTTGCACTCGCTGTCTTTTCGATTCTTGCCCAGGCGATATTTACGGTTGTCGGCGCGTCTTTTAATTTCGTTTCTTTTAATCGGGCCAGAATAACTGCCAAACACCTTGCCCAGGAAAAACTGGAACTACTTAGAAACCTCCCGTTTGATAATGTAGGAACGCTAGGTGGTGTTCCCTGGGGTCCTATTCTGCGAGAAGAAACTATTACTCGAAATAAACTTAATTATACTGTTAAAACAGAAATAATTTATATTGATGATCCCTTTGATGGTACAGAAGGAGGAATTCCGGATGATACTTTAGCTACAGACTACAAACGAGTCAGGGTTGAAGTTTCATGGGAAGGCGTTGCCACTTCAAGAAAAAACCCGGTAGTGCTTTTGAGTGATATCGCCCCTAAAGGAGTAGAAACAACCGCAGGTGGAGGGACACTTTCTATTCTTGTATTTAACTCAAATGGCGACCCAATCCCTCAAGCAACGGTAACAATAATTGCAAATTCTCTCGCTCCGCCAATTAATATAACTACCTCAACTTCCGATAACGGAAGAGTTATCCGACCAGGTATGCCTATTTGTAATTCCTGTTACGAGATAACAGTTACAAAACCAGGTTATAGCGTTGAGCGAACATACTCAACTAGTGAAGTGGCCAATCCCAATAAGCCTCATCAGACTATTTTAGATGGTGCTCTCACTGAAATTAGTTTTGCAATTGACCAAATCTCTACACTTGTAATTTCAACAGTTGATTCCAGAGAGAATAGCTTCGCGTCCTTGGGAAATGTAAACTTTCAACTAAGAGGACAAAAAACGATAGGTGTAGATACATCTGGACAGTCTGTCTACAAATATGACGAAGCTTTATCCACCGATTCTTCAGGAACTCTAAATTTGACAGATTTCGAGTGGGATAACTATGTAGTCATTTTAGAACCATCCTCCCCTTACGATATTTCCGGAGCCAATCCCTACTTACCAATTGCTGTTCTTCCAAATACAAACCCTTCCTTAGTAGTTTCTCTTTCACCCCATACCACAAACAGTCTTCTTACTACATTTGTGGACACATCAAATACTCCCGTCGCTTCGGTGTCCGCAATATTATCAGATGCAGGAAGCGGATATTCCGAAACAAAATATTCAGGAGGATCATCCGATCCTGATTTCGGACAAACCTTTTTTCCAGGATTACAAGCACAGTCCTATCTCATGAGTGCAACAGCATCTGGATTTTTGGACTTTAGCAACAATATCGACGTTCTGAACCAAACACAAGAACAAATAATTTTAACTCCACAATAAGGAAGTTAAGAAGAGGAAATTATGAATCAATAACTATGAAAACTAATTTCAGACCACTTACAACTCACAACTTACCACTTACTACCAATTCGGGTTTTACACTCATCGAAGTCCTTATCACTGCGGTGATTACAGTAATTCTCGGCGGAGGTATTCTGTCGCTGATTTATATCACTACACAAAGCAGGCTTGTTACTTTCAAAAATCTCTTAAACATCGAGGAAACAAATTCGCAAGTTAGTTTAATGGTCCGTGACCTAAGAAACATCCAAACGGGGGAAAACGCAGCCTATCCCATGGAGCGAGCTCGGGACCAAGAAATGATTTTTTATTCCGATATCGATTACGACGGAGTAACTGAAAAGGTCCGATATTCATTAACAGGAACGCAATTTGTCAAGGGGGTAATAGAACCGATAGGTTACCCTGCGACCTATCCTCCTGCAAATGAAAAAGTAAGAGTTCTTTCTGACAATGTCCGAAATGGCGCAAATCCAATCTTTTATTATTACAATGGTGATTGGCCGGCGGACACAGCAAATAATCCACTAGCCGAACCTGTCCGGTTATCTGATACTAAACTTATGAAAGTTTTTCTTGAATTAAATACAAAAAATAATGACGCGGACAATAATTTCATTCTTGAATCTTACACTCAACTGAGAATTCTTAAAGAGAATCTTTAAAAGACTAACTTTAGGATCTAGAATGAAATAATATATGAAGCGTTTTTCACTCACGGGTACAATCACTCCGGCTCTCCTTATTATAACCGGTGCTCTTTTAGTTGTTCTTTACGGAATTCTTTTTGTTCTGACTTTACAGTTTAACTATTCAAATAGACAAGTAGGTTTGGAGAGTGCACTCCACATTGCTGAAGCAGGCGTAAACTATTACCGCTGGCATCTGGCCCACGACCCGGATGATTTTACTGATGGAACAGGCCAACCGGGCCCATATGAACATGAATTCACGGATCCTCAAGGGAAAGCCCTTGGAAAATACAGTCTTGAAATAGTTGAGCCAAATCTTGGCTCTTCTGTAGTAACCATTAAATCTACAGGTTGGACTTATCAATATCCAAAAATAAAAAGAACTGTTTCCGTACAATACGGAATTCCTTCCTTTGCCAGATACTCATTCCTCACAAATGCAAGTACTTGGTATGGAGCTGGAATTACTATTAATGGTTTAATCCACTCTAATAACGGTATTCGCATGGACGGAACAAATACTTCACTTATTACAAGCGCTCAGGACACATATATGTGTGGAAGTGAAACCGGATGCGGTCCTGGCTATCCTCCTCCTAATAACACTCCTCAACAAAAACCAGGAGTCTGGGGAAGTGGAGGCGACCAAGGACTGTGGCAATTCCCTGTAACACAAGTTGATTTTGATGCTATTTCAGTCGATCTTACAAATATAAGAGACTCCGCTCTAACAGACGGACTTCATCTTGATTCATCAGGAAAAAGAGGTTATCACGTCATTTTTTCAAACGATGGGTCTTTTACCGTAAAGAGAGTTGATTCAACATCCGCGATTCGTGGATTTAGTACATCGGGTTCAGGCTTAGGAGCTGAGGGGGTTGGAGGATGTAGAAATCTTGATCAAGTAATAACATCAGAAACCACTCTAGGAACTTATAACGTATTGGATAATCCAATAGTCTTCGTAGAAGATAACCTCTGGTTAGAAGGTACTGTTCGAGGACGAATTACAGTAACCGCTGCCACATTTCCCATACAATCGAGTCAGGTAGATGTCTGGATCCCTAATAGTATTACCTATACAGCATACGACGGAAGCGACGTATTAGGTATTATTTCCCAAGACAATATCTTTTTCACCCGAGATATACCTAACAACTTTCAAGTAGATGCTGTGCTTATGGCACAAAAAGGAAAAATTATCAGACATAGATATACAAACGATCAATGTCGAACAAACATCGGGATTAATCCTCTAATTGGCTCTATAAAAAACAGTTTGACAATAAACGGAGCTCTCATCAATTACTACAAGTCGTATTGGAACCATACGTACGGCTCAACTCTTATTTCAGGTTTTACAACCCGCACGGTGAACTATGATACCAATCTTCTCTACGCTCCTCCGCCTTATTTTCCAACTTCCGGAGAGTATGAATTTATATCTTGGAGAGAGGAAAAGTAAAACTAACGCAAAAATTCCCATTCTAGGGAGAAGCACATGTAGAATCATTAATTACTGTTCCCTCCCGCACATTCTGACCTAAAAGTTCGCAACTTTTGGATTCTCCTATACCTTCAGACTCCACTTCATTAGCTTCAGGGCTTTTAGCAAATTCTTCAGTAAAATAATCGCCAACAAAATTCTCCTGAGAATTGTCGGTGGTGGTTTCCTCGTTGTCTTCGCCAGACACTGCTGATTCTTTGTCTGAAAAAGAAAACAATTTAAAGGCTGATATGACCAAGATGACTATCACTAAAAGTAAAACTACAAATACTATTAGTGAAGTGGAGCTTCTTTTTTCTTCGTTCATCGTCACAAACCACTTTCCAATCCTCCCACTATACTATAAATAGGTGTGATCAGAAGAATCACCATAGCTCCAACCGCAACTCCGATAATGAGCATGAGAAGTGGTTCCAATAGCGCGGTTGCTCGCTTTAAACTATAATCAACCTCCATTTCATAAAAGGCAGCCAGCTCATCTAAGACAATTTCCAAACTTCCTGTTTTTTCTCCCGCACGAATGGTTTGTATCATCGTAACCGGAAAAGATCTTTTCTGCTTTGTCAAAATTTCACTCAGGGACATACCCTTTGCCACGCCGCTACTTAACTCTTTCGCCTGCCTTTTAAGACCCGGCTGCCTGAGGACATCGGAGGAAACATCAAGTGCAACCATTATCGGAACTCCGCTTTTCAGAAGTGTCGAGAAAGTTCTTGCATATCTGGCAGTATCTAGTTGATCCATCACCTTTGATATAACCGGAAGTTTGACAAAAAATGAAAAAATCAAAGTTCTCGTAGACCGGATCAAAAAAAGCATAATAACTATAAAAATGACTGCAAAAAACGCTCCGAATGTTATAGCCATGTTTTGGCCAACAGCTTTGCCAAAATTCAGAACAAATCGTGTAACGGTGGGTAATTCAACATTGAGAGAAAGAAAAACCTCACTCATTTTAGGAAGTACGAAGCCTAACATAACACCTGCATTTGCAATCATCGCTCCTATAATAACCATCGGATACATCATTGAACTTTTTACTTTCTGGGACAGTTCATAAGAAGCTAAAAGTTGTTTTGCCAAATAATCAAAAGATTTCTCCAGAGTACCGGATTCTTCTCCTGCCTTAATCATTGTTAAAAAAACAGGATCAAATTCAGATTTATAACCGGCAAGAACGGAAGAAATTTGCGCACCTTTTCTTATATGAAAGGATATATCAAAAAGCACTTCCTGGAGTTTTTTATTGCGGGTCTCCTGACGAATAATATCAATCGCTTCAGGAAGAGGAAGTCCCGCCCTAAGCATCGTAGCCATAAACCGACAAAAGGCAGCTTTTTCAGATACAGATATTCCTCCGCCGAAAATAACAAATCCCCCCCCTTTACTTAAGTTCTTAATAGTTAAAACCTGATAATCGTCAGATTTGAGAAAAGCTACAGCTTCCTTTTTATTTACTGCCTGAACAACATCCTCTATTATCTTGCCTTCCTTGTCTTTAGCTTTGTATTTATATAAAAGCATACTGAAAACTACTCCTCCCTTACCACTCTTAACACTTCCTCTATCGTAGTTAAACCGGAAGAAACTTTGTCTAACCCATCTTGAAGCATCGTAACCATCCCTTCCTCAATTGCCTTTTTTTGAATTTCATCACTTGTCGCCTTTTGGGTTATCAAAATTCGGATTTCCTCCGTGATAGCCAAAGCTTCATATATTCCGATCCTGCCTGTGTAGCCCTTCCGATTACACTGGTTACACCCCTGGCCTTTATAAAATTTTTGATCTTCGAGGTTTACTCCCAAATCTTTGGAAAGTTTTTTTCGAACCACATCACTGGGAGCGTATTTAATAATACAATTTGAGCAAATCTTTCGGACCAACCTCTGGGCAATAACTACATTTAACGTTGAAGCAAGAAGAAAATCTTCAGCTCCCATATCCAAAAATCGTGGTATAGCTCCAGCTGCGGTATTGGTATGCAGAGTAGAAAGCACCAAATGGCCGGTGAGAGCTGAGTGAATAGCAATTTCTGCGGTTTCCTTGTCACGAATCTCGCCTACCATGATAATGTCCGGATCGTGGCGCATGAGCGCCCGCAAGCCGGCTGAAAACTCGATGCCGGTTTTCGGGTTTACTTGAATTTGGGTAACCCTGCCAATTGCATATTCGATCGGGTCTTCAATAGTGCAAATTTTCACTTCAATCGTGTTAAGAATATTAAGAACGGAATATAAAGTTGTAGTCTTTCCTGAACCTGTTGGACCTGTAACCAGAATCATGCCATGCGGTCTGGTCATATTCGAGCGGATAATTTCCAAGTTATGCCCTGTTAAACCAAGCTCCTCAAGCGATAAAGGTCTATTTGCTTCCTGTAAAAGACGCATAACCACATTTTCCCCATAGAATCCGGGAATTATTGAAATTCTCAAAGAAACTACTTCGTCTTCAAATAGAAATTTATGCCGGCCGTCTTGGGGAGTTCTGTGCTCATCAATTTTTAAATTCGACAGAATTTTTATTCTGGCAACCAAAGCCGTCTCAATTCCGCGGGGAAACTTTACAATATCCCTCAGCACTCCGTCAATTCTGAAACGAACAACTACCTCTTCTTCCTGAACTTCAATATGAATATCGCTTGCCTTCTCCGTTATTGCATAGCTCATGATTGTATCTAAAATTTTTACAATCGGAACTTGCTCCGCTGCCTTGGCGAGATCTTCTTCATCCGCTTCGGGTCCAATCCTTTTGACGTTTTCGGATATTATTTTCTCAAAATCCTCTTTAATACCTTTTTTGTATTGTCCCAAGGCTTTAGATAAGTCATCTTTAGTGGCATAATAGGCTTCTATCTCAAAACCTGTATGTCTTTTGGCAAATTCAAGAGCCTCAAAATCCTCAGGATTTTCCATCGCAATTTTTAATTTGCCTTTTTCTTTACCAATAGGGACAATCCTGTACATCCGTGCCATCTTTTCAGGAATGAGAGAAAGAACTTCAGACTGAATATTTTGTCTACGAAGACTGATAAAGGGGACTTCGAAGTGCTCTGACACCAATTTCCCAATGGTCTCTTCGTTTATAAGACCCCGGAAAATCAATATGTCTACAATATTTTTTCCAAGCTCAATTGCTGTTTTAGCAGCACCATCAAAGTCAGCTTCACCAACAAAACCGCTGCCGACAATAATTTTTTTGAGGGATTCTGGTGTTATTTGCATGGGCAGTGCCTAGTAAATCCATTATATATGAAAACGAGGCGTATAAAAACTCTGACCAAAATCCAAATCCTTATCGCAAGGTTAACTATTTATTTACTGATTTTTTTATACCAATCGGTAAGTATTTTAGCTACCAGATCCTTTGACCCTAATCCTAGTCCAAGACCAATAACTATAACTATAGTATAGGTAAGACCTTGGAAAAATGTCGTAATAAGACTCTTAGCAATCTGGAGTTGATCTATCCCTGCAAAAAACGCAATTACAAGTACTAACCACCGGGCAAATTTTGCAACCGGCTTTGCAGCCTCGTGATCCACCGATATCAAGGCACCTTTGACCAAATTTTCGGTAACTCTGGCAATATAGTGTCCTGCCGCAAATATAAGTACTGCAGCTAAAATATTGGGAATATAAGAAACAACACGGTTAAGTACATCTGATACAACCGATAAACCAAGTATATCAACCGCCGCTAAGAAGAAAATTAAAATGATAAGCCACTCCAGGAAAAGTCCCAAAAGCTCAACGAAATTTAGCTTAACCTCCGCTTTTTTTAAAAACTGATCGATGCCAAGTGAATCTGCAACTTTTTCTGCTCTCAAAGCACTGAGTACCCCTATAACTAAGCGCTTAGCCCAAAAGGCAAATATAAGTCCTATGGCAAAAACAATAACCGCACCGAGAACAGTCGGTAGTATTTCCAAAAACGACATCCAAACCTGATTCCATGAAGCAATTAAAGCTTCCTGCCAAACTGTTAATCCGTTCATTTATCTTCACCTCCTCCAGTTAAGTAGCTCTTTCAGAGCACTTAACGGAGCCACGTTAGATAGCTTTAGCTTATCTAACTGTGGCCATACTTCTAAAATAATTCTTAAGTCTATTTTTGACATATCTTTTCCCCCATGAGGTTTTTAAATATCTTTCTCTGTGTGTTGCATCTCTTTTGTCAACACAAACCTCATAATAAATTAACTTCAAAGGCTTTCTACTTTTTGTTGCACTAACCGATCCGTTGTTATGTTTATACAATCTTTTTTCTAGATCTACAGCAAAACCCGTGTAAAGTTCCTTGTCTTTCAAACTCTGTAAGACATAAACATAATACATAGTTAAGCTATCGCAAACATTATTTTCGCTTATTTTTCACATTAATTCAAGACTATAAGTCGTATTTCATTCGCCATCGCCCGAAACGAAAAAACCCCGATTGAATCGGGGTCGTTTCGTACTCTGGAGGCTAGTAAGCCAGGTTCTGTTTCTCGGCGGTAATCTTTCTATGCCCTTCCTCGCCCCGCCTCTTCAAGCC
>CAZVJU010000006.1:0-6189 GCA_964627195.1 uncultured Gammaproteobacteria bacterium | reverse complement strand
GAGGGGATTGCCTCGTCCAACGGACGATCAGCCTTTGGCTGACTTTTCACTCGTATTCTTTTACCTTTAGGGTGAAAGAACCGATATAGTTTCTGTTGCTCTAACTAGCGCTTGGCCCCATTAGATACGAAATTATCTAATGGCGTTACTCGTGTCGGCTTATGCCGACCACCCTGCCTTCTGCTGCCTGGACTTTCCTCCCCGTTAGATGGTGGCGTCTACGACGCCTATCTCACGGGGTAACCGTCCTTCCTCCAGAGCATGTATATTATACCATCAATATGCTACTTTTTCCATTTAATTTTGTATAATTGTGAGGTATGAACTCTAAAATATTGGGAATTAACTAATTAATCTTTCGACTTACCCAAAGGCAAGTATTCATGAAGGACAACTCTTAAAGTAATCAGTACCGGCACGGAAAGCATGGCTCCTACTATCCCACTTAATTTAAAGCCGATAAGGAGTGCCAGAAGAGTAATTACCGGACTAAGCCCGGCAGATTTTTCCATTACTTTAGGAACAAATAAATAATTTTCAACTTGCTGAATCAGGAAAGACAGAGCCAGTACCGCAAGTCCGGTAATTGGAGAAATTCCAAAACCGACTATGACTGCAGGAATAGCAGCAACAACCGGCCCGATATTTGGTATTACTTCCAAAAGGCCTGCCAGAGCCGCAAGAGGTACGGCATAAGGAATTTTCAATAAGCTTAAGCCAAGATATGTAGAAATTCCTACCAGAAAAATTAATAAAATTTCACCTCTGGTCCATCCTCCCAAATCGGTTTCCAATTTTTCTAGTGTTGCTTCAAACTTTTTTGACTGCTCGTCATTCAGGACAATCCGAAGCTGTTCTCCCAATCTGCCACGAGCTATTGAGAGGTACAAAGATATAATAAGTAAGGCAAAAACTGTCAAAATATTAGAGAAGATGGAAACGCCTATTTTAAGTATTTGAGAGGATATGCTCCCTATTTCAGAAGTTATCTCCGTAGTAACTTGCTCTACTAAATATCGCGGGATCTGCAGTCTTTCCAGAAAGATCGGAAAGTTGACTGCAAAATTTCCGGTCTGTTCAACGAGTGGATTTAATATCGTTCCTATAGAAAAGATTGCTAAAGCCGCCACTGTTAGATAAACAATAATAACAGCCAGTCCTCTCGGAATTTTATAGCGATTCAACTTTTTAATTGCCGGATTTAATATCGTAGCTAACAAAATCGCAACAAACAAAAGAAGTATAATATCCAGGATATAATACAAAAACCAAATAAAAATGAGAAAAAATACTGTAAATATTATTGTTCTATGGGAAATTTCAACTTTGTGTGGCATATTTCGCTTCGCTCAAACCCGACCCGAATATACAAATGAATCCCTGAATGTTCCGAATTTTAATTTTCGGATAATTCGGATGTCATTCGTAGATTAGAGTCGCTTTCTTGAAGAATACCATTTTCCAACAATCTTTTCTACGTCTTTCTCCCAACTTTTTTCAGAAACATCAAACCACTGTATTCTCTTGTCCTTCTTAAACCAGACAAACTGCCTTTTCGCGTAGTTTTTCTCGTCTTTTATCCACTGACGAATTACTTCATCTAAAGTTTTTTTTCCCGAAAGATAATCTTGCCAGTGTCTATAGCCTAATGCCTGCATCGACTGATCTTTCCAATTAACACCCCCTGCGAGTAAACTTTCAACCTCTTTATTAAATCCTTGCTTTATTCTTTCTTTGACCCGCGTGTCAATCTTTGTGCTAAGATAGTCCATGGGTGCTGTCAGTCCTATAAAAAGTACTTCCTTTTTTTCGTCGATGATTTGACTCGTCGAAGTATGCTTGTTTTCATTGTTAAACTGCCCTATCTCCAAGGCTCGGATAAGACGTCTGGGATTTTTTCTATCTGAGTTGGTCATCGACTCAGCTTTTACAGGATTTATCTTTATCACCATATCGTAGAGTTCACTTGCCTCTTTCTTCTCTAACTCTTTTCTAAGTTTTATGTTTCTAGGAATATTGATGGTAGGTATTCCGTCTACCACTCCCTTAATATACAATCCCGTCCCGCCAACCAAAATAGGAAGTTTTCCCCGATCTGAAATAGCCTGACTAATGTTATTTGCAATAGTGACAAAGTGTGATACGCTAAATTCTTCTTTCGGATCAACTAAATCATGTCCCCAAATTTTCACTCCACTTAGAATATAGTAGCCGATTGGTTTATTCTTATATCTAATATCTGACATCTTATATCTTACATTCTTCGGCAAATCCTTGCCTGTTCCAATGTCCATCATTTTATAGACTTGGCGAGAATCGGCCGATAATACTTCCCCATCCCATCCAGAGGATGGTCGTCCTTTGGACGAAAATACTTTACTCAAATGAAGTGCTAAGGCAGTTTTCCCGGTTGCCGTAGGTCCGCAAATAACAAGAAGTTTTGTTGTTTCTGAATTCATAAGTTAAAACATTGCATTTAACTGGAAGCGCTTGTATATTGTTTCAGCGCGTACTCCCAGAATCTCAAAGAAATAATAAGTGCAGCGACACTAATTCCCACTGAAATAATAATTCCCAAGGGACCTACTAACCCCATCAAACCCTTAGCCGGAAAGCTCATCATCAGGGCAACGGGAATAAAATAGGTCAAAATGCTTTTCAAAGGTTCCTTATAAATATCGATAGGAAATCTTCCCATGGAGGATAAATCCCGATAAATCATGATCGTATGATCCACCTCTAAAGTAATAATGCCGAAAGAAATGACTATTATATGGAATGCTGTTGTTATTAAAAATCCGGATACAAGTAAAAGTAAATATATGCAAACTTCGGCTAATGAAGGGGAAAGTAATCCTCCCACATAAATCGTGGCAAAAAAAAGCGGAGGAAGTGTAATTAAATCAATCACATCAGCACCACCCAGTAAAACCCTAAAAAGGGGACTAACCGGTTTTGCGAGTATGAGATCAAAGTCTCCATTCACAACATACGATCTGAACCTGTAAACTTCTCTGAATAAAAATTGCGAGGTTGTATCAATAATCAGAAAAGATAAGAAGAAAAAAATTGCCTGGGTAGAATTATAGCCAGCCAGACTCCCTGCTCCTTTTACCAAAAAAAAGAGGAAAGCAATATAAAAAGCAAAGCGGATTATTTTTCCGGTCAGAAAGATTACTAGAACTTTCTTTTGTGCAAGAACCATCATAAAAGCATTTTTATTCATAACAAGCCAAATTCTTAGGTAATAATTTAGTCTTCTTGTTGAATTTCTCAATTTATCTGCCATATGCCTGATATGCTTTTAAACCCTTTTCCCAAATCCGTTTCATTAGATACCACATAACTAAAATCCACGCGAAAGAGATAACTAGCCCCTTAAAAAGCAAAATCCCAGTTATTTTTCCTAAGTAAACTTGCAGTGGAAAGAAAATTAAATACGGAAAGGGAGTGAAATTTAAAACATTTTGGATAGTTATGGGAAGTATGTCTAAAGGAAAAAGCGACCCCGAAAGAAATTCAACCAAAATGACGGTTACCAAAAAGTGTCCGCCCCAACCCATTTCCGGCGCCCAAAAAGGTATCGAATCAACTATAAATAAAAGTAAAAAGTAGGTTAAAATTGCGGCACAAATACTGACTAAAAATACTACTATATAAAGCGGATTACTCTGAAAATAAAAGGGTGGTTTTAAAATAATATAAAGAAAACTAAATTCCCCCGCAGCAAATACCAAATTCAGGACTTTGCTGGATAAATCTCTTGTCAACCAATACTTGAAATAACTTATGGGTTTCAATAGATGGTTAATAATCTCGCCTCGCGATATTTCTCCTGAAACATCCTGCGCTCTTGAGGATAAAACGAAGGCCTTAACAAAAATTAATCCAAAGACATAAGTTAAAATCTTTTCTCTGTCATACCCGAAGAGTTCTCTGCCTTGAAAATAAAAGATTGTATACCACAAAAAAAAGACGACAAAAATCTGAAGTATATTTCTCACTCTCCACATAATAAAACTTATCCTGTAAGCAAATTCTTGCTGAAAAGAAATTTTAAAAACTTGAAGATATTTATTCATGATTTATTCTTAATCACTTCGCCTTTGAACACTCTCCGAATGATGTCTTCAATCGGCTCTTCCTCTATTGTCAAATCCGCTACAGGAAAGTTTTGTAATAGCTCCGAAGCTGCTACAGCCGAAGCTTCCCTGGGGACAGAAAGAATTGCCTGAGGATAGTTAAATTTTTTTACTTCTCCTATTTCAGCAAATCTTTTTACGTCGGCCTCTTTGGCAAGATAAACTTTAATAATCTTTTCTTTGGCAAATTGGTCGACAAGTTCTTTCAAATTGCCGTCAAAGAGAATTTCCCCTTTAGAAATAACAATTACACGCTTTGCTAAATCAATAAGGTCATCCATATTGTGGGAGGTAAGCATTATTGTTGCTTTAAAACGGCGATTATATTCAAAAATAAAGTCCCGTACTTTTTGCTGGCCAACAACGTCAAGACCGATTGTCGGTTCGTCTAAAAAAAGCACTTTCGGCTGGTGCAAAAGTGCAGCAATTAATTCCAATCTCATGCGTTGACCTAAAGAGAGTCTGCGTACTTGTATGTGTAAAAGTTTCTTTACTTCCAAAATCTGTGTTAACTCTTCCAAAGTATCTTTATATTTGTTATCCGATATCTCGTAAATTGCTTTATTTAAGTCGAAAGTGTCAATCGCCGGAAGATCCCACCAAAGTTGGTTTTTTTGGCCGAAAATTACTGATATTTGTTTTAAAAAATTAGGTTTCCGACTCCAGGGATCGAATCCTAAAACCTGGACAAAACCGGCAGTGGGAAAAAGAAGTCCTGATAGAACTTTTAGTGTCGTTGTTTTCCCAGCGCCATTCGGACCGATAAATCCGACCAGTTCTCCTTGTGAAATCGAAAACGAAATGGATTTCAGTGCCCGAATAGTTTTTTTTGTCGGAGAGACAAGAGATCGGAAGCTTCCTAAAAGGCCTGACTCCTTTTCCGTAACTTCAAAATTTTTTGATAAATGCTCAACAATTATAGTCCTTTCAGTACCTTCCTTATCTTTTCCAAACATATTCCAATTATACAACGATCTATTCGTAGATATTCGTAGCGTTCAAATAAATTCGTAGATCAGTACTGTGTAAACAATTGTAATGAAGTATAAACTACCGAGTAACCTGTCTTTTCAGTTTCTTTCCTGGAGTGAAGCGGGGAGAGCGATGAGCTTTAATTGTCACAAGCTTGTCAGTATTAGGAATCTTGACTGTTTTCCCCTTCATTGAGATGACTCGAAATGTCCCGAAACCGGATAGAACTACTTTTTCACCCTTTGACAGAACCCTGCCGACTTCGTTGAGAAATGTATCAACTGCCTCTACTGCTCCTCTTTTGGTAAGATGCGCTTTTCTGGCTACGACATCAACAAGTTCACGCTTTGTCATGTAAAGATGAGGATACACAAAACTTTAAATTCTGTCAAGCTGTCGACCATAAAATTTAGCTTCTGACATCAATACCTCTTATTTCTCGAATATTGCCTACTCCATTATTGTCCATGAACCTTAACATCCCTCTTTTTATATTTTCTGCAACAGCCGGTCCTTCACTCCTAATTGCAGTAACTATTTGTAGTGCACTGGCGCCTCTCATTATTACACTCAAAGCTGTTTCTGAATCTTTAATACCTCCGACTCCAAAAACATCGATCCTATCTCCTGCCGCTTTGTAAATATGTTCAATTTTTTCTAATACCATTCTTCTATAATCAGGGTCGTCCCCTGATATGCCTCCCATTTCACCCTCTCTTCTATATTTTGCTTTTATCTGATTGCTAAGAGTGGTATTTGTGGCAACTATTCCCTCCAAGTTGTTATCGACAACGACCCCTATAACGTCATCAACTGCAGTTTCTGTCAAATCCGGTGCAATTTTTACGAACAGGGGCTTTCGTCTACCTTTTTCTTGCATAGCACCAATAACTGCCTGAACATTGTCTGTAAGCGGGACTTTATCCTGAAGTCTTCTTAAACCAGGAGTATTTGGAGATGATACATTAAGAGTAAAATAATCTGCGTAGTCATACATCACTCTTGTCACTTGTGCATGGGCTTCCGGGGCATCTTCATCCAAAACGCCTTTGTTTTTTCCTATGCTTATCCCAAT
>CAZVJU010000005.1:54001-66477 GCA_964627195.1 uncultured Gammaproteobacteria bacterium | reverse complement strand
AAAAGCGACTCACTCCACCCAAGCGGAGTATTTTGGTTGTATTCCGGAGAATTTGAGAAATACAGCTCCGGCAAGCCCTCCGGCGTATCTATCGCAATAAGATCCTTTATGAGCTCCTGGGTTTTGTCGTGATTGCCGAGTTTTGTATAAATAATTGCAAGCCATGCTAAACCAAATGTCCATTCAGCTTCCTCAGAGACTAGATCCAGGTTTTTGTTATAATACCTGTCGCCTTTATAGCGGATAACGCCGCGCTCTTTGAGAAGATGATACTCCACATTCCTCAAAACTATCTCCGTTTGGATGGGTGTTGCAATGTTATATGGCCAAATGAGTGATAACTCCGAAAGATCGACGAACTTTCGGTCAGACTCTCTGGGGAGGAGTGCATCAAGTGCCTTTTCACCCTTCTTAACGAGACTAAGAGGTACTTCTATCCGCGGAAGTCTGGCAATTGATTTCAAACCGGCTACGCATGCGCCTACCGATGAAGCGTGCAATTCTTCATTCTCCTCCCACATACCGCTGTCAGGATCCCTCCAGTACTCTATCGAGGATAGATACTTCACAAGCTTATTAACAATTCGCACATGATCGTCTGTTTTTAATATCGTTCGTTTCTTTACAGACTCAAGCTCCCCTATGCGAAATAAAATACACCCCACTGCGTCATTTTGTTTATTCCCCCACTCTTCCCAAAATTCGTCAAAAGTATCGGGATGAAAACGGGCATGAATGTAATCGCTACTTCTCGTGGGTTTATTTTTAATCGCTGAATCAATTTTAGCCTCGTGTTTAAGAAGTATATGCAAAATCGCCCGGTAAGTTCTTTCTACAGTATCCCAGTCACCTATTATTTCAAAGGCTATGGTTTCATAAAAATTGTCCCTCAGCCAGCTTTTGTCATACCCTGTTCCCACACCTTTTTTGGAAGCCAGGAAAAGACCGGTTTTGGTCTTAAGGCTTTTTAAAATATGGACATGCTTTTTTATGAGCTCTTCGTAAGTTAATCTAGCCATAACTTTATTATGCTCGAGAATATCCCGTCTGCTCTGCAGCGGGGATGAGCGAGCATAAGTACTACTATCTTTTTTAAGATACTTCGCAGCTCTGCAGCGAAGTAGTTCATTATATCCAAAAAACTTGACATAATGTACCAAGATTTTGGATTTTATTACCTTTCTTTTCTCTGAAACCCTTCTAAATCATTTCCAGAACCTTCAATTCTTCTTACTATTCTCAAATATTCAGCCCTTGCTTCATCGATACTAGCTTCAGGTACTCCTCCATGTGTGCTTTCGAAGTATCCGCTCGAGTAGCCACAGATAGGGCACGTTGTATCCCCAATCCAAAGTCTACTATGTGTCTTATAATTACATTCAATACAGCGCCTGATATTTGATGACATATATTGTACGGGATTGTACATTTACTAGAAGTGAAATTGAAGGAGAAAAAAGTCAGGTAGTAGGACCTTCAACCCGTTCCCATTCGAATAATATCTTTGAAGGATCTGCCTCTTCCCAAATCTGGATTCTAATTGCATTGCCCAGAAAGGGGTGAACAGTATGTACACTGAGAGCACTCCTTCCCGTATCGAAAGGTTTTTGTGTCTTGCTTGTTTCCCATCCAAATCCTTGAAAATGCACAGTCAGGGGTCCGCAATCTCCAGAAAAATCAACTTTTATTTCATCACTATCCGGAATAAAACCCCATTCCCCCAATACACAAGAACTGCTGAGTGCTTTTGGCATAACCCCTGAAACACACCCATTTATTAATAATATTCCAGCAACCGACATATTACGGAAATTTATTAGTCTATCCTTAAACATATTAATCAGGAGAATTATACTATAAGGTATGTTTTTAGTCGAATGAACTGCATCGCGGCAGAGCCGGCGAGGTATTCTCAAGCAAAATAAAAAACGTATTTTAGTAGCCGAAAAGTTGCTTTTAGCGTTTTTTGAAAATTCGTGTGACAAACGAAAACGGTTTAGGTCTGTCTATCATTTCTGTAACAGATTGTATTTGCCAACGTACACCTTCCTCGGGCGCAAGATAGTAATTCCCACCATCTTTTTCTACTACCAGTTTACCACTTTTGTGATTTATACCTATAACATTAACTTTCTCAGCTATTTGTCCTCGCCGGGTTTCAGTAAAAATTTCAATTTCCCACTGTCCGGCCGGAGGTAGAGGTGCATAATCTAATTCTTCATTCTGAACTGGGAGGAATTCCTGATTTAAAAAGGTACAAAGAAATGAAGCAGTACTATTATGAATTTGAGATATATTCTCTTGTCCTCCCCGTTCTGACATGTTGAATCAAAGTGTATCATGCGAACCTCTATGCATACTGATATTATTCGAATAAATAATGTCCTATATCACGAAAGCATTTTGTTAATTGTTGGATATGAAAAAGATTTACTTGAAATTTATCGGGATTGAAATTTGATCCGCATTTTCTGGCAGTCCTGAAGGATTTGCTTTCTTAAGTATTAGTGTTCCTTTTTGACTAGCAGGTTTACTAAATTTCAAGCTTGCCGAAAATGCTACAAACTTAGAAGTCATCCAGTTACCCTTCGTCGTTGCAACTCCTTTTTCAATAATTTTGCCATCATCTGCGATCAGCTCAACCGGAAAACTCGCTTCAAAAAACCATGATCCTCGCGCAACACCACTAATTTGCAAAGGACTAGTGACAAGCTGGTTAGGTCGCGGGGAGAAAACATCTGTATCAGCTGTAGGCTTGTCCTTGATATCTTCGATAAAAATCGTTCCTAGCATACTACATCTTCTGGGATAGGATTGCATAACTGGATATCCTGCTTGCACACATTGGTCAAAGTTAGAAATATAAACCATCCTTGGCGCTGAAATAGAATATATATAGCTCACCCGAGGAAAGACGACTAGCCACATTATAAATGTGCCCATAAAAAAGTAAATAAAGGCTGCAAGAAGTTTGTTCCACATATAATTCATTATATAACTAGAAAGTCAGACCTCTATGCCGAAAACAATTCTTACCAAATACCCAATTATAAAGGTGAAAGCGGAAACCCCGAGACTTATGCCTGCCATTTCCAAAAAACGTTTTTTGAAAGGTAAATCCTGGGCAACTGAAATATAGAAAGTAAAAAATAAAATGATAGTAACTGCATTAAAAAGAGTAACGGTCAAAGAAAGATAAATATTTGAAAATATAAAGTAAGGGACTATTAGTATCGTAACCGTTATCAAATACATCACGCCTGTATAAATAGCGGCTTTTATGGGATCTTTCTTATTACTCTTTCCTTCTGATTTTACCGACAGATATTCTGATGCACCCATCGATAGTGATGCGGCGATACCGATTATTAACCCGGTGAGGGCGATAAGATCCGATTTCTGAAGAGCCAGGGTAAGACCTGCTAGCGCACCTGTCAATTCCACCAGCGCGTCATTGACTCCCAAAACCATCGATCCGACATATCTTAATTTTTCCTCATCTAGAAGATTCAAAAGTTGGTGCTCGTGTTTATCCTCATCTTCTTTAATACTCTGCGCGTCAGGAATTTCCTTTGCGATTTCCTGATAATTAATTTGCGCGAGCATTTCTCCATTTTCCATCATTTTTACCGCGAAGGTGAGGCCAAGTATTTTTGCAATTAAAGTATGAAAGAAAACCTTTGATTTATTAGGTACTTCACTTTTGTTTGTGTATAAACCCCAGAATTGGGAGTGTTTTTTCTCTTCCTCGGCTATTTTCCTTAAAATTCGCCTGTTTCCAGTTTCTTTAGTGTAAGTGGCAAGTTCCTTGTATATTGCATATTCTGTGATTTCATTTTTCTGGGCTTTGTGTAATTGCTCTAGAATCCTTTTTCCAAACTTTCTTTTGAATCTTCTTTGTCTTGTTTCTCTCATAGTCCTATTTTAGCAATAAAATCGGATAACGGTTAAACATTTTCTCGTCAGGCGTTAAACAATTTTTGCTGGTATAATTTATTTTTAATTTTCCTAATTGCTGCCCTCTCGATCTGACGGATTCTGGCTTCTGTCACAGCATATTTTGAACCAATTATTTCAAGGGTAACTTTTTTTAATCTGCTAGAAAGAATATCCTTTTCTTTAAAGGATAATTGAGGCAGCTTACGGATGTGGGCAGTAAAATAGCGAAGAGTTCTATTCCCACGCATGTATATGAGTATTATAATACAAAAGAAGGGTGGTGAGATAAACAAATCACATTTGAAAAATGGACGAAGGTTATGATTTGTTTGGCATACATCACATAATTTACCAAAGTACTCTTTGGCCAAGCTTTGCTTACTTTGAGTAGAACGAGAAGCAAGCTTTGCTTACTTTGAGTAGAACGAGAAGCAAGCTTTGCTTATAGTCCAATCTTGGGATATGATGTCTGTAGATGAGTGGTTATCATACAAATATTGAAGATACTACCAAAAATAATTCTTTCTTCAGACAAGTTCTTTTTACGGGGCAATTCAGCCAACTTGTTGTCATGAGCTTGAAACCGCATGAAGAAATTGGTTTAGAGGTTCATGAGCACGTTGATCAGTTTTTCCGCTTTGAACAAGGAGTCGGCAAAGTAGTAATTAATGAAGAGGAATTTACAGTTGGCGAGAAGGACGCAGTTGTCGTTCCGGCAGGAAGCGAGCATAACATAATAAATACTTCTGATACTGAAGAGTTAAAACTATATACTCTTTATTCTCCTCCAAATCATCCAGACAGAACTGTCCATAAAACAAAAGAGGAAGCTGATAAGGCTGAGAAACATGAGTATCACTAGACAGAAACATCTAAAGTATGCCTTTCTGGAAAATGTATAATAAACCATGTCCTACGATGATCCGGTAACTGATGCCTTCTATGACCGTAAACTTGCTGAAGATATTAAGTGGCAGGCTAACCAAGCAGAGAGGAAAGGCTATTATAAAGTAGCAAAAGAACTTTGGGACGCTTACAAAGCCCTTCTGGAAGAAGCAAACCTCGAAGAAAAAAAGGCTAAAGCAGGGTAATGAAAAAAATCATTGTTTTATGCGTGCTATTGGCTGTAAGTGTAGTCGTAGTTTTTTATAGCCTTTCCGCAAAAAAGAGTCAAATTTCCCCACAAAAGAGTGTAAATGAGAATGAGATAACCACCGTGTTAGACAAGTCTTCGCCAACCCCCAATACCACAATAGACGCGGGTAGTGCAGGCAATAACGAAACGAAAATACTCGAAGGCTCGGGAAATTATAAAGCTTCGTGGGTAATTGTACGTGATACAGATAAGATAGAGCTATATTCGAATCTTTCGGAAAAACTTACTTCCGCGGATGCTCTCGCAAAGCATTCTTGTCTGCACCTTTTTTCAGGATCCTTCTACAGTGAAGAAGGTAAACATATCGGCCTTTTTGTTAGTAAAGGAGATGAGACAAGTGAACCTATCAGTCATTCCACTTTCAATGGCTACTTTTCCATAAGCTGGAGCGGTAGTCCACTAATTTCTACAACCTCCCCTAACCAAGCAAAAATTGCCATTCAGGCAGGACCTCTTCTTTTTAAAGACGGCAAAAGAGTAAACTTAAATTTAGTAAGGGACGAAAACGCAAGGAGGATAATCGTCGCAACCACAAAAAGTGCCAATCATGTAGTTTTTATTACCCTTTACGATAAAGCAAACACTCTCCTCGGACCAAAATTACAAGAGCTTGGGGGTATTCTTACAGATTTAGGCCAAGATATTCCTCTTGACTTTAAAGATGTTCTTAACATGGATGGCGGAAGTCATTCAACTTTTATATCTAATATCATCAAACTTACTGAAATTTCACCTATCGGGAGTTACTTTTGCATAAAATCTTAACCATTGGACTTTTTGAATTAGCTTAAACCGATGTAATAATTTTTGCGCTAGACACTTTGCCTTCACGGACCTCTATAGCTACAACGTCTATTCTAATTTTTCTTGGGGCAGTGGGATGGGTTAAAAGGTAAAATTCAGCAACCCTTTTAATCTTTTGTAATTTGTAAGCGTTTACTGCTTCCTCAGGAAATCCGTATTTCCGACTCCAGCGAGTTTTTACTTCCACGAAAACCAAAGTATCCGCCTCTTTTGCAATTATATCTATTTCTCCAAGTTTCGATCTGAAGTTTTTTTGTAAAATTATGTAACCCTTTTTTCTAAGAAGTAAGGAAGCGTAGTCTTCACCAGCTTCACCCCAACCTCTTTTGCCTTTCATTTCTCTTTTTTCGAAGCTCGGGTGTAGATTTTTTCGATTTCTCTTTTACTTTTCGTCCGGGTGTAATAAAGTTTTGCGTGACTGACACCCTCCTTACCTTGGCGTAAAAGTAAAACTTTCTCGATTGTTGGCGAAGAAAGGGGAAATATGCGCTCAATTCCTACTTGCTGAACACCTATTCTTCTTACCACAAACGATTTATTTACATCCCTGCCCTTAATCCCTAATACTATACCTTCGAAGGCTTGAGTTCTGGTTTTTTCTCCCTCTTTTATTTTTTGCATAACCCGAACTCTGTCGCCGACCCCGAATGTGACATCTTTGTGAATTGCAGTTAGAGCCATATTTTATATTAAGTAATTGTGGATATTCTAACCTAACTTGCAGATTAACTCAAGTATTTCAAATTTCAATTGAGACCGGCTTTATTTTCGAGAATAGTCGATATTTGCCTTGCCAAACTCTCACTCCAGGTAATTTTTACCGGCAGATTAACCCGACTTTTAGTATTGCCTTCAAAAACTAAAGTTACCGATTGCTCGCCTGGATTTTCTATAAAAACTTCTTTTAAAAGTTTTAAGCCTTCCACATCTACTTCTTGCGGTATTTTAATATAAACTACACTACTTTTGTCTTTAGCCCCGGAAATGCCGTTTAAGATCCCATTTTCTTCTTCAGAAGTGGATATTGCATTTACTAGAAGTGAGGGTTCGTCATCTCTGATATCTACCTTGCCTGAAATTAGAAGGCTCTTACCGTCAATCCAGGAATTTCTTGTCGTCTGGAAAATCTTAGGAAACACTACAAGCTCAATCACACCCGTTTCGTCTCTTACTTTTACAAAAGCCATCTCTTGTCCGCTTTTTTTAGTAACAATTACTCTGACGTCAGAAACGACCGCTGCGATGCGGACCGTTTCTTCACTAAATTCTTGCGTAAAAATTTCCTGAATTTTATGTGAAGCTAAATGTTCGATTGGCTCTAATACCTCATTAATAGGTTTCGCGCTCAAAGAAAATCCCAGAAGCTGTCTCTCCAAACCTTGGATTTCGTCGTCTGAAAACTCCTCAATACTTTTGTCGAACTCAACCACCTCGACTTTTAAGTCACTTACCACTTCATCCTGTGAAAAAAGAGAGTCTTGATTCTCAGGACCTTTAGGTCGAGACACCTTACCTCTTATCTTATCAATGTTAGCTAGAAGCGCTGCTCTCGGACCGAACAGTGAAAGAGCACCTACTTTAATAAGACTTTCTATGACCTTTCTATTAACCCTGCGCGTATCAACGCGTGATAGAAAATCACTAAAAGTCATAAATTTCTTGGCATTTCTTGACTTTAATATTTCTTCAATTGCAGCTTTGCCGACGTTTTTTATTGCATCCAGCCCAAAACGTATAGCTTTCTTTTCTAAGGAATCAGACTCAGATATTATTCCAAAACCCACATCGCTTTCATTTATACTGGGTTGTAAAACCTTGATACCCATCCGCCGGCATTCATAGACGGCCTGGGAAATTTTTTCAGTATCTTTTGCTTCGGCTGTAAGAAGTGCGGTCATAAATTCAACAGGATAATTCGCTTTCATATATGCGGTCCAATAAGCAACCATGCCGTAACTTGCCGCATGGGCCTTGTTAAATCCGTAGCCCGAAAATGGCTCAATCAACTTAAATAACTCCTCTGCCTTACCTTGTGATAAACCGTTTTTTAAAGTACCTTCAATAAATTTATCACGCTGCTTTTCCATCTCTTGGGGAATCTTTTTGCCTACTGCTTTTCTGAACTTATCAGCTTCTTCCCAGGTGTAGCTGGCAATATTTATAGCAGTTAAGAAAACGTCGTCTTGATATACTAGTAGACCGTAGGATTTACCCAAATATTGCCGCATGCGCTCATCAAAATAGTCAATTCTTCCGGCATCATTTTTCCGGGCAATGTATTCCGGTATCTGGGACATTGGCCCCGGTCTATAGAGAGCCACCATCGCCATAAGATCCTCGACCCTTTCGGGTTTTAATTCTTTCAAATAGCGCGTCATGCCCGCTCCTGAGAGTTGAAAAACTCCCATGGTGTCTCCGGCTGATAACATGTCAAAAGTTTTTTTGTCAAAAAGTGGGATATCTGTCAGAATAATTGTTATTTCTCTATTTTTCCTTACAATATCAATTGCAGCTCCCAGAATAGATAAGTTTCTTAAACCAAGAAGGTCAAATTTCAAAAGGCCTACTGCCTCCCCGGGAGAGACGTTGGGGTCCAGTGCATCCATGTCGTACTGAGTAATAACTTTAGTTCCTTCGGGATCGAGTTGCACCGGAGTGAAATTTGTAATCTCTTCGGGTGCAATTACAACTCCGGCAGCATGAACGGAAATATGTCTTGCATTGCCTTCGACTTCCTTAGACAAATCAATTATCTTTTTCGCATCTTTGTCTTCGTCATATAGGTTTTTCAGCTCAGGAGAAACCTCCAATGCCCTGAGGATCGTCATCGGGAATCCCTGGGAGCCGATGGGAATAAGTTTTGATATTCTATCCCCTGTTGCGTAAGGATAACCCAAGACTCTGGCAATATCCCTTACCGAACCTCTGGCAAGCATTCGACCGAATGTACAGATTTGGGCGACCTTTTCTTTACCGTACTTGATCGTTAAATATTTGATAACCTCTTCCCGCCGATCATCCGCGATATCAAAATCTATATCAGGCGGCGACGGCCTCCATGGGGTCAGGAAGCGCTCAAAAGGCAATTCATACCTAAGCGGATTTATATTTACTATACCCAGGGAATAGGCAACAAGACTCCCGGCGGTTGAACCTCTGGTATTTGTAATAATCCCGTTTTCATTACACCACCGTGCCATATCAGCAACAATAAGAAAGTAGGTAGCATAGCCTTTTTGCTTAATAATGCCTAGTTCGTAGTTTAAGCGTTCTTTTGCTTCAGGCGTAATTTTTTCCAGCCGGTTTTCAAGGCCGCTCCAGGACTTCCTGTCTAATTCTTCCTCCGGGGTTTTTGCTTCTTCAAGGTCAAAGTTCGGGAAAAACCACTTATCGAGAGTAATTTCAATATCACATTTCTCCGCTATTTTTGAAGTGTTCTTTATAGCATCCGGAAAGTCCGGAAAAAGTGTTGCCATTTCACCGGGTGTTTTAATATAAAAAGTGGGAGTGTCGATAAAGCGTAGCCTTTTAATATCAGATACATTTTTCCCGGTAGATACACAAACAAGTGCATCCTGGGCTTGGGCGTCTTCTTGTGTAATGTAATGCGCGTCGTTTGTTGCAACAAGAGCTATACCCAAATCACGGCTTAGTTTAATCACACCTTCATTAATTAGCTTTTCACTTTCTGCTTGCTCACTAATTAATCTTTTTATTTCTTCCGTTGCAGCCTGTGCGATAAATTTTGCAGATTCGTGTCTTTGAATTTCAAGATAGTAGCCGTCTCCGAAAACTTCTAAAAACCATTTCGCAATTTCTTTTGCCTTAGTGTAATCGCCTCCTAAAACCGCCTGACCGATTTCCCCCAGCGGGCATGAGGATGTACAAATAAGACCTTTAGAATATTGCAGAAGAGTTTCTCTATCAACTCTGGGTCTATAATAATAACCTTCCAAGTGAGCGATAGAAGTTAATTTCATCAGGTTTTTGTAGCCTTCTTTGTCCTTAGCCAAAAGCAAAAGGTGGTAATTTTTAAGTTTTGATCGCTCCGGCCGCTCACGTAAATCGCCTTCAGTCGTGTACGCCTCCATTCCGATGATAGGTTTTATATTTTCTTTTTTGAGCTTTTTGTAAAAGTCGATTACGCCATACATAACCCCGTGATCTGTAATTGCAACTGCATCCATCCCGTTTTCTTTAACATGAGTAGCCAACTTAGCGGTTTTTGATAAACCATCCAGAAGTGAATACTCTGTGTGGACATGGAGATGAACGAATTTATTTGTCATTTTTCAGTCCTTCCTTTCGGCCTTTCTTGCCCTTTTTTCGCCATACATACTTTTATCTGCTTTGTTTAATCCATCATTGATAGTTTCATCTCCACCTAATTGGTGAATACCCCAACTTAAACCGACTTCTGTTTTTCTCAAGGGGTGATCTAAAGAAAGTTGTTCTAAAGAGTTTCTGAAGGTTCTTATAACTCTTCCTTTAATCCTTCGTGCTTGCCTGCTTTTAGCACCCGGTAATAAAAAATAAAATTCATCTCCGCCTACTCTGGCAGCTAAGTCTCCTTCTCTTAGACTCTTTTTAAAAGCATTTGTTGCCAGTTGCAAATATTCATCTCCATCCTCATGACTAAACATATTATTGACTAAATTTAGCTTCTCTAAGTCAATTAGCATAACTGTCACAGGTACATTCTGCCTATCAGCATTAGCTAATAGCGTTTTGGATTGTCTATCCCAACCTCTTCTGTTTGGTAAATCTGTTAACGGGTCAGTTTCTGATAGTTTATCGAAATTTCTCTTTTGCTCTACCTGTTGCCAAATACTTCCAGCAGCATCTTTTAATGGCCGATCTTTAAGCCATTTTTCTACATCTTCTGGCCCTTGTACATTATCGAGATTCAATTTTGAATTATTGCTACTTTCTTCTGGTGTTGGCAACTCAGTCTCAGTCATACCTAATATGATAATACACTACTATTTTAAACTATTTTGTAAGAAAGTTTCTCCCCGGTTGCGGATAAATACGTATATGCCGGCTAAACTTATTGCCAGTACAAAAAGTAAAATTTTAATACCAAAAATTTCCGTTAGAGTTCCTGAAAAAATTACCGGAAATATGGTTGCTATCGTTACCAAAAACCAAAAATTACCAAATACTCTTCCCCTATAATCATCCGGAGTTTTTTCCTGCAGAAATGTTTGGGTAGGAATTAATATGCCGACAAAAGCAAATCCTGCTGTAAAAAGGGTAATCATCCCGAGTATTAGTCTAATTACAATAGGCACTAACGGGAGTACAAAAACCAGCATGAAAAAGGTAAGGATCAATAAAAATAGAAAATTACTGACAATAGTAATTTTCCTTTGCTTTCTTAGCAATTTCGGAATGCCAAAAGCTGCAAAGGCCGAACCTAAACCAGCGGGAACTACAAGTATTATCCCAGCCAAATGAATCGGGATGTCAAAGATTTCCCTTGCAATTACCGGAGCGTTAATTGCAATAACCGTTACTATTACTTGCAAGCTGATAAGAAGAAGAAAAGGCGCTAAAACGTACCTGTCTTTTCTAATAAGTTCATAGCCGTCAAAAATCTTTTTGAAAAATGCAAAAAAATTCGTTTCGAATCCGTCGCCTTTTCTTTTGTCATATCCCATCCTGGGAAGCAGAGTTGTGGCAATTGCGGCAATCAAAAGAAAAAAAGAACAAATTACAAGGGTAGTTTCAAATTTTAAGTAAGTGTAAAACGAGGAAGCAACACCGAAGCCAACAATTAACGCAACCTGCTGGGTAATAAAGAAAAGGCCGTTAGCTTGTGACAAAAACTTTTCTTTTACAACCACAGGAAGGCTTGCTAACTCGGCCGGCACATAAAACTGGTTAATTAACGAGTAGAAAACAACGACTGTATAGAGTAAAAAAGTCGAGTTTTGATGAGAGATAGCATAAACGAAAATAAGAAGAGCTTGTAGTAAATTGGTAATAATTAGAACTTTTCTTTTGTCTGTAAAGTCAATTGCCGCCGAGGCAATAGGACCAACTAAGATACTCGGAAGTGCGTAAGCTATCCAGAGAAAACTTGTTGCAATGCTGGAGCTTGTTTTTTCAAAAAGAAAAGTGAGAATTAGGAAATTCATCAACTGTATTGTCAATTGCGATAGCACTTGTGAGGTCAAAAGATATCCGAAGTTTTTATTCCGTAATATTGGCAGGTAGTCGCTAAGCATATCGGAAGGTTAACTTTTCTT
This sequence comes from uncultured Gammaproteobacteria bacterium, assembly GCA_964627195.1. Taxonomy (GTDB): domain Bacteria; phylum Patescibacteriota; class Microgenomatia; order UBA8517; family UBA8517; genus CAZVJU01. The sequence goes on along the minus strand of CAZVJU010000005.1, from coordinate 54,324 downwards.
CAAGGATTTTTCAATCATGTCTCTTGCAAGAACTGCATCAGCCTTACCCTTAGATACTTTCATAACATAGCCAATAAGAGCGGAAATTGCATTTGTCTTGCCCTGTTTAAAATCAGTTACCGCATCAGGAAAATTTTCTAAAGCTTCTTTTACCCAGGTATCTATAAGGCTAATATCACTTACTTTTTCAGACTTCTGTTTGTGTAAAAGGCTGATAAATATTTCCGGGGAAGTCTTTGCAATATCGACTTTGGAGTTTACCAGATAACCTGCTAAAACATCTGCTCCGATTTGACTTTTGCCTGCAATTTCCAGGGCTTTTT
>CAZVJU010000005.1:53722-53991 GCA_964627195.1 uncultured Gammaproteobacteria bacterium | reverse complement strand
TCACTGACTAATATTTCTGCATAATCCCCCCTCACCTTGAGTTGTTTAACTAAGCGCTCAACAAGTGTTTGCGGAAGCTCCGGTAAAGTTTTTCTTATCCTGGCAATAAATTCCTTACTAAATTCCATTGGTGGAATATCGGGCTCAGGAAAGTAGCGGTAATCGGCTGCAGTTTCTTTGTACCTTTGGGTCATGGTAGTGTTAGTCTTTTCACTCCAACCTCTTGTTTCCTGTCTCGGTGTTTCCCCTGTCTCGAGAATCTGTTTCTG
>CAZVJU010000005.1:12920-53712 GCA_964627195.1 uncultured Gammaproteobacteria bacterium | reverse complement strand
TAGAGCCTTTTTCCATATCGCAATCCGAAACTCCTAAGAAGCGGATAATATTTTGTAATTTTTGGGAGTATTCCTTTGCTTGTGAAGCAGAATGGATATCCGGGTCTGTAACAATTTCAATTAGCGCGACTCCGCTTCTATTGAAGTCAACTAAGCTAACTTTTTGCCCATCAAGTTGCGTATGTTGAAGTTTTCCGGTATCTTCTTCAAGGTGAACTCGTGTTATCCCTACTTTTCCGCTTGAAGTTGCTAAAAATCCACCGAAGCACAAAGGTTCATCGTATTGGCTTATCTGATATCCTTTGGGCAGATCGGGATAAAAATAATGTTTTCTGTCGAATTTAGATTCCGGATTTATTGTAGAGTTAAGAGCCAATCCAACCATTATTGTCCACTCGACAGCTTTTCTATTTGGAACAGGAAGTGCCCCCGGAAGACCCAGACAAACCGGACAGGTTTGTGTATTTGGCGTTTTTCCAAAATGGTTGGCCGGGCAACCACAAAACATCTTGGAGTTTGTTCGAAGCTCACAATGAATTTCTAAACCGATAGTTGGTTCGTATCTTACCTTGCTTTTCATAAACTTCTGATTCTTACCGTTATTCTTGTAAATAGCTTTTTCCTATCTGAAACAGTTTCCTTTCACTCAATTGAGGGCCGATGAGCTGAATACCGACGGGAAGATTATCTACAAAACCGGCCGGTAAAGAAAGTGCCGCTAATCCCGCCAAATTAATTGGTACAGTATAAATGTCACTCAAATAAAGTGATAAAGGATTACCCGTGTGTTCACCGATCGTAGGAGGCGGAGTGGGAGTCACAGGAGCGAAGATGACATCTGCTTGCATGAAAGCTTTCTCAAAATCTTTGCAAACTAAAGTTCTGACTTTCTGTGCGGTTTTGTAGTAAGCATCATAATATCCGGATGATAAGGAATATGTTCCTATCATTATTCTGCGTTTAGCCTCATCACCAAAGTTAGTTCGATCATTCCCATATCTCACTCCGTCATAGCGTGACAGATTGGAAGAGACTTCACTTGGGACAAGAACATAGTATGTCTCCAGCGCCGGTTCGGTATAAGGCAAATGAACTTCCACAATTTCCGCGCCAAGCATTTTAAACTTTTGAAGCGAGCTTTCCGTTATCTGCTCCAACTTTTTATCCATTCCTGGAGTTACCTTTCTGCCGACATTCAAATACTCCGGCGGAACGCCAATCTTTATTCCTTTTAGATCTTTCCTCTTCAAAAGTTGAGGATAGTTTGGTACCTTTTTATCCAAAGTTGTTGCGTCATAGGGATCTTTCCCGGCTGTGACGGAGAGAAGTAAAGCACTATCAGCTACTGTTTTTGTAATATGCCCTATCGAATCAAGCGATGATGCCATCGCAATAATTCCATAACGTGAGACCCTTCCATAGGAAGGCTTTAATCCCACTAAATTATTAAAAGCAGCCGGTACCCTAATTGAGCCACCTGTATCCGTTCCGGTACTGGCCAAACACATTCCAAGTGCAACTGCAACTGCGGATCCGCTCGATGATCCTCCGGCTACTCGGCTCTTATCGTAAGCGTTTAAAGTTGGACCAAAATCCGAATTTTCTCCCGAACTGCCATGTCCCCAAGCATCCTCATTGGCTTTACCTACTATTATCGCTCCTGCTTCTTTGAGTCTTCTGACGACGGTCGCATCATAAACCGGAGAATAAGAATTCAGTACTTTTGAACCCGCAGTTGTTCGAATATTTGCAGTTGAAAAAAGATCTTTATGGATAAGTGGAATACCTGAAAGGGGTAATGAAAAATCAGTTTTGTCCGCTTCCCCTGCTTCCTTAAGAAGAACTTCCTCATCAACTACCGATAACACTACATTATATTGTGCATTTTTTTTCCGAATATTTTCAAGACAATTCTTTATCAACTCTAGAGAACTTAACTTCCTTTTGCGAAGCAAATCTATTGCCGACACTATAGTCAAATCACTAAACATAGGATCATTCTCCAAAAACCGCAGGAACAATAAAATAACCGTTATGCGTCTTTTCTTTGTTTTTTAAAGCTGTTTTTTGCGAAAGTATTCTCGACTTATCGATCTTATCTTCACGAAACACGTTAACCAGTCCTGTTACCTGCGAAGTAGGAACAACCCCTTTCGTATTTATCTTTTGCAGTTTAGATACAAAATTTATTATTGCACTAAGCTGAGGTAAAAATATCCGACACTCTTTTTGACTTAACATGAGCTTTGCTAGTTCGGAAACATGGAGAACCTCCTTTTCTCTAAGAATTACCTTTTTAGTCATATTTTCTATATCAATAAAAAAAACTAGCTCTTTCGGAAGCTAGTTTGTATTTTAAACTAATTTGCCCTAGCAAACCAGCTCCCTTAGAAGGATTTCTGATTCTGGTTCTAGCGAACTTCTATTATCATTTTCGAAGATTGTACAATTATTTCCTTTCTTGTCAAATACTGCTAGACTAAGTTGGGAGAGAGTATGAACAACCCTGTGCCAAGAGTACAGGGTATCTGAAGGAATTCTGCCTTCAGCAGAAATGTTCTTTTTAGCTATTCTACTAGAACCCTACTGCAAGACAGCGGGGTATTTAAGGATAAAAATAAATGAGAAAAGAAAAAATGATTGTTATCTTTTATATCCTTTATTTTTCGTGGTTGCTTCTTATATCGTATTTCTCCCCCAATGCGGATTTTCTAAATTACTTTTCGTACGGCATTACTATCTTTTATTTTCTATTTTTAAGAGAAAAGGGCGACTTCATTTGGTTTTGGGCAGGAGTTTCTGTTCCTCTTATTACTGCCTCTGTATCGGTTATACATTGGTCAACGAAAATAGATTTTTCAGCCTTTCGTTTCATCCCAATCTGGCTACCTCTGGCCTGGGGTATAACAATCGTATCCTTACGGAAGCTTTACTTCATAGTAACTCGCTAAACCTGCAAAAATTTGCAAAGGTAAGCTAAATTTCTTAAACTACCCAATATGGGACTGATAGAGGAAAGTATTTTTGTGGTTTATCGAAAGGCTCTGGAAGAAGGGGACGTAGATCAAGCTCAAAAAGCCGTTGAGTTAGCAAGTTTCTTAAAGCAAAAAGTAGAACTTGAAGGGTTCAGAGACCATAATATTACAACAAAAGTACCATCCCCTATTGCAGGTAGTTTTTTTACACCATATCCTTATAGGTTTTACCCGGAAAAAGGCGTTGTAGTAATCGGAAATTTCGCTGTCACCCTTACAGGTAAGGAAAACAAGCTTTTTACACTATTTTCTTTGAATGAATCCTCCGGTAAGGAAATAAAGATCGTTACTAGGTTTGAAATCAAAAACTATCTATGGGGAAATATGGCTATTTCTTCAAATGCCATAAGAATAGCAATACGCCGTTTAAGAGAAAAGCTCGAAATCACTAAAGATCGTCCTCAAATACTTATAAGCGTTTACGGCCGCGGATACATCTTCTTGGGCAAACGCGTGAAAGATAGTGAGTAATTATTTTCTTCTCATAAATTTAGTATACATATATTACTCTATCTTTTGTAACAAAGATGTTCCATCCTATAGCGGTATAATTTCTTTCTATCTATTTTCCAGAGAGCTAGTATCATTTTCATTGAAAATAATCCCAGCCAGTGTCGTAACTAATTATAGGAAAATATTTTTTTCGAAGATGAACAAACTAAAACGATTATAACGGCGCAAAATGATATAATACTTTAATTAATTTTCTTCGAGCCTAAGGTATCTAATTATCACTCGCCTACTCTGGTTGCTAAAATTGTGTTTTCCCAAATTTTGTCAAACATTTGTAATAATCGTAATATTATAAGATAGTACACTTAATGTAACATTTAGCTTTATTTTCTGATTATCTCTTCATTAAATACATGAAGTTAATATCAATTATTCTGAATAACATTTTATTTTGTTGAATAATATAGGATTATTAGAGACATCTGAATTTATTAATATAACATCTTTTTCTTGCTGTTTTTCACCGAGTACAAATTTTGTTATTGAAAAAATTTTATATACTAAAATACCTCTAAAATCCCGTTACAAAAATATTACAAAGGAGAGTTATCAAGCCATTTTGTGTAAGGCGTGGAGTCTTTCCTCAATAGGTGGGTGGGTATTAAAGAGACCTGAAAACCAATCAATCGCACCTCTACCTTTTTCTTTAAATGGATTAATTATGTAAAGATGTGCGGTTGCCTTATTGGCTGCTTCAAGAGCTTCATGATCAGAGGAGATTTTCTCTAAAGCAGTAATTAAACCCTGAGCTTGTCTTGTAATTGCGACGCTCCCGGCATCGGCCGTAAACTCGCGTCTCCTGGATATTGCAAGCTGAATTAGTTGTGCAATAATGGGCGAAAGGATAGCAAAAACCAGGCCCAAAATTAAAAATAGTACTCCTAGTTGGCCTCTGTCTCTATCTTTACCTCTCCCCCCCCGCCAGCTTATCCTTAAAAACCAATCTGCCATCAATGCTATGGTTCCTACAAGTACGGAAACAACACTCATTAACCTAATGTCGTAATTTTTAATGTGGGAAAGTTCATGAGCTAAAACCCCTTCAAGTTCGGTCCTATTTAATTTTTGCAAAAGACCTGTTGTGGCACAAATAACCGCATGTTCGGGATCTCTGCCGGTTGCAAATGCGTTAGGCGCGCTGTCTTCTATTACGTATAATTTCGGCTTAGGTATACCTGTTCCAATCGCAAGATTTTCAGAAACCGTGTAAAAATCAAATTCAGATTTTCGGTCGGCTGGTCTCGCGGAAGATATTGCCAGTACAATTTTGTCGGAATACCAGTAGCTCCCAAAGCTCATTAAACCGGAAACTACAAATGCCAGACCAATAAAGCCCACTCCTCCGGGTTCGTAACCAAAGTAAAATGCAAACGCCTGAGCCAACACGTAAATAACGACTGTCGTAAACAGTAAAAAGACGATCAATATAAAAGCGCTTTTCCGTTTATTTGCGGATTGTACTTCGTAGATATTCTGCATACAAAACCCCTTTTTCTTTTATTAAAAGAAAAAGGGACTAAGTAAAAAATACAAGAAATCTAGTCAAGTTTAACTTTAGGAGTTTTTAAGTCACCTTCTCCGACTGTTACATGCTCTCCTTCAGTTGGTGTAATTAAACCAGGCTGCTCTGCAAAACTAAATATACTTGCCACAAGATTTGATGGAAAGCTAACTCTCTTAACATTAAAGTCCGCAGTTAAATCAATTACCAACCTTCGCGCGAACATAACTTTATCGGAGGTGTCTCTTAACTCGTCCATTAGCTTGGCAACTACTTCCGAGGCTTTAAGTTCAGGATTACTTTCTACCAAAATCTGTAAACTCGGGATAAGTGATGCTAGTTTTGACCCTGCATCCGCCATCTTTTGCACATCCCCACTTTTTAAGGCAGAGGCAACAGCACTTCGGGCATCAGTAAGATCTTTGTAGATGCCCTTTTCGTGTTTAAGATAGCCTTTTGCCGAAGATTCAAGATTGGGAATAAGATCAGCTTGTCTTTTTAGCTGATTTCCTATTTCCTGAACGGCTGCTTTAATTCTTGCCTTACTCGAAACAAAAAAGTTATATGTGCTAACGAGCCAGACAGCCAATACGCCGATAAATACTAATAATAATATTGGAAACATTTTATTCACCTCCTTCCAAAGTTATTGTAATACCTTTTCAAATTCTTCTAAAGAGCGAGTATTTATTATATCTTTTTTTTGCGCCCATCCCCTACGGGCAACAGAAACACCAAACTGCATATTTTCCATCATATCCGCGTGATGCGCGTCAGTTCCTAAAGTTAATTTTATCCCTAACTTTACAGCCTCCTTGGCCAGGAAATCCGGTAAATCGAGTCTCATTGGGTCGGCATTTATCTCCAGCCATTTTCCTTCATTTCTACACACATCAAATACTTTCTCCCAATCCAATTCTATACCTTCCCTTTGGGTAAGTTTTCTGGCTGTAGGGTGAGCAAAGATTTTAACCTTCGGATGAGAAAGCCCTGAGAGTACTCTTTTTGTCATTTCGCCTTTTGACATCCTGAAACTGGAATGAATAGATACAAGAGCAAAATCTAAAGTCTCCAAACCCATCTCCGGGACTGGCAATTTTCCGGAAGGCAAAACATCAATTTCAAGGCTGTTAAATACTTTGAGAACTTTCTTACTCTTACTGTTACTCTTACTTTTCAACGCAAGATTTAATTTCTCAACAGCTTCTTTTTTCCTCTTAAGAATATCATTAATTTGTTTCTCTGTGTGCCTACTGTGGCTTGGGTTATGTTCAGTAAAAGCTATATAGTAGTATCCCAATTTATCAGCCCTATCAACAACTTCTTGCATAGAAGATTCGCCAAGATCATGGCTTGTCTCAACATCAAAATTGGAATGAATCTGGAGATCTGCCTTTATATCTTCCGGCTCAACTAGTTTGGGAAGAATATGACTTAAGGAAGCATTAATTTCTCCCGCATCTTCCCGAAGCTCGGGCGGAATAAAATCCAAACCTAAAAAGTGATAAAAATCTTCCTCTGTAGAGAATTTTTTTAGTCCTTTGGCCCCCCTTTTTCTGATACCGTATTCTGAAAGGCTGTAATTTTTCTTCAGGGCAAATTCCCTGAGGGCAATATTATGGTGTTTACTCCCGGTAAAATGCTGCAAAAGTGCTCCATAGCCATAGGGCGGTTGAACCATAAGGTCAATTTGAATATCGGATGGTATGACGATTGAAGCACTATGTTCTCCTTTTTCCAAGACTCTCTGAGCTTTTGGGTATCCTACAAAATGGGCAATAACTTCTTTAGGATTATCGGTTGCAACAGAGATGTCAATATCCCCTACTGTTGAAGCCTTCCGTCTTAAACTACCAAGCGGATCAGCCCTTTTAACAAACTTACACTTCGCCAACCAGCTTGTAATCTCTCCTGCAACAGTCATTGTGTAAGGAAGCAAATGTCTTTTAGTTCTTCCCATTACCTCTGCAAGTGAGCGAAGAATGTCTTTCTCTGATTCTTCACCAAATCCTTCAATTTTGGCGATTTTGCCTTGTTTAGCCTTCTTTTCAAGGTCAGTCAAAGGATCCTTATCGCTAATTTCCAATTCATTAACTAATTTGTATGCGGTTTTTGCCCCAATTCCGGGTACAACCATAAGGTCAAACATCTGTAAAGGTAAGTCTTTCATAACTTCCTTAAAATGGATTGAAAATCCCTTCTCAAATAGCTCTCCCAGATGTTTTTCTATGTTTGGACCAATTCCAGCAATCTCTTCGAGTTTACCTTCATCCCACAGATCTTTGAGTTCACTTGAAGCATGCTCTACCGCATCAGCCGCTCTTTGATAGGCAACAATTCTAAATTTATTGTTGTCTTCACTTTTTAGCTGATAGGCTGCTGCTACTGCACGAAGAAGCTCCGCAATCTCCAAGTTAGTCATGCCCTTATGCATCTTCATATAAGGATTATATCTTTGCTAGAAAGACTGGACAACTTTTCACACTTGCATAGAAGTTCACGGCTAAAGACGTGGACTTCTTGAATTAGCTTAAGTTTTAATATCTTCCGCCTCTTCGGTTATCAGATCGATATGAACCTCTTCTGTCGTTAAAATCGCGTCTTGGTTGGTAACTTCCTTCTGATCGCTCTGGACGGGGTCGGGCTTCGTTTACTGCAATTTTTCTTCCCTCAAGTTCTGTACCATTTAACTTCGCTATCGCTTCTTCCGCAGCCTTATCATCTTCCATCTCGACGAAACCAAATCCTTTGCTTCGACCGGTCATTCTATCTGTAATAACAGAGCACGAAACAATTGCACCGAACGGAGCGAACATATCTTGCAGTTGTGCGTCTGTAATAGTATAAGGAAGACCACCAACAAATAATCTTTTTGCCATTTTTATTCACCACCTCTCGTTTTTACACAATTACCTACTATTGGATAAAAGATTATTTAAAGAACCTTTATCTTAACTAGAGGAATTAGATGTATTTTAAGCACTAACCTTATTTTTAAGTAAGCTTAGTAAAGGAATTATAACACAATTTAGTTTTACACTTCTTGACGGAGCTATGGTGAGGCTTATGAAGGTACTCTAACTGACTCTGGATAGATATTCCCCGGTAACTGTATCGACCATTATCTTATCATTGGGTTTGATAAAAATTGGAGCCTGTATTTCAAGGCCCGTTTCTAATTTTATCAGCTTTTTTGGAGAGTTCACTCTATTACCGGCAACTGCTTCTGGCGCTTCAATTACTTTTAATGTCACATGGGGAGGTAAATTAATCCCAACTGCTTTCTCTTTATACCACATGACTTGACACTTCAGCTCCGGTATTAAATACCCAATCTGATCCTCTAATAAAGATACCGGCACAGAAACTTGGTCAAAAGTATTAGGATCCATAAAAATAACAGTTTTTCCCTCCATGTACAAAAAATTCAGGTCTTTTTTCTCGACATCAGCTACTTCCACTGACTCAGCTGATTTATAGGTAAACTCCGACGCAGAACCGCTTTGTAAACTTCGAAATTTAACCCGCATCACCGGAGAGCCCTTCCCTGGAGACATGTATTCAGCTTTTGTTACTTGCTGAGGGGTACCTTTGAAAATAAGATACATTCCTCTGGCGATATTCCCTGCGTTAATAGTTGTCATATCATTTATATATATCCCACTAATAATCCACTCGCTTAGAGTGGATACAGATATTTTAACTCCGCTTTACTTATAAATCAAACAATTGATTAGCTGGAAAAAGCAGAGTTTCGGAAATGCTTGAAAAATTACCTGCAAGCATAATTAACCGATCAACTCCGACCGCAATTCCGGCAGACTGAGGCATTCCTACCTTTAAAGCCGCTATTAAATCGTTGTCTATCGGATAAATAGTTTTTCCCAGCCTTTTTCTCTCTTTAATATCGTGTCTTAGCCTTGCCCTCTGTTCAACCGGGTCGGTCAATTCCGAAAAACAATTTCCCAGTTCTAATCCTCCCAGAAAAACTTCGAATCTTTCGGCAAATCGGGGATCACTTTTCTTTTTTCGGGCTAATGAAGATTGGAGTATAGGGTAGTCGTAAAAAAACACCGGCTTGTGGCTCTCTTTAAATCTCGGTTCAATTTCGTTGAAAAATATTTGAAAAAAGATCTGTTCCCAAGTAGTTGTTTTGCTAATTTTATAGCCTTTTTTACTGGCTACTTTAGAAAGGTGCGCCAAAGATAGTAAAGTCTCTGTATTAATCCCGGAATATTTTTGGAAAGCGTCAACTACGCTTATCCTGAGCCATGGTTGTGAAATATCATATCTTTCACCTTGGTATTCCCAGGAAGACAAATTAGCTTTCGGATTTACATCACGAACTATTTTTATAAAAAGGTTCTCAAAATCTTGCATTATGTGCGTGTAATCTGCTCTTCCTCTGTACCACTCCAGGATCGTAAATTCCGGGTTGTGGTAACTTGAAACCTCTTCTTCATTTCGAAATGCTTTGGTAACTTCAAATATATTTTCAAAACCTGCTGCCAGAAGTTTTTTGAGAGAATATTCAGGACTCATAATAAGATACGCACTCCGCTTTTTTCCGGTCTTTGTTCTAAGCTCTGTTTCAAATACTTCCAGATTCGGCTCAGCGCTGGGGATAGGAATTAAAATCGGCGTAAAAACTTCATGAAATTCCCGCTTCTTAAAAAAATCACGGATTGAGTCAATCACCTTTTCGCGGAGGAGATATCTCTCTATTAATTTCGGATTTGCTTTTATCCTTTGCCAAGTATTCATAGCAATATTATCAACTTTTGGTGTGAAAATTCTTGAAGTCTGGGATCTTTAACTACACGCCATGTGTTTTCAAATACTCATCTTCACCTTTTCTTGCATCAATGTGTGCTTTTTCTAAATCTATTTGGTAATAGTCAGAAATCCTTATGATTATAAATAACAAATCAGCGAGTTCATCGCCAATTTTTTCCTTTGTTGCAAGGTATTTCTTGTCCTCTTTCTCTCTACTTTTCGGATAATAGCCTTCATAGGCCATGACCAATTTTGAAAGATCGCCAACTTGTTTAGAAAGCTCAATCATCAACCCATTAATTCCCCACGGTTTTCCTTCAATTTTCTCAAATCGTGAAATAACCTTTTTTGTAAGATCAATGGCTTCCTGAAATTTCATGATTGAAGTATATCAATAATCCTTACTTTTTTAAATTGAGTGTAGAATTATTCTAATAAATGAGAATCGCAGTAATAACCTTTGAGCATAAGTACAAAAACTTTCTTCCAGAATTAAATAATATATCATCTGAAGGTCAGCTGGCTAAATACAACAGGAAGACTAATAATAAAATATTTGACGTCGAATCAGAATATTTAGAAATCGGCGGAGGTTTCTGGCTAGCAGTTGAAGCTGAAACGGACAAAGTTGTAGGTATGGTGGGTTTAAGTTAACCACTCCGGGATTGTTAACCACTCCGGGATTGTATTAGCTTGACCATACCGGGATTCTTGCACTTTTGCTGCGGGCGGGCTCTAGTGAACCATATCGAAAACTGCTTTACGGGAGGAATATTTTCCGAATACTCTCAAACTTCCTTTTGTCTTTAATTGCCCTGTAAATATACAACGACACCTCCCAATCTCTAAAATGTTCTTTAGCTGTTAGGTTAATAAACTCGTCAAAAGTAAATTCTTGTAATTGAATTCTCTCACCAACTTCTAATTCTCCATGATTAATTTTTTCTAAATCTTTCGCAATAAAACTATAAATTACCCAGTCTATCTTTCCCACAGGCTGAGAGGCAAACCAGAGTTCCCATTTATTAGCTTTAAAACCTGTTTCTTCCAAAAGTTCTCTTTTAGCTGCCTGAATAGGGTCTTCACCTTCCTCCATTCTCCCTCCAAACCCGCCAATAAATGTTTTTACACCAGGTTGGTCCTGCTTACCAAGTATTATTTTCCCTTCTTTTGTAACTGGAAAGATATTAACCGTATCTGTCCGTTTAAGTCCCTCGTAGGTTGCTGTGCTCCCATCAAACATTATTTGAGGCCATTGATAAATGTCAAAAAGCTTACCTTTGAACACTCTTTTTGCAGTATCGGGTATTCGCCTCCTGGAGTTGGGACGCAGTATTTTCATAAACGAAGTATAACTGAAGTTCTACGTCCCGTTAAGGGTAAGGTATATTTTGAAGCTAAGAACTTGGGCGGGACTTAGTGGATGATGTTCGTAACTGGTGGTTATCCCCAGAAGATGACCAAGAGAAAGAACTTTTGAAGCATATATTTCTGACTTTTGAAGAACAAAACACCTTTCACGCTGTTTCACAGCTTTGAAATTGCAGATTAAAGAATTAATCCTCTTTATTTAATTTATCAATTATTGAAGTAGTAGAGGTTTTTGCTCGTCTTTTAGGTTTGAATACAAGTAAATCTGAACCGATTTTTTGGGCTCGGGCTTTCTTCTTTCTCCAAAACTTATCTGCAATAGCATAAGTCACAAGGTAATCAGGTCTAATTGTTTTAGCTATTCTGGCGTAGGTTGCGTCCGCTGCATTAGTGCCAAAGTTTATTACCTTCTTTATCTTAAATATGTAATCAATACTCGAAATATCGGACAGAACGTCGCACCTTTCTCTTAATTTATGAATCGGGCGGTTATCACCTTTCGACCTTCTTATTGTCTCATCATTCTCCAAACCTACAATAAGAATATCAGCACTATTTTTTGCGAACCTAAAGAGTTGAATATGTCCAATATGAAGAATGTCAAAACAACCAGTAATTAGAGCGACCTTCTTTCCGTGCCTCTTCAAGTTCTTGCTGAGTTTTGCAATTTCCCTGATACCTTTAATCTTATCCATATAGCCAAATACTAACACTTGAATACTTGGTAATAAAGCGGGTTATGCTCCATGACAAAGGGGGGTAAATGTCCGAGCCGGTATTATTTGCCATTATTGGAGGTAAAATATTAAGTAGGCCTTCAGTCCCATCCTTTAGAAGGAAATTTAAGACGATTCCGCCGCAGTAGAAACGACCCAAAACCTTCGACAACACCAAGAGAGCATACATATCGTCTTTATGACTAAAGCGATTTTATTGTGCCTTTGTAGGCATCTACTTCTACTTGCATTCCATCTTTAAGAATACTTGTTCCATTCTTTGTTCCTACTATGCAAGGGATTCTTAGTTCCCTGCAAACAATTGCAGCATGAGACGTAACCCCTCCAAAATCAGTGACTATGGCAGCCACTTTCTTCATAATTGGTGTCATATCGGGTGTAGTAGCATCCGAAATTAGAATGTCTCCAACTTTGATTTTAGAATAACTATTCGAATCTGCACTCATAATTACTTTGCATTCACCTTGTGCCTTCCCTAGACTTGCTGGAAGTCCAAGAAGTAAATAATTATTTTTTGGTAAGTTCAAATCATGATATACGACCAAGTCCTGAAATAATTTGTCTATGTCCTCATAAGCTAATTCGTCGTTGTAATCAAAGAAAGATAATCCCTTCTGTCGGTCTATAGTGCCGTACTGGAACTCAAAGTGACCCGAATTTGTCGAAACGTAGGTGTAAAGTAAATCTTGATATTCTTTTGAGATTGTTTCTGAATAATGGATTATCTTTTGAGAATCGAAAAGCATTGGGTCAGTTATTGTAAGACCTGAAATAAGCTGTACGTGTTTGTCTCCGATAACAAAATCAGCTATCCCGTTCAGATTCTTGGATACTAGTACGCTGCCTTTGAACTCAGGGTTGTCAGCATATTGCATTACGATTATTTTGTAATCTGAAAGTCTTGGTATTGAGTTTATAAATTCCCAACCTTCATCTGCTATTTCCAATCTTAGTTTTGAAAGACGATTTAAGTCTGTGACTCCCACTTTTGGAGTAGCACTAATCCAGTACGGAATACCCAAATCCCCAACCGCTTTCAGAAATTCACCTTTCTCTAGCTTGTCTCCTGAGGGAAATGCATAATACCTTTCGTAAGGAAGATTCATACTTTTCAGAAGCTGATAAATTTGTTCTCTGTCCTTGCGTTCTTCAATCCTTAATTTACGGTTAAAATACGTTTCTGTGAGTTTACTCCAAGCCTGAAGCGAAGTGTTTTTTTGTAGCCCCTTCGAGTCCTGAGGTTGATTGTTCATATCTGGAATTATATTCGTGTTTTGGTTACTAGGCAATTAGCTTAATTTAACTTTTCTGAAATATAGCTGTAAATATTACCAGATAAATCTACAAATAGACTTTAATGCACTACATAGTAAGAGGACTCAGTACGGTACTGATTGTATCCCATTCTCTGTATAGAAACTGGATAGTATAGAGTACAGATAGTGCCGTATTTACGGGATTTACCACTTGACAACGAATTTATTTTAGTTTATATTTAATAATTAAAATCCTTGCCGAAACTCTGTGAGTTGAAGTAAGGTTTTATTTTTTTTAGGATTTACTGAAATGTTGTAAGCAAAAGTTAAACCAAGCCGATTTTATAAATTTCAACATAAAATCCCTTGTCAACGATTTTAACCATACTCTGGGAATTTCTGGCAAGGGTTTTTTAGTGGATTAGAAAGGAGGAAGCAGAGGAAATTATGACTTATGAAGAAACAACCAAAACAAATTCAAATCAAGACGAACCCCCGTATTATGACCCGCAAACGGGAGAATATCTCGGTGCGTTCAAATCTGAGCGGGAAGCTAAAGAATATTTCCTCTCAACCGGAATGAGTGAGGAGGACTATGACTGGCTGGAGGCAAACAAAGATAATCTATTCAGCGAAGAGGAAACAAAAGAATTCAAATACAAACCAAGAAAGATTGTATCTGTTATTGGAGGTGTTAATGGTATTAGTAAATTAAAAGTTAAATTCTGGTTAAATCCGACCAATAGAAGCATTATTTCTCATTTGCAAAGATGTGACAGAAATACCCCACGAGATACTGTAGCTGCACTTTTAGAAGCTCTCTTTAGTGACTGGCCGGCTGTTGAAGGTTACTGGCTTTGGATAGCTCAAACTTATACATGCAGAGTAATTAACTTGAATATAAACGAGGTGGTAAAAGAACACCGCAAATGGAATATTAAGAAGACCCCCGCTGAAGCTTTCAGTTTCTTTCTTAGATTCAGGAGGAAACGCAAACTTCGAAAGCCACCAGATTCTACTTCAAAGCGGAAGGAGGACAGAAATGCTACCTAAAGAAGCTATTGATGAGTTTAAGAGGATTTACGAAAGAGAGTTCAGTGAGACGCTTTCAGATACGGAAGCTGTTGAAGAAGCTAATATATTTATTTCACTTTATAGGGTTCTCTCAAATGAATCTGCGGTTAAAAACAATATTGACAGAAATAGTGAGGAGGGAGGATTATGAGCTTAACAATTCTTTATAGGAAATCCATGAAATTAGAATTACCGGCCAAAAAATACTATGTCGAATATAGGCGTAAAAGTTCTGAAGGAGATGAAAGGCAAATTCAAAGTCTTAATGACCAAGCAAAGGCAAATAACGAGCTTGCGAAACGATTGGGCTTGGTAATATTAAAGGTTTTTGAAGAAAGTAAATCCGCAAAGCAACCTTTAAGGTTTGAGTTTAACCAAATGCTTTCACTTATTCACGAAAGGCAAGATATTAAGGGAATCTTAGCTTGGCACTTCAACCGATTATCCAGAAACCCCATAGATACTGCTGCACTTCAGTGGCTACTTCAACAAGGAATAATCGAAGAAATAGTAACTACCCAAAGAACCTATAAAAGCGAAGATTCGGCTCTCCTGATGGCCTTAGAAGGGGGTATGGCTAACCAATACATATTAGACCTCAAGAAAGCTGCTATGCGAGGTGTACACTCAAAAGTTGAGCAAGGACACGCACCGCAATTTGCACCCACAGGCTACCTCAACGATAAAACCAAACCTCAAGGTGCAAGGGATATAATTCCAAACCCCGAGCAGTTCCCTATCTTACAAAGGCTCTTTCAATTATTTTTGACAGGTAACTACTCTGTCGAAGGTTTGGTGAGAAAGTCAGAAGAAACAGGATTAAGAAATAATCGCAACAAGAGGGTAAGTAAAAGCCAAATGTATAAGATTTTACGAAATCCCTTCTATACGGGAAGGTTTGTATATGAAGGTGAAATCCATCAAGGTAAGCACGATAGGATGCTTTCAGATGAAGAGTTTGAACTTATACAGCATATTCTTGAAGGAAAGAACAAGTCCCGACCTCAAAAACCTTTAGAATTTACCCTTAATGGATTTGTTCGTTGTAAATCTTGCGGTATGGCCATAGTTGGTGAAAGACATATAAAGACTTATAAAAACGGCAAAACTCAAGAGTTCAGATATTACCGCTGCACAAAGAAGAACAAATTTACTCATTGTACCGAGCTTTACGTTCAAGCAGATAAGTTGGAGGGACAGGTTTTGGACTTTCTTAATTGCCTTGATATTTCTCCTAAATTTATCGAATGGGCAAAGAAATGGTGTTTATACTTAAATGAACTTGAAAGAGAACGACAGGAACCTGAACGAGAAGGGTTGCAAAGACACTACACCGAAGTGGTTAAGAAGATTCAGGGTTTAGTAGACTTACAAATTTCTCCCGATAACAAAGACGGCTCACTCTTGAGTGAGTTGGATTATAAAACCAAAAGAAAGGAATTGGTAAATGAACGAGATAATTTCGCCAAAGCTATTAAGAAACTAAATAAACGGACTGACGAGTGGGATGATATGGTTATTAAAACTTTCAACTTTGCTCAAAGGGCAAGAGAAAGGTTTGCAACGGGAGGATTTGAAACAAAGAAACTGATAGTTAAAGGTATCGGCTCGAACCTGACTTTAGGAGGTCGAGAACTTGATATTATGCCTCGTAAAGTATTCAGAAAGATAAAAGACCGAGTAGAAACAATAAAGAGCCAAAGTATTCGGCTCGAACCCAATGAAAGAGTCGTATTTATGGCAAATACGGAGGATTCTAACTCTTCAAATATACTTTGGCGGGATCGACGAGACTCGAACTCGCAACCTTCCGCGTGACAGGCGGACGCTCTAACCAATTGAGCTACGACCCCTTAAAACACAAGAATTATAACTTAAAAAACACCCTCTAACAAGCATGACTGACACGGTAATTTCTTTCCAGTATAATTGCCCGAAATGCTAAACTTTACTAAAAGAATTAAAGCACTCCAAGAAAAACTTGCTGAAAATGACTTAGACTATTTATTTATTACAAATCTTTTTAATATTTACTACTTAACGGGCTTTAAAGGAGTATCTGAAACAGAGAGAGAAGTTACTGCTCTAATAGATAATAAAGAGCTCACCTTATTTTCTCCTAAGCTTTACCAAGAAGAGGCAAGATCTCTAAGTCAAAAAAATAGGTTTGGACTTGTAGTTGTTGAGGAAAGACATTTCCTTTTTACTCACCCAGTCAAATCGATGTATAGGAATAAAATCTTAGGAGTAGAAGCTGATGATTTACGTGCATCTGAACTCAATGAACTAAAAATATACTCCAAATCTGATATCAAATTAACCCAAGGACTTATTGAATCATTACGATTAGAAAAAGATCCCGAAGAATTAAAATTAGTGAAAAGTGCTGTGAAAATAACAGATGATACTTTTCAGTTACTTAAAAAAGAAATTAAGATTGGTCTTAAAGAAAAAGACTTGGCTAAAAAAATAGTACAAATAATGGATGAATTAGGAGCAGACGGGCCTGCATTTGATCCTATCGTTGCCTCCGGAATAAATAGTGCTTTCCCCCACCACATAACAGGCAATACAATAATTAAGCCAGGAATATTACTTATAGATGCCGGTGCAAAGGTCAAGGGCTATAACGCCGATCTCACACGGACTTATTATATAGGTAAGCCTGAGAAGAAATTTGTAAAAACATATAACCTCCTTTTAAAAACACAAAAAGATGTGTTAGAAAATATAAAATCTGGAATAAAAGAGGAGGAGCCTTGGAAAAAAGCAATAAAAAGTCTTGGTAAAGAATCCAAGTTTTTTACACACGGTCTCGGACATGGAGTTGGGTTAGAAGTTCATGAATCACCTTATCTAAGGATGGGTAAAAAAGATAAACTTGAGACTAGTTCCCTAGTAACGATCGAGCCTGGATTATATTATCCGAATTGGGGAGGAATTAGAATTGAAGATTATATTCTAATCGAAAATAAAGGTTGTCAAGTTTTATCAAAAACCCCTAAAAATATTGACTCCATTATCGTGTAAATAATCATGAAAATATTTTGTGTTTGACAAATCCCATAAGTATTTTGAAATTTATTTTCTTTAGAAATATTTTAACCTTAAATCCCCTTGACAAACATAGGCTCATAGTTTAAATTGTTCTGGATTTAACTGCTCCAATAAACTGCTCTTCCGGAAGGTGGTGAGTCATAAAATGGATCTAAAAACTACTCTCAAATCTGTAAAACTTCACGAATCAACAATAAGTATGCTACTCGGAGCACTAGTAATCATTGTTGCAGGAGTACTACTAATAAATTACTTTTCCGGAAGGCAAGGGGTAATTGTACCTCCTCTCGAGATAGAAGAGACAGCAAAAAGCGCTACGCATAAGGTGGAGGCAGGAGAAGACCTTTGGAAAATTTCTGAAAAATATTACGGTTCGGGTGATAACTGGCAGAAGATTGCTGAAGCTAATAATATCACCGATCCTGACCAGATCGTAGTGGGACAAACATTAACTATACCTGATCTAGAAGAGGCGATTGCTCAAATATCGCCAACAATTACCACTACCTTATCGCCAGTCCCAACTTCCTTAATAACTCCTTCTTTAACACCTACACCACAACCAGCACTGGCTCAAACCACTCATACAGTCCAAAAAGGAGAATCCTTATGGGCTATTGCAGAGAAGTATTACAAATCTGGATATAACTGGGTAGATATTGCGAAAGAAAACAAGCTAGAGAATCCAGGGTTTATAACCGATGGTCAACAAATTACTATACCTTCCGTAGAACCAAAGCTGTCAACTCTAAGCGAAAGCCAAACATCGGAACCGATATCGAGTTCAATATATTCTGTTGAAAAAGGTGATACTCTATGGAGTATTGCGGTGAGATCTTACGGAGACGGGTATAGGTGGATCGATATTGCGAAAGAAAACAATCTTATCCACCCCAATCTAATCCACCACGGAAACGTATTGACACTTCCGAGATAATTTTCTTTTCGCTATAATTTTTTGTATAATTATTGCGGGATAGGAAAAAGAATTTCTGTGGTTAAGACGCGACCTTGCGGGTGTAGTTAAACGGCTTAATGCTACCTTCCCAAGGTAGAGAAGGCGGTTCGATTCCGCTCACCCGCTCTGTAATATGTACGAGCCTGAACACAAAAGTAAATTCTTTCTAATAATTATTATAGCAATTGCCGCCTTTCTTGGGTGGTCAGTTTTTGTTCAGTATAGACCAATGCTTATCACTGTAAGCTGCAGCGAGATTGCTGCCAATTCAACTAATATTCTCGGTAAAAGATTTAACTTGGAGCAAGATAATTACTCTTATGAAAAAGTAAAAACTCAATGCCTTGAGGAAACATACTCTAATTAATCCGTGCAACTGAAACTTATAAAAAAATTAGAAGAAGCAAAGGATACTAAATCTTTCTTTTTTGAAGGATCCAAAGACATAACTTGGCTACCTGGACAATATTATTATTTTACCATTCCAAATCTTTCCTATCCTGACCCAAGAGGGCCAACACGGCATTTCACTATCTCAGCGTCGCCCACAGAGGGTCCAACACTGCGCTTAACAACCCGTGTGAGAAGCGATTCTGGTTTTAAGCAGTCATTAAATGAACTGCCTTTGAATACTGTAATTGAAGGCGAAGGTCCCAATGGAACCTTTATTCTCGATGAAAATGAATCTGGAAATCATGTATTTCTCGCAGGAGGTATAGGAATCACACCGTTTAGAAGTTTTATAAAATACAATATTGATAAGGGTCTAGTTGATATATCCCTCCACCTTATATGTGCAAATTCAACTCCTGAGGAAATCGCTTTCAGAAAGGACTTAGCAGATTGGGGTAATAACAATAAAAATATAAGAATTGATTTCACTATAACAAAACCTGAGGAATCCAAGGAAAAGTGGAATGGTCTAACTGGAAGAATCGAGGAAAATCTTATCAGAAAACTAGCTGGAGAAAGATTATCCACTTCCACTTTCTGGGTATGCGGACCTCCTCCAATGGTTGAGGCAATGGAAAAAGTCCTCGGCTCTCTAAAAATTACTTCTGATCGAGTAAGAACAGAAAAATTCACGGGTTATTAGCTCCAGAATAAAATAGGGTGCTATAATTCACCCAAGCCGGGGTAGCTCAGTTGGTAGAGCGCTGCTTTCGTAAAGCAGAAATCATGGGTTCGAATCCCATCCTCGGCTCAAAGCCGAGGTTAGAGGTAAATAACAATTCCAACTGGTTGGAATTGTCAACTCCTCTCATCGGCTCTGAAGAGCTATGTATTCAAGATTATTGAGGTCTGAGGTAAAAAAAAATAGGCGCAAGGCGATTGTTTTTAGTGTTCTTACACTACTTCTCCTTGCCTTCATTTTAATTTACGGTTTTACAGCTTTCTCGAAATTCACATCCTTTCTGGCAAACCTACAGAAAGACTCTGAAAAAATTGAACAATCTGATAATACTCCACCTTCACCTGCAAGATTTGATTCTTTGCCAAAATCTACAAATAAAGATGAACTTGAAGTCCGCGGTACTTCCGAACCAGGATCGACAGTTATTCTAACACTAAATAAAACCGCAAAAGATACTCTTGTAAATAGCGAAGGGAAATTTTTTTTCGTAGTAATTTTAGTTGAAGGCGAAAATAAATTACAAATTCTTTCCAAGGATAAATCTGGCAACCAAAGCCAGGAATCAAATAGACAGATAGTTGTTTTAGACAAGAAACCACCTCTTTTGGAATTAACAAAGCCTCAGGATGGTAGTGAATTTTACGGATCAAGACAGCGCCAGATTGTTATTGAGGGTAAAACCGAAGAGGATGGAGAAGTTACTATAAACGAAACTTTCGTAGTTGTTGAACCAAACAGTACCTTTTCTTTTGCTACCACCCTTAATGAGGGACAAAACAGTTTTAAAGTTAAGGTTCAGGATGAAGCAGGAAACATCACTGAAAAAACCATTAGCGTGTCTTATATTCCTTAACTGCTGTGGCTAGTAAAATTGCCATCCAACCCATTACCCAGGGATAGAACAAGCTATCCACGAAAAGGCTGTGTACAAAAAGAGTCGTAGAGGAAATCACAAAAGAAATACCATATAAATCTTTCTTCACACTTGTAAGAATTCTCAAGGTAAGAAAGAGAAAGGTGATTAAGCCAATTACACCGCTCGTGGCAAGAACAAAAAGCAAACTGGAATCCGAACCTGAACAGGAATGAGACGAGCTTTGCCCTCCAAATAAACTAATTCTGGCAATACATACATTACTAAATCCTACTCCAAATAATGGACTGTTTTTAAAAATTGACACAGTTTGCCTGTAATTTGAAAGTCTCGCATACACGCTTTGTGTCCGCTCAAGTCTTACCCCTTCCCCCTTTGTCCTGGGCAGAAATGGCAAAGATATCACAAATAATAGAAATATAAGAGTAATTAGTACTTTTGACTTCAAAAAAAATAGTAAAGCTGCGCCTCCGGCAAAAACCGCAATATAAGATGCTCGCGAATAAGTAAAAAGTATCGAAACTAAAAAAAAGACTGCTAAAACAATTAAGAAATTATTTTTTTTCTCAAAATACAAAGTAGCTGCCAATAAAAATCCCAATGTGAGAACTATCCCGGTAAATCCCGGGTCAAGAAAGGTTCCTATTAATCTCCCCAAGTGATCATCCCAACCGATATATTTAAGTGATGTCAAATCAGGAATCCAGAAATATTGTATCCAAGCGAAAATTGAAGTAAAGGCGGAAACACTGATGAGTGACAGATACAATGGCTCTTTAGCTATTTTTTTGCCAGAAATAAGATTCCAAATCAATACAAAGAAACTAAAGTAAGAAAACAACCTTAACAAATAGAGAGAGTTAACTAAAACTTGTCTTATAGGAAAAAAGTAAAAAGATAAGATGGTCGAAAACACCGAAACGACTAAAAAGCCTGAAAACGTTTTAGCTATTTGAGGTTTCCGAGCTTTACATAAAATAAAAAGAAGAGTAGAAAATAAAGCTATTACATCTATAGGCCTTATAGTTATCAACCTATCCAAAATATAAACTTTCAAATAAATTAATTGCCCAAATGGAAAGACCAAAAAGAATAAAAATACAAGTTTTACTCCTATATTTTGATATACCCTTTTTGCAACAGCCATAGTTTACTCCAAGCTAAAAATGAGTGGAAACTCATAAAAATAGCCAGCAAAAATCCCCTTAAACCATCAAAAAAACCTAGTTTAAGAAAATAATTGGTTGTAAATTTTAAAATTGGAAATAAAAGTATTTTTGCTAAGTTAGATTTCTTACCTTCCTTTTTATTCGAAATTGCATGAAGTGTAGAATAATAATTCAAATCTTTTATAAATTCAGGGATTGTTTGATGGGGTCTATGAATAAGTGGATTCTTTAAAACACCCTTATTACCTTTTACTTCCCAATATTCATGGACTTTGCGTTTCCATGCACCCTTATGAAGTGCAAGTCTTAGAATTTTGGCATTTCCATATTCCGCGTGGCTCACTTTTTTATTCCAAATTATATCTTGTCTTTTCAAATAATAACCAGGATAGTTTAAAGATTTACTATTTATCTTTGATTGTATTTCTAATGCTAAATTTTCTGAAATCACCTCGTCTGCATCCACAAATAAGACCCACTCGCCATTTGCTTTAGATAGTCCATAATTTCGTTGTCTGGCAAAGTCATTTTTAAGACCTCTGATAAATACCTTTGCTCCGAGTTTTTCAGAAATTTGTCTGGTTTTATCAATTGAATTATCATCTATCACAATTACTTCGTCGCAAAATTCTAAGGATTGCAGACATCTTTGAATGCTTTCCTCTTCGTTTTTAGTAAGAACTACAACGCTTATCTTCATCTAATTAATATTATTTTAAGATACATTCATGTTAACCTAAAGAAATATTTTTCTCTATTGCAACAATATTTTGATAGGCGAATATTTCGTGTAGTTTTGGTTGGTAATCAGAAATTGATAGTAATCCGTCAGGCATTAATCGATAAATATTATAATTGGGAAGAATATCTATAAAATCTTTAAAAAATATTCTTGAGTATACGTTCATTTCATTAAATTCAAAAAGTATTATCTCAATTTTATTCTTTTTTAAAAGATTGGTTGCACCTTTAAGTACTTGATACTCGCTTCCTTCCGTATCAATTTTTAAAAAATCAATTGACTTTATTTTGTTCTTTTTACAAAAACTATCAATAGTCGCAAGTTTAACTTTATAAGATTTTGACTTCTGCCCGTGAAGGGACTCTATAACATATTTATTTAGTGAAGCTAAAGTAGATGTTGGCTGTGTATATTTTAATTCTGCATCTTCGGCAAAATCATATAGCATCTTGGTACCTTCCTTATTCCCAAACCCTACATTAAATACTCTAATTCCGGTTTTACGTGTATTTCCTTGTAACTTAATGAATGTTTCAGGGTGGGGTTCAAACGCATAAATTGATGTACTAGGTAAACTTTTTTTTAAAATCAGTGAGTATCCTCCATCATTGGCACCTATATCAAAAACTGTTTTTATTTTAAGCTTAGGGATAATTACTTCCAAAAGATACTTTTCTCCGGTAACCTTCAGCTCTCCGGAGTTAAGAACGCCAATTCCCCTCAAAGCCAACTTGTAAACAT
Organism: uncultured Gammaproteobacteria bacterium; assembly: GCA_964627195.1. Lineage (GTDB taxonomy): Bacteria > Patescibacteriota > Microgenomatia > UBA8517 > UBA8517 > CAZVJU01. The sequence goes on along the minus strand of CAZVJU010000005.1, from coordinate 30,773 downwards.
TAAGGTTTATACCGTAAAAAAGCTTCCTGCAAAAGATAAATCTATAAATCTTTAAGAAAAAAATCTTCATAAATAGCCATTAATCGCTACGAAACCTTGCTATCTTAACATAACCATAATCTCTAATAAGTTTATATTGTGAACCAAGTGTATTGGGATACTCAACTATTACAATTTTTTCTTCTGCTTTAGAAACTGGCTCTTTTCCCTTCCACCACAAAAGATACTCCCAATGATTGTCACCTGCTTCAAACTCATCATTTGGACCAATGTAAACAAGCTTGTAATTTTTTTCAGCAACCTCGTTTACGATATATTCACTAATTTCTAATTGCTGTTTAAAAGTTGTCCCCTGCGGATTTTTTAATTGGTTATAAAAATAAGATACATTACCAATAATAACAAGTATCAGTAATCCTATTCCAAGTGTTTTATTTCCTTCAATCAGAAGATTGAAAAATACTGAAAGACTTATAACGATGGGTAAAAATAAAAGAGGCATATAGGCCTGTGAATAAACTCCCCGCACAAGAAAACCAATAAAAGCGAGCACTAACCAAAGAAAAACAAATTTATAGGTAAACCCTGCCTTGCCAATAAGTAGTTTCAGGCAGTAAACAAGTGATCCCGCTAACAATATCAAAGATATCGTCGCTGAGGGAGCAAAGACAATTTCCTTTAAATAGCGAATGGCTGGTGCAAAGACAAGTCCACCACGGGCACCTGTCAATATAGATAAAAACCCCTCAACAACTTTACCGACAAACCAAGCTAAAAATCCAGCCGTCTGAATGTAAACTCCCTGCTTTATGTCGTGAATTATAAACGGAGCGAGTCCTATTACTCCCCCAGATAAAAAAGATAAGATATCCTGCGGACGAAACTTGATTCTCTGCCAAAAAAAAACTACCAGGATAATTGGGAACAAAATAAAACCGGCGAGTTCAAATTGGAAGAGAATAGCGAGCCACAAGCCTAAAAAGAAGTAGTGTTTTCTTTCACCTAGATAAACTTTCCAAAACGAATAAGCAATAAGAGTCGTCATTGGAAAGATGAGAGCGGTTTGGAATGGTATCCGGTCAAAAGTAACAATATAGGGGGATACTGAAGTAACAGCCGAAGCAATAAAACCGATTCTTTTCCCGAACCATTTTGTTGTAAGAAGATAAACGCCCACTATAGTTAGTACTCCTAAAGAGGCAGTCAAAAATGCCCCAGAAACGGGATTAAAATTTCCCAACCACAAACTTGCTGCAAGAATCCAGGTCCATAAGGCTCCCTGTCTTAGAATAGGAACGCTCGAAGGAATTCCTACCTGAGGAATTTTTCCCGTGAGAATCATGTCTCTAGCCTGAAGATAATACCAAGCGAAGTCACCTATAAAAGGCATCAATTCATGGATCATATAGAAACGTAAAAAGCCTGCCAGAACCAAAGTTCCAAAGAGTGCCACGTGCCACTTAGAAAATCTGGCAAAAATTTCTATGAAAATAGCCGTCAACGATCCATAATGTTTTTTAAAATAATAAAAACGACTCCTTTCGAATATTTTTTGCAATTTATCCGATCTCCTCCTTTTGGAAAACCAGAAATGAATTACCTCACTTCTTGGTGTAATATATATTTTCCAGTCTTCTTTAAACTTTCCGACACTCAATTCTTTTACTCTTTTGCATAAATCTGTTTCCTCAAAATACAAAAAAAACTTTTCATCAAATCCTCCGACCCTTTCAAAGATATTTTTACGAATCATGAAAGCTGTCCCTGGAATAGCTCCAACTTCCCTTAATTTATCCTTGGGTAAGGTTTTAAGCCAATAATCTCTTGAAAAATGACTTTTGGGGAATAATTTATTTAAGAAAGAGAGAGCAACCACTCCCCTTGCCGGTGTAAGATCAGCGGTTCCGATATGCTCGAAAATCTTTCCATTTTCGTGAATTAAATTAGGAGCGGCAATTGCAGCTTTTTGATTGTTTTCTAAAAAAGAAGCTAAGTTATTCAGTGCTCTTGGTTTTAGTTCTGTGTCGGGATTTAAGAAAAAAAGATATTTTCCCCTTGCGTACCTTGCTCCCAAATTATTTCCCCCTCCATAACCAAGGTTTTTAGTGCTTTTGATGTAATTTACTCGAGGAAGCTTCCTGTTTATTTCGATTTTTAAAGTTTCATTTACGCTATTATCTACTACTATAATTTCGTAGGAGGCCCTTTGTGAACAATTTATTACTGAATCTATACAGTTATAAAGAATTTTCGGGTATTTATAGTGAACCAGAATTATTGAAGTTTGTACTTTAGTCATTTATTTTTTGCCTCACGCAGCAGAATTTTTTCTATACACCCAACATGCTTATCCCATGTAAAGTTTTTTTTAACATGCTCCCTTCCGGCCTTTCCCATTCTTCGTGCAATACCAGGATTTTTGACTAAAAACTCAATTTTTTCTGCAAAAATTTTTGAGTCTCTTGGTAATAAATATCCAGTCACACCGTCAACAACCGTTTCTCTGTATCCTCCTTCATCCACCGCCAGGACAGGGGTTCCGCATGCCATGGATTCCAGTGCAACCAATCCGTAGGGTTCATTATGAGCGACGCAAAGTGTTGCAAGTGCTTCGCTATACTGTCTGGCAATTTCATTGTCGCTTCTGGTCTTACCTAAAGCGAAATCTCCTATAACTGATATTTCTGGTCTAAATTTTAAATCGATTTTCTTAACAATTTGTAGCGCAAAACTAAAGCCTTTAATATTACTCTTTCCTGGAACAATAACACTATTTTTCTTCTTAACCTTAAGTGGCTTAAAAAGTCGAGTATCTACTCCTGCGTAACAACATTCTGCTTCTCTACCAAAATACTTTTTCACCAACGTTTTCACATACAAAGAACTGGTGACAGTTAAGTCAGCTCTTTGTGCATTTGATCTGTCAATATTTTTCCTTAACTTTCTTGTAGCCAACTCATAGAATCTTTTAGCAAAATTAACCTTCTCTTTAAACGCTAATTCCTTCTCATAAACAATTCGTAAAGGTTCGTGACAATGGTAAATACTCGGAATCCTCAAAAATCTCAAAATATAGGGGGCCTGTATAAGAATGTCCGAATGAATTAAGGCAACATCATAGCTACTTTTATTAATGAAATTAGCTATTTTTTTATTTAAGAAATAAAGTGTCACAAAATTTTTGAAATCTTCTTCTAACCTATTCCAAATCCCAGAGCGGACGCTGGTTTTCCTAAATTGGTATTCGTAAATATCATCAACGTACTTTTCAATATTAAAAGGGTCTTTACTTCCGTAAGGAATTCTGAATAGATCTACTTTATTGTTTCTTTTTTTTAAACCTTTAACCTGCTCCAATACAGTTCTTTTTGCTCCGCCAGAAGGCAAACATTCGAAGATTGCTATATTCATACTTTTTTCAAAACTGAATAAAAGTCGTTTCCCCAGAAAATATTAAAGGGAGGATAATAACTTAAAGGATTCAAATAAACTATTGAATTAAAAAGTGTATCCTTCCAACTTAAAGCGGGCTTTGATACGGTAACATTTGTGGATCTTAATTTCCCGTGAAAACCACTTTTTTCGAAAAGATTTTTAAGAGAAAGATAGTCAGGTTCATTAACATGCATAATCCTATGTGAAGCAGTTCTTATATTCTCATATTTTTCAAGACTGTTATAATTAGAACCTGTAAAAAAATTATTTACAGTTACTAATGCTGTGCTAAGTGGATAACACCAAAAACGGTATGTGAAGTCGTTAAACCATCTAGAAGGCGCCGTGTGAATAAATAGTAAGCCATTTTTACTTAAAATATTACTAATTTTCCTTAGTATTACCTCCTGCTCCTCAGGGTACAAATGCTCCAATATCTCAGTCATAATAATTAGATCAAAACTTCCTCTTGCAAAATCTATTTTCTTCGCGTCTCTCAATTCAAAACGTACCTTTTTTCTGATATTTTTTGGGTAATGTTTTCTTGCTTGATTTGCCAAATGGATGGCGTGTCTCGAATAGTCTATTCCTAAAACATCATTCGCTCCATTTCTAGCTGCCCAATAAACCAACTCTCCTCTTCCACATCCAATATCAAGAACTCTCAAACCCTCTACCGAAGGAATTTCTTTAACAATTCTACTTAATCTTGGTTCGAGTACTTTGCCCCAGGATTCTTTAAATTCTTTAAAACCCGTTGCATCAGTCAAATAATATACAGTTGTATAGTGTTTCGGATCAACCCTTCGCATACAACTCCTTCCTTAAGAAATGATACATTACGGGGATTGCAGCAACCGAACCTATTATTGTAGAGAGAGCAGCCCCAACTATTCCATAAGCATTAACAAGGGGTAATATTGTTATGGCAAGACCTAAAATACTGACGAAAGTAACCAATGTTATATATTTTTGCTTTTTTAAGGCTAAAAATAAAGCTGAGGAAGAACCCGAGATCGCTCTAATTACCCCAAAAACAGCTAACACTCTAAGCACCGGTATAGCATCTAACCACTGGCTACCAAGGAAAATCGTTACAAAAGGTTCAGCAAAAAGAAAAAGAAGTAAACCAAAAGGAACTATAATTACTGATATTGCACCTAAGACTTTTAAATAGGCCTTTTTAAGTCTTTTCTTATCTTCTGAAATTTTTACATAAACCGGAAACACTACTTTACTGATTATTTCTCCACCTTCAGTTATCGGCAAGGTAGAAACTTTGTATGCAATTTGATATATACCCAAGGATGTAGTATTAAGAAGTTTACCGACAACAATATCGTCACCATGTTGGAAAAAGTATTCAAAAGTACCTGCTAATGTTAGCCATTTCCCACGGTTAAATACTTTTCTAACTCTGTCTTTCTCAAACTCTATCTTAGGAAAAGGTCTAATTACTAACCAAGATAAAATTAACTCAAACAAAGTCGACCCGACCATGCCCCAAACCAAGCTTTCTGCACTTCTTGTACTAAATACCAATAAAATAGTTATTACTGCGTCAAAAGAAAAAATACAGAGCCTAAAATAAAATTCCTTTTTAAATTGAAGGTCTTTTTGAAATCTTATTACTGTCGGGTTAATAAAACCTCTTAAAAGCGGTGCACTGCTCATCAGAATCAGAAGTCTTGTCGCTTCTGGAGTATTAAAAAATAAAGCTATCGGTATGCTCAAAACTAATACTGAAAAGGAAATTAGTAATCCCCTAAAAATAGAAACGACCCAAGCCGAATTTAAATATTCTTCAATTTTTGAATCCTCCTGGATCAGAAAAGCGTTAATCCCTGTCTCTGTTAAAATTTCAAGGAAAGCCAAAACAAGTGAAGCTATACCAAACAAACCGAATTGTAAAGGAGAAAGCATACGAGCGAGAACTACAATTTTAACAAAAGCAATCACTCGTGTAAGGCTACGGAGTGCCCCCATCCAAGCTACCCCTTTTATTGTTGTTTTAAAGTAGCCCATCAGCAGTATTGTATAGTAAATTAATACAAAGTTACCATGTCATCTGATCAAGAGATTTTTTGACTTGTAATATTTAAGTATTCATCACAAGCAAACTTTTTTACCCATCTATGACGTCCTCCCCGCGCTAATAGGGCGTGGTTTCCTCGAAACTGTTATAACACCTTTCAGAAAACCAGTAGTTACAACGACATCCGAACAAAATTGAAACACTATCCCCCATATTCCTGCCTTCCAATCCTTATATTTCGAATAAACTTTTCTAAAAGACCAAACGGAATAAAGTGCTAAAAGTGTGAGAAACACTAAGAGTGCCAAAGGATTATATAAACCATAAACAAATAAAGAGAAACCAAGTAAGTAACGGAGAATCTTTAAAACTGCTTTCATATTGTGCGACGTAATACTTATAGAAGGATAGTACCATATTCCGCTTTTAGCGTCGCCCTTAGCATAATAATATATTTTCTTAACACCTTCTAAAAACGAGTTAGGAATTTCTCGCCACTCTACCCTAGCATCACTCACCCTCGCTATCTTTAAGTCTTCTTTTAAAGCTTTGTAATTAAAAACAGTATCCTCTGCAGTGTCATCGAGATCTTCTGGAAAACCGCCAATTTTCTCCCACGCTTCCTTTCTAAAGGCAATTGACCGAGCTGATGGTAAGTAATTTATGTCAAAATCATCAGGGTGGACACCTAAAAATACCGCCAAGGCCTTCTGCAAGGGACTTCTAACCCTCATTGTGTAAAAACCAGCAACAATGTCTATTTTTTCATTGGTAAAAGGAGCCATTAAGTATTTAAGCCAGTCTCTTTCTGCAACACACCCGGCATCTGTCATCGCTATGATATCGTTCCTGGACAATTCTACTGCTAGATTTCTTCCTTCAGATGGAGTACATTTTTGAACTACTAGTTTTATTTTCCCACTTTTTCTTTGCCAATGTTGTATTATCTTCACTGTTGCATCCACTGATCCGCCATCTACAATTACTATCTCGTCAGGTTTTTTTGACTGGTTTAAAAGACCCTCTATTACTTTCGAAATACTTACTTGCTCATTATAGATAGTGATACAAACTGAAATTTTCATCTCTTTAGTCCCCATAACTTGTAATAATTATCAACCATTTCTCTCCAATTCTGCTTTCTTACCCAGTTATAACCTCCTGCAATAATTTCCCGCCCAGAGTCAATATTCCGTTGGTAATAAGAAAACTTACGATATAACTCGTTAGAATCTTTCGAATAAACTATAAATTTTCTGAAGGGTGTAAGTTCATAATAATCTTTCTGGAGAGGATTGTCATAGGTTACGAAAACTAAACACTTAGAAGCTAAGGCCTCCATTACTGTTAGGTATCCCGAAGCCAGGCAATATTTAGCTTTTTTATAAAAAGGTTTGGGATCTACAAACCCTCTTACATCTCCATACACTCTAGCCTTATATGCGAGTTTGCCGTCTCCGCAAAATACTATTCTGTAGCCCTTTAACTTTTTTATGAATTCAAAAAGCGTATCCAAAGCAATATCTTTGTCCAATCTTCCAACGTAAACCACTAGTTTTTTATCTTTTTTATATTTGACTCTTGATAAATTGGTTGCACCGAAAGTAATAATATCAGCTTTAATTCTATAGTTCTTGGCTATATATTTGCCTATACATATAACCCCATCAGAGAGCTTTGCTCCTATTCTTTTCTGGATTATATCTTGCCATGGAATTGGGTATTTTCCCCACCTACCGTGAAAAGTAACAAAAACCTTTTTTCTCGGAAGCAGAATTTTAAGTGGTAAATACCAAATAAACACATCGTGGATATGAATAATATCGCTTTCTTTAAATAAATCACGATTTTTTAATATCCAAAACCAAGTATATAAAAGTCCAAGGTATTTAATTTCTGGTTGAAAAAATCTAATTATTTTTATTGCTTTAAGACTTTCATACGACGATAAGTATCTTTCATATTTTGTTGTAAGTACAGTAACATTATGACCTTCCCTAATTAGCATTAAACCTATTTCTTTAATGTGCTTTTCTACTCCACCAATATGAGGATAAAAAGTTCGTGTTAAAAAGAGGATTTTCATTTTTACTAATTTTACATTAGTCTTTTTCAAACTATACTACAAAAAATGTGTTAAACGAAAATCTTCAATCCTTTCTAACCTACATCCCTTACAAAATGGTCTTTGTCGGTCTGATATCTCTTTTTCTTTATTTGACGTTACTTATTCTTATTAAAATATTATTCCCCCAAAAAAAATTATCTTATCCATTATTACTTTTTGGATTCTCGTTTCTTCCAATAATCAGTGTGTTTAGAGAGGGAGTATATGAAAGTGGGGATTTTACCATACATGTTACGAGAACTATGTCTTTCTATAAAAATCTAGCTGAGGGGATACTCATTCCAAGATGGGCAGGAGAATTAAACGCAACTTTCGGCTATGCCCTATTCGAATTTGTTTATCCCTTACCGTATTACCTAGCTTCCTTTTATCATTTCCTTGGAGCCAATTTTATAAATAGTGTAAAACTTTTGCTTATATCAACATATATTTCTTCCGGTCTAACCATGTACTTCTGGCTAAAAAATCATGTGTCTTCCCGAAATGCCTTTTTAGGAAGTATTTTTTATTTATTCGCCCCATACCATCTCGTAGATATGCATTTTCGATCAGACATTGGTGAAATGACTGCATTTGTCTTTTTGCCTTTATCCCTTTTTTTTATTGACAAAGCGATCAGAAATAACTCTTTCTTGTATAAATTTTTGGGGGGATTATCTATTGCACTCTTAGTACTTTCACACCCGGCATTGTCTTTATTAGGATTCGGAATAATTACATCGTACCCTATTTTTATCAGGCGAGGTAAAAAATTGGTTGAAGTTTTACAAGTATACATTTCCCACATTCTTGGACTATTACTCTCAGCATATTACTGGTTGCCTGTCTTTTTAGAATCAAAGTACGCTCAGGGAGCCTTCGTGAAAATAAACTTGGAATTTTATCCTTTTACTAGCTTTTTTTACTCTCCCTGGCGTTATGGATTTCTTTTTCAGGGCCCGCATGGGGAATTGGCCTTCGTAGTAGGTTACGGCCATTGGCTCGTACTTGCAGCATCTTGTTATCTAATTGTAAGTAAAAAAAAGAGAGATAACTTTTTTCTTTTCTTTTTTTTAGTAAGTCTGGCTTTAATTTTTCTCATGCAGGGAATAAGCGAGCAGATTTGGTACGCAGTCAGCTTTCTTACGAAAATGATGTTAACCTATAGACCCCTTGCAACTCTTGCTCTAACTACCTCGGCTCTGGCTGCTTATATCTCAAGTCATCTTAAGAGCACCAAGCTCTATTATTTACTTATAGCCATTACTGTCGGCACGACTATCTTGAACTGGGGAAATAGAAAAAATATTCCCCAAATAAAAGATGATCAGATTTCAAGAGAAATTCCTTCCATTTCAGCTTCAGGAGAATGTTTCTGGCCGGCACTATATCTATCGGTCAAAGAACCTAACTGTTTCAGTACTCTTCCGGATAAACATATAGAGGCAATCACGGGTGATATACATATAATCCAAGAAAAAAGAAAAACTACTCTCCACACTTATTTAATCGACACTAAAAGACAAGGCTTAGTAAAAGAAAATACGAGTTATTTTCCGGGTTGGAGATTACTGATTAATGGCAAGGAAAGACAAATTTTATTTTCCGACGAAAAATATCCTGGAATAATAACTTTCTACTTGAATGAAGGAAGAAATCAAGTAGAGTTGGTTTTTCAAGAAACACAAGTTAGAAAGTATTCTTTAGTAATTACACTTCTTGCCCTTTTTATATCCGGATTTTATTTACTACTGTATAAAAAAAGGGACTAGTCTAGTTTTTCTAGCCTTAAACTACCAGCTTCCTCCTCCGCCTCCCCCGAAACCCCCACCTGAAGAACCGCCTGAAAAGCCTGAGCCTCCGGACCAGGATGAGCTACCCTTACCTCCCGGAGCCGACAGTAAATTACTCGAAGCGCTTGACTCAAATGCTCGCAAATCAGAATATATAACACCGGAACCGGATCCGACAAAATACGATGGCGAGGCTACACCCAAATCTGCCATATCGCGGGTCAATTTATCAATCACTCCAAGTGATATTGCCAAAGGAATCATTTCCTCAAAAAAGAGATGCTTCTCGGCAACCTCAACTCTCCATTTACCCTTTTTAAGATAGAACGAAAGACCTTTAATCTGTTGCAACAGTGAATATCCCCAGGCAGTTTTTCTGGGCATAGAATATGCAAAAAAGAACGAGGGAACTGATAACACTCCGGAAATTACAAGCGGGATATAATTAGCAGTAAGATTTAGGAAAGTGAAAAGAATTATGCCAGTAAGTACTTCAATAGCTATGAAAATTCCTATCCATTTAGCTCGAACACTATCAGGTTTCCCCTCGAAAATCTTTTCATCGTCAAGCGACTTATAAAGTTCCTTTCTAAATTCTTCTAAATGTAAATAAAATTTATTTTTCAGTGAAGACAAGAGACTAAGTGAATTTTGGTTTGCAAGTCCTATTGTCTCTTTTAATTTTCTATCATCATTCTTAAATAGCTTTTCAAGTTCTTTTACCATTTTTTCATGATAATCTTCATCAAATAATTTCGTCAGAAGATATAATTGGTAGTCTTTCAGGCTGCTGATATCCTTCTCCAACTTAAAAAATACGTAATCGGTTTCTTTGCCTATAAGCTTAGCCTTGTCGACTTTTTCTATGCGCAAAAACCCAAGTCTTGCAAGCTCGACTATTTCCGCAACAATATCGTGGATGTCTACCTTGTCATCGACAATCGTACCAACTTGTGATGGAGTCAAACCCTGAATGGGATGATAAATCATGGGTAGGAATTTTCGAACGAAGGGATTGACAAGAGTTTCTTTTGCATCCTCCAGTTTGTAATAAACAGTGTCTGCACTATAGCGTCTGTCCCTTCCTTTCTTGTACCAAAAATAAAGTATTAGCCCAAAGGGTAAAAATGCAAATAAGTAGCCCCAATTGTCAACAATGTTGGAAAGCACTATCTCATACTTACTTGGGAAAACAAGTTCGTTGTTTTTGGCAAGTGCAACTACTACATTGAAATCTTGTCCATACCCGAGACGATTTTCTGCAGAAGAGGAACTTTCCTTATCGGACCATTCAGTGACACACTCACGGCTAGTTGTTCCGACAGGTCCCGCAAAACATTCGGTTCTTATAATTTTTGCGTAAGGAGAAGAAACTACAGTACTCGCACTTAAAATATCTGTATCCCACTCGCTCCCGGTCACATTCCAATAAATCTCGTCATGGGTGGCATATCTCTCTACTACCCTCTCAACTTCATAACTAATAATATAAGTCTGCAGTCCGGTAAGCATAGCGTCGGGGCTACCGATTTTTAAACTAATACTCTGACCACGTCTACTTTTTTCATAGGGTAATGAATTACCTTTACTGTCTTTAATACTCACAACTTTCAATTTTGTATTTAGGGTTTTACCTCTGACATAATAAGTGACTGGTATGATTCTATATATTCCGTGTCTCGGAGAGGGAAAATTAACCTTAATCGACTCAGTAACACTAAGTGATGTGTCTTTTTGTACCTCTACATCTGAAGAGAAATCTGTAATTACATAGTCATTTTTACTTCCGTTATCCCCCGCCTGGGCCCTAATATCAGACGGCAGGATAATTAGGTAAAGGCAGATTAATAAAAAAAATAATTTTTTCACTGGCCTTTTATATTATTTAATAAAGAAAACAATAAAAGAAGAAGTATAAGAAACGAAGTAATAATGATAATTTTATTCAGCTCTTTGGCGGTAAGCTTTTTGCCTCGGGCTCTGTCAATAACCACCCCAAACAAAAAATAAAAGAATCCCGAAGTTACTACAACTACAAGGAGGGAGATAACCCAAGGAAGTTCGGTTATAAAAGCCAAGATGTTTCCTGCTATTAAATAACCGGGGAGAGAAAGGACAATTATGACAAAAATTCCGGTTGGAGTGCAAACTTTCTCTCCTAAAAGCGAAGAACAAAAAACCATAGAGTGGAAAAAACCGTAAAGGAAAAGCAAAAGTAATCCTGAGACGATCCCGAAAATATAAAAATAGAGGAAGAGCTTTTTAAAGTCCTTAGGAAATCTGTTTTTAAGAGCAATTGGAAAAAAAGTAAATTTGACCATATTTAATTCATACTAAAGCAAAACAGCATAATTAAACAAGTACCTTGAGGTGGATAACTACTTGGAGTCTTGCCAAAGTGCATACATAGAAACTACCCAAATTCTTTCATCCGGTTCAAACCAATTCCCGTCAGCTCCTTGTATCATATATCTATATTTACCACCGACTTTTTCCCTTTTTATGCTAGTCTCGCGACCTCCTCTATCAACACTTTCCACATTAACTGCACCCCTGGAAAACCTTCTTCTCAAAGCTTGAGAAGCTCGTTCATACGCAACCCCATCCTCAATAAGCTCTTTTGCCTTCCTATCTAGAGGATCTGCCTTGGCAGAATCTAGTGCGGAAAGGTATGCTTTTGCTTTGGTAAAATAGTCCATGAAATATATCTCTATCAAACCATCTAAGGTAGCGTAAAAAGTAAATATAGTTATATTTATACCCTTTCTTTTTATTACAATCAATAGCTTGGCTATTTTTAAAGTAATACTGCTTTCAGTGAAGTAAGCAGTATAGTACACTTTAGCTATGGCGCCCGTTGTAATCGTTCTTATAATCGCTCTCATTTACTTTTTATGGCCATCATATACTGACTTAACTACTCAAAAAGGTGCACCTTTTGTCCCCAGCGAACCCAGCGTTGTATGGAGGATGCTTCAAGCTGCCAATCTTAAAAGTACGGATATTCTTTATGATTTAGGTTCAGGAGACGGTAGAATTGTGATTGCTGCTTCTTATCAGGGAGCAAAAGCATACGGAATCGAAATAGATCCTCTTAAAGTTTTATATTCCAGAATTATGATTTTTCTTTTCGGGCTAAAAAGTAGAGCTAAAATAATTCGTAGCGACTTTTTCAAAGTAAACTTGAAAAATGCGGATGTTGTGACACTTTTTTTACTTCATGAAACTAACGCTAAATTAAGAGACAAGCTTAAAAGTGAATTACACTCTGGTGCGAAAATTGTTTCTTATGCTTTTTCGCTTCAGAACTGGAAGCCGGAAAAGGTGATTGAGAATAAAGATTCCAACTTCGGAAAAATATATGTTTACGGCCGGTAACCAAATTTAATTGCTATAATATACTTTAAATGAAAGAATTAGACGATTTTTTTTCACAATTTCCAATAAGATCTTATAAAAAGGGTAAGCTTCTACTCAAAAAAGACGACCCTATAAAAAAAATATTTTACCTAATCAGTGGAAATGTTAATCAATATTCGGAAAGTTCTTTGGCTGAAAAGATTTCTATTCATATCTATAGGCCAGGGTCTTTTTTTCCTATAGCATTGGAACTTGCTGGTGAACAAAATAGATTTTATTTCGAATCGGTTAATAATATAAAGGTGCAAGTTGCACCGTACCAAAAAGTAGTAAAGATGCTCAAAGATAACCCCAGAGTCCTCTTTGATTTAACACGCCGCCTAGCAAAAGGATTGGACGGTGTTGTTAAACGTCTGGAGGATGCTCTCGGATATGACGTACACCTGAGACTTATCTCACTTATTACCTATTTTGCCAACAGCTTCGGGAGTCAAGGAAAAAAAGGTTCTACAATCCAACTACCATTTACCCATCAGGAGTTAGCAGGATGGCTTGGCGTATCGAGGGAAACAATAACAAGGCAAATGAGATCACTCCAGAAACAAGGACTAATTTATTATAAAAGAAGAAAAATCATACTCTTAGCAAATACAAATAAATAACCTGGGAAAAGAGTTTGGGGGGTAGATCATAAAGAGTATTTATTTACCTACTTTAAACTCCTCAAGTATCGGAGTACCGTCTGCGCGGGTGATATTTTTATCATACCTAGCCGTTACTTCAAAAAAACCATCGCCATCATCAAGTCGCAATCCTACATAAATTGTTTCGTTTTCATTTATCTTTCTTCTTAGATTTATGTAAACACTCGCTGTTTCTCCTTTCGCTAACTTCCTGCTATAACCCAAAATAGTGGCAGGTTCAACAAAATTTTTAGAATAAACTACAACAAATCCAGCTTCTTCAAGTTTAACTTTGTCTATCAAAATAATCTCCCCTGGCTCAATTCTTCCAATTGTAACCAGATTTTCCGGCTCAAAGTTAATCAGATCTTTTATTACATTCTCTTCTCCTTTAGTTAAAGGGGACTCGTCTCCGGTTATTTCCAATTTTTTTTCTGGAAGATCAACTTTACCCGAAAGAACACCTATTCCCACAAGACCAATTCCAGCTACAATAACTAGGATTATTACTGTAAGTATTTTTTTCATTTTAGTAACTTTATTTAATAAAAAATAAAATGCTATACTTTTACAAATGACCGATATTCCAGGAACAGGTAAAATTTCTTACGAAATCTCAAAGGAAAAGGAAAAACAAGAAACCCCTTCCTCTCCACTATCTATAATAAACATCTCCGAAATGAAAAAGGAGAAATTGCAAAAATCTTCGCCGGAAAATATGTATTGGTACAATAGTTTAATATTCTGGATTCTGCTGGGAAGTATTCCGAGTATACTTCTCACGGTGATAGGCCTAATCTTTGATTGGAGATTTTTTCTTTTAGCACCATCAGGTATTTTGGTAGCCATTATTTCCTGGCAAGTCAAAACCTTTATTAAACGGCACGAAAAAAAGATAGACGTACTTACCTAAATAAGTTTTGCCTTAATTCCTTTCTGATGACATCCTCCCCGCCCTTAAAGGGCGGAGTTTCCTCTAATGAGGATGACATATAAGCAGAGCTTGGCACTGCTGTCACATTGTCAGCGTTCAATTCATCTCCGGGCTGAAAGCCCGGAGTTTTCTTGAATGCTGTTATAAAACTCGTTTAATCCCAAAAAACTTGCCCCCAAACCCCATATCAAAATAACAAAATTTAGGAAACCGCCGAGATACGGAATAAAACCCACAAGAAAAACAATAAAAAGACCAAGAATGTAAGGCAAATAATGCCTTTTTCCTAGTATTTTTCCAAAAAAAGTTATTCCTACCCAATACGAGACATAAATTCTTGCAAAGTAAAGGCTTACTAGATAAACGACAAGTAGTATAAATCCCAGCGGTATACCTATTAGTGTTATTACTAAAATTATAAAAGCAATTGGTGTAGTTATGAGAATCAGAAAACCCAGTCCAGCTGACTTCCAGGCTTTCTCTCCAACAAGCATGGAAGTGCGTTTTACATAGCTCGGCAAAAACTTAAGCATCAAAAGACCAATTAGTAGTATCGAAATAAAACTAATCAGCTTTACTTGTAATTTTATTTTAGTGACCATATTCCTGAATTGGGGTGTAGATAAATTATTTGTTTCAAAGGAAGTTGGCAGACTTCTTGTAAGCCTCCCGGAAACGCTTGCCATAGGATCTACCTCCGCTTCACTTTCACTTGTGTAATTTATATCGCCAATAACTGTAGCAGAAGAACTTATTCTGAGGGTACTTACAAAAGCGTTTATACTTCCTCCGACTCTATTTGTTAGTGTTAAAGATCCGCCAAAAACCCGTAGGTCACGCGTAACTTCCCCAGAAATCACGCTATCTCCAGAAAATGCAACAACGCCGCCACCCACCCTGGCTGATTCGCCAATCTCAACTTTGCCTGCAAAAACAGTAACATTACCACCAACGGTTCCCTTTATGGCTACTTCTCCGCCGGCGACCCGCAGGTCATCTCTAACTTCACCGGCTATTACGAGCGTACCGCCAGCTGCAATTAAGTCCCCGTTCACCACGCCGTCAACAAATACCTGCCCGCCGGCAACGATAACTTCGCCGTTAACCACTCCGGAAATTTCAACTACCTCGCCGGATTTAATTACAAAGTTTTCGTCAATTACACTATCCTTAGGAATTGTTACAACACGAATCGATCTTTTTTCGACTTCCGCATATACTCTGTGGGAAAATACCGGAAGCAGAAATAAAAAAAGGCTGATTAGTGTCAAGTATTTTACTATCCTCATAGTCTCACTGCTTCGTAAAGGTAATATCGTTTACATATAAAACCGGATGGTGCCCTTCGCCTTTGTGTAAAAGACTCTCCTGATATGGTTTCACACTAAAAACCACTATGCCAGCATTCTTTAACATCTGCTCCAGTTGAACCACTGAGAATCTACTTCGAAGCATCTCACCCTCTATAAATACGTTCGGCTCGTAGACGACTGAACTTTTTTCAAAATAGTCCATTTCAGCAACGTCGTCCGGAGACTTAAAACTAAGATAGGCCATACCGTTTGGTTTCAAAATTCTGTAAATATCGCCGAAAATTTTTGTAGTTTGTTTGGCTCCGAAATAGTTCAGCGAGATGCGTGAAAAAGCTACATCGACAGAACTATCTTTGACGGGCAGAGAGTGTAGACCAAAATCCACTGTCTGTGTCGCAAGTTTCGCAAGTAAGTTTTCCTTCTTAGCCTTTTCTTTAAGCACAGAGAGAGCGAAAGAAGAAATATCAAGAGCAATAATACTATGGCCTTGCTTTAAAAAATAAAGAGCATCAGCTCCGGTCCCCGAACCTAACTCAACTACTAAAGAACCACTCGGAAAAAGCTTTTCTTTTTCTTCTGCATAAACCGAATGCCAGTTATCCTCTTTATGACTTTTTTTGTGTATCAAGTCCCAGCGGGTTGCATCATCAAGCATGATTTAATAATACCACTAAATTTTACTTTTGACTAAATCTTTTAAGCGTAGTAATTTTACCAATTTATATATAAGGGTTGCACTTATAAAGAAAAAGGCCGCTAAATAAAGGGAGTAAAAAACCGGAGAGTCAAAGTCTGTTCCTACTCTGGCATGCAGAAAAACCAAATAAAATACAAGATAGTTTAGTAGATGAAAATATCTCCAATTTCGCCGGAAAAATGTGTTTGTTCGAAAGTAGGCAGCACTAACCGTTATAGTTAAAGTTATTAATGCTATTTTCCCAAATGTGATCAGGGTTTCTGAATTTGTCGCAAAAGTTGGTAGGATGGCTAGTAAAGTTTGCACGAGATCATTATTAGTTTGGTAATTAAAAACTAAATATAACACTGGGTGGATAAGTACCAGAGCATAAATGCATAAACCTTGAGTTATATGAATCTTATAGGCCTTCGCGCCAATGGCTTGCACCCACCAATCCATATTCGATCCTATTACTATTTGACTAAAAAGAAGTACAAAGGCCAAACTTCCCGACAATCTCTGAAATGTATTAATAAGCACTAAAGAATTTGACAATAGATTTTGGATATCTAAGTTGTTAAAAACAATATAAAAAGGCAGAAGGAGTAAAAAGAACCAAACGGAGTAGAAAAGTAAACGTCTAAATCGAAGTTCCATTTTTAAAGTATATCACCTCCCTAAAGGATGAGATGATTGTAACTTTTCCATTAGAAGTGCATAAAATCTGAGATTATGAATAGTTGCTAAGCGTAATGCTGTTACATCTTTTATACGGAATAAATGTGCTAGATAAGACCTTGTATAATTCGTACATAAAAGACAGTCGCAGGCAGTACTTACGGGTAAATTATCTGAATAATATTTTTCTTTATCTGGAGTGTAATAAGAATAAAAATCAGGTTTACGAACATCAATCTTATCAATTGAGTCGGCAGTATAAACGTAAAGCCTTTTATGTCTGGCATCTCTTGTAGGCAAAACACAGTCAAATATCTGATATCCCATATCAACGCAGGCAACAATTTCATGAGGTTTACCTATCCCAAGACCGTATAATAAATAGTCGGAAGGTGTAAAAGCGGTAACCCACTTTACAGCTTCGTAATTAAAAACCCCCTGTTTATCTACAGGAAGTCCCCCATAACCTAAACCGTCAAAACCAATGGTAACCAACCCATCGGCGCAATATTTTCGCAAATCATAATGGTACCCTCCTTGCACAACACCAAGTATATATGGCCTGCGGGATTCACTCAGTTTCCTAATCTTACATTGCCGACTAAATTCCGCTTTTGACCTCTGGGCCCAATGTAGGGTTCTCTCAACACTTATTTTCGCTTTATCGAAATCAGATCCAACTTCGGTAAAATCATCAAGTACAATTACCATATCTGTCTTTAGTTCCATTTGGAAGGCAATTGACTCCTCGGGTGTCAGCATAGTTTTTTTTCCTCCAACCTCCCGAAACATTACTCCGTCGTCAGTTACTTTCCCCTTGAGGGAACCACTTTTCG
>CAZVJU010000005.1:4666-12910 GCA_964627195.1 uncultured Gammaproteobacteria bacterium | reverse complement strand
AACCACCCGAGTCTGAAATCAAACCTCCGTCCCAATCCATAAAGTTACCTACTCCACCAAACTTTTTTATGACACGCTTTCCGGGGGCTTTAAAAAGATGATATGTATTAACTAATATACCCGGAGTTTTGGTATTTTTTATATCTTGTGAATCAACTGCTCTTACAACAGCTTTCGTTGCGTCAGGGAAAAAAACAGGTAACGCTATTTTGCCATTATTGGTTTTAAAAAACTTATTTTGCATGGTAAACTCAATTTGCTCGAATCTGCAATTCCTCGCCTCGCTGGCGAAGCGGGTCGCAAGTAATTTTGATCCCTCATTTTACTATTTCTTCGATTAGAAATTAAAGTAAAATGGGTATAAAATTACAAAATCGGACTCGTGGCTCAGTGGTAGAGCGTTCGGTTCACATCCGAAAGGTCGATGGTTCGATCCCATCCGAGTCCACACCTGTGGAAATTTTTTGCATGCCCAAAGTTTAAGCTAATTCAAGAAGTCCACGTCTTTACAACGCGAAGCTGTGCCAAGCTTTGCTTATACGTGGATGAATTGAATTATTGAAAATTCAAACGCCTGTGGCGAATGAAACTCGAAGGACCACGGCATAAGATGTGGACTTCTATACCAAAACCCAATTATTGACAAACTCTAAATGACATACTCCTCGCAGCAGAGCTGCGAAGGTATCTTACGATACAGTATGTCTTCTTGAATCTGCTCATCCTGCGCTGCAGAGCAACGAGGTATTCGCAGGTTCTAGAATAAAGGATGATATTCTAAAAGGGACAGTTATTCCCCCTTCACTAAGGGGGAATTTTTGCGAATCATATCTAACAAGACGCAGTACTCATCCGAGACTCACCGCAATTCCAATTTTCACTTTTGCTTGTCAAGGTAAGCTTTTAAAGAATATAATAATTCATATGTTTCTAAAAAGATTAACGTCATTTTTCCTTGATATTTTAGAGGTAGTGGTTTTTGCTATTGCAATATTCCTTTTTATCTACCTTCTTGTGCTTCAGCCACACAAGATTAAAGGCGAATCCATGGATCCTAATTTTGCCGATGGAGAATACCTCCTCACTGAAAAAGTTTCCTACCGATTCCGAGAACCTGCCCGGGGAGACGTGATAGTTTTCGAAGCTCCCGGCACAAAAGGGGATGAGTTTATAAAAAGGGTCATTGGTTTGCCAAAAGAAAAAGTTTCCCTAAATAATAGTCGCGTCTACATCAACGACGAAGTATTAACTGAAAGCTATATTTCTGAATCTACCCCAACTGCTGGCGGGGTATTTCTCTCCGATGGAAAAGAAATAACTGTTCCCCCTAATCATTATTTCGTTTTAGGAGACAATAGGCTCGCGTCATCAGACTCGCGAACTTGGGGATTTATAACCAAAGAAGCAATAACCGGCCGTGCCTGGATTATTTATTGGCCACCCAGCATGACAGGTTTGGTAGAAAAAGTTACCTATGAGAGTTCAATCTAACTTTTTGTGAGAGAGTCGTAGATTTTTTGAAGTCTGGCTTCTGTTTCTTCAAGACCACCTTTAAAAACGAATGATATTTTAGTTTCACGCTGTGATCTTACAAGTTTTACTGAAGTAGTCCTGCCATTTGATCCTTCCTGTGATTGCAAAGCTTTTTCCATATCCTCCTGCATTTTATCCAACTCTTCGGAAACAATTCGTAAATAATCTTGCCTGACACCTGTGCGTTTCATCGATTGTTTTGACTTTGCTTTCATTCTTCTGGCCAATTCTTCTGCTCTTCTGACGCTGCCGGATTCACGAAGAATAATTTTATAGGCTTCAACCATCAGATTGGTATCATCTATTGCTGAGAGGGCTCTAGCATGACCTTCGCTGATAAGCCCTGAGAGAAGGCCGTCTTTCAAAGCATCGGGAAGAGTCAGAAGTCTAAGTGAATTTGATACATAGGCAACGGATTTTCCAATCCTAGTGGCAATTTCTGAACTTGATAACCCGAATTCCGTCTGAAGCCTCTCAAAGCCTTTCGCCCGGTCAAGAGCATTAAGATCAACTCTCTGAACGTTTTCTACAAGTGCCATCTCCAACATGCCTTTGGGCGAAGTTTCACGGATTATTGCCGGCACATGCGTTAGACCTGCAAGCTTTGCTGCACGCCACCGTCTTTCACCCGCAATTATCTGATATCCTGCGGGAGTTTTGGCAACGACTAAAGGTTCAAGGATTCCATGCTCCTTTATCGAATCCACTAGATCAACAAGCGATTCAGGAGTAATCGCACCCCTCGGCTGTAAAGGGTTAGCCTGAAGTTCATTTACGTCAATTTGTATTATTTCCTCAACCATACTTAAACTCTAACTTTCCTTTACGCTGAAAGCGCAAGCTTCGCTTGGGAAAAGAAAGTTAGACAAAGAAAAATTCAAAATATTTTAAACTACTGATACCTGCTTTTTACCAAGGCGATTGCCAAATTTAGCTTTACCCTTCTCTACTGAGTAAAGTGTGTGATCCCTTCCTACTTTTACGCCCTTTCCTGCTGCAAATTTTGTACCCCTCTGGCGAATCAAAATGGATCCCACACCAACCTTCTCGCCATCGGAAACTTTTAAACCAAGATATTTTGGCTGTGACCGTGTTTGTTGTTTTAATTTTCCTCCCTGTTTTTTATGCGCCATAGTTTAACTCTAACTTTCTTTTACTAAAGAAAATGAGGTAAAGAAATAACTTTCAAAATCCATATCAAATATAATGCTAATTTTCACGGATGTCAAGAGACTAGTAAGATACTGATTGATATATTGGAGCAGTTCATTGGACCTCAACGGTTCCGAATTGCGAAGCATCAAGGTGGTTATGATATTTATACGTTCCCGGTGTATCAAAAACTAAGGAAAGAGATTGGCCGTCCTCAAATTCCCCCAGATTAAGAGCAGGATATTTTAAGTGGGTAGGATGATCAGCCGAATTTACTGTTGCTGTTCGTCCACTACGATTGATCCATGAAACCTGCGTACCAGCGGGAACTGTAATTGTTTGAGGGGAGAAACCGGTTTTAGTTAAAACAATACCCCCTTGTATCTCTTGATTGCCAGCTGTTGTTGGGACAGATGTCGGAGTCTGAGCCTTCTCCGTATTTGTATTTTGGGTAGTTTGCGAATATGGATTATTTCCCTTTTTCGCCAGAACAAAATAATAAATAAGACCGTAAACCACGAGGCCGATAACTGCGTATATAGCTATCCACTGCCAAACTGGTCTTTTCTTGTACGAGCTTTGGGTTTCAGGCTGCGGCTCTTGCATGAAGTTAAGTAAACTACTTTTTTGAAACCCAGTCAACCCCTTAAAAATGTTAAGAATACAGTTTAAACTAGATTGCTAAATACAGAATTTTCTGGTAAATTCAGCTTTGGGAGAGTAAAATAGCCAAGACTATGCGAGGAGAAAGACCCGGTTTTTTTCAGGAAAATCCTGTTCCGAAAGCAGCCCTAATTACTGTTGGGGTCTTGGTCCTTGCTGGCTTCTCAATCGGCCTCATCAACGCATCACTTGCGCTAGCAAGCTAAGATCTATTTTCAGAAATTATATTCCCAACAAACTACAATAAATTTTATTAGAAATAAAAACTAGGTTCTTTGAGCAACAACACTTGCTGTTATTTCTATATATCTTTGGTTGCTACCGCAGCACCATCCCACGCACTGAGCCCCTGCATCAAGTAATTGTTGCGTTACGGTTCTAATCTCTTCATCACTAAGATTTACTGCAAAGTCTGCAGTAGGCCTACCCACATTTGGTTTACCCCATAAAGATGCGTCGGGATTTCCCGTGCCTATTTTCTTAAGTAAATTCACAAAGCCTTCCGGTCCATATCCGCAATTTGCACCTTGAACACATAAGTTTTTCGCGATTACAAAATCTGCTAATTCCTTGGCACCGACGCCCATTAGCGTATGGAGTGATCTATCACTCGATTTCAACCTACTGAAATTCATTGAAGCTGCAATTGGCATGTGGGGAGCAAGTCTTTTTACAATATCCACGGCTATTCCGAGTTCTGTTAGATCGTCGAATGTCTCGAGAAGAATAAGATCTATGCCATTCTCCCCATCTGTATTCCTTGTCAATCCGATTACTTGAGGAGTGAAAGCGTTTTTTAACGTCTGTGGTGTTACCCCAGATTCTGGTTCATAAAGTTTAGGGAACAACCCCGTTGGCCCGATATCACCCGCAACTAACCGCTCTCCAGCAAGTCCGCGGGCAATCCTTACTGCTTCTTGGTTTAAACCGATTACCTTTTCCTGAGAATAACCACAAGGCCCCATTTTTGCCATATTTCCGTTGAAGGTGCAAGTGAGAAGGAGTGTTGTTCCTGAATCTATATAGCCTTTTTCCAACTCAGACACCGCAATTGGATTTTTCAAAACAAGTTCGTCAGCATATCTCACCCCCGCCTTTCGAACTTCAGCGAAAAGTCTCGAACCAGTGGCACCATCCGTAACAAATACTTCCCCACCCTCCAGTCGCTCCCGCAGTGAAGACATTTCTAACCTTTTATAGCTTTTGTCTTATTTTGTCAAGAGTTTCCAATTTTCTATTCGGAAAACATTTTTTACAGTTTAGTTTTAGAAGTGTAAAATAAGTCTGTATGGCGACAACAAGTATTAAAAGATTGGTTAGACCCAAAAAAGGCAGAAAACTCGCCGGAGTATGTTTGGGAATTGCTAACTACTTCAATATTGATCCGACCGTTGTCAGAGTTTTCTGGATTTTTATTTTAATCCCCGGAGGTATCCCCGGTCTTATTCCATATCTACTTTGTTGGTTCATAATTCCCGAGGAGTAGCGTCTTCCGTAGCCGAAGTTCCGTCAATTTTCTTTTTGAATAGTTTTCCAATGGTAAAGATACAGGGGAAAACCTACAACAATCATCGCAAGCGAAGCTGAGAGATCTCTTTGTCTTTGCCTTGTTACCTCTCTTTCCTGAAACAACTTCTGCTCTTCCTGATTTTGGGTTTCGTCCTCAACCCTAGTCGGGTAATATTCATATTTGTCTGCGCCTCCGAAAACTATTACTTTCAGTCCCAAATCAACCAGGCGAACACTGCCAATAACACTCACAATTAAACCAACTGCAGAAAACAAATACAGATAAATTAGTCTAATATTAATCTTCATGAAATTATTCTGACATAAGCGTACAAGAAATACCTTTTTCTGGCAAATTTAGCTTTCCTCTATGGCTGAAATAAAACCTACTGGCATTACACCAACCGAACTGGGAGCAAGTCCTTCAATCTGATATAATACG
The DNA here is from genome assembly GCA_964627195.1 of uncultured Gammaproteobacteria bacterium. GTDB lineage: Bacteria > Patescibacteriota > Microgenomatia > UBA8517 > UBA8517 > CAZVJU01. The sequence goes on along the minus strand of CAZVJU010000005.1, from coordinate 7,611 downwards.
CGTATTACCCGATTAAGTACAAGGAGGTCGGGTTTTTTATTGGAAGATTATGCAAAAAAACATCCGAAATATCGCTGTAATTGCCCATGTCGATCATGGCAAAACAACCCTGGTCGATGCTCTATTGAAGCAAACTCATGTGTTTCGGGATAACCAAGAAGAAATGGGCCAAACACAAATAATGGATAGTAATGAGCTTGAGCGTGAGCGTGGAATAACAATTTTGGCAAAAAACTGCTCAATAGTCTACAAAGATACAAAAATAAACATTATTGATACCCCGGGACATGCTGATTTTTCCGGTGAGGTCGAAAGAACTCTTGGTATGGCAGACGGTGCGCTTTTAATAGTCGATGCAGCTGAGGGTCCCATGCCCCAAACCAGGTTTGTCCTCAAAAAAGCACTTAGTTTAGGGTTAAAAATAATTGTCGTTATCAATAAAATCGACAAAAAATTAGCACGGCCTGAATTTGCACTAAATAAAGTTGAATCGTTATTTTTAGAGTTAGCGAGCCATCAATCACAGCTTGATTTTGCCGTTTTATACGCGATCGGCAGAAAGGGAGTTGTCTTTGACAAAATGCCTGAAAATCCGGCGTCCCAAGGCAACATCACCCCCCTTCTCGAAACCATTCTCTCGAAGGTTCCTCCACCTCAGTATAAGGCCGGCAGTTTTAAAATAAGTATAAGTTCATTGGACTATGATACCCATTTGGGTAGGATTGCTATCGGCAAAATATTTAGCGGGGTTATTAAAAAAGGCATAAAAGTGATTCTGACGGACGAACCAACAAAAATACGGACGATAGAAAAAATTACTGTTTTTGAAGGCCTGAAGAGAGTGGAGACAGAAGAAGCGGAAGCGGGCGAGATTGTTGCCTTTTCAGGTATTGATGATGTAAAGATCGGTAGTACTGTCACGGACCCTAGTGACCCTAACCCCCTTCCTCATGGTGTAATAAGCGAACCCACGCTTCATATAGTGGTCGGAGCAAATACTTCCCCGTTCGCAGGCCGGGAAGGAACTTTTAATACAGGAAGACAAATCGAAGAAAGACTTCTGAAGGAACTTGAAAATAATCTTTCTCTTCGGGTAGAAAAAACAGGAAATGGCAAATTCGCTGTTTCAGGGCGGGGGGAGTTACATTTAGCAATTCTTCTGGAAACATTAAGACGCGAAGGCTTTGAGCTCGAGGTTGCTAAACCAGAAGTAATACTTCGTGAGGTAGATGGCATAACCATGGAACCGATTGAAGAAGTTTCCGTTATTGTGCCTGCAGAATTTATAGGAGTTATAACCGAAGAGTTCGGCAAAAGACTGGCAAAATTACTAAAGATGGAACCAATTAACGGGGAAGAAACTGAATTCATTTATCACGCACCAACCAGAGTTCTTATAGGACTGCGGAGTTATCTTCTCACCCAGACAAAAGGAACAATTGTCTTTAATTCGGAAATCGTGGGCTACGACAAGTTGGGTAAAACTCTGCCCAAAATGCGCAGAGGTGCATTAATTGCAAGCCAGGGCGGAGAGACACTTTCCTACGGCTTGGAAAATGCCCAAGGCAGAGGGCTAACGTTTGTCAGTCCTGGGACTAAAGTTTACGAAGGCATGATAGTCGGGGTTAATTCCAAAGATGAAGACATTTCGGTAAATGTCTGTAAAGGCAAAAAACTTACCAATATGAGATCGAGTACTGCCGATATAGCAATTAAGTTAACCCCGGCGACAATCCTCTCACTTGAGCAGTCTTTGGATTTTCTGGAAAAAGACGAGCTTTTGGAAATTACCCCGAAATCACTTCGCTTGAGAAAAAAGCATTTAACAGATCTGGAAAGAAGACGGATTTCAAGAAAGGCAAACGATCAATTTTTAGCCGCTTAATCTTTGGGTACATCTTATATCGTTGGTGTTTGTATAACTTCCTTTAATCTATTTTTTTTATAACTTCAATACTGTAAAGTGGATAGGATGAAAATTAAATTTCTGGGGGCATCAGGCACAGTGACCGGATCTTCCTATGTTCTGACTGGTTCGTCCGGCCAATCAATTCTAATTGATCTCGGCATGTTTCAGGGAAAACCCGATATTGACCGACTAAATTACGAACCCTTCGACTATGATTGCAGAGGACTTGTAGGAGCCATTCTTACCCACGCACATCTCGACCACTGCGGCAGGCTTCCGATCCTCATACCAAAAGGCTTTAGGGGAAGTATTTGGATGTCTCCAGCGACCCGGGATCTGACCGAGCTCTCACTTTTGGATAGTGCGAAAGTGGCAAGGCAGGATGATAAAGAGATTCTGTATGACGAAAATCTAGCTATACAAATAATTCAAACTTTCAAAACCATCGACTATCGTATTCCAATTCAGATAGGAGATTTCAGAGTTGCCTTTCGTGATGCCGGCCATATCCTCGGGTCTGCAAGTTGCGAAATAGAGGACAAAAATGCCACCCCTAAATTTACAAAAATAGTGTTTTCCGGGGACATTGGTAATTCTCCCGAAGATCTGGTTCAAAAGACCGAGTATATTGACTTCGCAGATGTGGTAGTTATCGAATCAACATATGGCGATAGAGTGCATCCGAAGTCGGACTCCTCGGAAGCTTTACAATCCGAAATCACTGCAATTGAAAATTCAGGCGGGACACTTCTCATCCCCGCTTTTTCTCTGGACAGGACACAGGAACTCCTGCACCTTATCAAGCATCTGAAAAAATCGGGTAAAGTCCTAGCCGAAACTCCTATATACCTGGATAGTCCGATGGCCCAAAAGGCAACGCTCAACTACCTCCAGTTTTCACAATTATTTAACTCCCATATCCAAGATGACTTAAAATTCGGTAACCCTTTTGACTTTCCGAGGCTTGAAATCATTAATAGCCGGGAAGAAAGTCAAGCCATACATGATAAAGCAGGACCCAAGGCAATTATTGCCG
>CAZVJU010000005.1:0-4656 GCA_964627195.1 uncultured Gammaproteobacteria bacterium | reverse complement strand
AGCGGAATGATGACCGGCGGGCGAATCCTGGGACACGCCGTATACTACTTGCCAATGCCCTCAACCCGGTTATTTATTGTCGGCTACCAAGGAGAAGAAACACTGGGCCGGGAGCTTTTGGAAGGCAACAAAAAAGTGGCTATCGATGACATTACTATCGATGTAAAAGCAGCTGTTACTCATACAGAAAGCATGAGTTCCCATGCCGACCAGGCACAACTTCTAAAGTGGTTAAAGCACATTAAAGGTATTAAGAAGATATTTATTACACACGGAGAAGACGCAGCCCGTACTTCATTTGCCAAAAAGATTTCCGAAGAATTGGGTATCAAAGATGTAACCCTTCCGGTCTTAAATCAGGAAATTGTTTTGTAATCTTCTTAAATCTAATTAATTTCTGGCAAATTCAGCTTCTCATTGAGCCTGAGCTTTCCAAGTCGAAGGCAGGAGAGTAAAATTCGCTTCACTATGACGGAAAGACTAGTTAGAGGTCATGAAATCCCAGATGATCTAGAAATTACTTACACCAGTTCAGCCTTTGAAATGCACCCGGATTTATATCTACCTGAAGTAAAACAAGGAGTATATTACATTGCTTCATCCGGTCGTATTAAATATGGACTTCTTAATAGCCAATTTACTATTGTATCAAGGTTGGACCCAAATTCCGGGGATTATCAGGAAACGCTCAGAAGCGTAAAAATATGCGATGTCATTATCTGGGAGCTTTTCCGGAGACGTGGAATTGGGACAAACTTCTTAAAATATGCAGAAGAAGATGCAAGAACATTCCGAGCAAATACTATATGGGGACTTCTGGTCCCCTTAGATTTAGTCGAAAGACCGTGGCTCCCGCAATTTTACTCCAAAAACGGGTATGAAGTAGAAGATAAAAACGGTTACTACGAAGTCAGAAAAACATTGTCTTCGATTTAGATTCGGCACATTCAACCAGAAGTGTATTTAAATTGTCTCCTTAACTTACAACTAAAATTGGTTTCTTCAGGAGTTGGATTCAGTAATGTCGAGGGACAAATTTTTACCGTCATAATTGAAAATAAACAACAGAGGGTTAAGAACCCTCGGTTTTCTCGCCAAGGCTCGAAGAGTCCTTCGGCTTTGCTCAGGATGGTGAGCTTGTCGAACCATTTCTTCACTGCTTCGCTTCATCCATGGACTAAAAGTCCACGGTTTTCGCGAAGTTTGATTAAGTGAAAAGGATTTTGTTACCAAAGTTATCGAGAACTTTTCAACGACATATGAATTTTCAAATTTGCCATGGAAACTCCTTCCGTCAGGTAAATCGGATTTGACATACTTAGCATGGTATGTGGTATTCAATTAGCATTAGATTTATTTGTAAATTTTTGCTAATCTGAAACATGGCCCGCAAAAAAGCTAAAATTCCCTTTTTTCTTTATGTAGGAATTTTCATAGCACTAATAGGTTTAGGCTTTTTTATACTGAAAATAGCCGTTAAAAATCTTCCCTGCGCAAATACTTTAAGTTGTAAGGAAAGTTTAGAGCTTTCGGTAAATAATGATGAAAAAGCCATATTTAACGGGGAAGAAATCGTCCCTCCGAAAATTGATCTTTCACTTCTCTCGCAAGAACCTAAAGTTTTAGGAACTACAACTCCTGCCTCCGATAAGCATATTTATGTCGATCTTACCAACCAGACCTTAAAAGCTTACGACGGAGACGTTTTTTTTATGGAAACCAAGATCTCCTCGGGAAAATGGTTTCCCACTCCGACCGGGGATTTTACCATCTGGAGTAAAATCCGCGTGGCTAAAATGTCCGGAGGACAGGGCGCCGACTATTATTATTTGCCGAACGTTCCTTATATAATGTTTTTTTCCAATTCCGAAGTTGCAGGATCCCGGGGATTTTCCCTTCACGGCACTTACTGGCATAATAATTTCGGCCACGCAATGAGTCATGGCTGTGTAAACATGAGGATAATTGATGCGCAAAAGCTCTATTACTGGGCAAATCCTCCTACCGCCGAAAACGAGTCGGCTTCTGCCAAGGACGGTACAGGAACACTAATAACAATATATGGAGAAGCGCCGTAACATTTCTATCTTAACTTTTATATTAGCTACAACCTTAGTAACAGCGGGTTTGGTATTTTGGTCTTCGTTCAGGATAAAGGAGAGTACACCGCTTAAAGAGAGCTTTGCTTCGAGCACACTTGAGCAAATAACCCAATCAGAGACTAAAGAAGACGTTCTTTCTCCCAATGGGAAAATGACTCTGACCGTTAAAAACGTTAGAAAGACGGATATTATTTCCCAAATATTTTTCACTACAACCGATACGAATGAAACCCCCGTTCAAATATATTCGGCAGATTCAAGTTCGGGTAGGACGATATTGATACCGTATAACACTTTTTCTCCTGATAATAAATATGTCTTTCTGAAAACCGGAACCTCTGACAAGCCCGAGTATTTAGTTCTCAGAACGGACGGCAAAAATATACAAGACGATGACAAGGGAGTTGAAATTACAAAGCTTTTTTATGAAAAGTATCCGGAACTTATAATTACTGACGTAACAGGCTGGGGCGGTATTGGATTAATTGTTGTTAATGCGGATTATAAAGAAGGAAAAGTCGGCCCGTCTTTTTGGTTTGATTTATCAAACTTCTCTTTTATAAAGTTATCCACCAGATTTAATTGACGAAAACTTCCGCCTCTATCAAAATCTTCTTACATCATAAATTCTGAACACTAAATCTTATATCCGAAATCTAGTGAATTTTATCAATCCAGTTTCAGAAACTTACCAACCTATTAAGGTTTTTCCATAACATACGTTCCAGGTCTATTTACAGGATTGAAGGCACAAGCAAAACCTGATTTATTTTTAAACCTAATTAAAAAGGGTAAGTTAAATATTTTTCTCCAGTCTCTATTTCTATATTTGTTTGAGTTCTCAGTTAACATCTTAAAACCCTTCTCTTCCAGAAGTTTTTCCCAATATTTAATATCGGATACCTCCCCTGTTCGGTTTATGTGATCACCAACATAATTAAATCTTGCTTCGGACGGATCGGCAATAACTATAAATGCCTTACCGCCCGGTTTTAAAACTCTATATATTTCCTCAACTGCAATATCTGCTTTTGGGATATGCTCAAAAACATCTGTTGAAACCACCGAGTCAAAAGCCTCATTTGGAAAGGGCAGGTTAACAGCACTTGCTTGTACTGGTTCAATTAGATTATCTGTGCTTTTGCTCGCAGGATTAAAGGCAAGCTCAAGCCCAAAATACTCAACATCTCCACCCATTTCTTCTTTAATAGCTTTGCCTAATAAACCCAATCCACTTCCAACTTCAAGCACCCTCTCACCCCCATTTAAACTCAGCTCTTTTGTAATTGCTCTCGCTGCCAATTTAAATCGTAATGGTGCAACTTTTTCTCTCAGTTTCCCGATAGAATCTGCTACAGAAAACGTTTTCAACTCTTTATGAGCATAAGAATATGCATAGTCGAGGGTGGGATTAAGTTCACTAACTTCTGTTAAATCTGACATTTATATATATTATACTAAGTCATTAGGTCGCAAAATACGATACTGATAAATTCAGATGCAGAAAATTCGCTTTAGGTTAAGGGTTGGAGCCGGCTACGTTAAATCCTAAATTAAGGATATTAATGTAGTAAAATACCAATCAGAATGGCTTCAAAAGTAATTGATGTTTACTGTAAAAACGGTCACCTAGTATTCGGTAAGTATAGAAAAGAAAAGCCAGGGTTTTTGATGAAATGCTACATTGATAAAATTGGAGTTGACCATATCGGTGTGGTTGGTTCACTAAATGATACTGATGTTTTTTGTCCGGAATGTAAAATTAGAACCGGCGGGATTAGTCTTAAACACGGCAGACCTTCAGTAATTATTAATCATGGAGGGGTGAAGCAAACAAAAACCTAGAATATCCAGCTTCTCACTGAGCCTGAGCATAACAAAGGCGGAGAACTCGCTCTAGGCCCGGAAGTGGAGTAAAATTTGATAAGAATGAAAAAGGCAGATGTAGCACCCAATTTTACTCTTCCGGATGAAACCGGAAAGAACCATAAACTTTCCGATTACTTGGGCAACTGGGTACTTTTGTATTTTTATCCCAAAGATTTTACTTCCGGTTGTATCAAAGAGGCCTGTTCCCTAAGAGACAATTTTGAGATGCTGAAAAAGATAGTGAAAATAATAGGAGTGAGTGCGGACAGCGTGGATTCACACAAAAAGTTTTCCGAAAAATATTCTTTGCCTTTTACACTTTTATCAGACAGCGGACGAAAAGTAATTAACTTATACGGGGCAACGGGGTTTATTTTTGCAAAAAGAGTATCTTTTTTGATTAACCCAAAAGGAGTTATTGAAAAAGTGTATGACAAAGTCGATCCAAAAGTTCACGCCGCCCAAATCCTCACTGATTTATCAAAAATAAAAAGTTAACACCTGCCTCGCTTTAGGTTCAAGTATGTACGCAGTAAGATCTTTCACTTAAGTGACTTTTCAAGCTTCTAAAAGAAAATCTTGGCACTAGTTTCGATTCATCAGCAATTAGAAATTACTGTTTTCTCGAATCTATTGTAAAATACAGGCGGATAGTAAATGATTTTACTATGAAAAAATCAGAATC
>CAZVJU010000004.1:18071-68684 GCA_964627195.1 uncultured Gammaproteobacteria bacterium | reverse complement strand
CTAATACGACAATTCAGATGTTAAAGAGCTACGACAACTGAGATGTTCCATTACAATCTTAAATTATATAGTTTTGTCTTGACAAACATAATAAATCCGCTTATTATCAGCCTATATTTATTCTTGACTTAAAATAGCATGTTTGAATTTTTAGCATCACTTCTTATTCTGTTTTTTACATTTAACCCCGCCGGTGAGGAAAAAACCGTTACAGAAGCAGTAACACAAAATTCTATATCTGAAAATGACAACCTTGCTCTAAAGACTGCTGAAGATAAAAAGGAAGAGATTATTACTAAAATTGATTCTGAGACCGACAAACTGGAATCTCAAGAAGCAAATCAGCCGGAAAACCCTAAAATCCCTGAAGTTCTTGACAAACTTGAAGATAAGAAAGAAGAGATTATGGCAAGGTCCCCGGCTGATCGGCCCAGAATATCCCCGTGTAAGGAAAACCCTGAACTTTGCCATCCATCTGGGATTCCAATGCCCATTCCCTCGCCTATTGAAATTAGTATAACACCAACTCCATCACCTACACCAAATCCTACCATTATTCCGCATCCAAGTATTTTCCCTTGTCCGCCTGTTCCTTGTTATCCTTCCTACCCACAAGATAACGGCAAGGAAGTTGACTCTGATAGAGTTATTACTTGCCCCGACTACATACGTACTCCAGAAATACCCTGCATTCTCGCGGACTAAACTCGGGTTTATTTACAAAATATAGAGCAGTCTTAAATACTTAAATAGGTAGATTAGGTTATCTTTCGAAGAAATGCGGGGATTTCGAACTTCTCTCCAAATATATCTCCTTCACCACTATCAACATCACTTGGAGGTTCTTCATCATCTTTTTTCCTTTCTTCTTCCTCGTCCCTCGGAGATTCACTCACAACTCCCTGAATTACCGGCGTGGCCTTCGGTTGGGAAAATTGCGCGATTCGTGCTCTTGTTTCGTCAAAACCGGTGGCAACAACCGTAATTCGGATTTGATCCGCCAGATCGTCTTTTATTACGGCGCCAAAGATAATATTTGCATCGGCATCCGCCGAGCTTGAAATTATCTTTGCTGCCTCATCTACCTCAAACATCGTAAGATCCGCTCCGCCGGTTATATTGAAAAGTACCCCCGTTGCTCCCTCTATCGACAAATCAAGAAGAGGCGATGAAATTGCTGCCCGTGCGGCCATCTGGGCTCTGTTTTCACCAACTCCAGTCCCGATTCCCAAAAGCGCCGTACCCGACTCCTTCATTATTGTCTTGACGTCTGCAAAATCAACATTGATAAGACCGGGTGTAGTAATAATATCGGCAATACCTGAAACAGCCTGACCAAGTACAGAATCGGCCACTTTAAAGGCTTCAAGAAGCGTCATTTTTCTATCAATTACATCCATAAGCCGTTGATTCGGAATCACTATAAGAGTGTCTACTTGCTCACGTAATTTCTCTATTCCTTCATCGGCAACAACACTTCGTCGTGTGCCTTCAAAGTGAAAGGGTTTAGTTACAATGGCAACTGTTAAAGCTCCAACCTCTTTGGCAATATTTGCAATAATAGGTGAAGCTCCTGTTCCTGTGCCGCCTCCCATACCTGAAGTTATAAACACCATGTCTGAGTCAATAAGGAGTTCTTTAAGTCTTTCTCTACTTTCTTCAGCAGCTTGTGCTCCAATTTCAGGGTCACCTCCCGAACCTAAACCTTTGGTTAGTTTCTCGCCAATCTGAAGTTTCGTCGGAGCCTTATTTTGCAGAAGAACTTGCGCATCGGTATTTACGGCAATAAATTCAACACCTATCACCTCGCCAACCTCAATCATTGAGGCTACGGCGTTACTTCCGCCACCCCCAACACCGATTACTTTTATCTTCGCAATTCTTGCTGAATCAGGTTTAACTAAAGCCATATACCTCTCAAACTTTCTTTTCTAAAGAAAGTCAGGTAAAAGTTGTAGCGTGATTTTACCGTGGGCAATCACCAATGTAAAGCAACCAAATTAGGGCAGAAGATCTTTTACTGTCTCTAAAAGTTTACCAAATAGACCCTTTGTCGGCAGTTTAAACTTCTTCCCAAAACTTGTCAATGACTCTTCCGGCTCACGGCTCACTGCATATGCAATAAGTCCCACGGGGGTAGCAAAACTCGGTTCAATTACATCATCAATCAGTCCGCCAATTCCTCTGGGTACACCAACCCGTACGGGCAACAACAAAGTTCTTCTTGCCGAGTCTATTACACCAACTGTTTCTGCCCCACCTCCTGTAATTATAGCTCCAGCTGGTATTAGCGCTGAAAGTCCCTCCTTCTCTAGGCTAAGTTTTACCATACTGAAAATTTCATTTAGTCTTGGTCGAATAATACCTTCGGTGAGAGTCCTTTTTGATACTTTCCGGATTTCATCTATGCCTATCGACTGTAAATCAAACTCGTCGCTTTTTTCATCTTTAGCTTTTTTTGGCTTTTTCTCCTCGCGGGATAGGGCAAGTTTTATTTTTTCCGCAGATTCCAAGGAAACCCTCAAGCCTATTGCTAAATCATTTGTAACGTTCTTGGCACCAACCGGAAAAACTGTAGAGTAGCTCAGCGCCCCGTCAACATATGTAGCAACCGATGTTGTACCACCTCCAATATCAATAAGCACACATCCCAGCTCTTTTTCCGTCTTTGTAAGAACCGCCTCACTTGCCGCAAGGCCAGAAAAGATGAGCTCATTGACCGTAATGCCTACTTCATTCATGGCTTTACGAATATTTTTAACGGAAGCAGCCGATGCGGTTATTAAGTGTGTTTGAACTTCCAGACGAACACCGCTCATACCAATCGGGTCTTTTACACCTGCCTCTCCGTCGACAATGAATTCTCTTGGTAAAACATGAATTAGTTCTCGGGAAGAAGGAAGTTGAATAGCGCTTGCCGCCTCAATTACTCTATCAACATCACTCACCGAAATTTCCCCATTAGGATCCGATACAGCAACTACCCCATGAGAATTCTGAGAAACTACATGTGCTCCGCCGAGAGAAATATATGCGCTATCCAAGTTATATCCGGCCATCCTCTCGGCTGCTTCTACTGACAAAATCACCGACTCAACTGCCTCCTCAATATCAACAATTTGGCCTTTTTTTACACCTTTGGATTCCACTGAAGAAACTCCAATAAGGTTGATACTTTTTTCCAGACTGACTGTATCAACTGCGACTTGTGCAATTATAGTAGCAACTTTTGAAGAACCTAGTTCTATTCCTGCAACGATTTTGTTTTTAGCCATTATTTAAGTTACCCAAAAAAAATAATACTCATTAGATATGCTAAAAAAACTTAATCTTATATCTAATATTTCAAGACTGGGTTTTTAAATCGTAAATCGATTGTATAGTCATCTGACTTCTTCATTGTAGAGGCGAAATCATTACTTTTCAACTCATTTACGATCAAAAAGAAGGATCCGAGTAAGAGTTCTTTATCCCCCTCAATTGGAAATATTACTCTTTCCCCTTGATCTAATACAACGATCAATTTGTCCGCCTCCAGAGAGGCTCGGGAAAGTTTTTGACTATTTGATATCGAAGATACCAAATCGAGTGCAAAGAGAGTTTGTACATCCAACTTATGGCCCTTCTCAAGAAGTGAATTGCTATCAGAGCGAAGTTTTGGCAAATTCGAAGAATCGACTTCGGTTAATACTTTTCCATCTTCAGAAATCAAGGAAAAAGTGTCTGACGCTAAAGTTTGAAGAGCATATTTGGGTTTACTTTCGAGAACTGTGACCTCCAACTTCGAGGGTAGTGAAAAATGAACCAAGTAGCTTTTAACCGCCACTTCACTTTCTAATATCTCATTTACTGATTTCTTTGCCTGAATGTAGGAAAGACCTTCTATTTGTGAGAATTTTTCGGTAATTTTATCCTCACAAACTCCAAACAAACTCTTACAGTTGATTTCAGTTATTTTTAGCTTCCTTCCTAATAGAGAAACTATCAGTCCAAAAGTAATAATTACAAATGGAATTTTCAGTTTATGTATTAACTTCATTGCAACTCTTCATGAATTAAGCCGACAATTTTTTCTGCCGCGTTTATGTCCGGGCTAACTTTTTTCTTCAACTTCCCGACAATTTCGTCCCAGTGTCGGAAAACAAAGCGAATTTCTTTAAGCAAACGCACGGGAGTTAAGTCTTCCTGTTTCAGAATTTTTGAATAGCTAAATTGTTGAGCGAACAAAGCATTTTTTTCTTGCTCGTTAAGGTATGAGATCGGAAGGGGAATAAGAATTGAGAGCTTTTGGGAAGCAATTATCTTTGCTACATTATTAGCACCTGCTCTGGAAATTACAAGGTTTGCACGGTTGAAAATACGGTTAAATTTTTTGGGGTCAATGATGCCATAAACTTCATACTTTATTTTTCTGCGACCCAAATTCTCCCTAATATCCAGGAACTTCTTCTCATCTTTAAGACCCGTTTGATGAATAACCAGAAAGTCGTGAAGAATCCCTCGGAGGACACTTGCTATGCAGTTATTAATTGTCACCGATCCGGACTGACCTCCGGTTACGAAAATAAGCGGATTTTCAGGCAAAGCCGTATCCCCTTTAACTATATCCTTAGAAATAGGATTTCCTGTAAGAATCGTCTTTTTCTTAGGAAAAAAATCTCTGCTTGTTTCCCGAGAAATTGCAATTTTTTTGGCGAAAAGGGAAGAAAGCCTATTCGCCCTACCGGCAACTGACGTTTGTTCGTGGATAAGTACGGGAACGCCAAATAAATAGCCCACAACAACCACAGGAAATGCGCTAAACCCACCGAAAGACAATACCAGATCAGGTCTAATCTTTACTATCAAGAAAAGGGCATGAATAAACCCAAGTGGAATCTTTAAAAGTGAGGGAATTGTCCAAAAAGTAAAATTTCTTTGAATTCTCCCTGCAATAATCCCGTAAGTCTTAACTTTGTATTTCGGAAAGTAAATTGAAGAAAGTGTAGGACTATTTTCTCCCTCAATACTATTTATAAAACCGATCCAGTACAAATCCCAGTCTTTCTTTTGGCGCCTTACTTCTTCGATAACCTCGTAAGCAGAGGATGCTCCATGACCACCTGTAAAAACTATTTTTTTGATTTTATTAATAACTCTTTTTGGCATATTTTGAAATATTTAAAAGGATTCCACATCCAATAAGTACTGTTGTAAGTGAGGATCCTCCATAGGAAAAAAACGGAAGAGGAATACCGGTGAGTGGCACAAGAGAAACCATAGATCCAATATTCAGAAGTGTTTGAGCTCCTATCCAAGACATTATACCTACTCCCAGACTCAGAGAGAACGTATCGGGTGCCCTTTTGGCTATTCTAAATCCTCTAATTACAAAAATTGCAAAGACAATAATTAAAATACTTGCGCCCAGGAAGCCTATCTCTTCAGCGATAACTGCAAAAATTGAATCTGTCGCTGTTTCCGGTAAAAAAAGATACTTTTGTCTAGATTGTCCCAGACCAATTCCCAACAGTCCACCTGAGCCAAGCGCCAGTAAAATTTGCCGGATATGGTAAGACTTATCCAGAGGGTCATGAGTTTGCGCAAAAAAGGTAATAAGTCTATCTTTCCTGTAATCCGAAGTTATTATTAATAAAAAACTGACCAATCCTGCCGCCAATCCCAACGCGCCAAAGTGAAAAAGGTTTACGCCGCTTACAAAGATTTGAGTAAACCCAATAGCACTAATTACCAACATCGTTCCCAAATCAGGCTGCAACATAATTAAAATACCCACCACAAGAAGCGGAATAACGAAGGAAAGCATTTTCAATCTCCTCTCCGCTACTTTTGCAAAATAGATAGCGAGAGCAAATTTAATAAACTCCGACGGTTGGATAGATATAGAACCAACTATTATCCACCGCTTTGCTCCAAGTATCTCTGTACCTATTCCCGGAACCAACACTAAGATGAGTGAAGCTAAACCGATCAAAAAAAGTGGAGTTGCAATCTTCGCCCAGAACGTATATTTAATTTTCATAGTAACAAAAAGAAGAGCTACACCAATTAGTGCCCATATCAGCTGTTGTTTAAGAAAGTAAAAGGTATCACCAAAAGTGCGAGCCGCCAGGGGTGCCGAAGCGTCAGCTAGGCTTACTAAACCTGCTATGGTTAAAAAAAGACTCAGAAACAAAAATTTTTTATCAAATATTTCTGACTGTAGGTGTTTTTTAGTTTTCCGCACACTTTATTACTCATGCCCTTTTTAACAAAGAAGGCATGGCAAAGAATAAAATACATTAAATTGTTGCCAACCAAAGCCCAATAATTGCCAATACGATACCCGCAAACCAGGCCCGCATGACAATCTTAGGTTCTTCCCAGCCAATAGCTAAAAATGTATTGTGCAAAGGCGCAAGAGGAAGAATTGGCTTTTTAAAATATTTCCAACCCAAAATTTGTACGAAAGATGAGAGAGCTTCTACAACAAAAAGGCCACCAATAACAACCAGCGCCACAATGCTTCCGGTTAAAAGTCCGATGAGAGCAAGCATTGCACCAAAAGACAAGGCTCCAACGTCTCCAAGATGTACCCGAGCCGGCCAAACGTTAAAATAGCCAAAAGCTATCAAAGCCCCTATCCATAAAGCAATAAATGAGGAAAGAGGCATGTCCAAGTTGCCTGCGGCTATGGCTCCAAAAGCCAAAAGGCAAATCATTAAGAGCCCTCCGGCCAAACCATCAAGTCCATCAGTGATATTAAAGGCGTTTGAAAACGCAACAATAGTAAACGCAGCAAAAGGAATATACCAGAAACCTAATGTAATTACTTTGTTAAAAAGCGGTATGTATAAAATTTGTATTCCCAACCACTTATAAAGAATCACCCCTATAATAATTCCCAATATCCACTGGAGTATAAATTTTTTTCTCCTTGTCATACCAAACCATAATCCCAAACTACCTTGCTTGGGCTTGCCAAAAATTTTCATCAAATCGTCAGACAAACCAAGAAGACCAAACGAAATGAAAGTAAAGAAAATAACAAAAAGTTCAATCCTTAACTCATAAGAGCTTCTTATGTAAACACCCATTTTGGAAGCTAGCGGAAAGAGTAAGTAAAATAGCACTAGTACGACTAAAATTATAATAATTCCTCCGCCAACGGGAGTTCCAGCTTTTCTGTCATGCAATTTATCAAAAAGGGGGATCTTTCCCTTTTTAGGCGCCTCTTCCTTCCTTGTAAATTTCAATTTATAAAGCAAATTAATAAAAGGAACTATAAAGACACTCGTTATAGAAAATGAAAACAAAAGAAGGCCTAAAGCCAAGGGCAGTAAATTTGGCATATTCATACTTTTTTCACACTTTCTTTTAACAAAAGAAAGTGTGCCAAAGAAAACAAATACAGAGAGAGTATCTGTATTATAATTACATTACCGCTTTTTCACAAACGTCTAAAAAGTCTCCTACCAGTTTCAAATGTATGTGTTAGCCAGTAAAGGGAGTGTGTAGGCAAATCATGTGCATGTACCCAGTCCACCCTTTCGCCACCAAAGCCTTTTTTGAAAGTAGTTACTCCGGCAAATCTATGTCTGGGATCATCTGTAGGAGCAATACCCCAAAAATCATAATATTTTACCCCTCGTTCTTTGGCTTTCTTTATAATTTCCCACTGTGCAAAGTAAGACACGTTAGTATTACGAGATTCTTGAGAGGAACCACTGTGATGATAAAATGCCTTGTCGCCATAAAAAATAATTATCGCTGCAAAAAGTGGGGATGCATTTTTCTCACAAACAAAAAGTAGCGCCTGATTATCTTTGCCAAAAGTTTCAAGCTGCGCTTCGAATAACCGTTTAGTAAACCCTACAAACTTATGTCTTTTTACAGTCTCTTTTTGAAGATTGTATAAAATTTCTGCATCTTGAGAATTCATCGTTGTCCTTATTTTATAATCCTCCTTGGTGCTTTTTTTGATTAAGTATCTAGTTGTTTTTCGCATATTTTTTAAAATTTCGTCTTCGTTTTTTGAAATGTCCAGAATGAGAGTGTGTTCGCCGTGCAAATGCATTGGAGAATAAATAAAACCATTAATTAGCAGTGTGTTTCTTAAATCTTCAGAATCATTGATGTCCGGTCTGATTCTCACAAACCACACTTTTTTACTCACTGCTAAATCTCGTATTGCACTGACTGTAAAATCGACAAGTTTTTTATTCTCGTAATCAATCACCGGTCCTCCCGGGATGAGATAATGAGAGCCCCTTTTGGCAGGTTGGTGAATTAACTGAGCAATTCCTACTAAAACTTCTGCCTCGTAAAATCCGAGTCTCATAACATTAAAACCTGCCAATCTATTTGTTTCACCCCAATTCCAAGATTGTAGGAATGTGCCCGGCTTTCGGGAAAGCAAATATTTTTCCCAAAGACTCTTGTCCAATAATTCTTTTACTTCGAATTTTGACATGATTTAACTAATTGAACTACTTCAGACGCTTGTTTTTTACTCAAGGACGGGTACGTCGGCAGATTTAAAATTTTACCTGCAAGTTTTTGAGCATTCGGACAGCAACCTTTTTCATACCCAACTATATACAAATCTTTAACTGGAACCACCACTTCTTTATACCAGTCTCCTAAAAGGACACCTTTTTTCTTTGCACAGTTGAAAATTTTTGTCATATTTTCAGTTGTAATAGGAAATCTCATCCAAATAGCTCCTTGTTTTTTACTGGGTAATTGAATTTCAGAGTCTTTAAGATTTTGAAAATAGAAATTAGTAATCTTCTTTCTGTGATTATTAAACTTCCCTAGCTTAGTGAGTTGATTTATAGCTAAGAGAGAAAGCGCACCGGGCAGTTTGGTCGGAAAAACTTTGGGTCTTCTGCCTAGTTCTTCTTCCCGATAAACAGGTTTTGATAAAATTCCCAATTTTAGATAAAGAAAAAGCAATATTTTACCGACCGTTACTTTTCCTATTCCAAAACTATAAAGAGGTAAAATCAGGTTAAAGAGTATCGGATGTAATATCTGTTGGACCAACCATCGAGGTCCAGGATAAGTCAGGCTATCTCTCTCACTTATCAGTTTTTCGTATAGTTTTTTGTCCTTGCAAAGTATCATTCCTCCAAAAACCCCAGAGATAACTTTGTCTCTGCCGAAGCTGAAAAATGACATGTCACCGAGAGTACCCAAAGCTTTTCCCTTATACCTTCCTCCTAAAGCCAGAGCGCAGTCTTCTATGACAAAAATTTTGCGTTTTTTAGCAATTTTTAAAATCTCATCCATTTGTGCAGGAATACCAAATGTATGCTGAACAATAATTGCCTTCGTTTTTTCACTGATTTTTTCACTGAGATCTTTTGGGTCCATATTAAAAGACTTATCTACATCTATATATAAAGGTTTTGCTTTTGCCCAAATAATCGAGTTGGGAACCGCGACACAGGTAAGCGCTTGTAGGGCAACTTCAGAATTCTCCCCTATACCCAAAGATTTCAGAATTAGAAATAAAGCACTTCTTCCACTGTTTAAGGCTAATGCTTTATATTTTTTCCCAAAAACTTCTGAAAAACTTTGCTCAAGCTTTTCTGTTTCTCGAAAGTCATACCACCTCATGGGAGAAAATAGCAATTTCAAGGCAAGTTTTACATCGTCTTTTTCGGTATTGGGTGAAAGTGATATTGCGATTGGTCTAGACATTCTTCTCCTTGTCTAAATACTTCATTACACTAACTGGCTGTCTACCTTCCAAGAGAATAGCTGCATCTTTTACATTTCTAAGTAGCTCCACTACTTTTCTGGAATTCTTAATTACACTTAAAGAAGTTATCTTATTACCTTTTTTTATGCTCTTCAGAGGATCTTCGTTTAATAAAATTGTTTGGTCAACTATACCACTCATTAGCTTTCCGAGATTTGTGTGAACCTCTTGGTAGATTTCTCCTAACTCAATTATTCCAGGCGTAATAACTATTTTCTTCTTACCTTTAAATAAGAATAGGTACTTTAGAGCAGATTTGAAACCAGTTGGAGTTGAATTGTATGAATCATCTATGATGATCTTGTTATTCTTTAATTTATAAACTTGCATAACGTGATCAGGAGAATCTAAAGTGGAAACTCCTTTTTCTATTTCGCGCCATGTTACACCAAAAATTCTAGCCACAAGAATTGCGCCCGTTAAGTTTTCAATAAAGTGGACGCCATGTAAAGGTGTAACAAATTTCCTACGTTCCCTGCCATCTAAGACCTCAAACATGATGCCGTTCTCGTTCACACCGACAACTTTCGACATCATGTCAGCGTTTATTCCTTTTGTTCCAGCACTTGACAAAACATAACTAAATATTCTCAGGTTTTTATCTAACTTTTTAGCCTTTTCTAAAAGTTTTCTTACATGTAGATTAGACACATTAAAGAAGGCCAATCCACTTTCTGGCAAAGCATCTATTAACTCGAATTTTGCTTTTTTGATATTTTCAAAAGTGCCAAAAAGAGAAAGGTGTTGAGGTTCAAGACCTGTAATTATACCAACAGACGGGGAAACAATTGAGGCCAGTTTATTTATTTCCCCCATTTTATAAGCACCCATCTCAACCACAAAATATTGTGTACCTTTCTTCACATTTTTATAAGTTTTCCTCGCAATTCCAAATTCAGTATTTTCGCTGCCTTCAGTTTTTGCAATTTTATACTTTTGTGAAAGTAGATGTGCAACAAATTCCTTTGTTGTAGTTTTACCGTAACTACCGGTAATTCCTATGACAGTTGGTTTAACCTGCGCGAGTACCTCTTCTGCTTTTTTGATCTCTTGCTGTTTAATCTTACTAACAATTGGTATCGTCCAGATAATTCCTACATAAGGTGTAATAATTAGTAAAACTTCTCCAAGGATTAAAGCATTAGAAAAGAAAAAGTAAAAAGCTATAAATGTTACTACAATACCTAAGAAGCAAGTTAGCCAAATTTTTTCAATTCTTTCTGTTATGGCAGGCTTCCTAACCCTTTTCCTTAAAAGATTATTAAGAAAAATGACATCCAAGAAAAGAAATATTATGAGTGGAATGGGTATATATAGGCTTCCTAAAATCAAACCCAAAAACTTAATTAAAATTCCAAATATGCCCAACTTTTCTCTTCCGTCGGAAGATTTTAAAAAAGCCCAAAATCTATCGAATCTATATTCTTTAACTTGCCACCAATAGGTCCATACAAAAACCTGATGGATAGCTTGAGGAAGCCACAATAAAAATACTAAAAATAGGATAGCTAAGACTGCCATATATTAATTTCTTTTGCTAACTCTTGTGGTTTTTCGTAAGGAAGCCTGTGGCCTTGGTTTTTATAAGCAATAAGCTTGCTATTGGGTA
This sequence comes from uncultured Gammaproteobacteria bacterium, assembly GCA_964627195.1. Lineage (GTDB taxonomy): Bacteria > Patescibacteriota > Microgenomatia > UBA8517 > UBA8517 > CAZVJU01. Next base: position 57,327 of record CAZVJU010000004.1, on the reverse strand, counting down.
GGACTGATTTTATAAAATGCGCATCGGAAAGTGGCGTCATTCTATCTTCTTCTCCCCAAAGTACCAAAGTTGGAATTTTGATTTTTGGAATCAGTGGCCGTAAATCTTCAGATATAACCTTTTGGAATACTTCTCGCATTATTCCTTGAGTTTTCTCATAATCGTGCTCTCTTGCAGCCTTATAGAGCAGTTTACGAAACCCCTTTGCAAGCTGGGGCGTTATGAGAAGTATTTTACCGGTCTTGGCAAGAGTACTAAAAACCAACCGCTTAACTGTTTTCCCTCGAGAAATTCCCCTAGCTGCGCAAAGAATAACACCTGCAAGATTTATAGGATTATCGGATGCAAGCTTTATTGCTACTCCCCCTCCGAAAGAGTGGCCAAAGACACAGAACTTATCTTTGCCAAATTCCTTTTTCGCTTCTTCATAAACATAGTCCGAGTATTGTCTTATTCCCCATACTTCTTTAGGTGCCGGTTTTTCAAATCCGACAAGTTTTGGAAGTAAAACACTCCAGCCTAATTTTTCAAGCTCCTTTCCCAACGGATCGAGTTTTTTAGTTTCGGCTCCCCAACCATGCAAAAGAACTATATTTTTATATACCATACAGTCAATTTTAGCATTATTTTAATCTCCATATACTAAACTGCTCAAATTTTGCTACAATTCGAAAATATTAATATGAAAAAAAGTCAACCGATCTACTACGTAAACGGTAAATACCTACCTAAAAACGAAGCAAAGATAAACGTAGATGACTTAGGACTTCTAAGGGGGTATGGCGTTTTTGATTATCTGGTAACCTATCAGGGAGGTCGGCCTTTTTTGATCAAAAAACACATCAAAAGACTTTATAATTCCGCAAGATTGATCGATTTAAGGATCTCTTATAAGCCTTCCTTTATAGAAAAATTGGTTATTAGGACCATTAACAAAAATAAAAACGGAGAAGAGAAGGCCGTAAGAATAGTCATTACCGGTGGTGAAAGCGAAAACGCTATAAGTCCAGCAAAAAAATCCACAATTATAATTTCAGTAAACACTAGAAAAATGTTTTCTGAATCTTTTTACAAAAATGGTGCGACTGTTATAACTTTTGACTTCAAACGAGAGAGTCCTCAAACAAAAAGCTTAAATTACATCCAAGCTGTAAAAGCCAATGCTCTTGCTAAAATTAAAGGAGCAGTTGAAGCAATTTACGTAGATAAAGAGAATAATAAACTCTTCGAAGGCACAACAAGTAATGTGTTCTTGGTAAAAAACAGAAAAATAGTTACTCCCGACGGACAAACATTACCCGGAATAACAAGAGAGATGGTTATGAAAATATGTAGAAAATTCTACCCAACTACTATGAGAGATGTAGAAATAAAAGAATTATTAAGCGCTGACGAAATATTTTTATCTTCGAGCAATAAAGAAATAATGCCTGTTGTAAAAGTAGACAATAAAATTATTGGCAACGGAGTACCGGGTGAAATTACTAACAAAATCAGGTCAGAGTTTAGGAAATTTATAGACCAAGGTAATTGGTAATTCAATTTTAGTCCTTCAACAATCTCACAGCTTCTTTAAATTTATTACCTCTCTCTTTATAGTTCGAAAACATATCAAATGATGCAGTTGCCGGAGAAAGTAAAACTACACCGCCTTTGGGGGTTATTTCCAAACATCTTTTAACAATATCTTTCATTTCTTCTTTCCCTAATTCCAATATTTCGCCATGGTAGTTAGCTTTAGCAATAGATTTTTTGATAAGCTCAGAAATATTTCCAATGAGCACTATGTTTTTAATATTTTGAGCTTGTGCAATTTCTTTTCCCAATCCATCGTAATTCAAACCTTTATCCGATCCCCCCAATATTAATGTAAGAGGTTCTTTGAAAGAATGTATCGCTGCTTCCGTTGTCTGGGGATTTGTCGAAAATGAATCGTTATAAAATTTTAGTCCTTGGATCTCTTCAACCAACTCTAAGCGATGTTCAAGCCCTCTGAAAGAAAAAACGGTTTTCTTAACTGCCGGTAAAGATGTCCCTGCACAAACCGCTGCACAAACCGCTGCACAAACATTCTCCCAATTGTGTCTACCACGGAGTAGCAGGTTTTTGGTCTTGCCTACTTCATACATCTTACTTTCTACATCAAAAGTGATCTTTCCATTATTTACATAAGATCCTTCAACTTTTTGTTTCATACTGAAATATTTCACTCTTGCTTTTGTATGCTTATCAAAGTTCTTAGGTGTTTTATAGTCGTAATTTAGTATCGCATAGTCATTTTTATTTTGAAATTTGACAATTTGGATTTTGGATTTTACGTACTCCTCTCTATTTTTGTGCCAATCCAGATGATCTTCAGTAATATTTAGAACTACCGCAATGTGTGGACTTTTTGTCATGTCAATTAACTGAAATGAAGACAGCTCCAACACGACCCAACTTCGAGGGCTTAATTTAGGTAATAGCTCCAGCATTGGATACCCGATATTTCCAGCGAGATAAACATCCTTACCTTGTTTTTTCATAATTTCATATATTAAAGTACTTGTCGTTCCCTTCCCCTTGGTGCCTGTAACCCCAATTATTTTCGAAGGACAAAGGTCAAAGAATAATTTAACTACTGAGGTAACAACGACTTCTTTCTTTTCTGCCTCAACTATTTCAGGGAGGTACCGATAAACACCTGGGGAGCGAAAAATATAATCGAAGCTAGTTAATCCGCTTTTGAGATAATTCTTTCCTAAAACGAATTTTGGTTTATGGGTATTAAAACCTGAAAGGTCAATGTCTTTTAATTCTTTCTGATCAAAAACAATTATTTCAGCTTTTTGCTTAAGTAAATACTTGGTCGCATCTATTCCATTTATTCCCCACCCCAAAATGGCAATTTTTTTATCTTTAAAATCCTTCATTATCTAAGAAGATCGTTGTGCACTAAACATTTTTTTGCTGTCTTTATAGACTGTTCTTATTTCATATGCCCTTTTTTTCCGCAGTTCGATCTGGCGAGGATGCCTGAATTCTTTTATTTCTTCCTCCTGAAATCCCAGTAAAAATATTTCAGGAACTAATTCGATACCTAATTCCTTCTTGGCTCGATTGTATATTTCCTTCATAACAGCAAGATAATCTTTGGCAGTTGCTTTCCCCTCATTAACTATAAAATTATGATGATCTTGTGAAATAGCGGCATCGCCAATTCTAAACCCTGTCATCTTTAGTAAATGTTCTATAATAAAGCCTGTGCTTGTCGTCGGAATTCCGAGTTTCTCTTTCTGTTCCTGAGTCAAATTATGAAAAGCACATCCTGGGGAGTTTCTCGGCTGTAAACTTTTTCTTTTTGCCCATTCATAGCGAACATATTTTGCTTTATCCACATCCCCTTTAAGAAGTAAAAATGTAGCTTCCAGGATTATTTCTCCGGTTTCTTGGAAACGGCTTTTATCATAATCAACTCCCAGCTCTTCAATACTTAAAGTGTGTGAACCACCTTGTAAATCAAGAACGGTCACAGTATCCAAAACCTCGCTGATAAAATGCGTCCCTCCGTGGATATTATTAAAAATAGCTCCTCCGACGGTTCCTGGTATACCGGCATACCACTGCAAACCAGTAATTCCTTTGTCGAGGAGAAAATCGGTGGCTTTTGGAAGATTTACTCCACTATCCATACGAACACGCACCCGGGGTTTGTCGTTTTCGTCATAGTCCAAATCCTTAAACTCGTACTTAAAAGTTCCAACTTTAGAATCAGATTCCCACCGATATATAGGTTTATTAATTTCTTGAAGTTCAATTTGCTCTGTCTTTTCTCCAAGAATTTCGATTTTATCCGACCGATCAACTAGAACCAAACCTCTTATTCCTTTGTCCGATATTAGAACATTACTCCCGTCCCCTAGTATTGTCACCGATATGTCCAACTTTCTCGCTTCAACAATTGCTTTAGTAAAATCCTCGGTTGTTTCCGCTTCATAAAAAATATCTGCCTGTCCGCCAATTTTTAGGAATGTGTGCTTACTTAAAGATTGCCCTAAAAATGCTTTCTCTCCAAGCTTCTCTTTTATTTTCTTTATATTATCCATGATAAGCAATATATTATCTCACACAAAGTCATTAACTTTCCGTTATTTTTGCCAAAATCTCTCTTGCCCATTTATAGCTGTAACCTGCACCCATAACTATTATTATGTCTCCCTTTTTAGAATTGTTCTTTAGGGTGCCTAATATGATTTCTAAATCTTCCAGATAAATTGCGTCTTTGTGGCCAGATTTGTTTACAACATCCTTACCTGTAACTCCAAAACTTTTATTATCACGAGCTTTAAATATTGGCCCAACTATTACTTTGTCTGCCTCCTCAAATACTCCTTTGTAATTATTTAGCAGCGCTTTGGTTCGCGAATAAGAATGCAGCTCTACTACTGCCCAAATTCTATTCTTGAAATATTTCTGCCGAAGTGCCTCTAAAGTTACTTTTATTGCGGTTGGATGATGCGCGTAATCATCAAATACTTTTATTCCGTTTTTCTCCCCTATCAACTCCAATCTCCTACCAACTCCCCGAAAGTTTTTTAAAACACTCTTTATGTTATTATTTTTTATTTCGAATAATTTCGAAAGAATAATAACCCCAGATGCATTTGCAACATTATATTCTCCAGGAATGCTTAAATGATAATCATCACTTAGGTGGAGTTTATCTGATTTAATTGAAAAAAATGTGTCTTGAGAAATTTTCCTATTTATAGTTACCTTTGCTGAAAACTGCAATTTAACCTTGGGGTTTTGTTCAAGAGAATATCCATAAACACTAATCGTTTTGAGAAACCTACTACCAAGAAGTGCAAATAATCGTTTAATTCCGATCGAATCCTGGTTTACTATAAGAATTTTTTTACCTACCAAATGTTTTACAAATTTCTCAAAACTCCTCAATATATCCTTTTCAGATTTAAAGTAATCAGGGTGATCAAATTCAATATTGTTTAGAATTATCACCTCAGGATAGTAATGTAAAAAATTGTCGAAAAATTCATCTGCTTCAGTTATAAAAACATCTCCCGCACCCATTCTGAAATTTCCTTCCCATTCTTTCACCTTAGCTCCAATAATTACACTCGGATCAAAATTCGCTTTCTCAAATAAAAGTCCAGACATGGCGGTCGTTGTAGATTTACCGTGAGTACCTGCAATACAAATAACTTGCTTTTTTTTATGAAGATATTTGCCCAAAAACTCTTCCCAAGTCAGTAGAATTTTTCTCTTATTTGCCTCCATGACTTCGGGGTGATTTTCGTTTCGAAAAAGAACCGAAGGACTTACAACCAAAAGGTCTGCATTTATTAAATGGTTTTTATCGTGCCCACTAAAAATTCTTTTTATGGATTTTTTAACTTTTCCTAAATAAGCTGTATCTGTATCTAAATCACACCCCGATACAGTAAATCCCTCTTCTTGGCACATTAAAGCCACTCCAGAAATAGCGCTACCCCCAATCCCCATGAAATGAACATGTTTTAATTTTGTTATATTCATATTTACTATATTAGTCTTGTAAGTACTCTCCTTTAAAGGCCTGGCCTTTTAATTTCCTTTACCTTCCCTTTCAAGGCGATTTTTACTGCCTCCTGATCAGACCATGGATATTCAATACCGTTATATGCCATACTTTTTTCATGACCCTTCCCAAAAATAGCTACAACGTCTCCCTTTTTAGCCAACTTCCGAATTGCAAAACTGATTGCCTCTCCTCTCTCCGGAATCCTAAAAAAAATGTGTTTTTTACTTCGATTAATCGATTCATGGAAGTATCTGGGTTTACCTTCCTCAGCCCGCTTCTTCTTTACCCCCCCCACAATCTCACTGATAACTTTATCAACACTTTCATTCCTAGGGTCTTCGGCGGTAAAGATTGAAATATCTGCAAGTCTAGTCGAAATCTCGCCCATCATCGGACGCTTCAAAGTATCACGCTCGCTGGCACAACCAAATACAGATATCAATCTTCCAGAATACTTTTTTCTTAAAAGGGCAAGGACTTTTTCCAGAGAATCCGGTGTATGGGCAAAGTCAACGTAGATAGATATACCCTTGTCATTCTCAATTTTTTCAAATCTACCTGGTAATTTTGGTAAATCAGTAATAGTTTTTTCTATGCTGTGCCAGTCCACATCTAATTTTCTTGCTACTGCAATTGCCGCCAATATGTTTAAAGCGTTATAGTCACCGACCAAATTGGAGGTAATTTCATGCTTTTCCGAACCAACCATTACTTGAAATTTCATCACTTCATTTAATAGAAGTTTACCGCCTGTATAATCTGCCTGATTTTTAATAGCGTAAGTTATCAACTGTGTTGTTTGTGGCAATACGCCTTTGATAAATTCGAACGAGCCATCATCTTTATTTAGAATCGCTACATTAACTGATCTGAAAAGTTTTGCTTTTGCAGTTTTGTAGTTTTCAAAAGTTTGATGGTAATCAAGATGTTCATGGGCAATATTCGTTAAAATAGCCGTATCAAAATCAATACCGGCTACTCTTTCCTGATCTAAACCGTGTGATGTAATCTCCAAGACTGCATACTCACACTTTGCTTCCAGCATTTGTGATAGCAATTTCTGAAGAGATAGGGGTTCGGGGTTTGTAACATGCGCTCCTGTGTCAAGCTCCCTATCACCAATAAATGCGTTTATGGATGAAACTAATCCTGCTCTCAGACCGGCATTTTTAAAAAGCCAAAACAAAATATGTGATACGGTAGTTTTTCCTTTCGTGCCGGTTACCCCTATTACCTTCATCGATCTACTAGGATATCCGTACCAAGCAGATGCAATTACGCCTAATGCATACCGAGAATTGGGTACTCGTATGTAGGTAATTTTTCTTAACCACTCATTTTTAGGCTCAACCTCGCCAACAATCACTGAAGCTCCTTTGGCAATCGCATCAGGGATAAATTTGTGGGCATCAACCTTCAAGCCCTTAATCGCAATAAATAAATTGCTCTTTTTAATTTTTCTGGAATCATCAGTTAGTGCACTAATAACAATCTTCTCAGAACCGTATATTTTATAGTCTGATAGACCTTCTAGAAGGGTATGTAAAACCATGTGGATTTATTTTGATAACTCTTTAGCTGACCTCTTCAATCTTTGCCCCTAGTTTACGGAGGTTTTCTGAAAAATAAGGATGCCCTCTATATAGCGCATCAGCATTTAAAATTGTTGTTTCTCCTTCTGCAATCATAGCCGCCATAACCATAGCAACGACCGCACGGATAATATAAGGAGCCTCAAGTGTCGATCCAATTAGCTTATTTCCTGCAATAACAATTACTCTATGCGGGTCAGCCATAATAACTTCAGCCCCTAATTTTGTTAATTCGCTTGTCCAAAAAAGACCCGACTCGTACATCCAATTATGAAACAGCATGTATCCTCTCGGTGCTGCGAGGGCTAGCGGAATAAAAATAGGTAAAATATCAACGGGAAGGCCTGGCCAAGGCTGAGCACGGACTACATTAGTTTTCTTGTCAAACGAGCCGGTAAATTTTAGTTCTTGTCTCTTTTTAAGAATTGCGGTATCACCGTTGTATTCTACATTCACATTAAATTTTGAGAACTCATAATTTATCTGAGGGAACAATTCTTTTTGCGCATTGTGAACCAGTATTTCACCTCCGGTACAAGCTCCCAATGCCAAAAAGGTTGCTATTTCGTAATGATCATGAAGTATCTTGTACTTTATTCCTGAAAGCTTTTTTCTTCCATTTATCTCAAGTACGCTAGTCCCTATTCCTTTGATATCTGCACCTGCCAGGACTAGAAAATTACATAAGTCCTGAACCTGGGGTTCAGAAGCTACACCGGTAAGAACAGTCCTTCCTTTCAAAGTAGTAGCAATCATAACTAACGTACTGGTCACTGATACCGCCATTTCCGTGAGCCAAATAGATGCAGATGTCGCATGCGTAGCATCCATAATTACACCCTTATCTGTCTCTTTAACGGAAATTCCCAAATCCCTGAAAGATTTATAAAAAGGCTCAAAAGGTCTAATGCCCAAAGTACAACCTCCCGGAAGTTGACTAAAATCTACTTTTCCAAACCTACCAAGAAGTCCTCCCCAAAGTAGAGCTGATGCTTTTATCTTGCCCAAATCTTCTTCAGAAAGAGCTTGAAAGTTTATGGATGAATTATCAATTTCGATTATCTTCTTCTCTTTATCCCAATCAACTTTACCTCCCAACTTTTGGAGTACTGTAATTATTGTGGATACGTCCTTAATATCGGGAATATTCTCTAAAACAACTTTTTCATCCAAAAGGAGTGTCGCAGGAAGGATGTGTACTGCGGAGTTTTTGCTACCAGAAGGATAAATCTCACCAGATAACACCTGCCCCCCTTGTACTTTAATATTCATGGATGTGTAACACTACAGACATCACAGCCCAAGATTAGACCAAAAATGATGTGATGTATGCTATAGAAATCGCAACCTTATTCCAATTATAGAATGCGATTTCTTTATATTGTAGCATCTTTATGCTACAAATGGCTGCAAGCCAGATGCTACAAACTTTCGCCATCGGCGAATCCAAAATCGAGTTATGCGAGATTTTGTTACAGTTTCTAATTTTCAGGTTGAATCCGATAATAGTCAAAAAAATCTTTTGCGATTGAATACCACAATGGCGCTGCAGTCTCTGACGCCCAAGGGGAGGTTGTAGGCTGACGGAGTGTAATTAACATTATAAATTCAGGATCATCATAAGGAGCAAAGCCAATAAAGCTGGCTATTGTTTTTTCATTATCATAGTGTCCCTCTATTGGAATTTGTGCTGTGCCAGTTTTTCCGGCAACTTTAAATCCTCTTAGATAAGTCCACTTTGATTCACCCTTTTTTGCAGCTTCAACCATCATTGCAGTAATTTGATTTGCTGCTTTTTCTGAGATAACTCTTTTGCCTTTGACTGGTTTTATATCTTCTTCCCAGTTGTCTCCGATAATTTTATCTACCACTTGTGGTGTAACTTTCACACCTTTATTGGCAATTATTGAAGCCGCAGTTATTAGCTGAATCGGAGTAACGGCAACCCCTTGGCCAAAACTTGCAGTAGCGAGATCAATCCCACTCCATTTACCCTTTTCTCTTAAAGCAGGATTTGCTTCTCCCTGGAGATCAATACTGGTTAGCCCACCTATTCCAAATGATTTTACATAGTCATAAAGTGCGTCGGAACCTACTTTTCTAGCAACGTATACCATACCCACGTTATCAGAATGGATAATTACGTCAGTCATAGATGAGTCGGGAAAATATTCCTGATTCCAAGTTTCAATTAAATAGCTATCAACTTTTACTGGCCCGGAGCAAATGTCGCACTTGCTATCAGGTTCGATCACTCCTGCATCGAGTGCAGACGCCATCACTATTATTTTAAATACTGATCCAGGCTCGAAACTGGACGAAATCACTGGGTTAGTAAAAAGTTCATCTCCAAAATCCCAGTATTTTACAGCATCGTAGCTAGGAAACGAACTCATCCCCAAAATGCTTCCGTCTTCGGGGTTCATAACTACAGCGACGCCTCCCGAAGCCCCATATTTTTTAATTCCTTCAGCCAATTCTTTATCTAGTGTTAACTGAACAAATTTATCAATATGGGTTTGAAGATTCGCTCCTTTAATAGCGAGGACTTCTCGATTGGTTCCAAAAAGCATCGGGATCCCTCGTGCGTCCTTCTCCTGTGCTTTAAACCCAGGTTTTCCAGATAAAACAACGTCGTAATACCCTTCCAAGCCGAAATAACCCTTATCTTTCCCTTCTTTATCTTTTCCCACAAAACCCAAAAGCTGTGCTGCGCTTGACGCTTCGGGATATATTCTTTTCTCCTGGAATTCAAAACCAATTCCTTTTATTCCCATTTCTTCTATCTTTTTTTTCACTTCAGACTTAACTCTTGACTTAAGAGAAATCCAAACAACTCCATCTTTAGTAAGCAACGAATAGACTCTATCGATTTCAGCAAGTACGCTATTTCTGTCATCGGGATCTTCCACAAATAAAGGTGCAAGCTTCTCTGCAATTACCTTAGGAGAATCTGTAACATCAGTTAGTGCTGCATAAACCATCCAGGCTTCACCGCTTGCCGCAAGCCAGCTAGAACCTGATGATAAAATATCACCACGTGAGGTTTCTATTGTCGACTCTTTTTGATATTGACCGCGCGCCTGAGCAGAAAGTTCCATACCCTTATATATTTGCCAATAAAAAAGTCTAGCTATAAGAGCAAGATAGGTAAGGGAGAAGAAAATTGATATTAAACGTAAGCGGGTTAGCATGTATCACGGTAATTTTGCGAATGCTTCGCCTTTTTTTAGATAGTAAAATCGGGCATCATTCGAAAAACCCAAATCTTCAGCCCTTTTTTCCAAATCGGAGAGTGAAGTTGATGTAACAAGCTTTTCCTCTAATTCTCTGTTTTCCTTACTAAGCCTTTCTTGTTCCTCCTCCAAATTGGCGATTTGAGCTCCATTTGCGCTAGTCTCTATTGTAAAAAATATTTGGACAATAAAGCATAAACTTATCAGGATTCCACATACAACTTTTTTACTGAGTGAAAATCGCAAAGTCCTATTTGTTATCGGTTTAAAACGTCTGGTCATACTTTTTCTAAAATTCTCATTTTTGCACTCCGTGCACGAGAATTTATTTCGATCTCGGAAAGATCAGGCTTGATCGGCTTTTTGGTAACAAGAACTGCCTTTAATTCTGCCTTTTTCTGTCTAAAGAAATTTTTTACTGTAATGTCCTCTCCGGAATGAAAACTTATAACCACAAGTCTTCCTCCCGGAATTATAAGATCATATGCTTGTGGTAAAGCTACTCTTAAGTTTTCAACTTCGTTATTAACTGCAATCCTCAATGCTAAAAACGGCAAAGTTGCGGGATCTAATCTATTTTTGGGTCTAATTATTCCTCTAATCGTATATAAAAAGTCCCCAACTTTCCGAATCTCACTCTTAGTTCTTTCTGTTACAATTGCTTTGGCAATTAATCTGGCCCTATATTTTTCCAGAGTAGTAGCAAAAAGTTCGGTCAACTGACCTTCGTTCAAAACTTTCAGAAGGTCAGATGCTTTTACGCCGTTTGAATTCGGATCGATCCGCATATCAAGCAATGCCGACTGATCTTGAAAAGACAAGCCAATGTTTTTTCTTTCCAATTGGTAACTTGATATTCCTAAGTCAAATAAAACACCGTCAATGCCTACAAATCCATTATCTTTAGCGATTTTTCCTATTTCCTTGAAGTTGCCATGAGCGAGAACGAAAGATCGCCCCATATTATCACTAATATCGGACGAAGGGCAGGCTAGTTCTAACCTCTCACGAGCAGTTTCAAGGGAATCCAGATCCGCGTCAATTCCTAAAACATAAGCCCCAGCTTTAACCATCGGAATTGTATGGCCTCCTAAACCCAAGGTTGCATCAATAAACTTAGGTTTGCGAACTTTGTTCGTAAAACAAGCTTTCTTTGAATGTGCTAACTCTCTCACTCTCAAAGCTTTTAGAACCTCCAAGAGCATTACCGGTTCATGAAACTTTTTGAGTATTTTTACCTTTTCCATTCTTCTTGTGGGAAATGTTTTCAGCTTCAATACTTGAAAAAAGCAAAATCATATCCCTGATCTTTTCTTCTATTATTTCTTTATAGAGTTGTATCATTGTCTTTCTCCCCCGGCCTCATTCGCGAGTTTTTCAAGCATTTCGCCTGCATGTTTTTGAATATAAGTTTCTCTCTCTTCCCACAATTTTTTGTCCCAGACTTCCAGCCGATTTCCCAGACCTAAGAAAACTACTTCTTGTTTTAAGTCTGCGAATTCTTTTAAAACTTTAGGAACAACAAACCTTCCTAGCGAATCGAGGCTAATTTCAAATGCCGATCCCAAAATAAATCTGTCCGTATCTCTTACCGGTTGCGTGATTGTACTGGTTTTACCTGTAAGCCTATCTAAAATCCGAGTCCACTCGCTTTCAGATACGACTACCAAACAGCCTTCGTACCATTTCGCTACCACAACTTTCTCACCCAATTCATGTCTAAATTTTGAAGGTACCGGAATTCGACCTTTATCTGTCAATGTCGCGCAGTATTGACCTACAAGCATAATCTTTCATTTCTAGCAGGATCGTTGTGTTACAATATTAACCACTTTAAACCACTTTAAACCATTCTTATCTATTTTCACGGGTATGTCAACACAGAAAGAACCCGAAGGCCGTTTCCTATACCTTGTATGAAGGATTACTTGCTACTACCGAAGAAAAGTCCTACATCAGGAGTTTTCAGAGCTTCTAAGCTTATCCATTCTTGTCCGTCGAAGTAATACACTTTATCACTTCCCAACTCAGCAATTCCGGGCGATTTTTCCTCGGATGAAGAAAAAATTCCATAAGGGCCGTTTTTAACTTCTGTTTCTGATTTACCGGGGTATCCAACTGTTAACATAGTAATAAAGTAGTGGTCGGACTTCTGAGAAAGTTGATATTTGAAAATCTGATCAGGTGATGTCACAAGATCCGTGTCATTTTGCAAATGAAAGTCTGTCTCAAATTTTGCCACTAGTTTCCCTCCGGAATTCCGGAAACGCAGTGTCATACTTCCTTCTTCAACTCCATCGTCATAGCGGAACTTCCCTGAGGATTCACTTCCCAAAAGTAGGTCTTCTTCAAACTTATCCTGCCCTTCAAGCTTTATTGTTCCAGGAACACCCTGAGTAATACCTTCTTTAGTTTTATACAAAAGTTCATAATCAACTGAAGTGGCACCTTGGATATTTATTTTCTCGACTATCAACTTGAGATAGTGGCCATCTTCAGTAGGCGTGAGAGAAACGACCGGCCTCTCTTCAAGCAGAACTTCAAGCAGCGCTTCCTCCTCGGTATCCGAATCGGTTTCTGGCTTACGACCCTTCATAAAGACAAAGACTCCTACTACCACTAAAAGGCCTGCTACCAAAGGTATAAGTGGCAAATATTTTTTCACTTTTTATTTTTATCCTTAAATACCCTGCTGTCTTGCAGCAGGGTTCTAATAGAATAGCTAAAAAGAACATTTCTGCTGAAGGCAGAATTCCTTCAGATACCCTGTACTCTTGGCACAGGGTTGTTCATTCCTCTAGTTTATTTTGAAGATAGTCTTCCAACTTGTCAACCGACACTCTTTCCTGCTTTGTGGTATCTCTGTCCCGTACTGTCAGGGTATTATCCTCTAGTGTTTGAAAATCGATCGTAACGCACCAGGGTGTGCCGATTTCGTCTTGCGCAAAATATCTCTTGCCGATATTTCCTCTATCATCCCATACGGCGCGAAGATTCCTCGAAAGAATCTGATATGTTTCCCTTGCTTTTTTTACAAGCTCTTCCTTATTTGCAAGAAGAGGAAACACTGCAACTTTGTAAGGTGCAAGATTCGGATGAAGTTTAAGAACAATTCTTCCCTGTCCCGAACTGGTCGAGGGATCCTCAGTATAAGAATCAAGAAGGAAAAAGAGCGTTGCACGGTCGACACCGCCGGATGTTTCAATAACCCACGGCGTGAACTGCTTATTTGTATCGGGATCTTTATATGTTAGCTTGTGTCTTCCCAAATCCCAATCCCCCCTATGGTGAATTCCCTCAAACTCACTCCAACCAAAGGGTGCGCGATACTGTATATCAGTTGCGTAACGGGCGTAGTGTACAAGATGATTTTTATCGTGATCCTCAAATCGTAAATTCTCAGACTTAATACCAAGTTTTTGATACCAATTTAGCCTTTCTCCCTTCCAGAAATCGAAGCTCTTTTTTGTCTCTTTGTCATCAGGGTGTACAAAATATTCCAGTTCCATCTGCTCGAATTCACGACTTCTGAAAGTAAAGTTTCCCGGGGTTATCTCGTTTCTAAACGCCTTACCAACTTGCGCAATTCCAAATGGGATTTTTACTCGAGTCGAATTAACAACATTTTGAAAATTTACAAAAACCCCTTGTGTTATTTCTCCTCGCAGGTAAGCTTTTTGCTTTGGTTCTGTAACACCCAAATAAACTTCGGTAAGTAAATTAAACATTTTCGGCTCAGTCCAGGAGGATTTATTACCATGTTCCTTCTCGTGGTCTTTAACTAATCCTTGATCATCGGCTTTAATACGCTTATGACAAACTCTGCATTCGACTAAAGGATCTGAAAAACCTTCCGTATGACCCGACGCAACCCAAACCTGAGGGTTCATGATAATTGCTGCGTCAACTCCAACCACATCATCTCTGTCATAAACCATATCTTTCCACCACTGTCTTTTGATATTATTTTTCAGCTCAACTCCTAAGGGCCCATAATCCCAAAATCCCTGAAGTCCACCATAAATTTCACTCCCGGGATAAATAAATCCACGCCTTTTTGCAAGACTTGTTATTTTCTCCATCAAATCCATGTTTGAATTATAACTATTTAATTGATCCTTATCCAGAAGAACTTAAAACCAGTCGTACAATATTAATCCTCTCCGCTCTCGAGAGTGAGAGTTTTAATATCCGGTAGTTCGTTGCCCATCACTCCTTGAAGTTCACCAAACATTCTTGAGGTATTTAATTGGATTCTTTTAATCTGAGTTTCTCTTTTTTTCCAAATTCGCTCCATCGACCTTCGTTCTGTTAATAAATCCTCCTCCATAGCTTTAACTCCGTCTGAAAAAGACTCAAACCTATGACGAAAAGCATCGCTTTGGATATAGTCATAAAGCATTTCCAACTTCTCATCTTTATTGATAGAAGCCGACTTAGCTTGTGCTATCAGCATTAAATTGCGCCGTAAAATCCCGGCAATCGCAAGAGAATAAGGAATGGACGTAACAACCACACCTTCAACTACTTTAAAATGATCAATTTGGGGAGGTAAATTCTCGCAAACGAGAACGACCATTGTCGCATCGTTTTTTCTTCCATCTTCTTTGAGCTTTGGAATCCAAGATGGTGTCCACTTCGCTCTTTTTGTCTCCCAAAGAATGGCCCCTGCTACTTTTCCTGTCTGATTCCTGACAGTCTGCAAAATATCTGCTCCCTGCACTCCTTTACCGATCGGATTTACCTCATCATAGACAAAGGAATTTCTCAATTTCTCTTCAAGATCGAGCTCAAGTACTTCTCCCTGAAGTTGTTGAGATTTTTGGGTTCCTTTCGCCTTAGCCTCTTCCAAGGCCTTCTGCATATCTTCGTTTTTCTTTTTGAGCTCGGCAATTTCCAGCGAAAGCACTTCGCGCTCTTTTTGGCTGGCATCATGTCTTATTTTTTCTTCGTCCTCCGCAAGTTTTTTCTTCATTTCCAGCTCTCTTTCCTCATCTTTCCTTCTTAACAGTCTCATCTGGTCATTCATTTCTCCTAGCTCTTTCAATAACTTATTATTTCTGACAACTTCTTCTTCTTTCTCTTCTTTCAGTCGGTTCAGTTGAAACTCGAAATCTTTCTTAATTTTCAAAAAGGTCTCTGCTTGGGCTTTCTTTGAAGCTGCTTCTACTTCTTTGGTATGCTCCAACTTAACTGATTCCAAAACCTGCTCTTCTATTTGGTGAGTCAAAGCCTCAGAAATTTCAATTTGGGCTCCGCAGTGCGGACATTTAAACGTTGTTGACATCTTTCCCACGATTGTACCATTTATATTAATATTAAAATTTAGGTTAGAAGCTTTTTACCCACGCGAACTGAAAACATCTGCCGTTCAATGACTTCTGTCAACACTTTATCGGGATCAATCATCACCTTTCCAACCGGCCAAAAACCCAATAATATAAGGGTTTTATAGATAAAATTATAACGCAGTTTTCTTAAATTTGTGGACTTTTTAATAAGAGTCAGTGTTTCAAGTAAGTGGTTATAAAGTTCTTCATTCTTTTCTTCGTCATGTGTAATTCTTCTTATAGTTTCCAATAAAAAGTAAGCGACCGTAACTTTTTTTAAATCTTTTCGGATCACTTCGAAAGATGCTATTGTCTCGGCTTCGGTAATCAAATCAATACCTTTTCCTTTGGAGGCAGAAAATTTTAACTGACTAAAAACCTCGATATGTCCGCGTTTTTTACTTTTAGGCCTTCTAACTCCTTTTGCTAATAGACGAAGTTTACCGAAGTTTTTACTATAAACTGTCAAAAATCTGTCCGCTTCACCATAATTTTTTCTAGATAAAATAATTGCGTCAGAAGAATATCGTCTTGGCTTCACAGAGATTAGATTTTAAATTTAACTTCCATATCTTTCTTAAGGAAAAATTCTTCATTTTTCTTGCCCAGATCTATAGTATAAAGCGGTGCATCCGTTCCGGGCTGTTTTTGAATAAAGAGATTATAGCCAGATTCAACTTTGAAAGGCAGCTTATACTGGACACTCACCTTAGCAACGCCCTGCGGACGGAGATTAAAAAGTCCTGCAAAAACTGTTTTCCCTAACTCATTATAGGGTTTTTCTTTTTCCTCCACGCCGGAAAAGTCAATAAGTTCACTGCCCTCTGGAACATATATTCGTACCCAATTCGGTAGGACAGAGTTAAGCCAACCGTCGTGACTCTTCGGGTTTTTATAGGTGATAGTAACTGTTTTTGTAACCACTCCGTCTTTTGCAATTTCAATTGACTGATTTACCTCTTGGGTAACATAAAGATTAGACTTTCTTCCTCCCAAGTTTGCATCGTTTATGTGTAAGTAATCACCATTATAGTCGTCAATTACTCCGCCTATCCCGAAAAGTTCTACCGCTTTTTGGGCCTCTTCGTCATTGATATAAAAAAGTACATGTTTCTCGGTCAATGACTTAAGAACAGCTTCAAATAAAACCGGAAGTTTTTCTTTAGGCTGACCAAGCGCATTGGCTAAAACCGAATTCATCAAGGGACCGATTATTTTTTTCCGGTTATCATAGTTCGGAGGAGCAAAAATTATCTTTCCCGGCTCATCCTGACTCCAAACAACAGGTCCTTCAATATCGGCAAAACTTTCCAACTCATAAATAACTTGTGGACAATCGCACTCAGGAACTATTTTAGTGCTGTATTCCCCAAATCCTGAAACTTGGACTGGCCCGATGGCATTTAGGATATTTACCAAAACTTGCGTGTCTACAGCAATAATTCCGTCAATATTTTGAATTCCGACAGTCTTTATCTCCTTAGAAAATGTATCCATAGATTCTGCAAAGTCGGGAGACCAATTCATATCCCTGAGACGGAAATTTTTGGATAAAGTGTATGGTCCTTTTATGTACTTAATCAAAGGCTCGGGTGCGGGAATTTTAGGCGTATATTTATCGTCTAAGCTATATATATCGGCTGATGATACAGGTTCAAATCTTCCTTTATCGACCTTTGCTATGGAGTAAGCTGTAATAAATCCTCCGGTTGGCCGAAGCTCTTTGTCATTTTGAAAGATGACAAGATACTGTCGAGTCCCATCAACTCCCAGTAAATAGGGTGCAGATTCCAAAAGAGGCTTCCCGTTTTCAACCAAATCGGCTGTATTATCTATAAGTTCGATCACAGTTTTTAACTTATCCCGAACCGGTTCGTCAAATATATCCTCCGGATACAGCTCCGGGTTAACAGCGTCAACTTCACTGCGAATTAGGGTAATTTTTTCAATTAAAGCGTCTGCCTTCGGAATAAGATCAGGAATTGTCTTAATTACAAAGTCCAGTCGTTCCTGAGTAGTTTGGTCACCGCTTTCGGACCCATCTGACCCACCAGCAAAACCTATTATATCAGCGTATGGTTCTACCGTCTCAACAACAAACCCTCCTGCTTCCAGACCATAACCGCCAGCATTCAGGAAATGCTGAATGTCTTTAACATAAACCCCGACAAAAGGCATAACTTTTAACCAGACAAACGGTTTATATGCGTTTTTTAGATCCGTCACACTTGATTGGGAACTTTTCAGATTCTCTCTAACTTTAGGCAAATCCTGGGAATTTGCAGCAGCAACTAAGGTATCTAAAGATGTTTTTAAAGCCAGGACTTTTACATAAAACCTATACCCCAAGAACGCATAAATTATCACGAATAGAAAGAAAGCTAGAAGAAAAATGGATATATATCTGGCAATTCTTCTCTTTTTCTTTTTGTCTAAGTCAATTTTAGGTATTAATATTGATCCCTCCTCATCGTGTTGGAAATCCTCGGGAGCTGGATTACTGGCTCCTATCTGGGGAATGTTTATTTCAGCCATATCTTTACATAATACCAAAATAATAAATTTCTACCAGAGACGTACTTGAAGCTGGTTTTGAAAAGTTAAATTGCCCCCTTTCCGGTAATCATTGCCCATGGAGTTTTAAGTATAATTAGTATATCGAAAAGAAGCGACTTTTTTCTGGCGTAATATGCATCCATTTCAATTCGTTTATCAAAATTAATTCCGCTTCTTCCTGTAACCTGCCAGTAACCTGTTATTCCCGGCTTTACAGTGTGAACCTCGTCGACATATTTTTCGGTTCCGGGATATTTGCGCTGTTGTTCCTCTAACTCATCAGGAAGGTATGGCCTCGGACCTACCAAACTCATTTCGCCTTCAAGCACGTTTACAAGCTGAGGCATTTCATCGATTGAAAACTTACGTATTATCTTTCCTATTTTAGTAACTCGTATATCATTAAAGGACTTATAATTTCCGCTTGTTCTTTTTTCGATATAAACGCTTCTGAACCTTGGATCTGTTTTTTCTAATATGTCAGCTTTAACCATCATCGATCGGAATTTATAGAGTCTGAAAATTTTGCCATTTTTTCCTACCCTCTTCATATGCCTATTTTCTTTTTCAACTAGAATAGGGCCTGGAGAAGTTAACTTAATAAGAACTGCGGTGATAAACATTACCGGAGCAAAAAAAATAAGAAGCACTATAGAAAAAAGAATATCTAAAGTTCTTTTTGTAGTATCGTAAACAACAGTTTTTTTCTCCCTACTAGTCATAACCGGGCAGGAAATTATAACACTTTTTACAAAAGTTCTTTCTTTCCTTCTTCTTTTAAACGCTCGACAATCTTTTTTACGTTTTGCGCCTTACTCTTACTGCAAACTAAAAGTACTTCTTTTGTATCGACTATAACAATGTTATCGACATCAATAACCGCTATTAGTCTCCCATCTGTATGAATCAAGGCGTCAGAAGTATCAATGTTCATAACTCTACCCCCAGGTGTTTCTCCGTCAATAATTACATTACCCATTTCATCTTGTGGTAAATTATTCCAAACCTCTTTCCAATCGCCAATATCTGTCCAGAAGAAATTACCTTCTACAACCAACATCTTTTTCACCCTTTCTATAACTGCAAAATCTACACTCATAGGTTTTCCATTCACAGTTTTTGTGGGCAACTTTTCGTATTCTTCAAGAATTACTTCTTTTTCTTCTTTTGTACCTATTGCAGCGATAATGTTTCTCAAAGACTTCCCCACTTTACTTTCAAATTTTTCCAAAGTATCTAAATAATCTGCAGCCCTCCATACAAATTGCCCTGCGTTCCAGTAATATTTTCCTGACGAAGTAAACCGCTTAGCCTGTGGAAGAGGGGGTTTTTCCACAAATTTATCGGCCTCATACAATTTAATCCCATTAATATCTTTATATTTATCTCCCCTTTTAATGTGACCCAACCCTGTATGAGGATACCGTGGCTTTACCCCCATTGAAACAAATATCCTATCTTCATACGAAATTTTTGCTGCAGCTAATAATGTTTTCAGATATTTATTAACAGGATTTACTAATCTATCCGCTGACTCGTTAATAATTACCGCTTGGGGATCCTTCTTAAAAACAAAAGCGGCTCCTATTCCGTGCGCAGGAGCAGTATCACGGCGTTCTGGTTCCACAATAACATTTTTCTCAATAAAGTTCGGTACTTCTTTTAGAATTTCCTTTTTATATGGCTCGGAAACAGTTACACAATATATTCTTTCCCAAGGAAGTATCTTATTCAATCTGTGGCAAGTAATTTGAGTTAAGGTTTGACCATTAAAAAGTCTAATAAATTGTTTGGGGAAATCATTTCTGGACTTTGGCCACAACCTCGTTCCACCTCCACCATTAAGAATTACAGCGAATAAATGACCTTTGTATTGTCCATCTATCATGTTGTGTGAAAAAGTTTACCAGAAATTATCAAATTTTACCACCCATAGTTTCTTCTACGAGTTTTTTAAATTCTTTTTTAAATTTTTCCTTTGAAAACTTTCCTGTACTTTCAACTATATTCTCCCTAATAAACTTAACTTTATTTAATTTTCTAACTGCTTGTATTAAACTTTCACTTGACTGCTCGTCAAAAAAAAGCCCGGTTTTACCTTCAGTAATTATGTCTAGCGCTCCGCCTTTTTTGTAGGCAACTACGGGAATTCCTGCTGCTTGTGCCTCAACCATTACAATTCCGAAATCTTCTTCCCCCGGAAAAATGAGAGAGCGTGCATTTTGATAGTAGTGAGCTAACTCCGCATCTGTCAAGTTTTTCAGAAAAGTAATATTCTTTTTGGCAAGAAATCGAAGTTTCTTTTCTTCGCTCCCGGCTCCTATAATAACTAGTGGTAGTCCAAGGTTATTGAAAGCTTCGACCGCTAAACCTGCTTTTTTATAGGGAACAAGCCTTGAAACAAATAGAAAATAATCTTCTTTCTTTATCTTTGAATCTTGAACTTTAAAGTTTCGGGTATCTACTGGTGGATAAATAATTAGGGAATCTCTATCGTAATATTTTGTTACCCTTTCCTGCACTGCTTTCGATATCGAAAGCATTACATCAGGTCTCTGGGCTGCAATCTTATCCCACATTCTCAAATAGTTAACAACGGGTTTCGTCAATACTTTAAAGGCCAGGCCTTTAAAGTATTCGTCATGGTGGCTCCAAAGATATCTGGTGGGAGTTAAACAATAACAAATATGCTTTGTCTGGGGTTTTGTAATTACTCCTTTTGCTGCTTCGGAGCTTACACTAATGACCAGGTCATAATCATCAAAATTAAAACTTTCAAAAGCCAAGGGCATCAGTGCCCCTAAAAATTCATGCTTATCTCTTAAGAAGTTAATTTTATTTAAAAAACTGGGAATTACTTTTGGAAATACCTTTGCCCAAGGAGCTTTCTCAAAAGAGTAAACTGATGTATAAAGGGGTGCGTCCGGAAAAAGGTCATGAAGAGTTAAAAGTACTCTCTCCGCTCCACCCCACTTATTTACCCGATCATATACAATCGCAGTTTTCATAATTAAATAATTTGTATTTGAATATATAATAGCATTAAGATGATCAATAAACGCCTCATTGGAAAAGAATTATTTACCTGCGTTATCCTTCTAATAACAATTGCTCTAACATTTTCTTACCTTGGATGGCAAATGGGATATGTAGGTTTAAGATTCTCAAATAAATTCGGGAAAGACCTCTCTGATTACAAAAGAGTAGTTAGCATAATTGAAAGTGAGTATTTCAGTGACTTTAACAAAAGTGAAGCAATCGAAAAATCTGTCAATGGATTAGTCGAAAGTTTAGATGACCCTTACTCCTACTATATGTCAAAAGATGAGTACGAAAAATATTTCTTTCAAAAAACCAATATGCCTTCGCTTGAGTACAAAACTATTGATGATAAAACAGTATATGCAAAAATTTCACAGTTTGGAGTGAAAATAAAAGCAGAATTCAGCGAGGTCATAAATCAGATAACTCAAAATTCAACTCGGAATCTTATTATTGATTTGAGAGATAATACAGGAGGAATTGCCGGATCCGAAGTTTACATAGCAGACCAGTTTTTAGACTCAGGCACTATTTACATTAAACTTGATAGAAACGGTAAAAAAGAACCTCAATTAGCTACGAGCGATGCGTTATTAAAAAATATCAAAGTAGTCGTACTTACCAATCAAAATACAGCGAGTTCAGCTGAGGTTCTAATAGCAGCATTAGCAGAAAATAATAAAGCTATAGTCGTAGGTGAAAAAACTAAAGGTAAGTCGACTGAACAAACTTTTTTTGAGCTTACAGACGGTTCTGCAATCCACATCACAACCGCCAAGTGGCTTACTCCGAGTGGTAAGGATATTGGAGGAAGCGGAATAGAACCTAATTTCTTTGTTGCTGATGAGAAATCAGAAGAAAGCGACCCCATATACCAAAAATCTCTCGAACTCATTTCGAACTACTAATCCCACCGCCTCACTCAAAATGCCTTTTCTTAAATTTAATAAAAAAGGGTATGCCTAGAGCTAATGAGACTATAATTAAAATAATATTTTTTCCTTCAATAATATTTTTGGCAAAGTAATAGGAAGGAATTCCAACTACCATATGAGAAACTGCTGCCCCAATCAAGAAATTTTTAAAACCAATTTTTAAAAGTCCCGCACCGTAATATATTACTTCGAGTATGGTCGAGCCAAAAAATAGTCTATAAACAAAAACAGCTTCAATTTCCTTTCCTTTTTTAACTTTAATCTTTTTAATTTTTTCGATAACTCCTTCATCAAAAAGAAACCTAAGGATTTTGTAACTGTACTTTCTCCCCAAAAAATAGGCAATTATCCCTCCCGTTATGCTGCCAACAAAATCAACCAGATACGCTCCAAGCCAACCAAGGAAAGGGATCGCGGCAAGAGTTGCTAAACCCCCGGTTAAAGGAGGCCAAAGAATACTGATTACTTTATAGCTGAAAAGATAAATTACAAAGGCCAGTGTATTCTCTTGTACCCAAGCATCAAATATCACAAAATAACTGGACTTAAGGAAAAGATAATAAGCCCATATTGATGCCCCGCTAACCAACAAAATCAAAAAAGTATTTTTAAGCTTAATATTTTTCATAAAAACGACTACACCGAGAGATCCGTCTGTTACTTTTGTATTATATCTGAAATAAGTCTGGAGCTTTTAGCTGAGCAAGTCTGTAAATCGCAATGGCATCTGTTGCCGCAAACTCACCACTAACTATCATTCTGTCGACTTCCTTAATAGGTATCAGAAGTACCTCGATGTCCTGTTATGTCAAACTTTTGCTTTCGTTTTACTTCAACATTTCGAACCAAAAAACCGTAAGTTTTTTGAGTATCTTTGGATGGTTCTGCAAACATAAAGCCCAAAGGTTCAAGCTTCTCGGCGACAAAACCAGTTTCCTCCTCGAGTTCCATAATTGCCTCTCTCTCGGGTATATTTCCTTTTCTAATTCTCCCTGCAGGAAGCTCAATAACTATCTCTCCGGCTCCGTGTTTATATTGCCGAACAAACACTACTTCCTTGTTTGTCGTCACCGCAACAATCATGGATACATCTCCAAGCTTTGATAAATAATAATCATCAACAATTTTCCCATTCGGAAGTTGTACTTTGTGTTTAAATAAAGGAAACCATTGACTTGGGGAAATGTCTTCCTCCTTTAAAAGCTTCCATTTCTTAATTTTTCTCATCTTTCTAATTTTCTCACAACCCCATTATCTGCATCAACCTCAACTAAATCGCCATCTTTCAGTACCTTTGTTGCGTTTTGAGTTCCGACAATGCAGGGAACTCCCATCTCACGAGCTAAGATTGCTGCGTGACAAAGCATTCCTCCCCAATCAGTAACAATTGCTGAAATCTTAGGAAGAAAAGCAGTCAATGTAGGAGATGTCATTTGGGTTATAAGAATGCTTCCTTTCTTAACACCGCCTACATCTTTAGGTTTATTAACTACCTTCACCAAACCTACACCCCTGCCGGAAGATGCAACAATGCCTTGTATAACATTTGATTCTGTCGAAGACCTCTTGTCTGCAACTTTTTTTTGAATCTTCTTATAGACTTGTAATAAACTTTTAAACTTATTTGCATCTTGAACCTGTCCCTTTTTAATTAAAATGTGAATCATATTTTCAATAAAAACAATATCTTTCTGTAGTCTTTCACTACCAAGCCCCTCTTTTGTACTTAATTTGAGGAGTTTACGCAGCTCCCGTAAAGCACCCACCGGCTTTTGTACCTTGATTTTACGGTTATTGGGTAATTTATAAATGACATAATCACTCCTTTTTTTCTTAAACTCCAACAAAGTAGCAAGATTAATATCAAAATCAAAGCCGGTACTTTGAACAAATTTTTTAAAATCTTTCCTGTAAAGTGTACCTCGGGGCGGATGAATTTCTATACCTTCCTTTATTGTCCAGGGAATTTTCTCTCTTGGCACAAGAATATTAAAGTGGCCGCTCCGAACTTTAATGTCATATCCGAGTAGTCTATAAGCATATCCTGCAACCAAGATCCAATAGTCAGGTTCCACTTCCCACTTCCTAAATAGTTTCTCTAATTCTTCCAAGACATCGTTAATTCTCATTTTGTCTTTGTTTTATCACTTTCTTATAAATTTCAAAGGTTTCCATTGCCGTTTTTTGCCAGGAATATCGTGCAATAAATTTTATAGACTTACTGATAATTGTGGATCTTTCATTTGGTGTTACTTTCATGACCCTTTTCATAATCTCAGTTACTGAGCTTATACTTCTTGGGTCAAAAAATAGTGCGTTATTCTCGTAAACTTCCCTAAACACAGGAATATCAGAAACTAAAATTAAAGAGCCAGAAGCCATTGCTTCCAATCCCTGAAGACCAAAACCCTCGGAGAAAGATGGGTATACAAATGCTATTGAGTTTTTATATAAAACTCTAAGGTCATCATCCGGAATATAACCTAATACTTTTATAAATAAAGTAGCATGCTCCCTCCTTATTAAATCTTCAAGTCTCCGAACAAATATATCCCTTGAACCGGCAATAGCAAAGATAACTTTAGAACTACTTTCTTTGTTTAAACTACTTATCGCTCTTACAACCAAATCTAAATTTTTGTGAGGATATGAATTTCCTACATAAAAGAAATAGTTGCTACTTTTTAACCCATAGCTAGATAAAATTGCTGACTCGTCTTTATGAGTACCACTTTCTACAAAATTGTTAGTTAACCCTTCATAAGTTACAGCTATTTTATTTGGATTGATCATAAAATAATCCGTTATTTCCTTCTTTATGCTCTTACTGGGAGTAATTATTTTACAAGACCTTTTTACAGCGCTTCTGAAAATAAACTTATAAGGAAGTCTTTTTAATAAATACTTATAAAGTGGAAGAGTCGTCGCATTCGTACCTTGAAAATGCATGGTCATATCATGCACTGTAACAACGAAAGGACCTCTATAGAAAATCGGAATGTTAATGTGGGGAAAATGGACTAAATCCGGTTTTTCTTTATTTATAATACCCGGAAGCAGTAACTGTTCATTAAGGGTGTAGTGTCTAAAATCTGCCAGCACTTTCGCCCAATCTTTAGGAAACTCTAGTGCATCAAAGTACTTTTTTTTAAGAAGAATAATAAACTGTTCATCAATCTTTAAATTTATAAACTCCTGAACTAAATTACTAATATATCTTCCAATTCCAGAGTGTTCCAGACCATACATCCTCGCATCAATTAATACTTTCATTTTCCAAAAGTTACTAGTTTAATAAAACGAATTACTTTTAGGAGTTTTATCCCCAGTAAAACTAAGACCATTAGAGGTAAAGGATATTTATTCCAAATTCTTTTCTTGACAAAAATTTCAATCGAATTGACACCAGACATTCTGTACTTCAGTTTCTCTCCAAAGGTTGTATATTTCTTTAACTTATTATTTTTACCCTTAGTCGCCCCCTTTATATGAAGGATATCTACTTTGGGATAATACACATTTTTCCAACCTTTTGATTTGATTTTCCATGATAGATCTATGTCTTCTGCATCCAAAAAATAATCTTCGTCAAACCATCCGACATCATCCAGTATTTTCTTCCTAGTAAGAAAAAAGGCTCCCTGAAGTGCATCAATCTCGTGAGTCTCATCAGGAGATATATAGCCGTACCAGTATTGAGAAAATATTTTCGACTTAGGAAATACCCTGTCCAATCTTAAGAAAAGATGACTAAGTCCCAACCAAGGACTTACAAATGAGCGTCTGGCATCTTTATCCAATTTGCCATCAGGGAGAACCAACTTACAGGTGGAAGCACCAACATCCGGTGTCTCGTCCATATATTTCACCATCTCTTTTAAGGTGTTTTGAGGAACAACTGTATCTGAATTGAGAAATAAAACGTATTCTCCTTGAACAAATGGTTTTGCTTTATTATTACCTGCCGCAAAACCTAGGTTTTTACCGATTCTTATAACTTTCTTAACCCATTTAAAATCCTTTTCCACCATTTCTGGCGAACCATCTATTGACCCATTATCAGGAACAATTACTTCAAAATTAACTTCTTTGCTTACTTTCTCCAATGAAAGTAAGCAATCATAAAGTAAATCTTTTGTGTTATAACTCAAGATAATTATAGATAGTTTTAGATTTTTCAATTTTTATTGGCTAAATCTCTATAAATTGGGTCATGTAGCTTAACAATCGACTTCCAATCGAAATATTTGATTACATGCTTCCTTGCTTCTTTTCCGATCCTTTCCGCTAAATTCGGGCTTTCTAAAATCTTAATTGTTTGATTTGCCATATCGTCTACCGAATCTGCAATTAAAACATTCACACTGTTAGTTAACTTCAATCCGGCTACTCCCACATTACTCGATACAACAGGAAGAGATGCCGCCATGGCTTCTAGGATTTTAAGCCTTGTCCCACCAGAACCTTTAATCGGCGCGACCATAACACTTGCAGTTCTATAAGCGTCGCGTGCATCGGGTATGTCTTCTGTTATTTCGATATCTTCATTCTTAATTGAAATTTGCTTCAACCAATTCGGTATTTTTCTGCCTACAATCCAAACTCTAGCCAGAGGAAACTTATGTTTAATTTGGGGCCAAACTTTCTTCACAAGAATCTCTGTCGCTTCCTGATTCTGCAACCACTCAAAATTAGTGACACCATACAAAATTCTAGGAGGCGTTTTCCTTTCAACCTTCTTTCTTATAAAAAAGTTTGTATCCACCCCATTTGGGATAATGCCAACTTCTTTATTAGGAACAAGCTTTAGCATCTCTTCTTTATCTTCTTCAGATACGCCAAACAACCTATCTGCCTTTCCCCAATAATACTTTTCCCAAAACTTTATCTTGAGAACGTCCTGGAGAAAAAAAGGTCTTAAGAAAAAGGGTATTTCATGCATCACATAATGTTTATAAACATCATGCCAAATTGTCTGCTCAACCAATATAGTTGGGACGCTGGTTTTAGGTAGGTGTGGCATTACGTAGAAAGTTTCAGCGTGAATTAAATCGTATTTTTCTTTCTTTAACTCGTCTTTTATTTCTCTTTTTTCTTCTAAAGATTGATTCCTAATTACTAAAAGCGGAAAAGGCCCAAATACAGATAAAAATATATTTCTTATGGTCCAAGGTTTTTGAGGTCGTCTGAATACCTTTACTTTTTTACAGTATTTTTTAAGCTCGGGAATAAATTTTTTTTCAGAATCGTCTTTAATCAAAGAAAAAAGCGTAATATCGTGCTTTTTTGCAAGATATTTAATAATGTTATACCACCGGGTTTGTCCACCACTCATAGTGATAGTGGGGAGATAAGGTACCAACATTAAAATCTTCATACTTACTTTCTTTTATGTAGGTCAAGAATAACATACTGATCCGTCCTTTGAACGGCCTCGAACTTTTGTATAAATTCGGTCGTTTGCGAATCAAAATTAACGGCTACATAGTAATCAGCACCCTTGGCAATCAATTCATCAATAGGAAGATCAACAAACGGCCATCCCCATCTTTTTGTCTGATAAAGAAAAGCAGTATCACCATTATAAGGAGCTATTATTAAGGCATCCTTGGCTACGAGTTTGTCAGCGGCCGCTCCAGCGGTTAAAATCTCAGGATGATTAATATTATAAAATTCTTTAACTTGCAGAGCTCCTGTAATAAGACCCACCCCTAGGGAAAAAATGAGAATAAACCGAGATAACAACTTATTTAAGTTTTCTGACTTCCACATCCATAAGCTACCCTGAGCAAGCACAAGAGAAATTGCAGGAATTATTAATGTTTGATAATAATCGTGACGGACATTAGCTGTTGCGATAACGCTAAGGTATATAAGCATTCCCAAAAGGAAAAATTGTGTGAAATAAAAGTTATTTTTTCTGTGAATAATCCCTAAGGAAAAAGGTAACAAACCCCAACTACCTAAAATTAGGTGCCCGATTCTTTCACCAAATATCCATCGCCAAAAAGAAGGTCTGAAACGAATTCCATCACCGTTAAACACCCATGTAAAGTGAGGAATCCCTTCAGGGTATCTGACCATCCACCCACGCCATAGTATTAATGGTATCAAGACAATATCAAGAAAAAGTAAAAACGGTATAAGTAATTTACCTTCAGTGAAGATTTTTCTTAATGTGTATTTCTCTAATGCCAGATATATCATTGGCACACCATAAAAAATTACAAAGGGCTTAACAAGTAATCCTAAAGCAAAAAGAATTCCCGAAAGATACAATCCTGAAAGTTTACCTGTATCAATAAATCTGACAAAAACCCACAAGCTTGTTATTGCGAAAGCAACGGCCAGCGGTTCCGGTAAAATTACCCGCGTAAAGTAGATATTGAAAGGAATTAGTGCATAAAAAAGGCAAGCTAAAATACCTCCCCACCTACCTAAGAATCGTTTGCCTAACAAAAAAATGAAGACTGCTGATATGAGAGCTGACATTATTGAAAGAATCCTTCCCCAAACTTCTAGTGTAAAAAAACTAAAGTTATTGACTAAAACAGCGTGAATAGCATTATAAATTGGGAATTCTACAAATCTGTAACCTTCAGAATTAAATTTACCTGTTTGGATTGTTGAAATATCGTGATATCGGGGAAATATAAGATCAATTCCTCTATCCAAAAATGTTTTTGTTACTGAAGCGGTATCCGCTTGCCTCCACGAATGCCAGTCGGCAACGGGATTATTAATCTTATATAGCCTCGTAATTACAAATATAAGTAATAATATAGATAAAATAATATACTCTATATAGTAGCTGTTAATTATTCGAGTAGTTATGTTATTCATTTTTCGCATAAGTTACTAAAGACATGGCCATACCAATCATAAGCCAAAAAAGTAGAGCAAATTTGGATGACTCAAAAATGTCAATAAAGACAGCATTAATAAATAATCCGGAAAGGCTACCTATTGTACCAGTCAAAAATCCGAGTTCAACACCCCTGAAAGATTTGTTGGAAGAAAATGACCTTAAAAGGATGTCACTTGTTTTCCCAAGGATTAGAAAAAAAGCCAAAAATCCCAATATACCAACCTCTCCCAAGGCCCTTAAGTAGTCATTATCAGTTGCCAAAGTTATTGACGAGTACCCTGTACCTAGGATAGGATTTTTTGCGAATGCTCTTAATGCCCTTGGCCATTCGACGTTAAGGCGAATATTTGTCGAGCGATCTTCAAAGGGTGGTTCAGAAGTTGGAGTTGGGGTTACTGATTTAACTTTTAATGGTAAATCAATATCCTGTGCATAAACAGTAAAAATTCCCAGATTATTTAAATTACCACTTTCAGATTTATTCCGAATAACATCTATAAGTCTACTGTAACGAGAGACAAGATTAGAAGAAAAGCCTACAAAGACGATGCTCACAAATAAAAATACTAGCACTGCTTTATATTTTTTAATTAAAAGCAAGGAGATAGTTCCAGCGATAAGATAGGAAAAGATAGAAACTCGAGAAGCAGTGTTAACCAAAAGCCACAATCCAGAAAAAAATACCATACCCAAAAAAATCTTTGTCCTAACACCTTTTAAAAGAAAAAGACAGCTAATAACCACAGGGAGAGCCAAAACTAAAAATGAGGCTAAATCATAGTGACCTGCAAACGTCGAATTTATATGACTTCCCGGAACGTAACTAAGAGCAATCCCCTTAGAGTATTCTTGATTCTGGGTTATGATAATCGGCCATCCAAAATTTTTCTGTCCAAATCCATAAAAAAAGAGGACTATGATAACCAGAAATAGAATTTTTAAATAAAACTCCAAATTTTTAGTATTCTTCCGCATAGAATCAATTCCTAAAAACAGCGGGATGAAATATTCTATCCTACGTAACCAATGTAAAAATGCAATATTAGGAACGACGCTTTTTGTAACAAGTGATCCTGAAATAAAAGATATAAAACCTACTCCGAGGAAAAGAGCAACAAGTTTAACCAAAGGATCTTTGGAAAACGATAGTAGTCTGGGAAAAATAGAAACTACAAGGACAATTCCGGCAAAAAACAAGAGAAAGTCTTCAAGCCTAACGGCTACAAAAGTATTCGGAATTCGAATAAATGGGAACTTTGGATACAAAGGTACGACAATTAAAATTGCCGCTACTACATATT
This sequence comes from uncultured Gammaproteobacteria bacterium, assembly GCA_964627195.1. GTDB lineage: Bacteria > Patescibacteriota > Microgenomatia > UBA8517 > UBA8517 > CAZVJU01. The sequence goes on along the minus strand of CAZVJU010000004.1, from coordinate 26,904 downwards.
TGGAAACTAAATCAATTAAGTGTGAGTGCTTTTGCATAGGTTTTCGCTGAATCTTTTCCCTTAAATAGTCCAAATAATATAATTCTTAATAAGGCTCCACATTTGAGAAAAAAAATTACGACTGGATACTGCCATGACGGCATATTTTTCTTATAAAAAAGTCTTAGTCCTTTAAATTCTGAGATTATAGGAAACTCTGAAGTACTACTAGCCCCACCTAAGTGAACTATATTCCATTGGGGTTTATACCAAATTCTCCATCCTGCTTTTTTTATTCTGAAACATAAATCTGTGTCTTCTACATACATAAAATAATCCTCATCTAAACCCCCCACTTCCTCAAGAGCCTCTTTTCTAATCATCATAAAAGCTCCGGTAATCCAATCAATCTCACTGGCATGAAGATAATTTCTTGTGCCTTTATAAAAAGGTGACTGGGCATGCATGGGGTGATATGGTTTTATAAAAAAATCCATAAAGGGAATGTCATCTAAAAAAAACATCCACAAAAATACCCTGACCAAAGTTGGGAAATATCCGCCGGTTCCCTGGAAGCTAGCATCTTTGTTTTTGAGCGCAGGAGACATAGCACCAACATCTTTGTGCCTTTCTAACCATGAAACCATTTCTCCTAGGCAATTGTCATTTACAAGCGTATCTGAATTAAGTAGGAGTACGACTTTTCCCTTAGCTACTGATATTCCTTGATTATTTCCGGCCGCAAAACCAACATTCACTTTATTTAAAATAAACCTAACTCGTTTTTCTTTCCTTACAAAAGAAGATAACATTGCGACCGAACCGTCTTTTGAAGCATTATCAACTACGATAATTTCGTAGCTTAAACCTAAACTATTCTTCAAAATAGAGTCAATACAATCTTTCAGAACTGTTTTAGTATTGTAAGAAAGAATAACTATCGAAAGGTCCATATTTTTGCTCTCCTTTTAAGTTTGGTCATCAGTTTGCTCCACTCTCTCAAAATAAGTGAAAATAGAAACAAACTTATTACCCCTATAGAAAAACGCAACCAGAGATTGGATGGAACATATCTTACTATAATTTTTTGTCTCCAGAATTTCCCAGCAATAAAAATAGCGTCTTTTTCGTCTTTAGGTTCAAATCCGTTGATGTATAAAGATTCCCGGAAGGGATGAACGATCTCTTCCAAGAAAGTGCTTCGCGTTTGATCTCTAATTATGCTCTGTGCCTCTTCGGGTGGATAATTAAGCCTATAAGTAATGAGGGGTAGGTTTTTGAAAGAGTTCTTACTAAATTGTTCTAGATAATGTTTGACTACCTCTTCTCTCGAGTAATTAGTAAAATATGCGCGTCGGAGAGGTGTCTCTGTGTCTGCTGGCTCATTTGACTGCAAAGCATCTCTAGAAGCCTCAGGAAAGTTTGGATTTGGAAGCAGAAGGTAAAGTAAAAAAATCAGAGAAAATATAAAATAAACATATTTCACGATAATTTTCATGCTACTGAAATAGTCTGGCTCTGCCTAATTTATATGTAAGGTTCTTGTTTTGTCTTTCTCCAATATTTTTTGCCGGAACTCCGCCTACAATTTCATAATCCCCTACATTTTTTGTAACAACTGCCCCAGCTGCAATAACCGCTCCCATTCCGACACTAACTCCAGGAAGAATCGTTACCCTGGGTCCCACAAACACATAATCCTTTATTAATACCTTTTCTTCTCTTGCTTTGAATTGCGGATCTAAAATATCATGCTCCGAGTTATAAATAAGTACGTAAGATGCAATATCAACATGATTTCCGATTGATAAAAGTGCTCTTCCATCTAAAAAGGAATGATCACCGATGATAGTATCTTCCCCAATCGCAATGTTTTTAGGTTGGAAGAAATTTGCCCACATATGGATCGTAGACCCTTCGCCAATTTTTATGCCCGATAGTTTATAAAAGAACTTTCTAAGCGTATGAAAAGGTAGACATCCGACCCAACGCAGAAGCATAAGCTCAAAATCAAGACAGTAGTTTCTGAATCTATTTATCATTTTAACCAAAGCCTGGTTAATATTCAGGTTGTTATCCATTTTATCTTTAAACATGTAATATTTTAGGAATTTTACTATTTTTTCCTAGATTTTGATCCCGGAAGCTCCCTTTAAAACATTCAAAGTCTCTCTTGCAGATCTTTCCCAAGAGTATTTTTGAACCTGTTTTAAACCTAACTGTACTTGTTTATTATACCCTTTTTGATCCATATCTAGAACTTTTTTGATTCCGCCGGCAATACTTTCGTAACTTTTTGGATCAACATAGATTCCGGCCTTTCCTGCCACTTCTGGTAAAGAGCCAACATTACTTAAAACAATGGGTATGCCGGATGCCAAAACATTAAGAACATCCATACCAAACCCTTCCCAAAAAGATGGCAAGACAAACACCTTCGCGCCTGCTATTAGGGCCGGTTTATCCTCTTCGGCAACATAATCAGTAAAGATAACCTGCTCCTCCAGTCCTAATTCTTTAACTTTCTCAAAAATTGAATCGTATAACCAACCCTTTTTACCCACAATTACCAGTTGATAATCAAAATCCTTTTTTACTAAATTAAAGGCGCTGAGTAACCCTTCAATATTCTTGCTCGGCTTAAAAGTAGATAAAAAAAGTATATACTTTTTGGTAATCCTATATTTTTCAAAGATTCGTCGCACAAGTTTTTTTGAATAAGTTGTTTTATATTTTCGTTTGTCATAACCATGATGTATGATTTTCACCTTATTTCGGGCAAAAGGATAGTGTCGTACAATGTCATTGTAAACTGATCGTGAAGGACAAATGATATATTTTGATATAATTATAGAAATAGCACTCCAGTATTTTAGTTGCCAAAAATCACGCCTTTTGAAATGACCCGAAAAATTGAGGTAACCCAGGTCATGGATCGTGCAAACTCTTGGCATGCTCGCTATAGGAGGTAAGTAATGGTTGGGACTCCAAAAAACATCAATTTTTTTTGCTAACAACAATGGCGTAAGCCGAGTTAAAACCCAAAATTTACTACCCGATATAACTTTATATTTCCAAAACGGACCTTCTTCCGGAAAATCCGAAGACGGGGGACATTTTAAATAAATTAAAAAGCAAAGATGTGTATTTTCCCTATCCTGTAGTTTGTACAACGCCCAAAGAATTTCGAAGGTATATTGGTGTACACCAACCCTCTCTCTTTCATTGGCTTCATTACCGTCAATACCGATAATCATGGTTTTTCATTAAAAAAACAATAACTAAAGTTTTCCCCCAAATTCTTTATAAACATTTAAAGTTTTTTTTGCAGTCTTTTCCCAGGAAAAGTTCTTTGCCCGTCGTAAAGCGAATTTTACAAGTTTTTGCTTGTTTTTGATCGCTTCCAGAATTCCTTCAGCTATGGAATCTATACTAAAAGGATCAACTAACACTGCAGCTTTCCCTGCAATCTCCGCCATACTGCCGAAATTTGTAGTAACCACGGGTGTTTTAGAAACAAAAGCTTCTAATATCGGAATACCAAATCCTTCGTATAAAGACGGATAAACCAACGCTTCCGCACCAGAATAAAATACTGCTAAGTCCTCCTGTGAAATATGACCTGTGAAAATTACCCCTCTTTCGAAATGAAAATCTACGTATTTATGGCCAATTATCACCAATTTATACCCTGTTTCTGCCTTTATCTTTTCAAAGGCTTGAATTATGCGATCTGTATTCTTTCTGGGATTTACACCAACAGATAGTATATACTTCCCAGAGATTCTGTACTTTCTTTTAAGATTTAGTATTTCGGCATTTTTTATCGACAAAAAGTTAAGACTAGTAGCTTCGGGAATGACCCTTAATATTTCTTTTCTAAATCCCAACTCTCGACAATCTTCTAAGGTTGACTGAGAAGGAACTATAATTCTATCAGCTTCCTTTTTAACCCATTTTAACCTAGCCTTGTGTGTAGAAACTAATTTAGGATCTGATAGCTGAGGAAGTTTAAGGGGAACAAGATCATGTATAGTCGTAACTTTGAAAGCTCCTGAGGGAGGTTGTGTCCAATCCGAAGAGTGAAAAACGTCAATATTTCCTATAATATTCTCTATTGGTAGTATATGCAGCTTATTCCATAAGAAATCGGCAAAAGTCGGCGGTATTGAAAAAACTTTATTGTGAACTGAATTTCCTCTGAGACTAGTCAAAAAATTATGAATTTCTCTTTTTTTTCTCAAAGAACCGCCGAATAACAGATAATCATTTTTTTTATCGATTTTCAAAATATTTTCGACCAAATTCTTAGTATAAACCGAGACTCCGGTCCCATAAACCACTGCCGATATATCAATTGCTATTTTCATAAAATATTTTAGTAAAGATAATTAAGTTGTCGAATGAAAAGACGCTGATCTAAAAGTCAATGACATCCTCCCCGAGCTTAGCTCGGGGTTTCCTCTAAAAAGGATGACATAGCAGATCAGTTAGGAACCATTATTTCAGTACTATCAAAAACATCAATAATTTTATAGTATTTCTCAAAATAAAGCTCCACGATAGGCATATATTTTGTCAAATTCATTTCCTGAACCTCAGAACTTTTATCTCTTACTACCACAACCGGTGGATCTGTAATTATACCTTCATAAATCTCCTGTTGTGCAATAGTTGTAAACCAGGGAAACGGGAAAGCAAAAATGTTTCCGGGAGGGTGAGTTTTTGTTAAATAATAAAGGTGCGGTGTTGTCCCAAAAGCAAAAACACTATCTCCAGGATTTGCATATTTTAATACAGCTTCCTTGATTTTTATTTCTTTTTCTCCGAAGAATTCTACCTTATCCCCAACATTTGATTTGTAAAAAGAAACCATAATCAAAATTGAAAAAGTAATAAATAGTATAAGTAGTGGTTTTCTTATTTTGGAGGGCAAAATGTGTAATCCTGTAACTATCCCCAATATCGCAAAAGGAAGAGCGGGTTGTAAATGTATAAAGTCAAATCGCGCATAAGCAAATACTAATGAGCCAATAAAAAATAATCCTAAAATAATAAAATTGCTCTTCTTCTTCCTTAAAATAAATAATAGTGAAAAAATGCCTAATCCAAAAATTGGTAAAGATTTAATAATCTCGTGAAAATTCGGATATTTCCTGCCCATCTGGGCAAAAGTAGTTAAATTAAAAGTCAGACTCCAGTAAACAAATTCTTTCCAAATCTTTAAATTTGTTATCCATAAAACCAGCAACATGACCGAAGTTGTCAATCCCAATAAAAAACTTAAAAAATGCTTTGACTTCGAAAAACCCTGTCTTAGGTTGTCCACGAACAAAAAAAGACAGACAAAAAAAATGAGCGGCACTAAAACTTGTTTAAAAAGGAGTGCTATTCCGATAAACAAACCTGAATAAAAATATTTTTTATTAGTTAACAGAAGAAATGACAACAAGAGGATTGGAGCAACGAGTAAGTCAATCCACAAAACATATCCTTCAAAAAATGGCTGCCAAACTAAATAAAGTAGATTGCCAGAAAGTGCTAGCAAATTAGATTTAAGTAATGTTTTTCCTATAAGAAAAAGTAAAATATGAGCTATTACGATAATTCCTAAATGTAAAATCCTTGCCTCAAATATGGTATCAACACCCAAAGAAGCAAGGTTTACAGGGAAAAACATTATTCCCGGAAAATGTTGATCAAAAATTTGTTTATAAGGAACCAAACCCACCTTGGTTAAATACGAATAAACGAAAAGCTCCGGATAAGGAAAGAAAAAAATCTTAGTTAAAAGAAAAATGTGGGCAGCTGTTATTAAAAATAAAATTATCCAGACACTTAACATAGTTTAACCTCTTTAGCCTTAAGAGACTAAAGTTGTTGTTCTTTTGTATAATATTCAACCAAACCTACACCTTGAAAATTATAAACATCTTTTTTAACAAACCCAGTGTCAATCAAAGTTTTCCTGACAGTATCTTCTCTATCCGATAGCTCTCTCAAATAGTTAAAATAAAAGACTCCTGTTTTATTTTTAACTAAATTAAAAGTGATTTCTTTACTTAAATCAGGATCTGCCGATATCGAATTAGTCGCTCCCTTTGCCTCAACACTTCCTTTCGAATACCACCTATAGGGAGCGAAGGGTTCGGGAAATTCGAAAAGTACAATTTCGTTTGGTTTTGCATTTTCTTCTACGAACCTTGTCGCAATATTCCATTGTTCTCTTTGTTGAACCGGATCAGTTATATATAGAACCCAGCTTACAATATTTGAGATAACTATCGTAGAAACAATTAATAATCGTAACCTTACATTTTTATAAGAGCATGCACCCCAAGCTATCAAAATGGAAAACGCCGGCAAAACAAAAACAAATCTGAAATAAATAAAAGCGGGAAAGGAGAAACTTAACAAAAACCCTATTACTAGTGGAATTATAAGCCACATCCAAATCCAAATGACACTTTCTTCTCTTTTTTTCCAAGAGTTAATGAGTGCCAGAGATACGGGAATGCTTACAAAAATTACTAAAAGATAATATAACATCTTGTTATAAAGAGAAATTCTTCCGAAAACAAATTTCACAAAAACTAAGGCAGCCTGCTTCAATGTAGCTCCCCCGGCAACCTCCCTCCACGCGGGCCAAGTTTTCAAAAGCCAACCACCTCGGTCAACTTGAATAAAAAAGGTAGGCAACCACAAAATACCAAAAAGTAATAAAGGGATATGTGCTAAGAGAAAAACCTTCCAAAATCGTCCACTTTTTCTTTTCACAAGAGTAATAATCCAAAAAACAGGGAGAAGAAAGATGGGTGCATAATCTGTAAATACTAAACATAATATGGCAAATGAAAAGGTGGCCCAGTAAATAATCTTGGTTTTCTCATTTTTTAAGAGCAGAATATAACTATAGAAAGCCAGGCTTACAAAAAACCCGGCCATTGAATACATTCTCGCCTCCTGAGAATAATAAATATGAAATTGTGATAAAGCTATTAACAAAGCCGAAATGTTTGGAACACTGGATAAAACCCCTTTTTGAGATCTCCAGATCAAGCTCTTAACAATGAGGTAAGTAAGAAAAACCGTTCCTGTACCAAATAATAACGAAGGCGTTCTCAAAGAAAATTCGGAATAGCCGAAAATACTTGTCCAAAATTTTAAAACCAGATAATAAAATGGGGGATGATTGTCGGCTTTTATAAACTCACTAATAATAGTGAAATACGAATAGTCTTTTGCTGCAATGGCACCTATTGCTTCATCTAACCAAAGAGATTGGCTAATTGCTATTACCCGTAAGATAATCGCCAAAATTAGAATAAAGACTATTGGTTTTTTCCTAAGAAACAGGTCAGACAACAGATCTATTAACTCCTTTCCGCTCCCACATTTTTACGGCAATCTCGATATGATAAATCGCCATAAGATAAGACAGAATGAACCCTCTCCAACCGTCTAGAAAACCAAGTCTGTAAAGATATCTGACTAAAAAATTATATACCGGGTCAAAAAATACCCGGATGTAACTAAATTTCACACCATTTTTCACATTTTGATTTGCGTCAAATTCCGAATATCTGTTCATCATAGTCATAAATTCAGTTACATTCTCATATTGATAGTGTATTTTCGCGTTTACAAGTTTTCCGACTCGACCGTTAACTACAACTTCCTCGTGCACGTCCCCTTCCCAACTACCCTTATTTTTTTTCCATAGCCAAACATGTCGATCAAGTTCAGATTGCCAACGGGTGTATCTGATCAGCTTTCCGAAAATAATATTTTTCCTCGGAATCGAGTATCCTGCAATTTCTGACTGTCCGTTTCTAGTCACCAAATCAATTTCTTTGGCCAACGCAGGTGATATCTCTTCATCAGCATCAAGGGAAAGGATCCACTCGCCGTCTGCCTTTTTAATTGCAAAATTTTTCTGATCAGCATAATTATCAAAAACCCTTGTATAGACTTCTGCACCAAAACTTTTGGCAATTTTAACCGTGTTATCAGTACTTCCACAATCTACTACTACAATCTGGTCACTGATATCCCTTACTGACTCCAAACATCTTGGTAAGTCTTTTTCTTCGTTTAAAGTTATTATCGTAGTACTGAGTTTCATAATTCGCATCATCGAATTAACAATCGTGGCTAACGTGAATCTAAAATCTCCTGGAACAAATTTTCATATTTCTCTGCAACTTTTTCCCAGGAGAACTTTTCAGCTTGTTTTCGTGGTTTGTCCCCCCAATTAATTTCCAGGGCTTTCCCCAAGACTTTAGAGAAAGCATTAATATCTGTAGGGTCAACCAAAATTCCACCGTCTCCGACAATCTCTCTCCTTATTGGATCATTATTTGCGACAACCGCTAAATTTGCAGCCATCGCTTCAAGCAAAACCATTTCAAAAGAATAGTAGGGAAGTGATGCCGAAGCTAAAACGCTACATGATCTATAAACCATTGGCATATCAGAAAAGTCATAGTCTTTTAATATAAATCTGTCTCCGAGTAACTTTTCTCCCAAAGTACTAATTTCTTCTTTCATCTCTCCCCTACCAACAACAAGCAAACTCCCCTTTCTTATTTTTGATACTGCTTTTATAATGAGATCGATTCTCTTATTTAATTCCAGAGCACCTACGGCTAGGATAATTGGCTTTTCTAATGATAATTTTAATTTCTCTCCCGCAGCATCAAATTCTTGCAGATCCACACCGTTAGGAATATATACTGTCTTTATAAACGGATTTATTTTCTTGGCCCAGTTTACAGCAAATTTGGAAAGACCAACAAATCTATCAGGAAAAGACCATAAATTGTTCATATCATCCCAACCGATACCGGCATGA
>CAZVJU010000004.1:3914-18061 GCA_964627195.1 uncultured Gammaproteobacteria bacterium | reverse complement strand
GACCGACAATAACCATCTTTTTCCTTCTTAACCAAGTCAATAGTCTAATAAATGCCGGTTCCCAACCTCCATCTGTCGGAACAACAATGTCAAAATTTTCCCTCCAAAGCATTGGAAGTAACTTTATCGTAAAATAGGCAATTTTTCTTGGCTTGTAATCTAGGAAAAATCTTTTCTGAAACGGAAAAAATATCTCTTTCTTTCTGGAATCATAGGGAATGCCCACTCTGAAAACCCCGTAAGTAGAAGTAGTATCTTTTGGACCATTTTGGAGAACTGTAACTTCGTGCCTTTTTGCAAGCAAATTTGCAAAATCTAAGCTCCATCTTTCTACCCCTCTTTTCTCTATTCCACTATGGAACGACATTATCGCAATTTTCATTTAAAATAGTCCGGAAGCATCTATTGAAAACACACCCAGTGTGTATTCACTTGATACATCAGGATTAGTTTGTAAACCTATACTTAATCAAGCTCCAGACGGCAATAAATCCATCTTTCCATGTAATTTTTTTTCCCTCATCATACCCTCTAGGTCTAACTTTTATTGGTACCTCTTCTATTTTGTAGCCTCTTTTTAAAATTTTAGCAGTTATTTCCGGCTCAAAATCAAATCTGTGTGCTTTAAGATTCATCCCTTCAATAACAGAACTTTTAAATAACTTATAGCCGGTTTCCATATCGGAAACAGTATCGCCAAACAAAAGACTTGTTACAAAACTCAAGAATTTATTCCCGAGGTAATGACTAACCAGTGGAGTTTTTTTCTTGCCCGATATTTTTAAAGGAAAGTCTTTCAGTCTAGATCCGTAAACAACCGAAGCTTTGCCTTTGAGGATCGGATCTAGGAGCCTGGGATAATCCTCTGGATTATACTCAAGATCAGCATCCTGAATAATAAATATTTCACCTGTCGCTTTTTTAAAGCCTGTTCTCAAAGCCGCACCTTTCCCAGTGTTAACTTTATGATTTATAACTTTTATTCCAGTTAGTCTTCTTAAAATTTGTGTAGACTTATCAACCGAAGAATCATTTACAACAATTATCTCTTTTGAAAGTTGTGGAGGTAATTTAACCTCTTTAACCCTCTTAATAATTTCTGAAATAGTCTTCTCCTCATTGTAAACTGGAATAATTATAGAAACCTTCATGTTATTTATTTTTGAGCGATTGCAAGTACAGATAAACCAAAGGGGGGCGCAACATATTTTTCAGGCCAAAGAAAAATCTTACCAAGTGAATTGAATATCCCCACTTCACTACTTGGTATTTTTTGCCACCCGGTAAGTTTAAGGAAGATAAGCCAGCCAATTGCTGCCCACCAGTTTAAAAACTTGCCTGAAACTGTCTTAAAACCACTTGTCCGTAGCATGTCAGTTACTTCTTTTTTATCGTATCTACGAAAATGACCTAAATTTCTATCGAATGAGCTATATAAAATCCGATGGGCCGGAACGAGTAGAACCAGTTTTCCACTCGGTTTGAGGAGACTATATATATTTTTTAGTGCTTTCTGATCATTTTTGATATGTTCGAGCACATTGAAACAAATTATCGTATCAAATAAGGCGTTTTTGAAAAAAAAGTTTCCTTTTTCTACGTCTCCGAATCCTACATTGACCCCCCTAAGCCTACTTTTAAGATCAGTAACATAACTTGGGTTGACATCTGTTGCAGTAACTTTCCCCTTCTCTGCAAGTAAAGCCGTGAAATTACCTATCCCGGCACCTACCTCGAGAATTTCTTTCCCGAGATAGGGTTCGATGGTTGAAAAAAGCCAAGTGTTATACCAACCAGCTAACCTCATAATTTGTAGTGTGTATTCTCCCACCTCATCCATACGGATTAATTTTACTTCTTTTTACTCAAAATGACTAAAGCATATTCTGTTAAAATTGTATTATTCTTACTTTTATTTGCCTAACTTTCTTTTTTTTAAAAGAAAGTTAGAGTTAGATATGTGCGGGATTGCGGGTAAAATACAATTTGGAAATCAAATAGTAACAGGAAAAGATCTTGAATTAATGGCGATAAAAATCGCCCATAGAGGTCCTGATGATCAAGGTGTGTATATTTCTAAAGATAAGAAAGTTGGCTTGGCCAGTAGACGCCTTGCAATTATTGACTTAAGTTCAAAGGGTCATCAACCGATGACTTATTTAAATCGATATTGGATAACTTTTAACGGCGAAGTATATAACTTTCAGGAAGAACGCAAAATACTGGAAAGAGAAGGCTACAAGTTCAAATCAAACACGGACACAGAAGTTATCCTGGCTCTCTATGATAAGTATAAAGAAAAGTGTCTTGATCATTTACGTGGGATGTTTGCTTTTGCAATTTATGATGAGCATCAAAATTCTCTTTTTTTAGCCCGCGACAGAATAGGTAAAAAACCTCTCAAATATTTCCTTAACGACAAAGTTTTTATTTTTGCCTCAGAGTTAAAGGCTATTTTAACTCAAAAAGAAATTCACCCAGAACCGGATTACATGGCAGTCCATCATTTTCTGACCTATGGTTTCGTCCCTGCTCCGAACACCGGGTTTGTGGGTATAAAAAAACTCGAACCTGGGTCTTATATCTCCCTTGATATAGAAAGAAAAAAACTGGATAAAGTATGTTACTGGCAACCTGACTTTAACCATAAGCTACAACTTTCAGAAGCAGAATGGTGCGACAGGATTCTATACGAGTTGGAAGAAGCCACAAAAATAAGAATGATTGCCGATGTTCCTCTTGGAGCGTTTCTCTCCGGCGGAGTAGATTCAAGCGGGGTAGTAGCATCAATGGCAAGACTTTCAAAAAAACCCATAAAAACATTTACGATTATTTTTAAGGAAAAAAAATACAACGAAAAAGAGCACGCAGACCGACTAGTTAAAATGTACAAGACCGACCATAGCGAACTTCTTGCAAAACCGGAATCTATTGAAGAAATACTTCCAACTCTTGTATACCACTATGAAGAACCCTATGCCGACTCGAGTGCAGTCATAACATATATGGTAAGTAAGTTAGCTAGAAAATATGTGACAGTGATTCTCAACGGAGACGGTGGGGATGAGAACTTTGCAGGATATGATCGATTTGATAGATTAAAGCGCGATGTGGCATTAGATAAATTCCAAAAGTTTATCAGACCGTTAGGTATTCCTCTCTCAGCTTTTTTACAGCAGACAACAAACTTGCCTCACTTTACAAAATTACATAAATTTTTACAAAAATCAAAGTTGGACCTAGCAGACAGATTTGTAACATATAACTGTTATTTCACAAACGAAGACAAAATAAATTTATATTCAGAAAACTATAAAAAGACTACAAGTGCTATAAATTCTTATGACATTGTAAGAAACAATTTTAAAGAATCTAATACAAACGAACCTCCGGATAAGGCTCTTTACTCCGACTTAACCAATTATCTACCTGATGATCTTCTTACAAAAGTAGATATCGCTTCAATGGCCGTTTCACTTGAAGCACGGTCGCCCTTTCTTGATCACAACATGATTGAACTCGCCTGCAAAATTCCCTTTAATTTGAAACTAAAAAATGGCGAACATAAATATATTCTCAAGAAAGCACTAGAAAAAATTGTTCCAAATGAAAACCTTTACAGGCCAAAATTAGGCTTTAGTGTACCGCTTGATAAATGGTTTACAGGTAGACTCAAGAAGTACGCTGAGTCTGTATTGCTAAATAAAAATGCCTTAACCAAAACAATATTTAATCGGGACGAAATAAGAAGGATGCTAAAAAACCATACAGAAAAAACAGATTTCGGTCCAAAACTGTGGTCACTTCTTACTCTGGAGTTGTGGTTTAGAAAGTTCTTATAACGTCCTCCTCATATAGAAATCTGTATAGTATACTTAACGTATGAAGTTTAATTGGAAAAAAATCCTTTCTCCCAAAGAATCAGTGCAAAAAGAATTCGGTATCAGTAATGGTTATTGCGCAATAATCATAATCATTTCGCTCCTGGCTGCATTAGTTGCCTCATCGCAAAGTAGCCCCCTTGCCGTTACAGTTTTTATTTTTTTACTCGGACTTTGTTACTCACTGTACTTAAAAAAGTCCAGACATTACGCGTTTACAGATAAAAGGATAATCATCGTAGACTCGTTCGTAGGAACTAATATTACAAGTATTGACTATAGCCAAATTACTGATATTGAAATCGACCAAAGTTTTATTGACCAAATCGCGGGTTGGGGAAATCTAACTATAAACACTGCAGGAACCCATACACCTCAAATAACTCTGTCCTTTATAGACAATCCTCAAAGTCTTAAACAAGCTCTCGATCAGATAAGAGACGGGGGGAATAATATCCTCTAGTAGCCGCTTTTGCCCTTGATAAATCTCCTTTTTACTTTCCTTAGGGGTGTTTCCAAAAAGGCTTTACGATAATATTTAGTGTTCATTTTAGTCCAAGGTGATAATATTATTTCAGGTTTTGGTCTAAAAAAGGTTTCGGGATAATAAAAGTCTAATGGAAAGGGAATTCCTATCTCATGTTTTAATTTGATATCGCGCTTCATAACTTTTAAATCCTCTGACCAACTACTCGACCTGACCATGTGTGTAAAATGTAAGTAAAGTCTCTCCGCAGTAAATAATCTTTTTTTATAATCTCGCTCCTGAATTAATTGATCATGACCATCAAATATTCCTTGCTGTCCATGAGGTTTTCCGAAATGGAGTCCAGAAATATGTCTATTTATCGCGCGAATTGTCAAATGACCCTCATGCCCGTCTATTTTGTACTTACCTCCCCTTTCTTCTTGGTAATGATAAATGTCACCAATAACGTTATAGTATCCATTGACGATACTTTCAACTTCATCTCCTCGATCTCTTATCAAACCAGTGATGTGTGAAATTCCTTGATCCCACCAAACTTCGTCGCCATCCACTATAATCAGCCAGTCTGAAGCTGTTTCCTCAAGCATTTCTTGCCGAGCTTTGGTAAATTTTTCCTGATCAACTAGACCTATCTGTCTGAAGTCAATCTTTTCACTGTATTTCTTCTTAATTTCTCTTATTATCATCTGTGTGTTATCCGTGCTTCCAGTATCCCACAATAACATCTTATCTACATAGTCAATCACACTTGTAACTGCAAACCATAAATATCTCTCTTCGTTTTTAACCAAAGTGTGTGCCCAAATTTTCATAATTGTTTAAATAGAAATTCGCTCTAAATTATCTGAACAATTCTAAATGCAAGCGTACCATCCGGATAATAAATATCCTTTAGTAATTGTACATTAGGGTCTCCTATATATTCACTATCAGGCAGTAAATTTCGGGCAAATACAAAGATTGTACCCAAATCCCCCCGTTCCTCTGCCCAGTTAATTTTTCTAAATTCAATATTGCCGATTTTGTTGGGGCGGATTTCTTCCGGATCTCTATAGTAATAGTTAAGCTCTCCCAAATCGCGTACTTCTTTGTGGTAAATTAATGGGTTCACTTTCCCAAAAAACAGAAAGTGGATATAGGCTTCAGTTGATGGATCATCAACTATCACCTTTTTATCATTCCTAACCATTTCGATATAGGAAACCAGGTCCTTGTAACCGTAATCCCAAAAGGAAGCTCTTGTAACTTGCGAGAGGACTGCATAACTGTATAGAAACAAAGATAAGTTAACCGCCGAAATACCTACCAAGATAGTTAGAAATATATTTCCCAACACATTTCTTTTCCTAAACGGATCTTGCAAACTTGAAGCGAATGTAAATTTCTTAACGATCATATAGGTAACGAAAATACCTTTTCCTATAATTAGGCTGAGAGGCATAAATAACATCAGGGAACGATATGTATGAAATGGGTCGGAGGTTAGGGAAGCCGGGATCGGTCCCAAAAACATGAAGATCAGAAGCATTTTTTCCTTGGCATTTGCTTTTTTAGCTAAAGTCAATAAACCAACAACTAAAAATAGAAGGAAAGAACCATAAAATACACTGGAATTTTCTACCGACCGTTGTTTTTCGGAATCTCCTTCGAAGAAAAGATTTCTAGGCGAAAAATACGATGTATACAAAGAAATTAACTGTTTACCTCGTAAAAAAAGTTTATTATTTAGTAAGATTGTTTCAGGTTGACCCTCAATCCACCCTGGAGGATTTTCAGATTTTGCAAAAATGCTAACTCCGACTACTCTGTGATAACCGCCTGCGTTAAATGATAAAACTACCAGAGGAAGAAGCAGAATAAAAAGAAAAATTAGTGGCGCTATTAACTTGTTTTTTAGTTTCCACAAATCTTTGAAACTTATCATCAAAGCCAATACTGCAAAAAACGGTACAATGAAACGTTCGGATTGGTAAGAATACATTGATAGTGCAAAAAGTAAAGCGGAAACGAAAAAAGTTTTACCAGATTTAGTCTTCAGAAAGGTTATCCAATAATAAAATCCTGCTGTGAAAAAAGTCAGGGCAAGATTGCCTTCAAATGCACCTCGGCTGTAGAAAATGTGCCAGGGAGATATCGCTAGAGTGAAAAGACATAAAATTCCCGTGTCTTTATTCCACACCTTTTTGCCGATCATATAGGCAAAATATAAAGCCACCATACCCGATAAACTCGAAAGCAGTCTTGAGGTGAACTCGTTTAATCCCAAAATACCGACTAAGGGACTACTTATATAAACATAAAGCGGCAGAAAGAAAACTTCAAAAGATCGAAATACGATCGGAAATATATACCCAAACTCGTCTTTACCCGTGAGCCAAATTGAATAAGCATTATATCCCAATGCCGCCTCGTCACGAAAAAATCCGGACGACAGGCTACCCAAATTCCACAGCCTTAAAAAAGCTCCTAAGGAAAAAAGTAGAATTATAACGGCATTTTTGCGGGTAAGCCTATTCATATCTGTATATAAAAACTTCTTGATTTAAATTAGTGTCATTCAATTCAAATAACAGAGTTAAATCTTTTGGAAATGCCGCACCTTCGTGCCAAAGAGGTTCGGCTGGCGAAGGTTCGAAGGGGAGGACGTCGACAAAAAGAAAATTTCTGTCTTTTTCGCTCCAAATGTTATATTCCCTAAATTCGTAACCTGCTAAATTCAGATCTTTTAGATAAAATTTAAAAAATAGCTTGGGGTCACCTAGTCTTTCATTTACTACAACTCTTTCGTCTGGTCCGCGTACTTTTTGGATAGCTGTTATAAGAGGTTGGAAACTATTTCTTCTTGGCGAAAACATTGATTCGGAAAAGCCTGAAAAATACAGTTTAGTGAAAATTAGTAACTCATAAGATAGAAGCAGAGTTAGAGGTACTAAAAAGACGTACATTTTCTTTTTTTTAGACAAATAGTAAAATCCGAATCCTGCCATACAAATTAAAATAAAAAGAATTGGCAGGGTCAAAGATGCGCTGCGATATTCAAAAAGCGACAATACTGCTACCAAAAAAAAGAAAAGTGTGATAAAAGAGACTTTTATTCTATTCCCGGCCTTAAGAAAACCAAGGACGATTAAAGGTATAAAAGATAAGAAAAGTTTTGGAGTTTCCTCAACACCCCCTCTTTGTCTTGGATGGCCGGTAAAAAAATAAACTCCTGGATCCATTTGTTCATAGCTAAATTTTGTTTTCTCACTAAAGGAGTTAACTACTTTATTCGAAAAAAGTTTAGTAGAAGTAAGCGCAAGTCGGTTTGATGCCAACCTCCTTTCCATATCAACTGTTTTACTAACTTTTGGGAAAAAGCTAACCCAGGATATGACAAAGAAAAATAATCCGAAAGTGAAGAAAAAATTAGTTAAAAGTTTTATGTGGTGTTGTAATTTATTTGAAATAATAAGAGAAAAAGTGAGAAGAAAAAAAGTTAATACAATTCCTAAAGATACAATTCTACTCTCCATTATATGCCAAGGGCTAATTGAGAGAAAAAAAGTTGTTAAAAGGGACAGTTTCGAATTTCCAGTAAGTTTTTGCAATAAAAAATAAAATAATAAAATACTCACAACTCCCAAAATTGCAAACGGCAGTCTTACAAAAAACGGCTCAAGTACCCATTTACCTAACAATGAAGACAAATATAAACCCAAGTAGACCTCGTTTAGGCTTAGTCCTCTTGGTATAACACCTAATTTATAAAATCGAATGACAACTGAAAAAATAAATAAGAAGGCTAATGAGCTAAACTTATCCCCCTTCACAGAAAACCGAGAGCGTAAGCTCGCGGGTAAATGCGAAGAAATTTCTGCTTCGGAGGGATTTTGCTCCCGACGAAGCAGTGGGGAGAAGATACCCCGATCGTCAGATCGGGGAGCTTCATGTTCTGGCAAACTTTTCATTTTAAGGTTGTAGAGTCTTTTTTAACCTTTAATAAAACCCAGCAAAGTGGAATTAGAAAATTAACTATTTGCCCGATCAACACCGACGTGGCAGTACCTAAAGCTCCATAGGAAGAGGTTAGAATCCATCCTGAAACGGCTATCACCACAAGGTGTAGAATTGCCAGCCTAAAGAAAAGTTTTGGATATGAAAAGTAATAAATAATGGCCGTGTGGATCGGAACAGATATCAAAAAGATGAGCATCGCAAAAAGAAGTATTATAAAAATTGACCCTGATCCGATATATTCCGGACCAAGTACTATCGGGATAATCCAAAGAACAAAGGGAATAAAGATTACTCCGAGAACCGCTATACCGAGAACCATTACTTGGGTCTTTTTTAAATAGGTGACTAGTTTTTCTTTCGAGTCTAAACTTGCCATTTTCGGTGCAATTACGGTCCCTATTGCAGAAATTATCATCGGAATTACTCTGACTAATTGATTAGCTGCAGAATATAAACCCAGATCATTGGGACTCAGAAGCCGGGCGGAAATAAAAGTATCTAACCGAGAGCTAATTGCCGCTATAATAGCAAAGGCTGCCACCCATTTATTGAAATTAAAAAATTCCCTAGCAACTGCCCACTCATTTTTTACTTTAAGAAAGTCAGGCGAAATCAAAAACAAACCTATTACAAAACCTATAAAGGGAAGTGTTATATAGACCCAAAGTGTACTTTCCAATGATAGATATCCAAAAACTGTCAGTAAAAAAATAGCAAGTACCCGACAAGCATTGGTAGCAATTTGAATACTACTCCAGAAAAAGTATTTTTGTTTCGCCTGAAGAACCTGAGTAATAAAAGAAAATAAAGATAGAGCTCCCACTCCAATAATTCCGATTTGCAGAGGCTTCTGTAATTCAGGTTTATCGAATATATTTTTTGCAACCAAGCCGCTTAGAACTAGACCTAAAATTAGAACTACCAGAAATATTATGATTTTGGTTTCGAGGGCGAGCTTGAGAAATTTTCTCGTCTTGTCCAAATCTTTCTTTATATAGCGCGGAATAAAGTTGACTAGTCCTGTATTTATTCCCAGGTCTCCGATGTCTGTTATGAGAGTTTGCGTAACTATTACAACACTAAGGAGACCAAAAACGGCCGGTCCTAAAAGTCTTGCGGCAAGTAAATAAAAGACTGCGCCCAAAATAGCATTTATGACTGTTCCGGTAAATGTGACTGAAGACTGTCTAAAAGTAGATGTGGCAACAATTTCAGCAAAAAATGAGTGAAAAGGGAATTTATAGAAAATACGTTTCATTATTTTTTAATTCTTTTTTGCACCACAATTGTTCCAAATTTCTTCTCCTCAACTAAACTCGTAAAATAATTTTCTTCTACAAAAAATCTTTCTTTATCATGATCACGAATACCCAAAGTCGATTCAACTATCGAAAATTGGGTCTCCGGAAGTTTAGACCTTTCACTAAGATAAGGAAGACCACCCGGAAAACCTTCTGCAGGTTTTCCGGACCAAACAGGAAGATAACCAAAGTAACCCTTACCATACCATTCGAAGAGAAAACTCCAGGTAGTATTCACGTTTAAGGGAATTGTTAGTGCATTTACTGCAAAGGGTTTCTGATCCGCACTATGATAAATATAAGAAAGTGCATTCAACTCTTCTCTGAGCAGCATTTGCGGCTGAATGACCATATCTTTATTGGGACCAAGTGGGTTCTGAGTTCTAATAAGAAAGTAATTATTCATAATTACTCCGCTAAATAAAACTATCGCGATAACCGGCACACTTTTATATAACCTTGTAACCAAAAAAGAAAAAAGTATAACTAAACTAGCAGATGCACCAGCACTATAATAATAGCTTGATGTCCCTGAAACAAAATAAGGAATAATCCCACCTACAAACCATAAAAAGAGTAATATTACTTTGTATCTAAAAGTGGACTTCACTATAAGGTAACTAAATACAAAAAGTGAAATAATTAGTAGAATACCTGCGTAAGTGTAATTTCCCCAAAAAGTGTCGTAAACAAACCTCTTAGCTGCAAAGATAGCCTCGTTTATGTAAAAACCTGTTCCTGAGGAGCTCGAAAAAATCGTAGAGAGCATTCTGAAGTTAAATCTAAATTCAGAAATGATATAGGAAGATACTGTCAAAAGAAAAACACCAAAGGGAAGTAATATCTCCTTTAGTTTTAGTTTGGGAAGGGATTTCCGCGTAACTATTATGATGACTAATACTATTGGAATTAAAAGAATGTAAACGTAGTGAAACTGAATAGCCAGTCCCAAACCCAGTAAACTTAACAATAAACCCTTTGTATTCTTTTCAAGACAAAACATGATTAGCCCCAGATACATAGTTAAAACAGGGATCAGTGCTAAAGGCTGATGACTCATAAAAAGTGCATATTGAGACTGTTCGTAGGACACGGCGAATAAAATTGAGGATAAGATGCCGACTTTTTTACTAAAAAGTTTTGAGCCTATCAGAAATACCAAAAACACTCCAAGGGCGTTATAGATTCTAAAAAACGCTGATAATGTCTCTGGATTAGGACTAAAAATAAAATAAACTATGGCGTAGAGGTATAAAGATAAAGGCCCGGGAAAAAGTTTAGTACTTGCAGCTGATGGTGGCCCTATTAATCTGATATCGCCTTTTAATATTTCTGTTGCAAAGTAAGAGTCTCTTGCCTGATCATAAGCAAAATAAACATTTCCCGGAAAATAAAGGAATCGAACTACAAGGCTCAGAATAAATAACACCAGGAGTGTAAGAGTAACGGAGTTAAATGAAAGCAAACGATTTTTGTTTTGTATCATTTCTTAGTAAAAATTTTTGAAGTAAAAATTCCAGACACCGCCAGTAGATAGCGCGTTAAATCAAGTAATATCCCCAGTCCGTATTTTATAGATTTTCGAAAGCCGATTGAGGAAGCGTCTGGAAAATACCGAACGGGAACTTGAATTTCACCGATTTTGTAACCTTGGTAAACCGAAGAAATTAAAATATCTTGATCAAAGACAAAATCGTCGGAAAATTTATGGAAAGGAAGCGCTTCCAACACTTTCCTGTCAAATGCCCGAAAACCAGTATGATACTCTGAAAGATTTTGACTCAAAACTATATTTTGAAGAATTGTAAGGGCTCTGTTAAAAAAATACTTATACCGTGGCATCCCACCTTTGAGCGCCTCGTTTCTACTCCTGATCCTTGATCCCAACATAATATCAAAGCGCTTGTTGAGAATCGGGCGGATAATCTCCTCAGTCAAAGAACTATCGTACTGATAGTCTGGATGAATCATTACAACAATATCTGCACCCTTATTAAGAGCTAAGGTATAGCACGTTTTTTGATTTCCTCCATAACCCCTATTTTGAGGATGAACAAAAGTTTGTAATCCAAGCTTTTTTGCTAAACTTACTGTCCTATCGTGACTCCCATCATCGACTAAAATAATGTCATCAGCTAGTCCTTCAGGTATATCATCAAGGGTTTTTTTCAATGTCTTTTCTGCATTATACGCAGGCATTACGACAACGACTCTTTCTTTCTTTCCCCTAGAATCTTTGTATTTTTTAGGTGAAATTTTCTTACCCACTACAAAGATTATACTTTCTTATCCTCTTTTTTTCTTAAGAAGATTAGCAAACTTAGTATTATGACGAATGTAAGTCCGCTGATTACCAACCCAGGATAAACATATTTTTGGGGTTCAAAATATACGACATAGTCACCATCTTTATCTACTATAAAGCCGTTTATCAAACCATAAAGCGGAGTGGATGCATGGCTTAGCGCAGGTTCTTTATTATCTCTTATTTTCCATAACGGGTCATAGGTTTCAGAAAAAGCTATAAATTTGGGCCTATCAACTCCCTTTACTGTGAAGTGATATTTGGTGGGTGAAAGTCTTTCGTATTGCAGCAAGGTATTATTTTCTGAACCAACTAGTGCTAATTTTTCGGATTCTTCAAGTCCATTCCAGTAAATAATACTTTCATTCCCTTCTAAATTAGTCACATTGTCTTGAGCTAGAGCCCAATCGGCATCGGACAGAGTTGCTAGTGTGTTAACGATATTTATACCCCCTTGGGTTTTTATGTAAACAGGATCGTCACCGGTTAAGATACCTATCTTGAACCACTTAAAATCGGCTTTGTCATATTCATAAACCTGATTCGGTATATCTTTGTAACCGGTCAATTTAATCTCCACCTTCTCCGGACTTTCACTTAGAGTGTCAATTTCTCCCAATTTGCCATCCCTTTGAAAAAACTCTACTTTCCCCCCCCTGTTACTCACCATTAACCTGGCAAATAAGATCTTTCCTTCTTTCAATATCTTGCTTCTAACTCCCAGCTCTCCGCTTCCTTCGCCTATCGCCCATCCACCACTGTAGTCGAAATCCAGATTATCCAAATTGTATTTTTGCTGCAGGAAATCCCGGAACCACAACAAATCGGCAGTTTCACGCTTCCACCAGGAAGTTTTTTTTAATGGATCGAAATCAAGTCCAGAGGCAGGAAAATAAAAATCGTTTTCTCTCAAAGCCAGCTCTAAAGCCACATCTTCTTTTTGCTCATCAAAGACAATGATTTTGGGAAAGTCGTTTTCATAATACTTTGCACCTAAACCTGCTTTCTCCTCAGTAAATATTACTGCGTTTTTCGAAAGATCAAAACCCGCTAATTGACTTAGATCATTATAGATTCTATCCGATCCTATCACCCAGTATGCATTATCGGCAACAAAAAAATGATCCTGATGGTTAGTGGTTTCAATTAGAGGAACTGGAGGATCACTCAACCTTTGTTTGACCCAAGGCAAACTACTTATCTGGTCCAAAAAACGGTAATAATAATCAATATTACCCTGCTTTAATTCTTCTCTTCTTGTATCGGGATAAGGATAGACGATATATTTGATACCGGCTATATTAAAAAGCTGTCCCATAAAAGGCGCTTCACGTAAAAAGTTAAAAGTTTCGTAGGTTCCTACAACTCCCACAGCAAAAGGTCGTTTTTGGGTAAAACTCAATGGTTCGACCGAGGTATGCATCGGAGAAGAAAAACCTAAAGGAGCTCTGGTAGGTATCCATAAAACCCGTCCGTACCCTAAATCTTTTTTTAATATTTCAGAAACCTTAAAATGGTCTTCTTTGTACATCGGTTCTGCAAACAATCCGGTCATTTGGCCCAACCAAACCGGCCGAATTAATACTAGAAAATAAACTGTAATAAGAAACAAAAATGCTTTTGGATTTAAGATTAAGGAATTGAGAAAAGTGTTTTTCAATCTCAAATCGGCTAATTTTTTAGTGATTTCGTCCATACTTATCGCCATTAGTACAGAATAAGAGAGCGCGAAAGGAAAGAAAAACTTAGTAGGGTCACGGAAAAGAGAAAAGCCGGGAACGTGAAGAAACAACCAGGGATAAATTCCCGATAATGGCGGATTGATCCCCTTGGAAAGAAATATAAAAACTACAGCAACCAACAACCAAAAACCGACTTCCTTGTTCCTTTTTTTTAAAATTGGAGCCATAAAAACTAAAAAGGGAATCAAGAAAAACTCTGGCTTTAATGCTGTCACTTTCCCAAAAATGTTTTTATACCAATGCGGCGCGAGAAGAAACAGTGAATGGCCAACGTTTGCAAAGCTCAAGGCATTTACTTGGGAACTGCGACCAAAGCCCTGTGGCAAACCTGGTAACTTTGAAATAAATGAGGGAATTATCCAGTACGCATGGTACCCGAGAAAAATTATTCCGGAAAGTGCGGCGACTATAATATAAGATTTTATAAAA
>CAZVJU010000004.1:0-3904 GCA_964627195.1 uncultured Gammaproteobacteria bacterium | reverse complement strand
CATTCATCCCCGATTTTACAATCGGGGTTTTCTGCGAAGGGGGATAAACGATCTTTTCCGCTTTGCATGATAAAGCCATATAGAAAATCAAGCGAGAGAAGAATTGCAAAAATGTATACAATCCTTGGATCGAAAATTGACATTAAGACAACACTTAATGCAAACCATATTTTTAGTTCCCAAATACCATATCCAATGCTTCTTTTGAATAAGATATATGAAAGTGGCAAAATTGCATAAGCCGCAGCTAAACCTGTTTGACCCCCATCAAACAAAAGCAAAAAATAGGTATTACAAAGGTAAAAAAGTGTACCCACCCATGAAGCAGCTAAGGAGATTTTCAGAAAATTAAAAAGTTTTCTTATCCCAATCACTCCAAAAATTGCAACAGGGGCAATATTGATAAATATAGCCAACGTCGGAAAGTTAACACCCAATCTACTTAACAATCCATGAAGAATCTCTCTAGGCCAAGCCCACAGTGCCCTTACTGAATACTCTCCAAATCCTTCAGATATTAGTACATCTCGCCATGCCTGGGGAAAAGCCAAAAAATAGTCGCCCAACTCTTTATAGATATAATGGTAATCGAGAGCAACATGTATACCAGGAGCGAAAACTCTCCAATATACAAAAACCAATAAAACTAAAAAAAATATATTACTTTTTTCCGTTTTTAAGTTCATAAAGATAAAGCAGTGTTGCCAAAACAAATATTGGGAAAGAGGCTGAAATTAACTTGAGACCAACTCCAGCATGAGAAAGGAGAAGTGACAAACATCCCAGCATCATCAACAATAGTCCTGATACAAAAGCCAATGTAGACATCTCAAATATTACGCCGCCGAGTCTGGCGTTTTTTTAACTCCCAAAGGGCTTGGATAGCACCCAACAGCACCCCTATAATAGATAACTGCATAAAAATTTCCGAAATACTCCAAATACCTAAAACTGACAATGAAACTCCTACGATAAACAATATTATAGCCAGAAAAATACTAGTAGAACTTGCCAAATTGTAATTTGTTATTATGAATACCCAACCTACTATAACAACCCAATATACCGGGGTTGATGAAACCTGATAAGACATGACATTTTGCCAAATGACAAAAAGCATGCACAAAACAAAAATCACAATAAAAAGTATTACTAAAGATTTTCTAATGATCCTCATATAAAATTATACTTGACGCTTTCTTTTTAACACTATAACTGTCAAATAAACTCCACTTGCGAAAAAACCAATCGCACTAATTATTTTGCCGTTGTCTAGCATTCTTTGTGGAAAATACTCAATATTAAGCGAATAATTGCCCGCCTTATCAATTAACCAACCGTTCGCGTAGGTATTGACCACTAAATGCTTTTGATCAGGAATCAAGCTACCATCTTCGTAGACCGCTTTCCAACCAGAATTAAACAATTCCGAGAAAACCAAAACTTCTGGTTTGCTACCATTTTTATTTATACTTATGCTGTATAAAGTTGGATTAACCTCCTCCCATTTTAACTTTGTAGTTGTTTCATAGCTAGGAATTCCGTCGAGAGAGGCAAGTAGGATATTAGGTAGTGTAGACTCTGTTAACCTAAGGTTTACTATTTCCACATCAAAATCAGAATCCTCCATTGTACAAATCTTTCTACCCCACCACTCTCTTTTACAAACCTCTTCTTTTGTTGGAAATATTCCCAGGATCCCCTCTTTGGCACCCGGAGAAACGTCAAAAGTTCTGGTCCAATGACTCCACTCGTGATAAATTTCACTTTTCATAACATACTCTTTCAAAACTGGAGATTCAGCTGGGTCAATGTCTTGGGTGAAATATAGTGAAAAAGCTTTGCCTTTTTTAAATCGAAAGTCTAGATCGATTTTAAATCTCCCTGGAATTTCTGGCAGCATGATTTTCCATTCATTCTTATCCGAACTTGTAAACTCTGCTTTGGGAATATCTAAATATGACTGTAAAAAATTCAAATCTTCAGTCAAAATAGCTAGTTCGTGCGGGCCCTTTTCTATGTATATTTTAGAGTTGTCTCCGTTTAACCCTGGAGTAAACTTCTTGCCATCCAAAAACCATCCTTTAGAAGTAACTAATACTTTCTCTTTAACATTTAGCATATAATTTCCCGAGTTTGTCACATCAAAGGTATAAATTAAATATTTGCCATTAGGTGTATCAGGAAGCGCACTATGAGGTTTAACTTTTAGTGTTGCCAATGCGTCGGATAACACATCCAAACTCTCGGAGGACGATCTTTCCAGTAGGAGCCATTGATAGATTAAAGACTTATTGACCAAGTCAGAAACAGGAGTATCGTAAGCCAAGACCTCTTCTAAAGTAGGCATTAAATCTTTAAGGTAGTTGGTATAATCTCTTTCTGCGTTTGAAATTAGTAAACTATCTGAATTATCTTTGCGAAGCTTATAAATCTCTACTGCACGTTTACCTAAAATTCCTGTACGATATATAACTTGGCCGAAATAGTCACTGCTCGGTGGTTGAAGAATATTCTCTTTGATTCTCACAAAATAATAATATTTGGAACCGGGCAACCTGTTTACATAAAATAAATGTCCCAGCAAATCCTCGTCAGTAAAATTTTGTATTTCGTTAATTTCCTTTGGCGAAAAAACTCCAATGGCCCTAAGCGAAATAACTTCGTTCAAAGGAAATTCGGAAAGTGACTCCTGGGATTTAGCCACTACAAACTTATTCGCCGGCAAATCATCACTGAGCTCTGAAAATAAGGCCATATCAGACTCATTACTTATAATTATATTTGGGGTGGTGAAGATTTTGTCAGATTGCCAAACATCGGCAATTTCGTAGATTATTACTTGTCCACTACTGAATTTTTCGGTAAGTTTACCCTCCCCTACCATCTTATTTAATTTATCTTCAAGATTCTTAGGATCTGCCATTCTACGTTTTTTGAAATCAACATCTTTTCTTAATAACACATATTTCGCATTAACTTCCGGCATAAAATATAGCAGCTTATCTGAAGACTGATATTTGGTAATCTGTGAAACAACGTCATTAAAAAGTGGTATTGTTGTATTCAATGAAATAGTGGGTTTGTCAAAAAGCATTGCGGAGTGCTCTATACCCGAGTAGGGTTTATCCCAAGCATAAGTAATACCTTCCTCTTTTAAGGGAAGAGACACAAAACGAAAAACACCTTCTTGATCATTCAACCAATCGTTTGCTTTTTTGTAATAGTCAGGAACTTTTAACTCAAAGCTTGTTAATTTACTATTATCGGGTTCCTCAATAAATGTGAAAACCAAACCGGTCCAAAAAGGAAAACCCCACACTAAAACGACGAACAAAAAGGTTAGAAGTACAAAAGCTTTTTTTAATTTAGGAAAAAAAATCAAACTCGTGGCTGTTTTTATGGCATAGGCCAAAAGTGGAGTAAGGGCTAGAATTAACAAGAAACCAAACTTCTCGAAAGGATTTCGAAATACTTGAAAAAATACTGATCCTAAAAAAAACTTGGTAAATATGACACCGAACGGTGCTTCACTACCTTTTATCAGAATAAAACAAACGATGGTAAAAAAACTCAAAAATAATACCTCTTTCGACTTTCTGAGTTTGTAAAGTATGAAGAAAAAAAGACCTGTTACTGTAAATTCCAAGAGTACAAAAGGGGGAAAATTATACAACCTCATCCAAAGTGGTCCATCAAATATAAGTGTCCCATGTAAGAAACGCATCGTGTTCACCAATAATCCCAATCTCTGGCTCAGGGAATTGAAGATTGAAATATTCGCTTGTAGCGTAAAGAACTTTGTGGCGCTCTCTATGTCTTTATTTAAAAAAAAGTAATTGTAAGCTTGGCCTATCCACCAATAATTTAAAACCACAAACGATAAAACAGTAACTAGTAAATA
>CAZVJU010000003.1:0-81477 GCA_964627195.1 uncultured Gammaproteobacteria bacterium | reverse complement strand
TGTAATTGTTGGCTTTGCGGCACTTTTCTACCTACTTATTTCACAAGGCATTAAAAAGAAGATACTACGGCCAATTTCAGAGGAAGGTGAAAAAGCAGTTTCCTTACTCTCGCCTACTCCAACATCCTTTCCCTTTCAAGAAATGACTGTCCCTTATTTAAGACAGAGGGCATATGTGAGTGAGTTAAGTAACCTTGAAAGAGCGTCTGAAAATCAAGGTTATACAAGCTTTGTTACAAGTTATAATTCGGACGGCTTGAAAATTTATGGACTATTAACAATACCTAAGGGGAGTTTCCCAGGAGGGCTTGCCTCGCCGAAATCTGACGAAGGTGGGTGGCCGGCAATAGTTTTTGTTCACGGCTATATTCCACCTGAAAATTATCAGACAAAAGTAAACTATGCTTCATATGTTGATTATTTAGCAAAAAACGGCTTTGTGGTTCTTAAAATCGATCTACGGGGACATGGCGATTCGGAAGGGGAACCGGCAGGAGCATATTATTCGGGGGATTATGTGATTGATACTCTCAACGCTTATGCAGCCCTCCGGAGCGTCGATTTTGTCAATTCCGAAAAAATTGGTCTTTGGGGGCATAGTATGGCCGGGAATATTGTTTTAAGAAGCATGGCAGCAGAACCTGAAATGCCTGCGGCAGTTATTTGGGCAGGAGCGGGTTACACCTATACTGATCTGGCCGAATATATGATAGAAGATACTTCTTATCGACCTCCTCCGGCTGATTCCGAAAGAGCCAGAAAAAGACAAGAACTAAGAGCAACTTATGGAAACTTTGATCCTAATCACAGGTTTTGGAAACAAGTTCCTGCCACCAACTACCTTGCTGATGTGAAAGGTGCAATTCAAATTCATCATGCAGTTAATGATAATGTGGTGAGCATTAACTACAGTCGGAATTTAACTACTTTATTGAATCAAACTGCAATTATCCACGAGTTAAAAGAGTACCCTGCAGGAGGTCACAATCTTTCCGGTTCCACATTCAGTCAGGCCATGGAAAATACGGTTATTTTCTTCAAAAAGCATCTGTAACTTAACCATTTTGATATAATTGCTTCAGTATGATCCGGGCGGAGAATTTGAGTTTTTCCTACAGTGATAAACCTTTGTATGACAAGGTAACTTTTGTCGTGGGTGATGGACAAAAGGTCGGGCTGGTCGGTCCGAATGGCTCCGGAAAATCAACGCTTCTTGCAATTTTGATGGGCCGTGAGGATGGTTATAATGGAAAAATAAAAGTTCAGGGAAGTCTTGCCCTTGTCCCGCAAGAAGTAAAATATGATCCTGATATGGAAAGCTCTGATTCAATTCGAGCTTATGTAGACCCCAAAAAAGAGAATAAAGATTATGAACTCGCAAAACTGTTTTCAGGATTGGGACTTTCTGTAAATTTGAGTTCAAGTGCTCAAAACTTAAGCGGCGGGCAAAAAACCAAGTTGGCACTGGCTCGTGCACTACTTTCCCATCCCGATATTTTACTTTTAGATGAGCCGACAAATTTTATGGATGCGGCAGGCAAAGAGTGGGTCATGACTTTTTTAGGTAGTTATAAAGGTACTTTAGTTGTAATTTCTCACGACCTGGAACTGATGGATAATAGAATTGATAAAGTACTTGCAATAAATCCTTCGACACGATCGATCGAAGTTTACAAGGGAACATATTCAGACTACGTTAGACTTAAAGCGGAACACGACGAGCTGGTAAGAAAACAAGTTCTCATAAAACAAATGCACATAAAAAAGCTGGAAAAAGGTTTGTCGAAAATGGTGAGGTTTACTTCCGGCAAAGGGGTAAGGAGGAAAACTCAGCAAAGACATAGAATTGAAAAAGAGAAAAAGGATTTGCCAGCACTTCCCCAAGAAGTCGGGAAGATTAAAGTCAGTCTGCCGGAACCGGCAAAGGTTGGTGAACTTCCTATTCGCGCGATTAATATCTCTAAATCGTATGAAAATGGTGAAGTATTAAGTCTTCTAAATTTTACTATCGTGCGGGGGGAAAGAATCGTGTTAATTGGCCCGAACGGATCAGGCAAGAGCACGTTGTTAAAGATTTTAATAGGGGTAGAGAAACCAGATAGTGGAGAAGTAATCCAAAACCCCCAACTTAAGATAGGTTATTATTCTCAGGAGTTCGAAGTATTTTCCACCAAAGGCGGACAGTCGTTTGGACTGGATTTTGAAAAGACTTTATTGGATACTTTTATTGATGAAACTAAAAAGGAAGTTGGATTTGCCAGAGCATTTTTAGGGCGGTATATGTTTTTAGGAGACAAAGTATTTCAAAAAGTTAAGACTCTATCGGGTGGAGAGAAGACCAGACTTTCAATTGCCATTCTCACTGCAAAAAATACTAATTTATTAATACTTGATGAACCTACAACCTATTTGGATTTAACATCGCAACGGATAATACTAACTGCCCTGAAAGAATATAAAGGAAGTATGATTGTCGTATCTCACACTCCGCAATTTATAGAAGAGTTAGCACCGCAAAAAGCGGTCTTGTTTCCTGGAGGGAAAATGGTTTATTGGGCCGAAGATTTACTCGCTAAAGTTTTAGAAATTTGACAGTATAATAGTCCTGAAAAAGGAGGTGTAGAAGTTTGGTAAAAGTAGATAAAGAATCGGAAAGTATCCACGAAGAGTCCTTTAATGTTAATGGGGGAGAGTTATTGAAGAAGGTTAAAGAGCTGATACGCGAAGGTAATGTCAGAAAAATTTCCATTATAGATAGGAAGGGAAAAACTTTGGTTGTTTTTCCATTAACTGTCGGCGTGGTTGGTGCTCTTTTGGCCCCTATGTTTGCGGCTCTCGGTGCAATTGCTGCATTTGTTACCGGATGTACTATTAAAGTTGAGAGAAAGCAGTAAAACTGAGATATAATTTACCGTACAATGCCCTTTTTAGTATTTTTGTTTTCCACAATTATTTCTGTGGTCTCTGCTTATACTCTGTTGTCCTCGCAAAACGTGCTGCTTCAGCCAAATTCAATTTCTGATAATAAGCAGAGCTTGGCCAAAGAGTACTTTGGTAAACAAGTATTAGAAGATCAATTGTCTGAAATAACTACTATTCCAGACGAAGATGAGAAGCTAGTTATGTCTAAGAGTACAACATCTCTACCTATTGAATCACCTGAGCCTTCAGAGGTTCCTACTCGAACTCCAACCTTAAAACCGACTTTAGCTGTTACTTTAACTCCAACAGCGAACCCTTCATCTACTCCGACTAGAGTTCCTACACCCAGTCTTGTACTGCAGCCGCAATATACCTCGGAAGAGATCCAGGGGTTCATCGAAAGATTTGCCGGCCAGTATGCAGTTGATCCCAATGCGTTAAGGCATATTGCAGATTGTGAGTCGGATTTTAACCCAAGGGCGAAGAATGGCGATTATCTAGGTCTATATCAATTCTCCACAAATACCTGGAAAAATAACAGACTTTTGATAGGGGAAGATGCTGATCCCACCCTTCGTTTAAATGCTGAAGAAGCTGTTCAGACAGCGTCTTTTCTTTTGTCCATAGGAAAAGGCGGAATCTGGCCGAATTGTTTGCCTTAAAGTGGTATTATACTCATGCCTATGAATATTGGTATTGTACTTGCAGGAGGAAAAGGAAAAAGATTCAAGACAACTCTATTTAACAAAACCAGTGTTGAATTTGGAGGTAAGCCTTTGGTTAAGTATGGTACGGATTTGTTTTCACAAGTTGCCGATAAGACAATTGTGATAGTAGGTTTGCAATCGGAAAGCGTAATTGAAGCTTTAAAAGGTGATAGCAAAATATACTTTGCACTGCAGAAGGTTAGATTGGGAACGGGTCATGCAGTTAAAATAGCAGTGGAAAAGATAAAAGAGAAAGGTTGGAAACCGGAAAAAGTTTGGGTTGGTTACGGAGATCATATGATGTTTTATACTCCGGAAATTATAGTTCAATTAAGTTATGAACTGGATGAAAAAGACAAAGTAATAAGTCTGTTAACCTGCGACTATGAAAACCCGGATTCGTTAGCCTGGGGTAGGATTATCCGGGATAAAAGCGGCAATGTGTCGGGAATTGTAGAACAAAAAGATGCAAACCAAGAGGAGAGGAAGATAAAAGAACTAAACGCTGGACTTTATTGTTTCCGCTATAATTTTATTGTCGAGGGACTCAAAAGGATTAAGAAATCACCTGTCAGTGGCGAATATTACTTAACTGACTTAATTAAAATAGCCAAAGATATGGGATATAAAGTGGTTCCTGTAAATGTCTCTTTTGACTATATCGGCATTGGAATAAATACCCATGAGGAACTAAAAACAAGCCTTAACTTATTTAGGAAAAGAAGTAATTTGAAATGAAAATTCATTCGCCGAAGGCGAATGTAGCTCGAAGGACCACGGCATAAGATGTGGACTTCTATTAGCGGAAAGGCAACCCATATTTATTTCTGACTATTTGGGTGTCTATATCTTTGATTTGCCGATATTGCAAATATTCCAGCAGGTTAAAACCTCGAACATCAAGTTTGTCATATTTTTCCTGTAATCGTTCGATCTTATAAAGCAGCATCCATAAACCGTATGAGGCGGCTTGGTTTTTTTCTGACTCACTTAGTGTTTCCGAGGATATCTGGGTAATTTCGTAAAGCTGATTTTTGTATGAAAGGGAGTCGCTTGAGAGTCGTGTGAGATACTTGTGATCAACTCCCTGTCCAGTTGAAGCTTTTCGAAAATGATAGATGAGGTAGTCAAAGTTTAAAGCGTTTACTGCAATAAGAACTAGTCCTGAGAAAATGAGAGTCCGGACGATGAATATGCCTTTTCCAAGATTTCTGTAAAAAGTAAACAGATAGATGGCAAATACACCCAAAATCCAAGTGGCAATAGTAAAACCGAATAGTCTTTTATAAGTAAAACCCCAGGCCATACTATATTCATAAACGCTTTTGTAGGCCATAAATGTTAGAAATAGCCCTTGAATTGCCAGCGCTACGGTTAAATTTCTATTTATTTTTTGTTTCGTTTGATCGTTATATATCAGGCCTAAGATAATAACGGCCACAAACGAAAGTTGAGCAAAAACTTCTCTTGTGTATTTTGAGTAGGTGTACCCCAAATCCTGCAGCGTTTGGGCGGAAGAAAAATATAATTGAAGTTGAGTTACAAAAAATAATGATAATACCAAGGCTACTGCAATTTTCGGTACTAAAAGATTAAAAGACGGATATGAAAGGACTGAAAGACCAGACTTCTTATTAACAAAAGTTGCCAATTTGGGGACGATTAGTACGAGAAAAAAGAAAAATGCCAGCCTCAGACTCCATTCGAATAACTTTTCCGTAATTTTAATATCCCGTAGCCTAAGTGTGTCTATCAGATTACTAACTATTTTTTCGAAGAAAGGGTTTACGGAAGCCAATAGTGGGATAATAATGACCAATACTAATATGGTTACAAGGGTTACGACAAGTGAATTTATGACTTTTTCAGCTCCTTCTTTTCTTGTCAAAGAATTTTTTAATTCAAAATTATAGTCATTTTTGGTAAAAAGACTTTTTGAAAAAAGAAAAAAAGGCGCTATAAATATATAAATCCAATTATCCAATCTACTTTCCTTTTCGGATAGTAGTGTAAGCGCTCCGAAGTAGAAAATTGCGCCAAGATTAAGAAGAATTATCCCACCCTCGCTTCTTATTGCTAAAAAGACAGACAGAATAAGAGCAATAAGAAAGAACATTTTAGCGAGCGGAGTTTTATCTTTCTTTATATAGTAGGCTAAAAAGATAAAAGCAATAAAGGATACGGAGAGGCCAAAATAGGGGAAAAACCCGAAAGTAACTACAGAAATCGAAAAAAGTGCTGAGGTGAGAAGAATTAACGCGTAAACTTTACCCTTTTGTGTTAATTGCATATATAACTAGTCCTATTATACAATATCAGTTCTATTTTCAGCCTTTCCTCAGTTTTGCCTGGTAGACTAAGCGATCTTGGGCACATATAATATCTCTGCGATAGGAGGTGATAACTATGCATGAAGATAAAGAAAACGTAGAGTTACAACAGACGCAAGTGTCCCCAAATCCGAAATCAACAAATCCTATGCTTTATTGGGGAATTGCGATTGTGCTGCTCGTAGTTGTTGGTACGTTTTTAGTAAAACGTTTGGGAAAGCAAGCGACTACTAGTGCTTCGTCTCAAGAATCTGTTCAGGGTGTGAAATCAAGTGTCACAGAACCGACTATAGTTGGTGATGAGGTGGCTGTTGAAAATAATTCTCAAGTACAAACTATAAATATTGAGGCAGGAAGTTTCTACTACAATCCCAAAGAAGTCAAGGTAAAAAAAGGTCAAACAGTTCAAGTTATCCTCAGCGCAAAAGATATGATGCATGATTTTAATATTGATGAACTGGCAGTTGATGGAGAGGTAATCAAAGCAGGAGAAACTACGACTATTAACTTTGTTGCAGATAAAGTTGGTACGTTTGAATATTATTGTTCAGTTGGCCAACATAGAAAAATGGGACAAATTGGAAAGTTAATAGTTGAAGAGTAATTATAAAGCATCAAACTTAGTATCACTTGTCATATATTTTTGAAAACTTCAGAGAAGACAGAAGGACTAAAAAGAGCTATGATTTAAGTGAGAAATGTTTAAAAAAGTTATCCGATTTATAGCGGAGTATTTTGTTTTTTTGGGGGGACTATTGTTTATTTTTGTAATCGGCTTATTGTATGCTTATGTGAGACCGCAGGGATTTGTCTTTAATTTTATTTTTTTAGTGATAGTTGTAGGTTGGATAATCTTCATCATTAAGTATTTTTGGGAAATTCTTGAGAAAGGCAAAAACCCCAAAATTTGAACAAGAGACCCTTCCTGAAATACAATATGTCTATGCGCTTGGTCATACAAAGGGTTGAAAGTGCTTCAGTTGAGGTTGCCAAGACAACTAAATTAGTAGGCGAAATCGGCAAAGGGCTTCTAGTTTTAGTCGGCATCGGTGAAAAAGATTCAGAGGCAGACGCAGCAGTTTTAGCTGAAAAATTAGCAAAAATGCGTATAATGGCAGATCAGCAAGACAAAATGAACCTTTCTATTCAAGGAGTGGCAGGTGAGGTTTTGGCTGTATCCCAGTTTACTTTGTATGCTGATACAAGTGGCGGCAATAGGCCCTCCTTTATTAAGGCGGCCAGACCCGAATACGCTAAGAAAATATACGACCATTTTATCGCTAAACTTAGGAGTCTTAATGTGAAGGTTGAGACAGGAAGTTTCGGAGAATATATGAAGATCCAAGCTAAATTGGATGGCCCTGTAACCATAATTGTTTGAGATATGAACTTTTTTAAGACACAAATATCAGTGAAATACATTGCGGATAATATCCTCTCGGTGTTAGCTATTTCTTTTATTGTTACTTTGTTTCTGGCTATCTATATCTTAGGTTTAATGCAAGGTTATGTTGCCGGGAAGAGAAAGGGCGGAGAGGAATTACTTGCCCAGTTGATTGAGCAAAGATCTGACATATCTCCCAGTCCGACTACTACACCTACCCCGCAACCTACACTGTTGCCTAAAGTTGCGATTACACGAAAAGCTGACTGGGGTGGGCCTGAACTGTGGGCAGCCGTTAATAACAAAAGAGGGGAACGGGGTGTTAATCCACTCCAGCAGAGAGATGAGCTTTGTACAATTGCCTCAATTCGATTAAACGAACTACTGGAACTAGGCAAATTAGATGGTCATGTAGGATTTAGCAATATGGCGGAGAGACGAGTTGATTTAAAATGGATTTTCGAGAAGTATGGAAACATGGCAGAGTTTTTGGCCATGGGGGGAGAGACGCCGGAAAAAACTGTTTCTTTGTGGGAAAACACCCTGGGTCATAAAAAACTTTTGGAAGGGGGAGAATACGTTTGGAGTTGTATTTATGCCCAAAACACCTTCGCCGTCGCAATCACAGCCTACTAACTACTAGTTGCCAGCAACTAAATCATATCTTCTTAAAAAGTCTTCAAGTTTTTGCTTTGTAGTAAACTGGCGGCCGATTGATACGAAAAGACGGTTCATATCGCTCCAGTATTTTTTCGGAAGTATTTTGACCAATTCTTTCTCAGTTTCTTGCGGAGTTTGTGTTTTGACCCAACCTAATAAATTTGAGATTCTGTGAACGTGAGTGTCAACCGCTATAGCCGGAACTCCAAAAGCCCGGTTTAATACAAGGTTTGCTGTTTTTCTCCCAACGCCCGGGAGTTTCATTAGATCTTCGCGATTAGTTGGTATTTTTCCTTTGAATTCTTCTGACATCTTTTCGGCAAGCATATTAAGATGTCTTGCCTTAGTTTTATAAAAACCCACCGGAAAGATTAAGTGTTGAATTGTTAAATTGCTTAATTGGTGAAGTGTTTTAATATTATGGGCTTTTTGGAATAGTCTCTTAGAAGCTTCAAGTGTGGTTTCATCTTTTGTACGTGAGGAAAGGACTGTTGAAATTAATGTTTTATACGGATCTTTCTTAAAATATTCTAGTGGAACTAATTTGTAGTACTTTTTGAAGATCGAAAATACTTTTCTGAAGTTGCTAGTCATATATACAAATATTTTTAAACCAAGAGAACCAAGTCATGCTCGGTTCTCTTGAAAGTTTCTTTTGAAAAAAGAAGATTAGGCATTACCCATGATTTTGAACATCTTGGTGCCACAAACCTCACAGACAGCTCTCATTGCTTTCTTGCCATTTTTCATTGTGACAGTTTCCTGATTCTTACCTTCTCTTTTTGCTCTACATTTTACACAATACATATTTATGAACTTCACCTCCTCTCGTTAGGGCAGAAGATTTTAAACCTTCCAAACCAAGTATAGCACTACTTCCGAAGCGAGAATGAAGCCAGCCAGAATCAAACTTTTGATAATATCTTTCTTCGTTGAAGCTAAATTCACATCTTTTACCAAAAGTTTGGCTTTTTCGTCTTCGGCAATTTTACTTGGAGATTGCCTCGAAGGCCTTGCTAATTGCCTCTTGACACTCGAATCTGCGGATCTTTCTTTGTAGCCTCCGTCCCAGCTAATTGTGAACGTGTGTTTGGCTTTTTCTTTTTGTTTTCGTGTGCGTCTTTTAGTCATTACCTCTTTCATTTTAACTCCGTCTTAATCGGTCGGAGCAAATCAACTTGTTTATACCTTCTTGACAGGCTTATGACAAGATGTAAAAATGTTTGAGTCATTAATTTACCCATCAAGTTCTTTACCATATGCAAGATGTAGTTTTCTTTACGCCGGCAACAAATCTGTTTATCCAGATTTTTGTTTTTGTATGGCTTGGAGTGCTCACTGCCATAGTAATTCAAACCCTACGGCATTTCAGACAGCTCTCGCGAGATGTCGGTAAGGATAACCTTATTACAATTCTTGAAAAAGTGCTTGAAAAAGAGCAAGAGAACAGTAAAAATCTCAGCGAGGTTTTTAGCATATTAAGAAGGTTTGAGAAAGAGGAAAGGGTACACGTTCAAAAAGTAGGTTTGGTTAGGTTTAACCCCTTTAAAGAACTTGGCGGGGACCATAGTTTTGCATTAGCACTTTTGGATGCCAACGAAAATGGAGTTATAATAACAGGACTGCATACGCGTGAAAGGACAAGAGTGTATGTCAAAAGTATAAAGACCGGGAAAGGTGAACTAGAGCTTTCGGAAGAGGAGAAAAAGAGTCTAAAATTAGCATTAAAGAGCAAACCAGTATGAAAGACAAGATTTTACAATTAATTTCAGCTAAAAGCTTCAGAGTTTTTGTAAGTTTATTGGGCCTTTATTTGTTTTCGCTAGGTACTTCTTGGGCACTGTTTTCTTCCATGAAGGGTGGACTTGAGGAAGTTGAGAAAGTCGTTGCTGAAGGTAGAGAAAGAATAGATCCGAATTTACCAAAAACTGAAGAATGTCCGATAAATGGGAAAATGTTTAGTAAACCGGAAAGAGATATATGGGAGAGTCGGCGGCCTATGACTGCCATGGTTGAGAATAGTTTAGAGGCGAGACCACAGTCGGGCTTATCATACGCTGACGTAGTTTATGAAGCTGTAGCGGAAGGTGGGATAACAAGATTTTTGGCAGTACTTTATTGCGGCACGTCTGTCAAAGATATAAGAATTGCGCCAATCCGAAGCGTGCGCGTTTATTTTGTTGACTGGGCGGCAGAATACAGTAAGTATCCCATTTTTGTGCATTCTGGCGGAGCAAACAATATCTGCAATGATCCGGTGAATTGTCCTTCAGGAGTTAAACCCAGAGGTGATATAGCACCGGAAGTTGATGCCTTTAAACTTCTTGCTAAATTGGGTTGGAGGGTTTCACAGGGGAATGCAATGGATGCAGGTACGAATTTGGGTGTGCCGGCAGTAGTTAGGAATCAATATCGCTTGGGAGAAAAAGCCGCTTGGGAGCATTCGTATGAAGGCTACACGGACAAAATATTTGAAGAAGCTACAAAGAGGGGTTTTGCATATGAAGACTCTAAAGGTGATCCATGGACTAAGAATTTTGTAGGTTGGAAATTTGCCGATGAGAAACCTTTAACCGACTCCAAATATACTGATATCTCTTTTGAATTTTGGAGCAACAAGGGAGACTATGATGTGAGTTGGAAGTATGACAAGACAGGCAATAAGTATATTCGGCTCAATGGAGGTAAAGAGCATCAGGATTTTGAGACCAAACAGACTATTAGCACTAAGAATGTTGTAATTCAATTTGTTAAAGAGCGGGGTGAAGTTGACAAAGAGGGTCACATGTTCTATACCACAACCGGCGAAGGTAAGGCACTGGTATTCCAAAACGGAGATGTAGTAGAAGCTGCTTGGAAGAAAAGAACTCAGAACGATAGAACGAGGTTTTTTGATTCTAAAGGAGCTGAAATAACTTTCGTTCGCGGAGAAATTTGGATTGAAGCTGTTCCAGCAGGAAATGATATAAGTTATTAACGACTCGCGTTTTTCTGCCCTCAAATAAATGGCCGATTTGTCAGATATAATTACTTCGAAAGTAAGAATAAAGATATTGGAGCTTTTTTTAGCTGATACAAGCGAAATTTATCATGTTAGAGGGATAGTTCGTGAGATTCATGAAGAAATTAATGCTGTCAGACGGGAGTTAGATAGATTTGAAAAAGCGGCACTAGTAAAGAAAGAGTCTCGAGGAAACAGATTGTATTACTGGATGCGGACAGACTACCCCCTTTTTGGCGATCTAATGTCAATTGTTGCCAAGACTAAAGGTCTGGGGGCTGACATAATTACAAACAAAAATAAAATTGGTAAGGTAAGTTTTATCATGTTTTCGGGGCGATTTGTTAGGAGAAAAGAGAAAAAACACGATGAGGATGTTGATATCCTTGTTGTAGGAGAGATAGTTTTGCCGGAGCTTGCGGCCATAATTCGGAAAGAGGAGTCAAAACGCGGCAAGGAAATAAATTATACTGTGATGAGCAGAGAAGAATTTGAATTTAGAAAAAAACGGCGTGATCCCTTCTTGTCCGGAATTCTTTCCGGAAGTAGGATTATGGTTATTGGAGATGAAGCAGAGTTGGTCGGCTGATAATAATGTTTACCCCACTTCGCAAAGTCATATTTATTTTTGTATTAACCTTGGTAGCTGGATATATCAGTTTGCCTCCTGAAATTTCAGTAAATTTCCAAAGGGGACCGATAAATTTAGAAAAGAATATCGTACGGCCGGGTTTAAACTTTGACTTAGGGAAAATTTCTCTCCGTAAAAATTTCGATTTGGTTCTTGGGCTTGATTTAGCAGGTGGAAGCCACCTTGTTTTTGAAGCGCAAACTAGCGGACTATCGGCAACTGACAGAAAGACAGCCCTGGAGAGTCTACGAAATGTTATCGAGCGAAGAGTCAATCTTTTCGGAGTTTCTGAACCCAATGTTCAGATTTCTTCTTTTGAAGGTAAAGATAGGGTAATTGTTGAACTTCCTGGAGTAAAAGATACCCGGCAATCAATCGAAATCATTGGTCAAACTGCTCAACTGATGTTTGCTGAACCCGGTACAGAAGAAGATCCGACATTTTACAAACCGACTGATCTTACAGGAGCGGACTTGAAAAAGGCAGCAGTTACTTTTGATACAAATACCGGAAAACCGGTGGTATCTTTAGAATTTAACGCCGCCGGTGCACAAAAGTTTGCAGACATTACAGAGAGGAATGTTGGAAAACCGGTTCACATTTTTCTTGACACTGTTCCGGTTTCCTCGCCGATTGTCCAAGAAAAAATTACCGGTGGCTCAGCAATAATATCCGGTGATTTTACTCTAGATGCGGCCAGAAATCTGGCAATTCAGCTGAACGCTGGTGCACTTCCGGTTACAGTTAATTTAGTCGAACAGCGCACAGTCGGGGCAACCCTAGGTTCCGAATCTGTTATCAAAAGCATACGAGCAGGATTGGTTGGCCTTTTTATGGTGCTACTTTTCATGATACTGGCCTACGGAAAGTTGGGAGTTGTAGCTGACATTGCACTTATCATCTTCGGGCTTTTGACTCTGGCTCTTTATAAACTTATTCCTGTTGTCCTTACCTTGCCTGGCATAGCTGGATTTCTTTTATCAGTTGGTATGGCAGTGGACTCGAACATTTTAATTTTTGAAAGATTTAAAGAGGAAAGGATTAAAAGGACTTACGCTAATGCTTTGGAAGTTTCGTTTGGGAGAGCTTGGGAGTCGATAAGAGATGCAAATATCGCAACCCTGGTTACCGCTTTTATCCTGGCAAACCCCTTGGATTTGTCATATCTCCACACGTCGGGTCCTGTAAGAGGGTTTGCAATTACCTTATCTCTCGGAATTGCAATCAGTTTGTTTACAGGCATTGTTGTTTCGAGAAATTTGTTAAGGGTATTTATTAAGGAGCGATAGCAACTTATGGACTGGATGAAGTATAAAAAAATTTATTTTGTAATTTCAGGCATACTGATTGCCGTCGGACTTTACAGTTTACTTGCGTGGGGATTTAATCTCGGAGTAGATTTTAAAGGAGGAACGATAGCGGAATATAAATTCCAGGAAGCTATTTCTACAGAAGAAGTTTCAAAAAATGTCGAGGGCGAAGGTATTGAAGTTTCCTCTATTCAAATAACAGGGGAAAATCAATACGTTTTTCGTTTGTCCCCTTTAAACACTGAGGAAAAAGATAAATTTAAATCTGCGTTGGATAAGACAGGCAAGAGCTTTGAAGAGTTGCGTTTTGAAACGGTTGGTCCATCCATCGGACCGGAGTTAATTAAAAAGACTTTCATTGCCATAGGTATTGCTGCGGGACTTTTACTTTTCTGGGTTGCTTATCAATTTAAAAGTTTTATGTTTGGTACGTCGGCTATTCTCGCGATGTTTCATGATACATTCAACTTAATCGGTTTGTTTGCCCTTTTCGGTCATTTTTTTTCAGCCGAGGTTGATTTTCTTTTTGTTACGGCGGTTTTAACTACTCTGTCGTTTTCCGTTCACGATACAATCGTTGTTTATGACCGGATCAGAGAATCTCAGAAAAAAGTTGGAGGCAACTTAGTTGATCTGGCCAATAAAGCAGTTAGCCAAACAATGGTTCGTTCTTTGAATAACTCTTTCACCATAATCTTTATGCTCTTTGCACTTATTCTTCTTGGGGGGTCAACTGTAAAATGGTTTGCTATCGCCCTTTTTATAGGGACAGTACTGGGAACTTATTCCTCACCATTTGTCGCTGTCCCGCTTCTTGTAATCTGGGATGAGGTTTCTCAGAAGTTACGTCTTAAAAAGTAGTCAAATGTTACATATATTGATATATCATACATAGGCTAAAATTGAGGGTGATGACTAAAAGAAAACTCATTAGCGTTATTTCAATTCTTCTTAATGCACTTCTTATTTTTGTATTGGTAGCAAAAGTTAAAAGGCCTGTTGTTCAAGACTTGTCGGAGAATGGCGTGTCGGACTCTGTCCAAAGTGGCAATTTTCAAGCTACTCCGAAAGTAATAGGCGAGCAGGTTGAAAATTCAGATTTAGTAAAAGTGGTTAAAGTTGTCGATGGAGATACGATTGTTTTAGATAGCGGAAAAACTCTGCGCTATATCGGTATTGATACTCCGGAAGTTTCACAAGGAAAAGAATGCTTTGCCGATGAAGCAACTGCGAGAAATAAGGAGCTCGTTTTGGGTAAAGAAGTTCGTCTGGAAAAAGACGTTTCGGAGACAGATAGGTATGGGAGATTATTGCGGTATGTTTATGTTGACCCGCCTTCGCAAGATACTACGGTGAGGCAAGGGATTTTTGTTAATGAGAATTTGGTATACGAGGGATATGCGACTGCCGCCACTTACCCGCCGGATGTAGCGTACTCGGACTTATTTAGACAAGCAGAAAAAGATGCTCGGGAGAAAAATCGCGGCCTTTGGAGTAAGTGCGCAAATGATTCAAGTGAAAATGCCGGACAAAGTGGAAGTAGAGAAGCTGATATCACAAAACCAGTCGTTACAGTGATACAGTCC
The DNA here is from genome assembly GCA_964627195.1 of uncultured Gammaproteobacteria bacterium. Taxonomy (GTDB): domain Bacteria; phylum Patescibacteriota; class Microgenomatia; order UBA8517; family UBA8517; genus CAZVJU01. The sequence goes on along the minus strand of CAZVJU010000003.1, from coordinate 66,946 downwards.
GCAGGAACATGGGAATGTGGCAAGAATACCTATAACTGCACGGATTTTAAGACTCAGGCAGAAGCTCAATCTGCGTTTGAGGCCTGTGGTGGAACTGCCAATGACGTTCACAAACTCGATCGCGACGGCGATGGACAAGTCTGCGAAACCCTACCTTAGTTTTTAAGCGTATAGGAGTTGCATGAAGCCTAAGAAAATTCCTACTAAAGAAATACCGATTACTCCGAGGACAAAAAAGATAGGATAGGTGAAGCGTCTTTTGTAGGGAAACAGTATTTTCAGGAAAAGGAGAGGGATAAGAATAAAAAGGCTATAGACTATTATCTTCGTAAAGTCAGTAAGATGCGACGTAAAGAATGGAAGCTCTTTTAAAGGTGCATAACGTTTAAAAAATTGGGATATAATCCCGGTCAAATCAGCATCAAAAGCCCTTACTATTTTTGCGCTCTTTTCCAACATAAGTGTGCGATCCCTATTGATAAGTTTTGGATTTATTTTGTTACAATGATTTGAATCATTGTAACGTTATTTACTAACCTTTCTTGAGTTCCTTTAATCTTTCCACTAAAATTTCTTTCTCGTTGGCAATTTTGCCTTCAACTACGTAATCGAATAGTTTCTGGAGTACTTCACCAACCTCCGGCCCGGGGGCAATTCCCAGAATTTTCATCACATCATTACCGTCTATTTTCAAATCGCGGACAGTAAAAGGTTGCTTTTGAACTTCAATTAGGCGTTTTTTAAATTCTTCAAGTCGCCAGGAAGTCTCTCTCGCACCTCCGCCTAATCTATCCCCGATTCTCAAATCAAGCATGTCAGGGATATTTTCCAAGCCGACTTTTCGGATAAATCTTCGTAGCGCTGAATCAGTCTGGCGTTCATCGACACTGAATTGATGATATCTCACTAAGGTGTACAGTTTTTCCTTATCTTTACTGGAAAAACGCAGCCGGTCAGCAATGCGTTTTGCGATTTGAGCGCTAATAATTTCGTGGTTATAAAAAGTAATTACTCCGGTATCCAGCTTTTTGTAAGTTTGAGGTTTACCGATGTCATGGATTAAAGTTGCCAAGCGGACAATAGGATCCGAATTTTTTTCCGAGACGTATTTAAACGAAAAAAGGCTGTGTGTTCCGACGTCATAAATATGATGTCTGCCGGGTGATTTTTGTTCTACTCCGAACGTTTTTTCCATTTCCGGTAGGACCTCCTGCATTAAAAGTGAGTTTTTGAGAAGTAAGATGCCATCATAAGGATGTGTTGACTTGAGAATTTTAATAATTTCGTCTCTGACTCTTTCTTTTGAGATTTTAGTGATTGAAGCGGCGTTTACCTGAATTGCTTTGAAAGTATTTTCCTCAATTCTAAAACCTAACTCGGAAGCGATGCGCAGTGCGCGAAGCATGCGAAGCGCGTCTTCGGAAAAACGCTCAGTGGGGTCTCCGACAGCACGGATGAGCTTATTTTTAATATCAGATTGACCATCAAATATATCTATTAAGCGCAAAGTGCAAACAACAAAGCCCAAAGAGGAATTCCTTTGTCCTTTGTCCTTTGTATTTTGTTCTGCAGCTTTTAGCTGCAAAGCCATTGCATTTATCGTGAAATCCCTGCGCTTCAGATCTTCTTCCAGTGTTTTTCCCCACTGCACTTTGTCGGGCCGTCGTGCATCAGAATAGCCATACTCAGTTCTAAAGGTTGTTATTTCGTACGGCCTCTCATCTTCTTTGTCGCTTGGTATTCCGACCATTCCGAAGTCGTTAGTGTAGTATGCGTTATCAAAAAGCTTAAGTATTTGTTCTGGTGTAGCATCAGTTGTGAAGTCCCAGTCGTAAACTAATTTCCCCATGAAGATATCGCGCACTGCACCTCCGACCAGATAAATTTCGTAGCCGGCTTTGTCAAATGTTTCTATAATTTCTTTAACTTTTGAGGGTATTTCTACTTTCGGCATGATACTATTATACTTCAGATATTAGTTATTTGGTTAGTTCGTAACTTCGTATGAAAAATAAAGATGTAATTTGGGAAATAGTATATAAACCCGATAGTAAAAAAGGTAAAGAGCTTAAAAATAAAGATATCATTGCCATTCTTTTGGACAATCGGGGGTTGACGACTGCCACACAAAGAAAGGACTTTTTTAAATCAGTGCATCCCAAAAAGATTACCATTAACAGTTTAGGTATAAGCGCCAAAGAAATATCACAAGCGCTAAGAAGAATCCAAAAGGCAATTAAAGACAAAGAGGAAATACTAGTTTACGGTGATTATGATGCTGATGGGATTTGCGCAACTGCAATATTGTGGGAATGTTTGTACTCCTATACCAAAAAAGTACTACCTTATATACCGGATAGATTCTCCGAAGGTTATGGGCTGAATGGCGAATCTGTTAATAAGCTAAAGACCAAATATCCAAAACTAAAGTTAATAATAACTGTTGATAACGGAATTGTTGCAAACGAAGCTGTTGTTAAAGCTAGTGATCTGGGTATTGATGTTATAGTTACCGATCATCATCAGAAAGGGAAGAAACTTCCTAAGGCACATTCGATTATTCATACAGATAAAATAAGCGGCTCAGGTATTGCCTGGATATTAGCAAGAGAAATTTTGTCCAAGCTACCGGCTGCCAGCTTCCAGCTACAAAATTCTTTGCAACTGGCAGGGATCGGAACAATTGCCGACCAACTTCCGCTCGTTGAGGTAAACCGCTCTTTTGCAAAGTATGGATTGGAAGAATTAAACAGAACAAAAAGAGTAGGATTATTAGCGCTTTTTGCAGAGGCTGGTTTAGATACCTTTAAAGACACGGTCTTACATGGTAGAGGGATAGGAACCTACGAAGTTAATTTTGTCATTGCTCCCAGAATAAATGCAATGGGAAGATTGGAACATGCAATTGATTCACTTAGGCTTTTGTGTACAAAAAGCTATGAGAAGGCTCGGGAACTCGCCAAATATATAGGAAAGACTAATCGTGAACGGCAAAGAGTTGTGGACGAAGTGGTTTTCCATGCTAGAGATATTGCACAAAAAAGTATTTGGAAAGGAGCAATCGTTTTGGCGCATGAAAGCTACCACGAGGGAGTTATAGGTCTTGCGGCTGCTAAATTGGTTGAAGAGTTTTACCGGCCAGCAATAGTTTTCGCGCGCGGCGAGAAAATTTCCAAGGCTTCAGCCCGGTCAATTTCCGGATTTAATATTATCGAGTCGATAAGAAAGCTGGATAGTATTATTTTGGGTGGCGGGGGTCATCCTATGGCTGCAGGGTTTAGTATTGAAACGAAAAAAATTAAGATCTTTCAGGAGAAATTTGAAAAAATTGCGGAGAAACTTTTGACAGATGATTTATTAACTAAAAAATTAAAGATTGATTGCGAGCTTTCTTTTGCTTTAATTGATGAAAGTTTAGTTGCCAAACTCAAAGAATTTGACCCAAGTGGCATCGGTAATCCGACACCTACCTTTGCGACTCGAAGAGTTCGACTAGTCGATGCAAGAACTGTTGGGCAAGAAGGGAAACATCTAAAAATTGTAATAGAAAAAGATGGTCACATTTTTCAGGCGATCGGTTTCGGCTGGGGCAATTTCTTTTCCAATATTTTGCAGGAAGGGTTTTACGATATTGCCTTTACTGTCGAAGAAAATATTTGGAACGGGTCTACAAACATACAACTGAAAATTAAGGATATTAAGGTTAGCAACTAAATTATTTTTAGGATGTGTCAATCCAACATACACAGCATATTTGTACTTGTGTAAAAAAAATTTATGGAAAAAAGATTAGAAAAGAGATTTAAAGATTTACTAAGCATAATTCGTGACTATAATGCCACTGGTGATTTTACAACTCTTCGGCGTGCCTTTGAGTTTGCGAAATTGGCCCACGCAGGAGAGAAAAGATATTCCGGGGAAGAAGTTATTTGGCATCCTCTGGAAACCGCATTAATATTAGCTTCGTGGAGGATGGATCTTGCGACGATAACCGCCGGGATATTGCATGACACAATTGAGCACGGTGCGGCTACTGCCAAAGATGTTCTTCAAGGCTTCGGTGAGGAAATTCTGGCTTTGGTGGAAGGAGTAACTAAAGTGTCGAAAATAAAACTTAAAGGAAGTAGTGAAGAGTTGTTTGTGGAAAATTTGCGCAAGATGTTTTTGGCGATTGCGAAAGACCTGAGAATTGTTTTCTTGCGTTTGGCAGAAAGACTAGATAATTTAAAAACACTGGAGTACTTACCCGAAGAAAGAAAAGTTGACTATGCCAGGAACAGTTTGGAGATTTATGCACCGCTTGCTGAAAGATTAGGTATGGCGGAGGCTAAGGATCAAATTGAGAATATGGCCTTTCAGTATGCCTATATAAAAGATTACGAAAAGGTGGTTGATCTTTCATCGCCTTACTACAAAAATGCCGAGAGAAAAATTATTCTGATGAAGAAAGTTCTTCTTAAGGCATTAAATAAAGAAGGTGTGACCGCCCAAGTTTACGGAAGGAAAAAAAGTTTGTACTCCTTATGGAAAAAACTGCAAAGGTCAGAGATCAGTTGGGATTTTAAAAAGATAAACGATGTAGTTGCTTTGAGAATTTTAGTGCAAGAGGCTTCGGAGTGTTATATTGCTTTAGGTGTTGCCCATAAATTTTACAAACCTGTCCCCCAGATTGCCGTTAATGACTTTATAGCTATTCCCAAGCCCAACGGTTATCGCTCTATTCACACTAAAGTTTTTGGTCCCGGTGGAAATATAGTGGAAATTCAGATAAGAACTTTTGCCATGCATGAAGAAGCTGAATACGGAGCCGCCGCCCATTGGCGCCTTTCCTCTCTCAAATCTGCAGGTAAATTGAACTCTAAGGATATTGATGAGGGAAAGTGGGCGCAGGGCTCTGATAAATTTTCTTGGGTAAGGGAGTTGGCTCAGTGGCAAAAAGAAATTGCTGATTCCAAAGAATTCCTTAGGGCAGTTAAATTTGACGCTCTCTCTGAAAGAATTTTTGTTTTTTCTCCTAAGGGGGATGTTTATGATCTGCCGGTAAATTCCACACCTATTGACTATGCTTATGCCGTTCATACTGATCTGGGCGAGTATGTAAAAGCGGCCAAGGTTGATGAAAAAATTGTTCCTTTGAGTTACAAATTAACAAACGGTCGGGTTGTTGAGATAATAAAGTCTAAGAATCCGAAATTACCAAATAAACATTGGCTAGAGTTTGTCGTAACTACCCAAGCTCGCCAAGAAATTAACAAATATTTGAGAAAAGTTAACTCCAGCTTAATTCATCAGTAAACGGGGGTTTACGGTTTTCCTGAAGCTATAGTAAAATAGGGGTATGGAGAGAACATTAGTAAAAGATACACTCACTAAAATTGGAGAAAAGGTAAAACTCGCTGGGTGGGTAAATACAAAACGCGACCACGGAAAAATTACTTTCATTGATTTGCGTGACCGAACAGGAATTATTCAAGTCGTCGGAATGGGAAGTGATTATTCTTCATTGGGAATAGAGTACGTTATTGAAATAGAAGGTGAAGTCAAAAAGAGACCTGAAAATTTGATCAACCCCAGTATCTCAACAGGTAAAGTCGAAATTAAGGCGGAAAGGGTAAATTTGTTGTCATCTGCACATGAACTACCTATAGATATGGGAAAGGAAGACTTGGATGTTTCTTTACCTACACTTCTTGATTACCGCCCACTTACTTTAAGAAATTCAAAAATAAACGCTATCTTTAAAGTTCAGGAAGTTGTTATTGACGCCTTTAGGCGAGCACTTAAAGAGAGAGAATTCTTTGAATTCCAGGCGCCAGTTTTTATTCCCGAGGTTGTTGAAGGGGGAGCTGAGGTTTTTAAAGTTCCCTATTTCAACCATGAAGTATATTTATCACAAAGTCCACAGCTCTATAAACAAATTTTGGTTGGTGCGTACGAGAGGGTATTTTCGGTTAACAAAACTCTAAGAGCAGAACCCTCTGTAACAACACGACACTTAACTGAGGTAACAACCCTTGATGCAGAATTTGGGTTTATCGATAGCTATTTTGATGTTAAGGAAATGGCCGAATACACAATAAAATTTATGCTTAAAGAAGTTGAAAAAAAGTGTGGAGAAATTTTAGAAAAGTTTGGTGCCACAACTCCCAAGTTTACCGATGATATTCCAATGATTAAGTTAAGGGAAGCACAAGAAATAATTTTTAGACGCACTGGTCGAGACAATCGCAAGGAACCCGACTTGGAGCCAGAAGATGAGAAAGAAATTTGTAGGTGGTCTTTAGAGGAGAAGGGGAGTGACCTTATTTTCATCTCTCATTATCCAACTAAGAAAAGGCCTTTTTATACATTCCAAGATCCTGAAGACCCAGAATATACGATGAGTTTTGATTTATTGGGAAGAGGAACCGAATGGATGACGGGTGGCAGAAGAATAAACGATTATGATACGTTATTGAAAATGGCAAAGGAAAGAAATGTTGATCCGAAAAAACTAGAACTTTATTTGCAAGCGTTTAGGTTCGGTATGCCCCCCGAAGGTGGTTTTTCATTTGGATCGGAAAGAATTACTATGCATATACTTGGATTAGGAAATATCCGCGAGGCGAGTCTCTTTCCTCGTGATATGGAAAGAGTAGACATCCGTTTGTCAACTTTACAGAAACCTCAGGAAAAGAAAAAGTAATACTGGAGTCTTGCAAAATGTTCATCTTCATTTTAGAGTAAGAACATGAAACTTTTGCTTTTAGCGATGATCTCATTTTTTTTTATAGCAACTTCGACTTTAGCAATAACAAGAATTCCTCTTTACATTCCCAAGAATGAAGAATTAAAAACTGAAGTTCTCGGAGAAAATCAGGATACAAGTCTCTCTCCGATCCCTGTTTTAGTAAATGAGTTTGATGCTCCAAATCTTTCTGCCCAGTCAATCTTAGTAGTTGATCTTCCTTCTGAAGTTACGCTTTACGAAAAGAATCCCGATGACAGACTTCTGCCTGCATCAACGACAAAAATTGTCACCGCTTTGGTTGCAATGGATTATTATCACCCGGATGAGTTAGTAACAGCAGGTGCAGAGATACAAGTAGAAGGCCAAAAGATGAAACTTGTAGTTGGCGAGAAAATAAAAGTTGGGGATCTACTGTACGGCCTTTTAGTTTTTTCCGCCAACGACGCCGCGGAGGTTTTGGCCAAAAACTATCCCGGTGGACGTGCTTCCTTTATCACTGCTATGAATCTGAAAGCCGAGGAGTTGCATTTGGATCATTCATCTTTTTATAATCCATCGGGACTTGACGGTAAAGGACAGGTAACCAGCGCTCGTGATCTCGTGCGCGTATCAAGTGTCGCCATGCAAAATCCTATTTTTCGGGAGATGGTGGGTACAAAAGAAAAGATAGTTTATAGCTATGATGGGAAGATATCACATAGACTTTATAATATTAACGAATTGCTGGGAGAGGTTGATGGCGTAATAGGGGTAAAAACAGGCTGGACTCCGGACTCACATGAAAATTTGGTTACCTACATAGAACGAGACGAAAGGGAGGTTATGATTGCCCTTTTGGGGAGCGAGGATAGGTTTGGTGAAACAAAAGAACTTATTGACTGGGTCTTTACTAATTTCGATTGGTGGAGTGTGCAAAGGTCTATTGCGCAGTAGTTGTAGCTTGTTCTCTTCCATAGTGTTCATCTATTACTGCAGGGACGAAAGCAAAAAACTTATTATCTCCCTCAAAGACAATAACCGGCTGGTAATATTGAGCGTACTGCCCTGCATCGTAATAAGCCAGGTAGATTTTTCTGATAATGACTCCTGAACTATTTTCACCAATATTTGCGAAATATGCTTTTCCTTCCTTTAACTCCTCCCACGCTTTCTCACTTGTCTTTAATGGATAGGTCGCAATTTTTGACGTGTTAATGGGGAAAGAGTGGTATTCAGCCGCAATTGGTGTTCTGGAGCGGCCGGCTAAAATAAACCAAACATTAGCTTCTGGCATGTCAGGAGTTACACTCGGTATACTTCCGTCTTTTCCAAAGCCTTTTCTAAAAATATTTACTTTAATTGCGTTTGACTCAGAGATACTAACTGCAGGGACAAACTTACCACCTTCATAGCGGAGAAGTTCGGTAGTTCCGGGACCGGAGGTTAGGTCTTCTGATAAAAATCCTTTTAAGTAATTCCGAACAAAATCGACAGATGTCTCAGGTTGTCCAGGAGTGCCTTCAAAAATATTAGGGTTTTCATTAATGTTGTAGCTTATAGAAAATATTCCTGTTATTACATTCATGGTGAGTGTTGCCGGAGTTGCTCCCTTTTTAAATACATAAACATTTGGAATGCTCTCAACCAGCACTTTACCATCTGGGTTAAACCCTAGCTGGTTTGCTTTTCTTTTGGCATCATCGATTACTTTAATGTCGGACTGGAAAGCCGGCATTTCGTAAACCAAAGTCTGTTCAGGCAATTTCGGCAGATCGCCTCCTACTAGTTCAAGAGTATAGTTTATATTTTCCGCTTTAGGTTTATCTGGGAGAGCCAATTTCGGTAATTTTCCGAAAGCAACTGTTGGTGCCGGTTCTCTGGGCGGGAATACCCTTCTATATAAGTTCAGGCTTATGTTAAAAGCAAAACGTAAAATAACTAAAAGTATAATAAGGTAAATTCCGTAGCGGATTACCTTCCTCGCGGAAATGGATATTTGGGTAAGTGAAGCCATAAAGCTCTTTTGAGTATAACTGTACTCGTGGTAGAATTCAATTGTGGCTGAGTTAAAATCTTCTAAATTTCAAGAAGTACGAACGCGATTTGCTCCAAGTCCGACAGGAATGCCCCATATTGGCCATTTAAGAACGTGTGTTTATGCTTATGCTCTGGCTAAACATAATAAGGGAGATTTTTTATTGCGTATTGAGGATACTGATCAAAGAAGATATGTGCCAGAGGCTGTAGAAATAATTAAAAAGATGATTTCAGATTTCGGGATGAAGTGGAATGAATATTACGTCCAATCAGAAAGGGCAAAAGAGGGGATTTATAAAAGAGTCGCTGAAAAACTGGTCGAAGAAGGCAAAGCATTTTACTGTCAATGTTCAGCAAGAGACGCAAAACATAGTGGTTATACGAAGATTTTAAGAGATCCATGCAGGGATAAAGGACTTAAAGAAGGTGCCATAAAAATAAAAATTCCCGATAACCAGAAGATAACATACCGCGATTTTGTTTTCGATAAAGATATAAGCTGGGATTCAAATACCGTATTTGATGCAACACTTCTTAAATCAAAGGTACTAGGTGAACTTCCGACCTATCACCTGGCAGCGACTTATGACGATAATGATATGAAAATAACTCATGTTTTACGAGGTTATGATTGGATGCCCAGTACGCCTATTCATTTACTTTTATATGACTATTTAGGATATAACAGACCGGAAATCGGCCATCTAACTGATATTCAATCCGCCGAAGGGGGTAAATTAGCCAAAAGAAAAGGATCAACCTCTATTAGACAATTAGAAGATGAAGGTTATTTGAAGGAAGCAATCTTTAATTTTACGATCCTTCTCGGTTGGGCGCCCAAGGATAATCGTGAACTTTTTACCTTGGACGAATTTATCAAACTATTCGATTCTTTCGGTTTTCAAAAGTCTAATCCCCTTTTCAATAAAGAAAAACTTGATTGGTTTAATGGTTATTATATTCGCCAAAAGACTGACGAAGAGTTAATCAAGCTAGTGCTCCCATTTGCACCGAATAAAGCTGATAAAAATTTGGTTAAGAAAATTATTCCTTTGATCAAAGAAAGGATCACAAAACTTAGTGATTTCGAAACTATTGCGGGCTTTTTCTTTGAGAAGCCGAGTATAGAAACCAAAATGCTGGGCAGGAATTGGAAAACACATTTGGGAATCGCAACAGATGTACTTGATAACTTAGACTCTTGGTCTTTGAAGGATCTAAACGATGGTTTAATGAAACAAATTGATAAAAACGGATTCAAGACTGGAGACTTTTTCATGGATTTGAGAATTGCCATTACAGGTCAAAGATTTACTCCGCCGATTAACGAGTCGATTATACTTTTAGGCAAGGAAGAAACGCTAAAAAGAATTAATATAGTATTATCAAATAACTAACCACTTTCAACTATTTATGGGAAAGCTGCCCACACAAACGTATTTTGATATTGCTGCCAATAAAGTGGATGCAGAATTATTGAGGCAAAGGCTAAAGTTAGTAAACTTAGAAGCGAAAAGGCATATCAAGGAGAGACATTTTCATGCTGAGGAGTTTTTCAAATCAAAAGGACTTGATATCGGTAAAATCCGTGAGCATTCTGCTAAACTTATTGGCACAGGGGCTCTCACTGGCGCACTTTTATTTAATTTACCAACTGAATTAAAGTTATTACCTCCCTCTTATGAAATTTTGCAGAAATTTGCCACTGCTGGTTCGAGTACTGAGAACTCGAAAGAGATTCTTGTAGATACACTTTCCTCAAGTTTGCCCGGGAGAGTACGTCCGCTATCCCGTACCGAGGAAAAACTTTTAGAACAGGTTTTCCAAAATGTGATTGGGGTTCCTGCGCGCGCAACATTGGAGTCCGAACACTTAAATACGACATACGGTATTATTGGAATAGAGCAGCATTTAAGACGTTTCCCCGGTGACAGATTACAGGATCATGGGGGCAACAAAGTTATCCGGGAAGGTATGGCGCCGGGACTTTCGGCTTGGGGCTATTTCGCCCAGTCTAAACAGGCATTAACGAAAGAGTTGGAGGATACAGAGAAATGGTATGCAGTCGTCCAGACCCTTTATTTGTCGGATTGGGACAGAAGACAACCTTACTTAAAAAATTGGTATAAGTACCGAAAAGTGCTTATCGTTAATACTGAAAACGGCAATGCAGTTATCGCTTCTATCGCTGATTCTGGTCCTGCAGCTTGGACGGGTAAACACTACGGCGGAAGTCCTGAAGTGATGCAATCTTTAGGGGGCAGCGCTTACAAAAAGGGGCCTGTAATTATTTTTTTTGTGGACGATCCGGAAAATGAAGTTCCACTTGGTCCGGTCGAGTATAATAACTTAGATATAGCAATGCTAAGAAACTAAATATGTCAAAAATTTTCTACAGATGCGATTTATCGCATATGCCAAAAGATACATTAATTTATTATGAGTAGAATCTTTTACGATCACCTGATAATATTTGAGGAAGTTGATAGGGAAATAAAAAATGTAACTGACTTAGCCGAAGAACGTGAGGAACTTTGGCAACTGATTGATGAAATTATTCATCATAGAGTTTTAGCTTCAATTCTGGATATCTTACCCCGTGAGCACCATGAAGAGTTTTTATTAAGCTTTCATGAGTCTCCTTACAGTGATACTCACATAGTCTATCTTAATAAGATGATAAAAGGGGATATTGAAGAGTTATTAAGAAATGAAATTAAAAGTATAGAAGCAGAAATACTTCATGAGATTAGAGGGAAAGGGAAGCGTGGACAATAAATTTGGCGGGGTAATTTGGACGAATCATGCTCTTGCCAGGATGAGAGAACGTGGAATTAAACAGAGTGATGCTTGGGCTACATGGCGAGCCCCCGATCAATCTAGATATGCAAACTCCAAAAACGTCTGGGTTTATCACAAAACGCTTGATAACGTCCGAATAGAAGTAGTTGCTAAAAAGAATGAGAGAAATGAGTGGTTAATACTTTCCGTATGGTCCAAAAAAAGTGAAGGCAAAACTAAACATAAAGGTTTAAACTTTACTCTTCTTGTTAAAAAAATTTTTGGTTAGCGAAACAAGCGTTTTTGATCATCAAAGCGAGAAAACCACGAGTTTAGCCATGGAGCTTCATAAACTGATATCCACGCATAATCCGCCTAGCTCCGACTAAACTCCAAAGCTGCAGAAAACTCATTGGTCCCTCATAGTTTTGCTGATCTGTATAGAGTCTTGCACAGTTACCTTTTTTGTCATAGTAGTAAAGCTCAGGTATTACGCCCAATTCTTCCCAGCCTCGAAAACAAGCTTCACAGGTTATTTTAATTACATCTTTGATTGTTTCTAAAACATCATTCGGCCAGTTTTCCAAGATGCCTCTTCTGAATTGCCTTACTAACCCCGCGATTGCAAATGCGGCTTGTTTTGGCCAAATAACCTTACCGTGATATTGGCCGGTTGAGTATTCTTCCTCATCATTTGCTACTAGGATTGGTCCCACGGGGGTATAGAAAAAATCAGGATCTGCTAACTTAATTGCAAAGCTTACAACTTCTTCAAGATTTGGATTTCCGTAGAATAAGTCATATGCCTCGTCCAGGTGTGACACTGTAAGTTGTTTATTTTTCTTTCCGTGAATTGCTAGTGCATACCCCACTGTGTCATATGGGTGATACATACGATATTTTTGTTTATTCAATTGCCATTTCTCGAAGATTTCATCCAACCAATTAAGATTGCGGATTTGGAAAAAGGTACAGTATTCTCGGATTATTTTCAAACTGGTTGGATAAAAAACACAATTGACATCATAAGGAGCCAAGGGGGATTTTTGCCCGGGAAATGCATTGCCGCTGTCTCGCCAATTACCAACAGGATAGTATTCATCGCGAGCACGATGTGTTCGCTTAAATGTTATAAGTTCTTTTTCTTCGGCGTTACGCAGTATGTAATTTGCCACCAATTTTAGCTTTCTTCTATTTTCTTTATTCAGCAGGAAAGACTTTGTCACGAAATTCATACCGATGATGTAGCGTGGTTCTATGTCAATCATCTTTCTATCGATAAAATTTTTAGAACCCGCTTTCATTCGGTATGAGCCCACCAGTTCTTCGTGCCAGCCTTCGCCCGTTTCTGAGATATTTTTCATAGCCTGAGAATACATATAATCAATAGTCTCAGGGCTGAAGTCTCCATGTCCCAGATCCGCTGACTCAATCCAGTCTCGTGGGAATATTGTGCCATACTCAAAGCTGCTCGTTTTTTGAGTTCGAACTAGATATTCAACATCTTTACCTGCTTTTTGGTAAAGGTCTAATAAGGTTTTATTAAATAGATCCCGACTAATATCTTCTTCAGGAACAAAAACCAAGGAGCGAAGTTTTTGAGAAACAGTTACATTTGTAATTGTTTTAATGGTTAAAAAAATATTTTTATCAGAGGTTATCGTTAACTTTTTCCCGTCAATTTTTGCGCTGGAATCAGGCGGAAGAATAAATTTTGCCCCGTACCTTCGTATTTTTCCCCGTTCGTCGGTGTACGTTTTGGCAAACTTGAGAACGATCTTTCCTTTTCTTTTAACTTGTCTAATTGTCTGAGGGACCAACTCTTCAATATTTTTTTCTATCAGTTCTCCATAAGTTGGTTGAGGGCGGACATTTTCTGTGTAAGTTCTTATGGTTCGAATGTCTGTGACAATAGGAATTGGCGTAGTTAATTTTTTTGTAGAAAGCTTTAATTTTACGACCAGCTGCTTCTTGTGAAGGTTATACTTTTCAACTTCAATTTTGACATTTTCGGGAATGGTCAAGCCAAGAAGAAGGTGATTTTGTGGTCCGGTTATCCTAAGTTGGTTATATTTGTCGATATCAAAATAAAAATTTTCTTTAATATAATAGACCATAATTCTTCTCGTAGCTTGGATAGCTTCTAATATTATTACCTTTGTAGTATTATATACAAGTAATAATCTCAAATTAAGCCTGCTTTAATGTATGAAAATTGCTATGCTTGCGGAACCTTATGTTGAGGTTCCTCCCCAAAAATACGGTGGTACTGAGCGTGTGATTTATTTCCTTATCAAGGGACTTATGGAAAGAGGTCATGAAGTGACCTTACTTGCACCGGGTGATTCTCAAGTACCCTGCAAACTTATTCCCATTTGTGAAAAACATACTTTCTTTGGCAAGGATGTGGAGGAAAATATTACGATAGAAAGGAGAGTTGCTGAAATTCATAAAAGAATGAAGAAAATATTAAGAGCTATTTTACCTCACGTCGACATAATTCATTCCAACGCGTATGATCTTATAGACTTTCAGGAATTTCCAAATCTGACGACTCTTCATGGTCCATTTCTTTTTTCGCAGTTAAAATATTTTGAAAAGCGCGAAGGGCTTTTTTACGCTTCTATTTCGGAAAACCAGCAGGAAGGATTTCCTGATCTTCAGTACGTTGGGGTTTGTTATAATGGTCTTGACCCCGAAGAATTTCCTTTTGTTGAAAAACCTCAGGATTATTTGTGTTTTATAGGTCGCTATGACCAGGAGAAAAATCCACATCTTGCAATTGAATTGGCACTAAGGCTTGGAATGAAAATTAAGATTGCCGGCAAACTGGATTTCCAAGGCAAAGACTATTTTGAAAAAGTTATTAAGCCCTATTTAGCGCATCCTCTTGTTGAAAACCTTGGTGAAATCGGTATGCAGGAAAAAATTGAACTAATTAGTAACGCTCGGGTAAATTTGCATCCAACTGGTTTTCGCGAACCCTTTGGCTTAACTGTTTTGGAATCAGCATACTGTGGTACGCCGACTCTGGCTATTGAAAAGGGCTCTATGCCTGAGCTTATTGAAGAGGGTAGGACAGGGCTTTTGGTCGAAGACTTTGTTCAGGGTTACCACCATATGGATCAACTTTTTTCTATGGATAGAAGATATATTTCCGAGCGGGCGAGAAATCTTTTTAATTATAAAATCATGGCGAGGCAATATGAACTTGCGTACCAAAAAGTGATAGAAATATTTGAAGAGAGAGCAAAGCTTAGTGAAAAGACGCTCAAAGAGATGCAAACCACGCGAGATATCCTCAAAGGGGTTTGGGCTGAAGAATAGATCACGTATGTCGCTGGCATTACAAGAAGTATCTGTTGCTGAGAAAAAATTGGTAGACTACAACAGTCTTATTCCTGATGTTGTCGAGTCACTTACCACTCTAGCTCAAAAGTCAAAAAACTTAAAGATCGCAGAAGTTAACGCAACTGCTCTAGGGGGCGGAGTAGCCGAAATGCTGCCGAGCGAAGTTCCCTTGTGGCGGGACCTTGGTCTATCCTGTGGCTGGTATGTTATTCCTCCGGATATGGCTTTTTTCGAAGTAACCAAAAAAATTCATAATTTCCTTCAAGGCAAAGCGGGTGATTTAACTCCTCAAGAAAAACACTTGTATCTTGAGCACAACAAAGTGTGTGCAAGACTTTTGGATGAAATAGAAACAGATGTCCTTATTGTTCATGATCCACAACCCGCAGCGGCAGTGGCTTTTATGAAAAATCGGCCCAAACTTGTCATTTGGCGGTGTCATATTGATACCTCGACTCCCAACGAAGCTGTATGGAGTTTTATTTTTGATTATTTGCAGAAGTTTGATCGTTTTATCTTTACTATGCAGGATTTTGTCCACGATGGTATAGCTGGGGAGAAAGTAAGTTTGATAACTCCGGTTATAGATCCTTTTGCACCTAAAAATAAGTTGATGACTAAAGACGAAGCAAAACTTTTACTCACAAGTTTAGGAGTAGATGTAACAAAACCGCTTGTAACCCAAGTTTCCCGCCTTGATCCCTGGAAAGATCCTATTGGGGTGATAGATGCGTGTCAGCTGGCAAAAGCGCGGGTTCCGAATTTGCAACTAGCGTTTGTGGCTCAGATGGCATCCGATGATCCTGAAGGAGTGCAAATTGCGGAGGAAGTAAAAGCATATGCAAAAAGTAAAGAAGGTATTTTATTTTTCATTAATATGCAGGATAACGATAGGTTTGTAGATGCATTTCAAACTGCCTCAGATGTTATTCTGCAAAAGTCTATCAAAGAGGGCTTTGCACTAACGGTAACCGAAGCCATGTGGAAAGGGGCTATTGTTATCGGAGGACGGGTTGGAGGAATACAACTACAGATTCAGGATGGCGAAAATGGATTTTTAGTTAACTCGGTAGAGGAAGCTGCAGAAAAAATAGTATATGTTCTTGCCAACCAGGATAAAATGCAGTCAATTTCGCAAAAGGCTCATGAGTCGGTGAAAACCCGTTATCTTATGCCGCATTTACTTCTGTCTTACCTAAAAGTATTTCAAATTTATTTTTAGATCTCTTCGAAAGAAGTTAATAACTTAAAAATAGTCAGTTCAAAGTGGCGATAACAGATTTGGTACTACCGTGTATTCGCTAGCACCCGGAACACCTACTTTAATATTTTCAACCTTATTTTTAGAAGTAGTGATTGGAAGTTTAACCCTTTTGGCTAATTCTTTGACAACAAGTCTTATCAATTTCTTGGCTTCAATTTCGTTTTCCTTGATTTTTAGATTCCAGTCTAACCCCGGTCCGGTATTTGCTTCGAGAAGATAAACGTTTCTGGTATTGCTGATAATAAAGTCAAGTGTAAAAAAAGATGATCTCTCGTTTAGAATTTTGGCAATATCATTTGAAAATGCCACCACCTTAGGAGGCATTTCCCTTACTGGTAAATATTTTAAAAGCCCCCCTTGATGTTCATTACACCTAAACTCTTCCGGTTTAGCCATTCTTATATATGTTTGAACTATTTTTTTGCCGAAATAGATCATCCTGATATCAGTCGAAACTGGAGAGTTTTTATAGCTGAAACCTTTATTAAATTTTACAAACGGCTGAGCGATAAACGATTTCTTTTTGTGCTTTTTCATTACCGCAATCATTTTAAGTCTTTGACTGGCTTTAAATTTGTAGACGTTATTTCCACCAGCTCCAAATCTGTCTTTCATAATAATTTCGTCGGAAAAATCGTCTTTGTGGGGATGAATAGCCACTTTCTCGGTAAGAGTCTTGTAGGCTTCAGTAACGCCTTTTCTGGTTGCCCCTTTTATGGTTACCGTGGGAATAGAAAATTTCCGGAGCTTATTGTAAGTTTTTTGTTTATCAAAACAAAGATTAAAAAGGTGGGGGTTACTAAAAGATTTCACCTTTTTTGAAGAGAAAAGTAAATTGCGACTAACTCTGATTTTCTTACTCGTAGGAAAAAATTTATCAAAAATTAATTCAGAAAAACCGACCTTGTCTCTTTTTAGCCAAGTACCATTATCAAAAAGCCAATAACTTTTGACTAAGCCGGCGCCGATTATATCGGCTGAGGTTGCAAAGGCCGCTTTTAAATTAAATCTCCGGCAGGTTTTGAGAAAGTAGGCATAAACAATATTGTAATTTGCGTTAGCTGATTCTTTGGCGAATGGTGCAGGAGTACCTTCTAAGGGAGAATTGGCACTAATGGCAAGTTTTTCGGTGTAGATAACTAATACGTCAAAAGTGGTTATACTTGTAGTCATTGGCTCCGGCAGAGTTTACCCAATAAAAGTGAGAGCAGTCCCTCTCTTGTCAGCCCGCCCTGTTCGACCGATCCTGTGAACATATGCCTCGTAAGATTCGGGTAAATCATAGTTTATTACATGACTGACATTCGGAATATCTAAGCCTCTTGAGGCAACGTCAGTTGCGATAAGAATCTGAATAGTGTTAGCCTTGAATTTTTCCAAGGTTCTATTCCTTTGGCTTTGTCTTTTATTGCCGTGAATCGCATCTGCCTTAAAGCCCCGTTTGATAAGCTCATCTGAGAGCCTTTGAACTCCATGTTTTGTTCTTCCGAAGACGAGAACCTTCTCATATTCTTTTTTTATAAGAAGCTTGTGCAATTCCTCGATTTTTGCATTGGGATTGCCCACCTTAACAACCTCTTGGCTTACATTTTCAGCTGTTTCGCCGGTTTTAACAGAGACTGTGACAGGATTTTGGACAAAGCTTTCTAAAATTTCTCTAACCCCTCTACTTACCGTCGCCGAGAAAAAAAGCGATTGGCGCGGTTTTGGCAACAGGGAGATAATGTACTTTATGTCTTTGATAAATCCGATATCAACCATTCTGTCCGTTTCGTCAAGTACAACCGTAGCAAAAGTTGATAGGTTGAGGGAGCGGGTATTTAGCAAATCCAGCAGTCTTCCGGGGGTCCCGATTACAAAATTCGGATTTCGGGATAGATCGTAAACCTGCCTTCTGATATTTGCTCCGCCGATGCAAAGAGCAGAGTATATTCCGACGTTTCTCGAAAAATCGATAAGTTCATCCTTAATTTGTGTTGCTAACTCACGAGTCGGTGCAATTATTAAAACTTTTTGCCTACGATCCTTAGCAACCTTATCAATAAGCGGAATTAAAAATGCGGCGGTTTTACCGGTTCCTGTGTTGGCGATGCCGATTAAATCCCTTCCCTCAAGGATGGGGTTAATTGCCTGATCCTGAATTGGGGTGGGAGTTTTATAGCCTTTGCGTGAAATATTTTCTTTTAGAGTATCCGAAATCCGGAAATCGCTAAAAGTGTGGGATATCGTATAGTCACTTAAGCCATTTTTAACCTGAGGCGTATTAATAAAGTTTGTGGGATCAAAGGATTTGACTCTTCCTCTGCCGTTTCCGCGCCCGGCACTTGCCCTAAAATTGGAGAAATTTCTTCCCCGGCTAAACCTTTGATTAAATTTTCTATACATATGATTTTAGAGTGACCAAATTGAAGTGACAAAACTGCCTAAATGAAAGATGTACGTTAAGTAGCGGAAAGATTAGATACGGGTAGCAAAATAATTAATATACTTTAGGTATCTTTTATATATTACCGCTTGTGCGCTATACGCAGCGCAAATTGCGAAGATATACAAAAATCCTTTTTTGACTAAATACTAAACTGGGGATATATATATCTTAAAACTTAGAAATAAAACTTACTATTTAAGCAGATTTCTCACTTCAATCTGCCAAACAAATATTATTATACTACCCACTATTCGATAAGTCAATCGACTATGGGGTATATTGCTGCTTAGCCTCACCTTTAAACTCAACTTGTGCCAAGCCAATTCACAACTATGTGTGGAAAACTTATCTCTCACAGGGCGAGTTAATTATTATCTTCAAGAAGCTTATAAACACACTGGGAAGCAACTTCACTTACCAATTTGGAATCAGTTAAGGGTAATAAATCTTTTCCCATAATCATCCTGTACGGAACTTCGTATATTTCAGCCATTTGATTAATTACATCACTTGGAATTTTGGGAACTACTCCTTCCCCAACAAACCCATTATTTATAAGCCATCTAAGCAATACATCCTTGTCAATATCCTGATTTTCTCCGCTGGTAAATCGGTCAGCGTATTTATTACAAGGCCAAAATCGAGAACATTCCGGAGTAAGAACTTCGTCAATTAGTATCAGATTGTCCTCTGAATCAAGACCAAATTCCATCTTTGTATCCGCAAGAATTAGACCTCTACTTAGGCTGAAGGCTCTAGCCCTTTCAAAAATTTCAAAAGCTGAAGATTTTACTTTATCCCAAGTTCCATCTCTCAGGTTACCGTCTGCTAGCTCGCACGCCTGAATATTCGTTAACTCTTGATCATGCCCGTTTCTAGCTTTAGTTGTCGGCGTGAGTATTGTTCCCATGGGAAACTCCTGATCAACTCGTAAATCATCAGGAAACTTTATCCCATAAATCTCTCTTCTCCCTAGATTAAAATAATTGTGATATACCGACGTCGGTGATATTCCTCTTGCCAAATACCTTCTTAATACAACCTCAACAGGAACGACAGCTTTTGCCTGTCTTGCAAGAAGAATATTTAGATGAGGAACCATTATCATATGATTTGGGATAATATCTTTGGTATGTTCAAACCAAAATGCTGAAATGAGGTTGGAAATCTGTCCTTTGCCCGGAACAGTACAAACAGTTCGGGCGTAGGCAGACTGACGGTCGGTTGTCACCATCAACCTGAATTGTTGACTTCCCTTATTAATTATCCAGTTATCACGTACTTTACCCCGAATAGGATTACCCAATCCAGGAATTTCTGCTTGAAATAATCCACGCGAAAAATTTTCAACTGGGGCATTTAATGCAGGCAATTTCTCTGTAGCAACCATTTTTTATTCTAGAACCTGCGAATACCTCGTTGCTCTGCAGCGCAGGATGAGCAGATTCAAGAAGACATACTGTATCGTAAGATACCTTCGCAGCTCTGCTGCGAGGAGTATGTCATTGTTCTTCTTTTCTTTTCCTTTGTGCTAATTCTGTTTCCGAATTCATTCCTAGTGAAGTGATAATTCATAGCAGAAGTTAAGAGATTCTTTTATTCTTTCATCTGGAATATGTACGTTAATTTTGGATAACAAGTCGGGAGATATTTTCCGTAAATAGATATCCTGGCAATCATCTTTTGTCAGCCCATATTGTTTACCGTAGCATTCATATAATACTTGGGTAACCTCTCTTATTACTTTGGGTCTGTCTGACGTAATTCCTCCATCAAGTGAACAAATATAAACTTTGGGAATATAAAGACCCTTTTTTCCCGAAAGTAGCATTTCCAGCATGAACTTATAATCTGCTGCTATATCGTATTTTTCATCAAACGGGCCAATTTCGTCATACACCCCTTTTCGTATAAGCATAGTTTGGTATCTAAAAGGCATTCTGAAGAACGCGGAGCGTTCATCTCCTCGCTTTATTCCAACGAATTTACCTTCTCTAGTTTCAATACTTCTATCTGCGTGAGTAAAATCGGCATGGTTATCTTTTATCGCTTGTAATGAGATAGAGAAAAAATTTTCATCAGGAAAATAGTTATCTGAATTCATCACATGGATGAATTTTCCCTGTGCCAATCTAATTCCTCTATTCATGGCTTCGTGTACATTTCTGTCTTTCTTAGAGACAAGGGTATTGATACATCGTTTATGTTTATACTCTTGCAATAAATCTAAGGTACCATCTGTTGAAGCTCCATCAATTACAATATGTTCGAAGTCACGATAGGTCTGGTTAAACAGACTAGTAAACATCTTTCTAAAAAACGGTTCGCGGCCGTCGCTAACAATATTTTTACATGGTGTGATAACACTAATCACAACGGTATTTTAGTATAAAATGATTATTTTTACTATTGATGGTGGTCGAGAGTTAATCACACCAGGAGTGATATATAGAAATCACATTATGAAGTAGGACTATATTAGTGGTGATTTCTATAGCATATGTCACATTTTAGTCCGATTTCAAAATGTGACATCTGTAGATAGACACATCTGGACTTTGTTGCTGGCATTGGTTGAGTATGTCACAACCTACTTCGAAGAACAACTTGAGACACTTTCATATCCGATTCAACCCCAACCCGCATTAGCCTTTGCAAGGTGGCCCCTACCCACCCTGAAAATCTGCCATCCAAAATCAATATAACAGCTCAGAAGTCTGCGAGATATTTTTTGAAACTCGTACTTGAAGAAGTCGAGCTTATTGTAGTGTTATGCAAAAACTAGCATGTCATCTAGTTCTTTTGCTTTACCCTGTGGCACTGGGCCAAGAACAACCATGGCTGCATTATTTCGAGTCAGTAGAGTTCTTTTCGTTTTCTGAATGTCTTCGACTGAAACTGATTGAATATCTGCCCTCACTTGTTCTGGTGATTTTACTGCTCCTGTATACAACTCCTGTTTTCCAATGAAATGAGCATATACATCTGTGTCAGCAAGATTCAAAATAGTATCGCTGACAACCCCTGCTTTTGCTTCTTGTACGGATTCCTCATCAACTTTCAAGCTGTTCACTTCCTGAACCATTCTTGTTACCGCCTGGTCTGTATTTTCTGGTGCTACTTCGACGGTGATAACCATATTTCCACTATCACTGACTAGCCACGGATAACATCCCGCCGAATAGGAGAACCCTAAATCGTATACGAATTTATGGAAAATGTTATTGCGTAGCATTCTTGAAAGTACTTGAATCTGTGGTAGTACGGGACTGCTTTCACCGTGACCATCAGTTGCAAAAGCCAATAGAAGATGTGCTTGCTTTATATCTCTTTCTTCAACCAGCACTCTGGAGTCAACAGATTGTATCGGTGCAGGAATTGAAGGAAGTTGGTCACCTGATGCCGTAAGGCTACCAAAATCCCGAGCCACCAAATCAATCGCTCTCGGTGTGGTGATATTGCCAACCACAACTAAAATTGCATTGTTGGGTCGGTAGAACCTTGTATGATAACCTAGCAAATCTTGACGGCTGATTCGCTCTATTGAATCAAAAGTTCCCAGAGTATTATGTCCTAAAGGATGCCCACTCCACACATGTTGACGCAACAAGTTCCATCTATGTTGAGCTGGCGTATCGATTGACCTTCGCAGTTCAGCACTAATTACTCCTTTTTCTCGCTCAACTGCCTCCTCGGCCATTACTGGATTGAAGACAAGTTCCCTTACAAATTCTGAAGCAAAATCTGCGCTTTCAGTAGGAAGTTTCGCTTGGTACATGACATACTCTTTGTCAGTGTATGCACTATGGTCACCGCCCCTGCTCTCAACTGCTCTATCAAGCTCTCTGCGTGAGGGATACTTTTGGCTACCTTCAAAGAACATATGTTCCAAGTAATGGGCAGAGCCAGTCGTAACTTCGTCTTCATATCGGGGCCCCGCTTTTACCAAGAACCTTGCGGAAACAGATTGCGCCCACGGCATCTCGTGAACCAATACTCGAAGTCCGTTCGACAATACCTCTTTGTGTACAAATTCTGGTATCTGTGGAGCTCGTTCTCTTTGTTTTGGTAACATGGAGAGCATTATATCAATCCAGCCCTATAATTCGCAACTTTCTTCGTAATGGAAAATGTTGTCAAAGGTACCTTTTAGTACCTTTGACCATCATTATTATTACTTTATCTCTATTATCATAATATAAACATCATGTTGATAATATAAAGAGATATACGCCATTGAATTAGAGCAAAAATGGTATGGAGAGTTGTAAATTATATCTAAACAGAAAGCATTAGAATATGTATACTTGTAACTATAACTGTTTCGAAAATGAAACCGAAAACCTTCCTTTCTATAGGCATTTTAATAATTTTCTTATTTATTTTCTTCTCCTTCCGACTTGCCGATACTCCAAACGGTATTACTGAAGACGAGGCATCATACGGCTATAATGGCATTTTACTAGCTCAAAACTTACGCGATGCGCATGGACGATTTTTACCACTATTTATTCTCGGATCAAATAATGTAACTTGGTATCCGCCATATATGCAGTATTTGGTTGCCTTGCTTTTTAAACTCTTCGGTCCTTCTGTTTACGTATTGCGTTTGGCAACTGTAGTAATTACGGTTATTTCTGCCCTTCTGACTTTATATTTTGCCAGGCTTTTATTTGACAAAAAATCCGCATTTATAACCTTAATCTCTTTTATAATTATTCCTGAAGTAATGATCGTAACTCATACACCATATGAACATATGATTGTGGTTACTTTTGTTTTGCTTTGGCTAATCAGTTTATTCAAATACAGACGAAGTTTTGATAATAAATATTTAATCTTTGCAGCTCTCAGTTTGGGTACTGGTTTTTATGCATACGGTGGGATAAGACCGTTGGTAGCTATTTGGATTTTAATTAGCATTGGCTACATTTCTTATCTCAACCGGCCGGCTCAAAAACTTTCTTTAAAAACTCTAACTAGAAAGAAGTTTTTAGTACCGCTTTTTACATTTACCTTAACCGCGCTCCCGTTTTTTGCCGTAATTCCATTATTAGAACACTATTACGGAGGCGCCGTACTAAATCGTGTAAGTTTTAATATTAGCTCACTATATAGTTTCTTTTATTATTATTTAGCCAGCTTTGACATCTCGTTTTTATTTATTACCGGCGATAAATTATTGGTCCAATCAACCCTGCGCCATGGGATGTTCCTTTTATCCACTCTGCCCATATTTGCAATCGGCATATATCAAACATTCAGGAATGGTTCTGATTATTTAAG
The DNA here is from genome assembly GCA_964627195.1 of uncultured Gammaproteobacteria bacterium. Lineage (GTDB taxonomy): Bacteria > Patescibacteriota > Microgenomatia > UBA8517 > UBA8517 > CAZVJU01. The sequence continues at coordinate 43,090 of CAZVJU010000003.1, read as the reverse complement.
ATTACTTGGGATAACTTTTCTTATTTCCCCTCTCCTGTTTGGTTTTGTGGGTTCAACCTTTTTTGCACATCGCTTACTTTATATGGTCCCTTTCTACTCAATATTTTTTACACTAGGGATCAAAATGATATTAGATAACAAAAATCGCTTATTTAAATACACTGGCTTCATTTTATTTTTCTTAATAACGATTAATTACTTTGATTTCTGGCGGTATTATATGTTTATCTACCCCAAAGATACTTATCACATCTTTTACCATCTTGAAGATTACAATAAGCCATATAAAGAGCTTTACCTAAAGGTAAAGGAAAGACAATTGCAGCCTTTTTTGTCTACCAGAGTAGCACGATTGGATGGCGTAAACATTAAAGACCCCGAACTATTCGCAAGAGCAATCTATTTTCCCAAACTACCCGGTGTAATAGACGAACAAAAGGAAACTTTACCGAATGATGGAATATTATTATCAGACCAGGCTAATCTACCCAACTTAAAGAAGTTGGACTCCGATTCTCTTCCCTTTTACCTCTATATCAAATCACATCAGGAGTGATACAGATAGACACACCTGGATATTTTTACTTCTTACTGACTGGTCAGTCCAATCTAGAACCTTTTAAGCTAATTCAAGAAGTCCACGTCTTTACAACGCGAAGCGGTGCCAAGCTTTGCTTATACGTGGATGAATTGAATCATTGAAAATTCAAACGCCTGTGGCGAATGTAGCTCGAAGGACCACGGCTTAAAGCCGTGGACTTCTATTATGTTTCAAACCTGCTTATAACTAACTGCTTAATTTGATAATGGCCTGTGCTACTTCGGGTAAAGAAGTACAACTTTCTTCATTATCTCCCGCTCCTGAAAAGTGTTTCATATTATGCTTGATAATTACTTCTGCTCCTAATTTTTCCCTGAAAATATCTCCGTATTTGAGAGAGACGTAAGGATCATCATCAGAATGTATCGCAACAAAGTGTTTTGCACCGGATTTTATTTTTTCAAAATTCAGCTGACTTTCGTAAAAATTACTCAACTCTTTATAACCCAAATCATCAGTAAAACCGGCAACAAATACTACTCCGCCTATTTGTTGATTTTCTTTAAGATTTTCTAAATACCTCATAATAGTGATTACACCAGCGCTATGGCCCACAAGATACAAATTTTCATTGGGATTGGGAGCCAGTTCCTGAAGTTTGGGAAGCCAGAGTGACAGCCTAGGCATGGCGGTCTCCGGCATTTGAGGAACAATCACTTCAAAACCCTTGTCTTCCAATTCTTTTTTAGTCTGTGGATACCAACAGTAATCTGGATATCCCTCCCAGCAATGTATTATTACAACTTTCTTCATAATTAGGTAATTTAGTCGATTCTGAATCTATTATAACTACTTTGGAGAAGATAGTTAAGATACACTAGGAACCAATTTTTATACCCTAATTAGCTTTTCTAACCAAGCGATGTGTTGATTCCTTCTTTTCCACCAAATATCTTCCCACACATAATGAACAGCCAATGCTTTCCATCCCCCCCCCATCTTTCAAAGCGTTTTAGCATTTTAGTAACTGGTACTAGTTCTTTTTCATGGTCTTTGTTGAAAAAGATATGTGTATAAATCTTCTGCTCCCATGGAGAAATAGTCCTTAAGTAGTCCCAATGGTGAAAAGCATCAAACATAATATAACTGAGCGTGGCGGGACCGACTCCATAAAGAGAAATTAGGACCTTCTCTTGTTCCTCTTTGGTTTTATTCCGTAGTCCCACTTCATCAATTCCTCCCTCTGCAAACATTTCAGAAACTCTGATTAGTGATTTTGCTCTGTATCCCACCTTCAAGTCTCTTAATTCCTGATCATCTACTTTAGCCAGAACTTTTGGTTCCCAGTAGCACCAAAGTTTCTGGCTATCATACTCAAACAATTCACCATATCTTTCAAAAAGTGATTGAAGCATACTAACGCTTCTTCTGACAACCGCGTTCTGAAGGACAATGCCAATAATTAAATACTCATATAATGAGCCGTAATGCATTGGCCGAAGACCGTAGAACTTTTTAATAATGGGAGACAGAAGTGGGTCGTTTCCAACGTCTTTGTAGAATTCTGCTAAATTAAGGTCGAGATTGAACCTCCAGATTATTTCCTTTTTTAAACTTTCTAGGAAATCAGAATTGAAAACTTTGTTTGAGTAAACTGATACCTTGATCTTGGTTTTTTTGTCGCTGCCAGCGTTTTGATAAATCAATCCTAACCTCTCTCTTCGCCAAAGCATGGTTTGCCATCTTTTTCCTGATTCCCATTTGGTATCACTGCTCGGAAAGTGACCTGGTTTAAAAAAGTTGAGTCAAAATGAAATGGAGACATGGGTGCTATCTCTATTGTTTCTTTTTTCTCCAGTTTCATAGTTGCCTTTACTCTTCAAAAGGCTCAGAAATCTCCCAGATATTTGCATCAGGATCTTTGAAATATGCCACTTCCTGACCCCAGGGAGTTTTTTTTGGTCCTTCAAAAATTTCTACCTCTTTTGATTTTAACTCTTTACAAGTTCTTTCTACATTATCTACTTGAAAACCAATTGAAACACCACCTCCACTCCCCATATGTTCCTTGGGGAACATCGCTATTGCTTCATCTTTCTGGAAAACAGCAAGTTCGGTTTCCCCTAATTTAAAATTAGCAAATTTTCCCTCTTGAGATTTTACTTTTAGTCCTAAGGTTTCCTTATAAAACTTAAAAGATTTTTCAAAATCATTAACCAAAAGGCAAACAGCGAATAGTTTATTAAACATGGGTCTCACCTCCTTCCAAACATAGCTAGAATACCGTTTTGACACTAATTTATCTAGGGTAGTCGGCTACACCAAGTTGCCTTATAATTAAGCTTACTATTTATGCATGAAATCCAAAAGATATTTCTTAAGAGGCTGTTAATAAATAACAACCAAAAGTATTCTTCTTTAACAGGGGGTTATAGCTTTGAAGATAATATTGTCTTCCACTTAAAACAACTCCTGAAAAAAGGATTTATAGAAAAGACAAGCAATATTTACAAGATTAGTTCCGTGGGAATTAAAGAAATTGCTAAATACGATTTAAGTTCATTAACTGACACTGGTTTCAAAACATTTTTTATCGGCTTCGTGTGTAAATCAGGAGATGACTTTTTGGTAAAGGAGCATCCGGGAGGAAAAACAAATTTCTATAACTTACCGAGTGGAAAGCCTCATTTTGGGGAAAACACTGAAAAAGCTTTAATTCGTATTTTCTATGAAAACACTGGTCTAGAAGTTGAGTCAAATAATTTCAAGTATTTAAGCTTACATTTAAAGACTATAAAAACATCAACCGGTGAAGTTTTATTTGATGACGCTTTTGCAATTTATCAAGTAATCGTAAATCCTAGCCATAGATCGAAAATGGAACTGGGAAGACAGATTCAATGGATGAACCTTGAGAAAATCAGAGACCTAACTAATAAATGGCCAGAGTTAGATATCTTATTAGTTCAAAATAATAGAGCCAATTACTTACAATATGAATTTGTATCAGATTATATTCTAGATTGAGTTATTAACCTACTTCAAAAGTTAATACTTTTAAGCTAATTCAAGAAGTTCACGTCTTTGGACGTGGATGAATTGAATCATTGAAAATTCATTCGCCTAAGGCGAATGAAGCTCGAAGGACCACGGCTTTAGCTGTGGACTTCTATGAAACTATTTAGTTTCAATTGGTTAGGGAAAAGTGGAGAATTATTCCCAGTTTTGGTCGGCGTAGTGCCAGGACATTTCTTTGGTAATTATCACCTCAAAAATTCTGGTTTTTTCGGTGATATAACTATCGTCCATATCTTTACCATACTTCTCCCAAAACATTTTTCTGAAAGGAACTTGTGCATCTTTTTCTTTATACCATTTAACGCTTCCCCAGATTAGATAAGTCTCACGTCCTCCAAAGCAGAGCATAATTTTGTTATTTTCCTTGATGTTTTTGAAAGCTCTTGTAATAATATCTGTTTCAAACCAGATTTTTCCTTTGTAGTACACAAACCAAATCGGTTTTACGTGCGGATTGCCTTGTAAATCAGAAGTTGCCAAGTAAACAATCTCTGTTTTAAAAAGTTTTCCGATCTCTTTAATATTAAGCGACATTAATTTATTTAATAAGTCAGTTTCAAATTATCTTATCTTTACATTTTACCATTCAGCATTTTGGTATACATAGCTCTTTCGTTTTCCCAAACATTCCAATCAGGTTCGGTTTTGAATCTCTCCAAGTTCGACAAATGCGAAGTTAAGCCTTTCACCTTTCTTAACCAAATATAGCTTGTCCCTTCTAAACTTCTGTTCCATTCTTTGTTTTTCAAAATAGTTTTAATTATATGGAAAGGATCGTTTTCCAGACATTCCAACTCAACTATTATTCCTACGTTTTCGACATTATCAATTGTTATTTCATCTTCTCCATCGGAATATACGCTTCTTATTTTTGGCATCTTTTGCTTGTCAAAATATTTGTAGCCAGATAAGTACTTTGTGAGTTCAGATCCACTTTTAAAAACACTTTCCTTAAATGGTATATTTACTCTTTCGAAAATTTCTTTCAGCTTGGCATAGTCCTTAAATGGAAACTTAACTTCAATTTCTTCAATGTAATAGTCCTTTTTCTTGGGTAAATAAAAAACTTTCTTAAAAGAGAACGAGCTGTCTTTATTGTCTATTTGCCTTAACCTGAGGGCAGCAATGTTTTTATAAAGAAACCAGTTTTTGGTATCAAAATAGATATCAGTTTGTTTTAATATGTGTTGTAATTTATAACCTTTTTTCTGAATTCTTTTTACAAATTCGTCAAGATCGATGTTTAAAAGTATTTTTATTTCTTTTTCCTGAGCCATAGACGGATTATAGCAAAAAATATAAAAATTCAGGTCATTTTCTATAAAATATAGGATAGTTTGGTTCGAATCCTATTTTATGGGTGAATTAAGTCATGAACGCCATACTTGGCTTCCAGAGAGAATTTCTGCTTAAAATATCACCGATCTATCCTTATAACTTATCAAAATATGCCTATTTCATGGCATTTTACTGGACAACGAGGGTGTAGTACGAATGTCGACTTAAATATTTCCGACTTGTGGCGAGAACATGGGCTTTTTAAGAGACCACGGTCACCTCGCTGGAATCTGAGCTGCGAACTGTGGACAGAGTTCGAACCTATTTTGTTAATTTACAAGACAATAAGTATGCGATTACTGGAAAAGATAACTTGATAGTGTAGAAAAGTTCAGCGATTTTATTTTCAAGAGAACTACAGCAGGAAGTCATTTGACCATCGCTTATACAGTCAGCTAAGAAACATTTGGCGGTAAAAAAATAGGACACAAGCCACAATACAAGCCATATTATTAACGCAAATATTATTCTTCTAATACTTGGCCTCAAAAAATTCTGTACTCTACCCATAAGCAAATGATAGCAAATTCGTACGGATGTTTTTGTCTTAATATTATTTGCTGAGCAGGCCGGTCTGGAACCGTTTAGTGTCATTGAGGTACTTTAAAGATTTTAGGATTTGTATGTGATAACACAATCCCGCTTTTGAAAACGTGTGAAGCATCAACTGCATACATTTCAGTTAATACTTTAAAAGTGGTTTTATCCGCGCTCTTTAATTCGGTTAACTCCTTTGCATTCTCGTCGAAAAAGAAAATGGCATTTTTATCTTTAAGGTATCCCCATGACAATAACTCGAAAGTATCAGGATCGATCTCACCTAATGGTTTACCTAAAAAATAAATCTTGTTTTTATCTTTGTAATATCCTCTCCACACATGTTCGAAAGAATTTATATCTGCATTTTCTACTTCTTTTTGAAAGCAGTAAACACTGGTGGTGCTTTTTGAGCAAACAGGCCCTACTGTTATAAACCGATCCGGCTCGGCGATGTTTAAAACTTCTAGTTCGCAAAGTTTATAAACGTTTGCTGAATCTTTAGCATACATATTATTCATTAACTCAAAAGTTGCGGGGCTTTTGACCTGATGTTGTTTTTCGCCTAAATAGTAAAGGGCAGTGTTTGACTTTGCGTAAGCATCTAAACAATCCAACCCACTATACTTTAAAGTTTTAAATGTGAAACTGTGTATACCTAATAATGGCACATCCCAATGAGAACATGGCCCTATCCATCCACAACTAGAATGTCGTGTATAAATAAATCCCAATAAATCCCTATAGTAGAAATTGTTTCCTTGCACCTTTGTTTTTAAGACAGGTAATCTCAGAAACAAGACGTAAAAAATCAGAAATGTAACTATCAGTAAAAAACGTCTCACAATTAAATTATACTTCGTAATTTTAGCGTGTTAAATTTACCATTCCGGGTTTGTATTAGCTTGGCAAACCGAGATAATTTGTTCATTGCTGGCTGCGAACTGTGGACGCTGTTCGAACTTATTTTCTTAACTTATCATTAGAACTATCTGATAGCTTTAATTTAAATAACCTAATAATTGTTAATAACAATTGAACAAAAATAAAAAATATTAAATAGTCAATTAAATACCAAAAAAGTACAAAGCCGGTGTTGTTACTCCAAAAGAATTCAATAGGAAAACCGCGGACATAATATACTATTTGTCCTGGCTGGCAACCATTAGCAAAACTGATTACTGAAAGTGAACCACCACTGCAAGTAACACTTTTTGCATAAAACCAACTGAGATTGAGAAGTATAAATGCAAACAATAGTGAAGTTAACAAAGACTTTTTCATTTATTCAATTATACATCTTGGCTGGCGAGCTTGTCCGTAGGTGGAACCACATCTGGAAGAATATTAAATCTATTTTTGAAATACTTCATACCTTGAAACGAATTATTGGCGACAATTAATTATCAAACTCTTCCTCAATTTAAACAGTTTGCAGACTTAGTCTGTTTTGTTTATAATTCTTCATCATGTCTACTGTCTTATCATATATTCACAATAAACCTATAGCATTAGGTAATGTCTCATCTGCACTTGAGCAAATGAGAAATTATCATAAACCCGGACACTACGCTGATTTTGGAACAACGATGGGGATGTTAATCGCAAATTTTGACGACTGTTATTTCGAAGAAATGAAGATAATGGACGAAAGGTATTCATTATCTCTAACTAAACATACATTTCTAACAAATAGCCAGTTACTAACAGCAACTTACTCTTCAAATATCAGTTTGTTTGAGGTATTTGATGCGTGCGGATTAAGTGAAACTAAGTTTCAATTCGTTTTTGCTGAACAAACACAGGCTTGGGATAAAACAGAAAGCCCAGCCATTGGCTTTACTGATACTACTGGGTTAGCGGTTTGCGCTAATTTATCGTGGGTCCTGGAGGAAAGTCCAAAAACGAGTAAACGAATTCCAGAAATTGCGGAAAGGTTAGGTATTAAAAAATGTACGCAAGATTTCAATAGAGATGATCGAGTGCTTTTTACAATTAACTGGATTGAAAATATCCTAGCAGAATCAGACGTAAATGCGACTATGATATTGCATGAAATTCCGACTCTAATTCATTCTTTGTTGTTAAGAAAAGAAGGTAATAACTTGAAATTATATGGATTACGAAGAGGAAGCAGAGAAGATGGTCTCGTCTATCATCGGCCGTATTTATATTATGCAGAAGATGGCGACAATGGCATCATGATTGCAAATACAATTGCCGCATTAAGAGAGATTGAAAATGGTGTTTTTCAGATAAATGAGGCTAGAAGTGTAAGAGAAATGGAGCCTATGGAACGAGTTATTGTTATTGATAAGGTAGTGAAAGAAGGTCAAGCCTCAATTCGCATTGGATTGAGTAAGGAACGTTAACATTACATCATTCTTATATAGGTAACGTAATCAAACAAATATCCTTGTTGCAAGTAATATTCATTTAAAGTTATGGTAGCTCAAAAGAAAAGGTCAATTGGGGGGCCGAACCAGTTTAATATGGAAACATAAGGATACAATATCGGTAGCAAATTTTCTTTTCTGGAAATTTGAATTTGCTGGCCTGCGTGGACTCTATTCGAACCTACTACATGGGTAACCGGACATACCCTGCTTTCAGTATTTACGGTTAAGTTCATCGAAACTCAAGACATAAGGAATCTTCTGACTTTCAAACACCTTAGCCTCTGTGGTGTGATTGGCAATTGCGATATATTGCATCCCCGCTTTGGTGCTGGCTTCACGGTCCCGCAAGTCGTCGCCGACATATAAAGCTTCTTTCGGTTTAATAGCCAAAGTCTTTAGCTTTTGAATTAAAGGGTCAAACACTTTTGGATCTGGTTTATGAACAGCAGTGTCTTCCCCAGACTGAATATAAAAGAATTTATCCACCAGGAATTGGAGCTTATGTAAATCCTCTATCATCATTTTTCGCCTTGAGCCGCTTATAATGCCCACCAAATATTTGGTCAATAATTTATTGACGGTCTCCACTGCTTGGGGGTAGGCTTTATTGGGAAAATTGGGAGTGATTTTTTGATAGTTGCCAATAATATTCTCGACGCTATCAACCTCGCTAAAAAGGGTTTTAATAAACACCTCGTATGGTAATCCAAAAGCCTTTCTAATCGCCTCCTCTTTTAAATCAAAGTGATATTCCTGTTTAGCCAACTGGATATAAGCCTGGATCCGGGCATCAAGAGTTTGCACCAGCGTTTCATCGTAATCAAAAATAATTGCTTTAATCATTTTTTGGAGATTTCCCAAATATTATTGTCCGGGTCAAGGAAATAGGCTACGGTTTGCCCCCAGGAAGTCACTTTGGGACCGGAAATAAACTTTATACCTTTGGCTTGCAAGTCCGAACAAGTTTTATCCACGTCACTTACCTGAAAACAAAGCAGTACACTTCCACCGCTATTCATGAAATCTTTAGGCAGCATTTCGGTGGCTTGGTCTTGCTGCATGATCGCCAACTCGATATTATCAATTTTAAAATTGGCAAAGTTACCCTCTCTGGTATTTAGCTCCAAACCTAATGTGTTTTGATAAAAATCTAAAGATTTTTCAAAATCTTTGACTAAAATGCAGTTAGCAAACATTTGTTTAAACATAAGTTTATCCTCCTAAAATTATATCAGTTGGGTGGCCAAGTCCGGCCGTCTTTTCAATGATAAGGCCGATAGTATTAACCCAACTTGAATTACAGAGAATATTCAACTGCTCTTGCCTATCACTTGACCGATAAAGTCATTTTTCAACCGGCGATAAGTGTTTGACTAGCTCCTCTTCGGTTAATTGTCCCATTAAGTTTTCCATACTTGGCGGTAATTTATCAACTACCAAGGAACGTATCTAGAGTAGTAAACTACACTAAATTATGCACCGTACCCAAAAGGTATTACTTAAAAGGCTTGCCCAACAAAATAACCAGAAATATGCGGCTTTAACCCGGGGATATAACTTCGAAAACAATATAGTCTTCCACCTGAACCAGTTGCTGGAGAATCAATTTATCGAAAAAGAAGACAATACCTATGCTATTACCCCAACCGGAATTAAGGAAATTTATAACTATGAATTATCTGATCTGAGTGAGCAGGGAATAAAAACCTTTTTTTGTGGCTTTATTGTTCACGATGGTCACGGCAACTATTTACTAAAAAGTCACCCTACCGCCAAAATTAATTTCTATAACTTCCCCAGTGGCCGGCCTATGTTTGGTGAACCGATGGAAGCTGCCTTAGTGAGACTCTTTAAAGAGAATACTGGGATTGAAATCCCCTCAGTCAGATTTGAATATAAATCTCTTCACGCTAAAATCGTTAAAACCCTTGATGGTGAATCCCTTTTTGATGACGGTCAGGTCATGTTTCAGGTTGAAATAACCCCTACCGAAAAAGAATCAATGAAGTTACTGGAAGGAGTGAAGTGGTACTCGATTCAAGAAATCAAAGCTTTAGATAATTGCTGGCCGGAAATAAAAATGTGCCTTTTTGATGATGAAGTCGTGCCCTACGCCAGTTACGAGATAGTTTCGAATTACAAACTTTAGGAATTAAGTCTTATTAGGTTCGAATCCACGCCGGGAGTGATATATTTTGATATATTAGCTCTTGAGGCGTATCACCCGTCAGGTGATATTGGTTCACACACCTTACTAATCTACGTATCACCCGTCAGGTGATATTGGTTCACACACCTTACTAATCTAATAACAAGTGCTTGATTTTACTTAATTTTCTTTGATAGTCAACATGATCTTTCACAAATTTTTCGTATTTTGATACCGAACCTATTAAATTAATAATTAGATCAGTATTAACCCAAGACTTCTTTTTATCTAAATATAATTGTAAAGAGGTCAAGTCACTACTTCTCAAATTCTCAAACTCCATCATATAGGATGTAACAGGATTAAGATGGATGTACCTTGATATGTGAAGAAGTTGTTCGTCAGATTCTACATGTTTAGCCTTAAAAGGTCTCTGAAAAAGAGTTCCAAACCTTTTATTTTTTATATTAAAATATTTCGCAAAGCTGTTCTGGAAATTAGAGAGATAATTTTTTATTCCTTTTTCATTTGTTTGCTTTATGAGTAAATGAAAGTGGTTAGGCATTAAGGAGTAGGAAAGTATGTCAACATTTGGTACGTTTCCTAAAGTCTTTTCCAAATACTTATCTTTTTGTTCTTCAGGAAGTCTGTCAAAAAAAGAAAATCTCAAACTTTGATTAAATCTGTAAAATGACATCAAGTTAAGAGATCTTGTGATTTCCTTTTTCTTTACGAAAATCGATTCGTTAGCATTTGAACGATTAAAAAGGTGGTAGATTTCGTTTTTGGCAAATATGACATTTCTTTTTCCAGACATATTAATAATATCCTATGTCTATTTCCGAGTTGTGTCAATGTATATCACCTGACGGGTGATTACCGGGTGATTACCGGGTGATTACCGGGTGATTACCGCTTTCCGCGGAGGCGGGCGCGGAAAGCGCTACCTCCCGACCTCTCTCCAATTCTTACTGGCTGCGCACTTTGTACGCTATTAGAACCTATTTTACTACTTTTCTTAATATGAAATGTTTTGTAATGCTACCTACGAAATAACCAAATACACCTGAAATAATTGATTGAAATATAGAAAAAATCACAATAAATTCGGGAAATAATGTAAAGAATTGATAATGTAAACTTTGTCTACCCTCAAGGAAATGAGTATAAAGTACCGGGATCTGGAATATCCTTACTATTATTTCAATAGATATTAACCATATCATTCCCAATAATATACTTTGTTTAATCGTTCTATATAGGTTGCTTTTTAAATATATGTTATTAAATAGAGCAATTACAAAAGAAATAGGAATAAGAGAGTAAATAAGATTATAGATATCAAAACCAAATCTCTTTTGACATATTTCATATACGTCTTTACATGATTGACATGCGTAACATATTCCTCCATTGAAATTGTCATTTGCAGCGTTTTGAATATTTCTTGAACCTAAATAATAATTTGACAATAGGGCAAACAGAAAGAAGAATAAGAGGAATAAATATTTGAGTTTAATTATAATTTTCATGATTTGGCTGAGGGACTAGGATTCGAACCTAGATTAACGGATTCAGAGTCCGCTTGCCTACCATTAGCAGATCCCTCAATGCGAAAATAATGGCCGAATCTACGTCGGCCACTATATTAAGTTGAATTATACCAAAAACTCACGCTTCTCTGCGACTTTGGTGGTGATCACAGAAGACCTGTAGTTCAGAAAATCGTGACCCAAATCATAGTTGAGATTAATTTTTCTCCAGTAACATGCTAGTATTTAGCTATATAAAAATTTAAGAGTTATTAAGTAGTTATGATTTTGCTTATTCTATTTGCATTTCTTGCCGGGGTGGTAACTATTCTTTCTCCCTGCATTTTGCCTATCTTGCCAGTTATTTTGTCCAGCTCATTAACGGGCAGTAAGAAAAGGCCGTTAGGGGTGGTAACCGGGTTTATCATAAGCTTCACATTTTTTACGCTTTTTTTGAGTTTGATAGTTAAATCTTTGGGAATTCCGGCTGGCGCTTTGCGAAGTTTTTCGATTATTATAATTCTCATTTTTGGCTTGGGACTTTTACTTCCGAATTTTCAGGCTCTTTTAGAGCGTTTCTTTACCTATTTCTCCAGATTCAGTCCCAAACTAAAAGAAGATTCAGGCTTTGTCGGCGGGGTTTTGATCGGTGCGAGTATTGGCTTAGTCTGGACGCCGTGTGTTGGTCCGATTTTAGCCTCGATTATTTCTCTTGCAATAACGGGAAGCGTTTCCGGTCAAGCCGCATTAATTACATTTTCTTATTCGCTTGGAACCGCAATTCCCATGCTTGCGATAGTGTATGGAGGCAGAAATTTACTAAATAAAGTTCCTTGGCTTACTCGTAATACTGTAAAGATTCAAAAAGCTTTCGGAGTTTTGATGATATTGACCGCACTTGCGATATTTTTTAACATTGACAGAAAATTTCAAACCTTTATCTTGGATAAATTTCCGAATTATGGAACAGGATTAACTAGCTTCGAAGATAACGAGACAATTCGGCGCGCTCTTGATAGACTAGATGGAGGTGAGGTGAGTGAAGAAGATATGGGAAAGCCGACGTTTAATTTACTTGATGATTCAGGGGTTAATGCACCAGAGCTAATTCCTGGCGGCGATTGGTTCAATACTAAACCTCTGACTTTGAAAGAGCTTCGAGGGAAAGTTGTGATGGTAGATTTCTGGACCTACACATGTATTAATTGCATTCGAACCTTGCCTTATTTAAGAGATTGGTACGAAAAGTATGCCGACAAAGGATTGGTAATAATCGGGGTTCACACTCCCGAGTTTGAATTTGAAAAATCTCCCGAGAATGTTCAAAAAGCAATCGAGGACTTTGAAATTAAATATCCTGTGATGCAAGATAATAATTATGCCACATGGCGGGTTTATGACAATCACTACTGGCCAGCTAAGTATATTGTCGATAAGAACGGCAAAATCCGCTACACTCATTTTGGCGAAGGCGAATATGATGAAACCGAAGAGGTGATTCAAGCGCTTTTAGCAGAAACCGGAGTTGAGATAAAAGAGGGAGTTAATAATCCGAAGTACCAAATCACTACAAGAACACCTGAGCTTTATCTTGGATACGGCCGAATGGGTTACTTTGCAACACCGAATGAATTAGCTAGGGACGAGAAAAAGACTTATGAATTACCCGAAGACTTAGTCATCAACCATTTTGCACTGTCAGGAGATTGGCAAATAGAGGAGGAAGGGTCGATGCCGTTTTCTGGTTCCACTCTAGTTTTGGCATTTGAGTCAAAGGATGTGTTTTTGGTGATGCGACCAAAAGGGAAAACGGAGGGAAAAGTTCGGGTAACTTTGGATGATAAGTTACTTACAGGGAGTAATGCGGGAGATGACGTAAAAGATGGGGTAGTTAGCGTTGATATTGATAGGCTCTATAAATTAGTGAAGCTCGATAAACCCGGCCAACACGTATTAAAACTTGAATTCCTCGATTCCAACCTCGAACTTTATGCTTTTACCTTCGGATAGATGTCAAGTAAATCTACGGTCAGAAGAACTGAATTTGCGTCCAATAACACTTTTTAAAAGTAGTTTTATATGGTCGATTCTTTACTTTCACAGATAACCTAACTAAAATGAGATTGTGAAAAAGCTTCTACTTGTTCTACTTATATTTGTGGTTTTAGGTATTTTAGGACTTCTTTTATACTACAACTTTTATAAACATGCATATGAGGACAAAACGTATAAGTTTATGCTTCTTGATACAAGAGGGTGGGGTGTTCTGGATCCAAAAGAAGGCGTGTATATGTCCTTAGGAACGTATAAAAACAATAAAATAATTTCATATTTTGGAATATCTCCTGTACTAAAGAGCGTGAATAAAAATAAGGATAGGCAATCTATGGAAAATCTATGCAGGGATGTTCTCAAAGAACAGAATCCTAAAAATTACAGTTTTTCTGAGGTTAAAATAAATGAATTAAGTGGTTATACTTGCCAGGCAGAAGTTGTAGGATTAAACATAAATGAAACTTTGCACTTATCGGAATTTATATTATTTGGAAATGATTCCAATCAGTATGATTATATTCTCATTGCTTCTTTTCCACTAAACAATTCTAAAGAGAAAGAAAAAGTTGAAACTCTTCTTAACAACTTTTGGACAAAATAAATGTGCAACGACCTTTAAAGGGTAACCCCTGCAAGGTGAATATAGTTTTTAAAATAAACCTTCTTGTTTTTCGGTGGCTTCTTTGGGATACGAAAAGTCTAACTCGACTTTTCGGATGGTATTCCATTTGTCTTTGAAAAGAAGATGCTTATTTTTGAGGACGAAATCGTAGATATCTCGGGTAATTAACACATCTGCCTCGCAATATTTCTGGAGTTTTTCCAGGCTTTCCGCGTCGCCTTTTTGCCAGTAAAAAACAGCGTTTAAACCTACATCTGTCTTTTCCCTGTCCAGTGTTTCTTTGGCAATTGCATCCATCGGAATTCTATGACCATAGACTTCTTTCACTCTTGCCATGATGTCAAAGTGAGGAAGTTTTGCGAATGGAAAATTTGTATACGGCCGTAAAGTAGGAACATCAAATCCCAGAGAGTTATAGCCAATTATCCGATCAGCTTCCTGGAAAATTGGCCACATTTTAGCAAAATCTTTTTCCCAAAAGCTTTGAATTTGTCCTTCGATGGTTCGACTTTGCTCACCACTGACGCTCGAGTTTACATCAATTTTCCTGGAATAAACCGATACTATTGAAACTCCCAGATCTCCCGGATCGTCTCCCTCAATATCCCCAAATAACTTTTTTGTCTCGACGTCAAAAAATACTTCACTATACATAGTGATGATAATTATACCAAGTTGAGGGCTAACAAGCCTATTTTCTCACAAAAAGTATTACATTGGGGAGATTGCGGCCGGGGCCGACTTTGTAACCCCCACTCCATAATGCAGTCGAGCCACCGTCATCCAAATTGAGTGCATTTTCCATTCCTAAAGATTTCATAACTCGGGCTGATTCGGCAACTGTGGCATTATGGACGACACCGATAAAAGCAGTATTGCCTTTATTGGCAACAAAGCTTCTTGCCCCCTTGCTGCCCTTTTTGGGGTCATCGTCTCCGCCAAAAGTAATGTTACCTCCAGCTACTAAAAGCGGATAGTTTGATAAAACTCCGTTAGGCGAAGTATCCCTGCCCCATTGAGACGCCGAAGAGACAAATCGGATATAGCTATCACCGAAAATTACTGCCGGATTGTTGCTGTAGACATTATTTCCCGAATTAAAATAGGTCTTTTTATAGTTCATGGCGAGAAGATCATATGTATTTGTTTTACCTGCACACGACGGATAATCTGCGGGGCAAAAGTAAGAACCATTTACACCGGCAAATGCACCGGTTCGTGATACATAGGTTGCAAGTGGCAGTGTAGGACACTCGTTTGAGCAGTCCGAATCGGCAGCAGTGTCGACAATGACTTTTGTGCTTCCGAGATCAGCCGCAATGATGCTTACCATGAAGCTTCCGGTATCGGTTTGAACCTGTTGTCTCACATACCCTGAGCCTGGGGGAGCGTTAGATTGGGGGATGCTCTGGGGTATGGTAAAACTTGCAGCAAGCTTTGTATCTTCCTCTTTAATTTTTGTTGAAAGGCCGGTCAAAGATGCATTTGCAGCGCTAAAATCCCTTTGTGCTAAGTGGGCCAGAGATTTTGCGAATAATTCGTCAAGAGTTTTGGTATCCTTCGTTTTGGCCTTCAAATCCAACAAATCTTCGTAAATAGTTACTGCCTTGTCGTACGACTTTTCAATATTTTGAATTTCCGCCTGGAGCTCGTTATTTCTTTTTAGCTGATCTTCGCCTTTAAGCGTTTCCAATTCCGTCCTAATTTTATTTAACTCCTCCAGATTTTTGTCTTTCTCCGCGGTTATAGTTGTGATTAACTTTTGAAGCCCTGTTGTTTTGTTACTAAAAAAATAATAACCCACACCGATTACTAAAAGAAGAGTAACAATAATAGGGATATGTCTATCAAAACGAAATTTCGGAGGCCTTTTGGGCAAAACGATTTTCATATTATCACATTAGCATGTAACTTAATGCTAATCTACAATTAAGCCACACCGGGTGTGTGATCCCTATTTATAATTATCAATTTGAATCACACACCCGGTGTGAAAGAAATTAATACTTGCTACACTTAAGAGATAATGGTTTACATACTATTTCTTCTCTTGGAAATTACCGGTCTTTATTTTTTATCACGAAGAGTCAACCAGAAGGTTTTTCATTTCTTCTTTCAAGTTACAAAAAGGAGAAATTGGAGCATGTACCTTTTTGCCGTTGTATATTTGCCCGGGACTTTTATCCACGAAATTTCTCACTTTCTGGCTGCTCTTTTTCTTTTAGTTCCGGTGGGTGAATTGGAACTTTTACCCAAGTTTAAAGAAGAGGGAGGCGGGGTAGATTTGGGTAGCGTCGGGATAGGTAAAACAGACCCTGTTCGCAGGTTTTTGATTGGCGTTGCGCCTTTTATTTTCGGAATTTTAATAATATTTACTATCCTTTATTTGATTTTGACAGATCGTTTTAGTGATGTATGGTGGGGCAATATTTTGGCAGGCATACTTATTTTTGAAGTGGCAAACTCTATGTTTGCAAGTAAAAAGGATATGGAAGGCGCGCTTGTTCTTTTCCTTTTCAGTCTTTTCGTAATTGCATTTCTTTTTGTTCTGGGGATCAGAATTCCTGTTAATCTGACCGATTTGTCTTTCAGTGAATCTGCAATAGAGCTATTAAAGAACGCCAATGTTTTTTTCCTGGCACCGATAGTAATTGATGCGCTTGTACTTTTCGTATTGAAAGATAGAAGATCCTAAAAAGCTAAATTTTGTTATAATTCGCTTATGGCAAAATGGGCTCCGGTACTCCCTAAATTTTTTCAGTTTAAAACACAAGTTTTTACCAAGGCTAGTAAAGTTGGTAGTTTTATTCATCAAATTGGTGAACTTGCTGACTTGAGAAAGCCTTCAAAACACATTCCTGTCAATAAAATTATTTCACAGGAAACAAAAGCAAAAATTCGCTATGTCAAAAAGTGCCTAATTAAATACAGAAAACAAACCGGCTACGGGCGGGGAGTCACGGCCGTGCAACTTGGGATTCCTGAGCGGTTTTCAATAATTTATACGGGGCAAACGATAAAGAATATTAAGAATAAAAGGGAGGTTGGTTTAAAGGATCTTGAAGTATTTATTAATCCAAAAGTTACTGAATATTCCAAGAAACTTTTAAAATATCCGGAGATGTGTATGAGTGCGAGTCCTGTTATAGTTCCCACGGTACGGTCTTCTTGGATAGAGTTTGATTATTATGACGAAAACGGTAATCTAAAACACTGGGATACAAAAGATGATACTGATGTTGGGAAAATGATGAATCGTGTTTTTCAACACGAGTTTGACCATATGGAAGGTGTAATTAATATCGATAAGATTAAAAATCCTAAAGAAATAATATTACAATCCGACCCTGATTTTTACACACATGCACGATTTGAAGAAGTTCACTAAATTATTATGACTATTTTTTGGGTGATAATTTTAGGCATTATCCAGGGCTTAACTGAATTTCTGCCGGTTTCATCTTCCGGGCATTTGGTTCTTGCCCAACATTTTATTCCCGGATTTTCACAGCCCGGAGTGCTTTTCGATGTGGTTTTGCATTTTGGGACTCTTTTTTCTGTTCTAATCTTTTTTAGAAAGAAAATTTTCCATATAGATTTTTCTTACCTCACTTTACTAATTATTGGAAGCATCCCTGCAGCTTTATTCGGGTTACTGTTTAGGACAACCCTGGAGAATAGTTTTACACAAGTCGGGGCAATTCTTGGAATCCAGTTTTTTATTACCTCGGTATTATGTTTTTGGATAGATAAATTAGCAGGTACTAAAAAAACTATATCTGCCGGAGACTCTTTTATAATCGGCATTGGTCAGGCATTGGCAATAGTACCGGCAATTTCGCGCTCGGGTGCAACGATTTTTGCCGCGCTCAAAAGAGGAATAGCCCGCCAGGAAGCACTTCAATTTTCGTTTCTCCTGTCGGTTCCTGCGATTTTAGGCGCAAATGCACTGGAGCTTTACCATGCAAGAAACGAGCTATCCACTAATAGTTCTTCTTTGATTTTGGGTTTTATAGCCTCTGCCGTTTTTGGTTATATGTCTATTTCTTGGACAATGCAGCTTCTCAAAAATTCAAAATTCAAAATTTTCGGGTTTTACGCTGCACTTTTAGGTATCCTGACGTTTTTTCTTTAGAGATTCTAGAAAAGATTAAGAACTTTTGGTACAAAAAGGAGTAAGCCGACTACAACGGCTAAAGCTGATATCACAAGTACCATTCCTGCCGCAACATCCTTTGCGACACGCGCCTCTTCGGAGATATTAGGACTAATGAGATTTACCATCGCCTCCAGAACAGTATTAAGAAGCTCCAATGTAATTACAAAGGTTATTGTAAATGCCAATATAAGCCATTCAATGAGAGAAAACTTTAATAAAGTTGCCGATAAAAGAACAAAAATTGCCAGTAAGAGATGAATTCTGAAATTCGGCTCTCTTTTGAATGCAGTTTTTATCCCTTGGAAAGCATAAGTGAAACTCTTTGCTGTCGGATGTCTTAACCCCATACCCAGTAAGTATAATCTTGTCAATTGGAAAAACAAAGAGATATTAGATATATTAGTAGTAGGTAGTTAAATGAAGAAAAATTTTCTAATCATTTTATCTTGCTCTGTCCTGATGTTCTCTTTTTTCCTGACTTTGAATTTCAGGGATAATAGTACTGTTCAGAAAGTAAAAACTAAGAGCGACGACATAAGTGCCTGCCAGAGCGTAAACTATGCCGGAGAATATGATCCTACTCAGAAACTGGCAATTTTTGAGGGGCAAAGACTTCAGGTTCCTCCCATGATCGCATCTGCGCCGGATGCAGACAGAGTACTCGGAACAACAAATGGCGATCGCTACATTGAAGTTGATTTGTCGGAACAAAAGTTACAAGCGTGGGATGGTGGTAATTTGTTTCTGGAAACACGTGTTTCCAGCGGACTCCCTGGGACCCCGACTCCTGTAGGTGAATTTAGAATTTGGATTAAACTTAGAGCCACAAAGATGGAAGGAGGAAGCGGCAGATATTATTATAATTTACCGAATGTCCCGTATGTGATGTATTTCGGCAACAGTAAAGTTCCTAATTGGAGGGGTTATGGGTTACACGGAACCTACTGGCATAACGATTTTGGAACGCCGCGGAGCCATGGATGTGTTAATCTTCCCACACCTATTGCAGAAAAGCTTTACTATTGGGCCTCGCCGGTTCTTCCCGAAGGCAAGAACATAGTTTATTCAAGCGCCGATAACCTGGGGACACGCATTGTTATTCACGACTAATATGAACCCTGCAGTTCTTTCCGGTCAGACGTCAATTTCCGTAACTTTTTTAGCGAGTTTTTTGATTTGGTTCATGTTTGCGGGACTTTTGGGGCTTTGGCTCTTTGATGGGAGAGTGAAGAGGGAGGAAGCTTTCCACGCGCTTTTCGCAACCTTACTCGCATGGGTTATCGCCGAAATGATAAAAAATTTATTTCCGATTTCACGACCCTTTGAAGTTAACGGGAGTATTCCGATGACCTTGACGGTACCTTTCGATTCCGCTTTTCCGTCATCCCATGCAGCCTCAGCATTCGCGCTGGCTGTAAGTGTGTGGTTGCATGATAAAAAGATTGGCTTTTTCTTTTTGGCAAGCGCATTCTTAGTAGGTTTAGGGAGAGTTTTGGGGAATGTTCACTCTTATACAGACATTTTCGCAGGAGCTATTTTGGGGTTATGTGTGGCCTATATTATCGACAAACTTCATTTGTTCAAGTTAGTAAAGTGAAGAAAGACTCTTGACTTTTAGCAAACAAGAGGATAGACTGCTAAAATATATTTAATTCATGGCAGACGAAGTAACAAAAGTTGAACTTGAAAAAACTATAATCTATAGGCAGATCCCGATTGTCGCTATCCGCGGATCGGTAGTTTTTCCCCACACGGACGCAGTTCTCTCCTTCGGAAGGAAGAAAAGCGTTGAAGCAATAAATACTGCTTTTCAGGAAGATAGGGTGGTAGGCATTTTTACCCAGAAAGATGCTCGAATTCCTGACCCTGATTTTGAAGACCTTTTTAAAATTGGGACTATAGCAACTATAACCCAAATGATGTCTACGGAAGGTGAAATCCATGCAGTAGTTAGGGGCCAAGCCAGAATAAGGTTAATCGAAATGACTTCTACAGAACCCCACTTAATTGCGAAAGTTGAGGAAGTTCCTACAGTAGTGAAAGGAACAGCCGAGGAAATTCAAGCTCTTGCAAACAAAATTTCCGATCTTTTCAAAAAATCGATCAACCTTGGTAAGCAAGCCGAAATAATGGCCGTTATGAAGCTGGTTTCCGGGAAGGTAGAACCGAATGAACTCGTGGACCAAGTTGCGTCACTTCTTGAAACCAAAATGAAGGGAAAACAGGAACTATTGGAGATGACCTCTTTAAAGGATCGGCTCCAAAAAGTTTTGGAGAATCTTTCCCAGGAGGTAAACGTGCTTGAGCTCGAACATACCATATCTTCAAAAACTCAAAAACGCTTTGAGGATCAAATGCGCAAAGCCATGCTTCGCGAGAAAAAAAGGACTATCGAAGAAGAGTTGGGTGAAGGTGAAGAAGGAGATTTATCAACCGAAGAGTTTAAAGAATACAGACAAAAAATCAAAGAAGTTGGTATGCCGAAAGACGTTCGGGAAAAAGCAGAAAAAGAACTTAAAAGACTTAACCAGCTTTCACCTCACAATCCGGAGGGAGGTTACATCAGGAACTATCTTGATTGGCTTTGCGACATGCCTTGGAGTGTGGCTACCCCTAATAACGTTTCCATTTCAAAAGCTGCAGAAATTCTTGAGAACGATCATTTTGGACTCAATAAGGCCAAGGAGAGGATATTGGAATATCTTGCGGTGATGCAAATTAAAAAGAGTCATAAAAAAAACTCGCAAAAAAAATCTAAACAAGGTGAAAATTTAACTCAATCAGAAACTGAAAAAGATAAAGAAGAAGATTCCCAACCTACGATTCTTTGTTTTATCGGACCCCCCGGAGTCGGTAAAACTTCTATCGGCAAGTCAATTGCGAGAGCTCTCGGCAGGAAATTTGTTAGGATGTCTCTTGGCGGAATTCGGGATGAAGCGGAAATTCGAGGCCATAGGAGAACCTATGTTGGTGCTCTCCCAGGAAGAATAATCCAAGGCATTAAAAATGCTGGTTCCAGAAACCCTATTTTTATGTTGGATGAGATCGATAAATTGGGAGTAGACTTTCGAGGAGATCCGTCATCGGCACTTCTTGAAGCTCTCGACCCAGAACAAAATAGAGAATTCTCGGATCATTATTTGGAAGTTCCCTTTGATCTATCGCAAGTGATGTTTATTTGCACCGGTAACGTTTTGGAAAAAATTCCAAGCGCGCTTCGGGACAGAATGGAGGTAATTCGTTTCCCCGGCTATACCCAGGATGAGAAATATAAAATCGCCGAAGAATTTTTGTGGCCAAAACAACTTAGGCTTCATGGATTCGAAGATAAGGGAATTAAAATGGCCAAAAATGCTTTGAATGAAATTATTAATCGATATACCCGAGAGGCCGGAGTAAGGGATTTGGAACGAAATCTTGCAACGGTTTGTCGAAAAATCGCGCGCTTGGTCGCAGAGAAGAAAAAGTTTCCTATGATAATAAAAAATGCTGACGTAAGAAAATTTTTAGGGCCCCAGAAATTCAGTTCCCTAATTGCTGAAAAGGTTGATGAAGTTGGCATGTCAACCGGCCTTGCCGTCACGGCTTCGGGCGGCGAAATTCTTTTTATAGAAGTAGCTCTGATGCCGGGCAAGGGGAAGCTGACTTTAACCGGTCAACTTGGGGAAGTTATGAAGGAGTCGGCCAAGGCGGCCTTTACCTGGGCCAAAGCTCATTGGCAGGAACTTAATCTAAAAGAAGAATTTGTCGCCAATATTGATGTCCACATTCATGTTCCTGAAGGGGCAGTTCCAAAAGACGGTCCGTCTGCAGGCATTGCGATGGCGACAGCACTGGTATCGGCCTTAACCAAAATTCCGGTCAGACGAAATGTCGGCATGACAGGCGAGATTACTTTACGCGGTCGTGCGCTTGAAATCGGCGGAGTAAAAGAAAAAGTAATAGCAGGTCACCGAGCCGGGTTAAAGACAATAATTCTTCCCAAGGATAATAAGAAGGATATGGAAGATATACCCGCAAGCGTTCAGAAAGATATAAAATTTCTATTTGTCTCCCGCTTGGAGGAAGTACTTAAGATTGCCCTGAAAAAGTGGCCGGTTGTTGAAGAAAAGAAAAAAGACCGTGTTTTTCCCCGTTCTACCTTCATAGCTGCGAGTTAAACCTGAGTTCACCGAAGGGTTTAATTGTCTTTCAGCTTCAACTAAGCTAAAATAGTCTTAGTATTTTGGGTGTTTTCTTTGCTTTACCAAACTTTCTTTGGAAAAGAAAGTTTGAATGAAGGCCCCATCGTCTAGTGGTCTAGGACAATAGGTTCTCATCCTATAAACCTGGGTTCGAGTCCCAGTGGGGTCACACTTCAACAAAAACGGCTTATTTACCGGATGTGTGAAGCTATATCACACCTTGTGTGATATATTAGGCTAAAAGTGTTCCATACCAGTAGGCTTGATAATCTTCGTACTACTTGACATATACCCCCCGGCTATGTAAGCTATCATCAGACATATGTTATACCCTAGGCAACTTTTTTCACAACTGGAAACTGAACTCAAAACGAAGGAAATTACCGTTATAACAGGTATGCGCCAGGTGGGTAAAACAACCGCTCTTCGCCATCTCTACAGTATGGTTGATTCAAATAATAAAACGATGCTTGATATGGAGAATCCTATTCACCGTAAAATTTTTGAAGAAGAAAATTACGATACAGTATGGAACAATTTGGCAGAATATGAAATTTCAAATAAGTCTAAAGCGTATATTTTTATCGATGAAGTTCAAAATCTCCCCGATTTAAGCAGAGTTGTAAAATATCTATATGACCACTGGGACGTTAAGTTTTTCCTGACAGGCTCGAGTAGTTATTATCTAAGAAATCTTTTTCCTGAATCTCTTGCCGGTAGAAAAATGATTTTTGAACTATTTCCATTGAACTTTACAGAGTTTTTGGTATTTAAAAAGATTAACAGAAATCAAAAAGATACATTTATAGAGATGGCTAACAACAAAAACCAAGTAGCTTATGAACGACTCATTCCTTATTTTGATGAATTTATGGAATTTGGAGGTTTTCCTTCGGTTGTATTGGAAGATAATCAGGATCGTAAACGTAAAATGCTTTCTGAAATCTTTACTTCGTATTTTGAAAAAGATGCTAAGAATTTAGCTGATTTTAAAGATATGTCGAAATTAAGAGATTTAATTTTAATGCTTGTCCCTAGAGTTGGATCCAGAATTGAAATACTGAAATTAGCAAGTGATTTATCAGTTTCCAGAGAAACAATCTATAATTATCTGTCATTTCTTGAACAAACTTATTTCATTACACTCCTTCCAAAATTTTCAGCCAGCATTGATCGTCAGGCTGCGGGGAGTAAGAAATTGTTTCTTTGCGATTTAGGTATCATAAATGTGCTCGGAAAAGCATCTCAAGGTCAATTATTTGAGCAAAGTGTATTTCAGAATTTTAGAAATAAATACAAATTAACTTACTACAACAAAGAAGGCGCCAGTGAAATTGATTTTATAGCAGATAGCAGTACTGCTTTTGAAGTAAAGTTTACGGTGTCGTCACAAGATGTCTCCACATTAAAACGCCGAAGTTCGTCTCTAAATATTAAGGAAAACTTCGTCATTACTCACCAATTCAATAATCATCCTGAGGCAATACTCGCGACAGATCTGTAACCACAATTTTGCCATTGGAGTAAATGAAGCCAAGCTCTTTTAATCGTTCGTAAGTCCTTAAAATGCTCTCGATTAGGTGTTTCACCCTGAACCCAGAGGACTCACCCCGGAAAAGATTAGATTTTAGTGATAACCGGATGTATCTGTTTAGTACATTCTAGGGTGTGAATTAACACTTTTCCTGATTAATTAGTCAAATTTATTTGTACAATATGTAATTATGAGCCCAGAGGATTCTCTACATGTAAATTACGAATGGGATAGTAAAGGTAAAAACAAATTAATACCGTTTTTAAATCCTGGTGAATCATTAATAATGTCGATAAGCAAAAATGGAACTCGTTTACCGGACGGAAATGGAGGTTACACTCATATTTCGCCTGCCGATTTTTTAATAGTATTAGAAAACAGAGGAAGATGGAAAGCAGGAAGCGTAAGAATAGTTAATATAATGTTTAACCATAACGGAGAAGAATGCTCTGAAAATTTATCAATTGTAGGAGTAGAAAAAGAAACAGAGAATCTTGAAGCGGAAGAATGAACAAACTTGTTATTAACACCACAAATTTACTAAGCTGTCGGTTCGAAATAAACAAGTTTAAGACTGCGTCAAAAGCGGAGCTTGGCCGAGTTGGACTCGGTAAGCAAAGCTTGGCGTTGCTAAAGCATTGTGAAATAACTTTGGGTCAATTGGAGTATTTTGTTAAAACTATGTCGAGATATTGGGGAACTTGTGAGAGAGTTGTTTTAATTGAGGCATGCACTTGACTATCATCAATAGCATCATATTCGTGAGCAAGAGCGTTTCTTAATCCTGTTGATTGAGCAAGTTCCTCCGCAAACTTTTTATCAATAATTTCTTCTTCGGCAAGCCTAGTAAAAGATTTATAATAGTCAGTCGGCATAATATTAAAATCTTCTTTTAAAATATGATAATTAATGTCTATTATCCTTCCGACTATTCGTTCAAGAAGCCTTTCAACTTGCAAACGAATTTCCAGCGAATCAATATATTTGCTTAAAGAGACATTTTCAAATTCTTTAAGTTTACTTAGATCCTCTTCTATTAATTTTGCTTTTCTGATAATAAGTTGTTTGTCAATTGGTGACATAGGATTTAATTTTTTCTATTACCAGTTCTCTTTCTTTTTCTAGGTAGGGGAGATAGTCGCTGTATTTATGAAAAGCAAGTCTCAAAAGTGCGTCGTAGTTATTCTTCTCTCCTGAAAGAAGCTTGGACTTTATGACAACAGAATATAAAAAAAGAGGATCGGCATGAGTTAGATCACTTACATCAATTTTATCTGTTTCGAGTGTCGCAGATAAATCTTTTATAAGTTCAAGGAGCTTTAGTTTTTGTCTGTCATCTTTCCTCACAATAGCAATATCCACATCACTTTTTACATGAACTTTCCCGCTGACGTGTGATCCATGCAAAAGAATAAGAAGTAGATTGTGCCTTTTTCTTATTTCATCCAGTTTGAATTTATTGATTTTCATACAAACCAATTATAGCACCAAAAAGTATTACATCTGAAATTATATCGCAACCATAAATTGACTAATTTGCGAGTCCGAAATGAAATAACTTTGGGTCACATAGGTCTGATAAATAATTTGCTTCTTTAAGGAATTTCAGGAGGACGAGACTGAGTGTTTAATTCAACTCGCGCTTTGCAAGTGTAACCAGCATCTCTGCATGGAGTGATGGTTCGTAAAATACCATAGTGTATTATTGAAATCTGACCTCCTTCACCATGAGGATTATGGAGGATGGGGGTCCTCACACCGGAAGAAGGATCTTTTCTAATACTTACCTCCCTCTTACAAGTTTCGCATATGCACATAATAATAAGAGAATATAGTTTACCGAAATAATATTGTCAAGTAAATTCCAAAAATTATTAAATTCAGACTAAGTTTTTATCAGCTTCGGAAATGATATAATATGGATAAGATGAAGATACCTTCCTTCGTGTCCAGACTTCTCTGGGATGTAAAAAAAACTGACCTTACGGCTCAATCTGAAAACTTTATCATAGAAAGAGTATTGGAATACGTGGACTTTAATGCTTTAAACTGGATTACCGATACTTTTGGTAAGAAAGAAATAGTTAAAGTTTTGATTACCAGTAAAAAATATCACCTAAAACAGGAAATTTTTTTGCTCTATACTATGGAGTGGATAAGGAAAAATTGACATGTATCCGCAAACCCTTTACCCAGAAACAAAACAGGTTTTAGATATTGCCTGTATGAAAGTTACGGCAATTTCGTCGCGCGGATCAAAGAAGGATTTTATTGATCTTTATTTCATTCTTCAGAAATTTTCTTTGGAGGACATTTTTAAAAAGCTGGAAAGTAAATTTAAAGGTGTGAATTATCAAAAACTCCATTTACTTAAATCCATTTCTTATTTCTTTGATGCCGACAAAGATCCCGATCCGGATATGATTGAGGCAATTGATTGGGAAAAAGTGAAAAGTTATCTTGAATCCAAAGTTAAAGAGTATGTGAAGGAGACGATAGTACTCTGATCGCGTTTGCGAAGTGACTGTACACACCTGGGAGTATGACCTTATATTTTATCTCCTATTAAAACCTGTTGTAATTTTTTATACTTTTAACATTAGTGAATATGAAGAAAAAGTATAATTTGGTCATAACTCACTCCTTCCCTACCAACAGCATTATTTTAAAAGGTTTAGTAGATTTTTTATCAGAATATTTTAATGTATATTTTATTGATCTTCCTGGATTCAGAAACTTAGTTACACCTCTAAAACAAATTTCAATCGATGGTTATGCAGAATATATGGAAAAGGAAATTAGGAAAATAAACCTAGATAAGTATATTTTAGGGAGTATGAGTTTCAGTCATTGCGTCGTAAGTAAAATGAAAGTTGATGAGTGTTGCAAATCAGTTATTGCAATAGAACCTTTTATTAACAAGAAGGTATTTAAAATAAAAAAATACAAATTAATTTACTATCAATTATTAACAAATATTATAAAGAGATTAAATATTTATGATTATATTTGGAAAAAGAATTATTTAGGAATATTTTTAAAATTTGCCGATAAGGAGGTTCTTGAAGTTATAATTAACGAAATTGATCCCAAAACCTTTATCGATACAGCAAACATTATTTTTAGTTTTTCCGGAGAATATTGGTTAAACAAACCATATATTTTAATAATGAACAAAAATGACAATAAAATTTCTTATAAGGAAGTAACATCTTTATTTAAAAAGAATGTTGATGATCTATTAATAGTAGATACAGACATAAAGCATTTTCCTGACGATATGTCTTTAAACTACTTTAAACAACAACTTAATTCACGAAGTATTAATAGTATTTTTAAGTGGTTAGAAAAACGTTATTAGAGTAAACTATTCTTCAACGCTGTTAAATAGCATTCAGGATTGTCAGTTTTTATCAAATCAATGCCATTGACTAACATTCTAGTCATATGCTCCAGAGATTTTTCTGATCCGGTATCGTTATTTAAACTGATAGTTGCACCTATTGCAAACTTGTTTTTTCCGTGAATATTTTCTACCAAATCCTTGCTGATAACTTTGTTGTAAAAGCTAAAAAAATCAGTTGGAATAACCCGCATCATTTCCAATATCTTCTTAGGAAGTGAGTGCTTTATTAAAAATACAGCAGGTTTAACTATTATTTGTGCCCACCAACGGTTAGTAAGATTTTTACCTCTATCGCGTGGATATCCGTACATCCAAGCTATATCTGGATCACTCTCGATGATTTCTTTGTATATGTTTTCATATAGAGTTGTAAAAATGAATTGTTTATAAATCGTCGTTTCTTTGTATTTACTGATAATTCTATTTGCTATATCTGACTGTTTTATTTCGATATCAACAATTTTGTCCGTTTTTCCTATTGCTTCAACTATATCTTCAAGAGTTGGACAGTCACTTTCACTTATGTTTTTCCTTAACTTCTTAAAAGAGAGTTCTTTTATCCACTTGTAACCAGAATCTGTTTCGATTGCAAAATCATGCCTAACTATTATTTTTCCATCTGAGGTGGCATGTATATCGAATTCAATACCATCAATGTTTTGTTTTTTTATTGTTTCAGTAACTCTTCCTAAGCTATCGCTATTTTTTAGTCCTGTAACAGCTCGATGGTATATGCAAGGTGGTCTACCTTTTTTCCTTGCCAGGAGTAGATAGTTCTTAAATTCATCTTTTTTCATAGTCTAATAAACTGTTTTTGAATATCTTTCGTTATTTCGTCATATGAGAGATTGGAGTCGATATTTGCTAAACCTATCTTTACTGATACTTTACCTTTGCCACTCGGTAATATTTGTTGAATTGCGTTTATTCCGTCGATACCGGGAGGTGGTGGTGGCCATATATTTCTATACTCGTCTCCAATTTTAAACATTACAACTGGTAGCTTGAGTTCTTTTACCAGTAATCCTAAGCCATCTTTAAATTCTTGTAATTTTCTTTCCTTCTGCATTCTTCCCTCTGGGGCAAAAAGTAGACTGCATCCTTGGTAAACCAATTCACCGGTAACCTCAAAACTGGTGGAAAGCCCTTCTCCTCTCTGGACAAAAGGGTAAGTGTTCATTGTTATATCTAATAGATTTTTAAGAAAGAAATTTCCCTCAGACCATATTTGATGAGTTGCAGGTAATATGGCGTTTTGCAAAATACCTGGAGATATAAGTCTCATAACAGTGACTACTTCGAACATTCCTATATGATTAAAGATAATAAGAGATTGGTTTGGGAAATTTTGTAAAATGTCTTTTCCTTTAACAATTTGGATTTCAATTTTACTCGAATGAAGCGGGAAAATAATAGCTTTTTGTATCAGATAGCGCAATTTCTTAATAGAAGAATTGAATCTCCAGTGTTCTAATATATTATCCACCGAATATTTACCTTGCTTTGCATTCCCATCATTCCCAACCAACTCTATTAAATCTTTTACCGTCGTGGAAGGTGTCAGATTAAGCTCATTTACCTCAATCCCGAGATTTTCTTCAATTAAAGCAGCCAAGTGAATCCGTTTTAACGAATCTAATCCCAAATCTTTTTCCAGTCGATCTTTCCTGGAAACATCTTGTTTTTTTGAAATAGTTTTCAATATCACCTCAATTGAAGAAAAATTAACAATACTCACCTCATTAACCACTTTTTTGCCCCCTTCGTTTTGAGAAAGTTGGTCCTTAATTTCACTTCTATCCACTTTAAGAGTTCTAAGTCTGGGAAAATCTTTCTCATGCCAGTAAGAATAAGAAGTTATCTGCTGTTTAAATTCAAGGTCTGGGTTCACCTTTTCTATTATTTTTTCAAGATCATCAGTGTCTTTAGTATTTGCGGCTAGAATATAGGCGTGGATAATAATATCATCACCTTCTTTTTTACCTAACACGCAACTGTCTTTAACACCTGGGTTGTTATTTAATTTCCTTTCAATATCTTCAGGGTAAACCTTTGTGCCATCGGGCATAACTATCCTTGTACTTAATCTTCCGGATACGATAAGATTTTTATCTTTATCAAAGTAGCCTGTATCTCCTGATTTATACCAACCGTCTATAAATGACTCGTTATTTTTATCCTTGTTTTTGTAATATCCGGGTGTTACCACCTTGCCGCTAATCAAAATTTCGTTTTCCTCAGATAGTTTTATCTTTGTATATTTAGGGGGTTTGCCGACAGTTCCGAACTCTCTTTTTTTCCAGTCTAATGCAGTAGCCATGCCCGTAGTTTCTGTTGCTCCATATCCTTCAATAACAATAAATCCCATAACTTCCCAAATTTTTGCCAGTTTGGGTTCTAGCGGTGCACTTCCACAGCCAATAAACTCAAGCTTTCCACCAAAAGCTTTATGTACTTGTCTAAATAGGAACTTCCTAAAGTTAATAGGAAGAAAGGGTGAGGTTTTAATAAAAAAATTAAATATCTGTAAACGATTATTTTTTTCAGCCTCAAATCTTATGCCTTCGTAAAGAATGCGTAAAAACTGGGGAACTACCATTAAGTATGTAGCCTTACTCCTTCTCAGGGCCTTTTTAATGGTGAGTGGATTTATTCTCGATAAATATGTGATGACGCCCTCTTTATATAAAGGTATTACTAACCCATAAAAGAGCTCGTATGCGTGACTTAGAGGTAGAATTGAAACCGTCTCATATCTTTTTATGGGGGGTAGAATTAGATCAGTTTGTTTAATTTGAAAGACAATGTTTTCTTCTGTTATTACTACACCCTTAGGATCGCCAGTTGATCCGGAAGTAAATAATATTGCAACCGGATGATTCTTATTGATAGGAAATATAACTCCTTTTGTATCAGAGATTTTTGACAGTTCGTTTGTAAATATATCTTCTAAGATAATTTTTTTAACTTTTGTTGTTTCACTGAAAGGGAAAGTAAACTGACTTAAGAAGATAATTTTTGGATCTGTTTGTTTTATATATTTCTCAACCGTATCCCATTTTGACCGTACATCAACCGGAATAGCTGTAACCCCTGATTGTAGGCAAGCTAAGAATAAGATTGACCACTCGGGCATATTTGGAGCCCAAATGAGTATCTTATTTTCTTTATTAACTCCATTTTTCTTTAAGTAAATACTAAGTTTGTTTGCGTCATTAACAATCTGGGAACCTGTCCAAGTAGAATAAGCAAAACCCCTCTTTATCTTAAAAACAACCTTTCCGGGCTGTTTTAGAAGTTTTTCTTCAAGTAGTCCATACAATGATTGATTCTTCATTTATTTCAAATTAATTACACATATCGCAACCACATAATTGCCATCGTGAGCGATAGATAACTCAACCTCACCATCTTCGACAACGTTTGCTGGTTCTTTCAGAATCGGTTTGCCGTTCTTGTCCTTTACAATTTCTATTTCATTCATTTTATATTTATTGTTGGGAGAAGCCTTAATAAACGCTTCTTTTGCTGCAAATATTCCTGCTAATTTGTTAACTTCTTTTGCAAAGTACATTTCTTCTTTTGTGAAGATTTTTTCCATCATGGTATTTCCACCAGACGAAATATTGTCTTTAAATTTCTTTAGATCAACAATATCTATTCCAATTTTCATGGTATTTACAGTATTATATCTTAAAAAATATCTATAGAGGCCGTAAATCCGTCTGAAACGGAGACTATTGGTAGGAATCGACTAATCCCCATATTTATCGAATTGCTAAGGTGATTGCGGGAGAGTTATACTCTAAGTGTATGGATGCTGATAATGCCGGCAAGGTCAACTCTTTTAGTGCTAATCCTCAGGATTCTTCTCAAATTGATACTACTTCAGATTTGACTAACCAACCAAACATAGTAATTGCAGATAATTCAAATGAAAAAAAGTTTGGGAAGCCCTTTGTATCTTTAAGAAATTTAAAGACTAAGTTTAAAGAGAAGTGGATGAAAATTCCTAAAAAATTGAAAATTATTAGCGTTGCGTTATCAATTATTCTGGTTAGTATTACCGTATTATCTTCCCTAAAGAATATTAAACCGGGAGATCTGAAAAATATCGGGCGGAAAGAAGTCAGTGTTGCCGAATTTGGGGATTGGCAAAAGATGGTAATACCTCAAAGACAGAAACCTTTTTTCACTCTCGCCGCAACCACTCTCAGCAAATACGGAATTTTACCTAATGAAGTGCTTGTTTTAAAGACGGAGAAACCGTTTGACATCAATTTAATTAAAGAAAGTATAATTGCAAATGTTCCTATTGCCGTATCAGCGCTAACTAATCAGGAATTTAAGATTACTCCTCAAAGGAATCTCGGTCTTGAAGAAGTCCTGTCAGTAAAGTTGAACGTTGAGGATAAAGAATTCGAGGGTTATAAATTTGATCGTGACTATTCCTGGGCATATCAATCTCAAGGAAAGTTTAGGGTTGTAAGTAGCATTCCGGGAGACAAAAAAACCGAGGTGCCGGTTAATACCGGCATTGAGATTGCTTTTAGCCAGGATGATTTCAAAGATCCTACCGCTTTCATTTCAGTTTCCCCCACGATCAGATTTCGGACAGAAATTCACGCAGAAAGATTTGTGGTTGTGCCACTTGACCCGTTAAACGAAAAAACAGTTTATACAGTTACCTTGAAAAAAGGCTTGAGTCTCAAGTCACGGAATGATCCCATCACTGAGGATTACACATTTACCTTTCAGACAAAAGAAAAAGAGATGATTACCCGGCCGCCGTTTTTCAGTTTGTCTGAAGATTTCCAACAAATATCTCCCGAGGAGCATTTCCTCACAAAAGTATATACCTCGAACTGGAATTCGGATAATACGATTAAAGCCGAGGTATATAAGTTTTTATCTTCCGACTCCTTTCTTGCGTCAAGAAAAAGTATTGATGAAATTCAGGGAAGTTGGATGACGTATTATTCTGAAGATGAAGCAGTTGATGTTAGTCAGTTGGAAAAGGTGATGTCCACTGATCTTAAAGTTCAAAACAAAGACAGGGTTGATTATCTCGAACTACCGGATAATTTAGCTCAAGGATTCTATTTAGTGCAATTTTGGTCTCAGACTAAAGACAGGTTAGAACAAATTTGGCTGCAGTCAACCGACATTACCGGATTTGTTTCCGTAGGCAAGGAACAAACGGTTGTTTGGGCAAATTATCTGAAAGGTGGACCTGTCCAAAATGCAATTATCAGATTTACCGGTTTGGCAGGAGACTATAGAACTTATGACAATGGTACATCAGTTTTTTCTACACCGCAAATTCTTTTTGACGGCCTCAGACATTATGCAGTGATAACGGATGATACCGGTAAAGAAGTTATTTTACCTGTAACGACTTTAAAGGGAAATCATCCTCCCGGGAAAATTACATCTAATGATTATTGGTCGTATCTTTATAACGAAAGATATTTATATAAACCAGGTGACACTGTTTATTTTTTCGGCGTTATCAAAAGCCGGGCAACCAATCAGGCTCCGTCCCAAGTTGAAGTAATTTTAAGAAATTCTGACTATTCGGAGAAAGGTGAGATTTTAACTAAGACTATTAGTCCAAGTTCGGACGGCTCCTTTATGGACAACTTCCGTTTGGATGCCGTGCCTTTGGGGTGGTACAACCTTATTTTGAAAGTTAATGATGTTGAGGTGGAAAGTTCAAGTTTTTCCGTTACGCAATATGAGAAACCGGAGATGAAAATTGAAGTGACTGCGGATAAGAAAGCTATATTTACGGATGAAAAAGTAAAGTATTCTACTAAGATTACTTTTTTTGATGGTACACCCGCGGGGAATATTCCCATAAAAGTGTATCAGGCGAAAGACGGTAAGTCTTCCGATTTAACTACAGGTGAAAACGGTGAGTTGGACTACACGTATGAGACTAAATATAATGAAGCTTCGTATATTTACTATCCGCGTTACGAAACCGTAACTTTTACTCCGGCGATTGCGCAAGAACAAAAAATCGAAGGCTTCGGCAGCGTATATGTTTACGGAAGTAAGCTGATGATTTCTTCCGAATCCGATCAGGATGGGCATACTGCAAAGCTCAAGGCTAAAGTCAGGAATGTTGACTTAACGAAAATTAACTCCGGCGAAGGTAATAATGTGGAGGGTAGTCCTGCAGCCGACAAAGATGTTAGCCTTAAGATTAAGAAAACTTGGTATGAGAAAAAGGACTCGGGAACATATTACGACTTTATCGAAAAAGTTACACGGAAAACTTATAGCTATATCCGCCACGAAGAAACTGTTGATGATAAAAAAGTAAAAACTGACGGCGAAGGGGCTATAAATTATGACTTTCAGTTGGAAGAAGGAAAAAGCTATGTTGCGGAATTGGAAGTGAAGGACGTTGATAATCACCCCGCAAAAACCAGCCAGTACTATTATTACCATACGGAGGCAGTTAACTACGGAGATGACCAAAAAGACTTTCCCCAGCTAAATCTGGACAAGGAGGAAAGTACTTATTCTTTGGGCGAGGAGGTTAAGTTAAATATTGTCTATGGTGATAGCGAATACCCGGACACTGCCGATAACCGCTTTCTTTTTATTATCGCTAATCGGGGCAAACAGGAAGTAATTTTGACCGACGGCCCGAGTTACAGTTTTTCATTTGACCAAAAGTATGTGCCGAATATTTACATCGGTTCATATATCTTCACAGGGAAATCTTATAATACTGTTTCTGCACCGTGCCGCAGGGATTGGTATTGTTCGGATTACTTTTATTACGGGCAACAGAATTATTTTAACGGCTTTATGATCTCCTACAAAAGCAAGGATAGTGAACTTTCCCTGACAATATCTCCTGACAAAGAAAAATATCAACCGGGTGAAGAAGCTAAAGTGTCAGTGGAAGTAAAGAAGGGAGATAATCCGGTTAGCGGGGCAAGTGTGAACTTGGTGCTTGTTGATGAAGCTTTGGCTGCACTGGATGCCGTCAGGAAACCCAGTATCTTATCTAGCCTTTATCAATCAGTTCAGAGTTTAATTTATTACAATTACAGTTCCCATGAACCTATTTTCCCTGACGAGTCTCAGGCGGAAAAGGGTGGGGGTGGAGGAGGCGATAGGGACATATTTAAGGACGCTGCCTTTTTCGGTAGAGAGTTAACCGATGATAACGGTATCGCCAGTTTCGCATTTATCTTACCGGACAATATAACAACCTGGATAGCTTATGCCCAAGCAGTAAACCAAAATATTGATGCTGGTCAACAAGAAGGCAGGGTTGTTGCAACCAAAGATTTCTTTGTGACAAGTCAATTTCCCGCGGAATACCTTCTGAAAGACAAACCCTTTGCGACAGGAGGATCTTTTGGTAAGGGTTTATCGCCCGAGGACAAAGTTGATTTTAAAGCAATCTTTTTTGACGGGGACAAGGAAATTTCAAATCTGGGAAAAGAAACCAATGCCTATAGAAGTATTATTTTTCCTTTTCCGGTTCTTGGGGTAGGCGATTATAAAGTTTCTGTGCGCGGCAAAGTTGGTGATTTGGAAGATGGCATAAAGTTACCATTTAAAGTTATTAGTTCACGGCTAATTTTTGACTATTTTAAAAAATATGATCTCATCAAGGGTCAGGTTATCAATTCCGCCGAGGTAAGCGATGTTTTGGAGGATAAACCGGCAAGGTTGGTAGTAAGTGATAAAGGCCGTGGGACATATTACGCTGACCTTGCTCGTTATTGTTTTACCGGAAGTAACCGTATTGAAAAACAGCTTGCACAATTATCTGCGGCCAATTTGCTAGTAAAAAGATTTGATGATGATTTTTGTAAGGTTGATAAAGAAGCACTGAAAAAATTCCAAAACTTTGACGGCGGGCTGAGCCAGGTTAGTTGGGGAGGTAGTGATTTAAGTACTACTGTTTGGGCACTATCTATTGACGGAAATCCTTTCAGCGAGGATCCGGCACAAAAAGAAAAGATGATATCTTATTTTGAGAGTAAGCTGAGTGAGGGGGGCGGCGGGAATCTACAAAAAATATATGCTTCTTGGGGATTGACAAAGCTCGGTAAGCCGAAAGTAAATGAGTTACAGGTACTTCAGAATTTTATTTCCACATACGAAGAAAAGGTAACCTTGGCAATGGCGCTAATTGCTGCTGATGATAGCGAGAAGGCAAGAGATTTATATTATGATATCCTGGCTGACTATGCTTATGACTATTCTCCCTACATCAGAATTCAAGCTGAATTAAAAGGTAAAAGCCAAGTTGACAGTTATGTCGAGAATACTTCCTCTGCACTTCTTTTGGGAAGCTTCGTTGAAAAAACTTATGATGAAGGATTATATAATTACGTCAGAGATTTCAGGCCAAATGTCGAAGATGTAGTTATTGATTTGTCGATCATTGCTTTTATTGACGACCAGTTGGCAAAACTTCCCGATGAAGATACACGAATTTCGTTTGTTTCAGCTCATCAAAACGTCCAAAAAGAGTTGACTAAGGGTAAAAGTATAGCTATTCCTCTTCAGGCAAGCGAGCTGAATAGTTTTAGGTTACAAGTATTAGAAGGTAAAGCCGAAGCCTTTTTCAGTTATTTTGTCGGTCCTGAGGGTTTGGCAAAACTTCCCACGGATAAGTTATTAAGCATTAAAAGAAATTACAAAAAAGTAAAAGGTGATGGGAGTAGTATTAAAACAGGCGATATAGTTGAGGTCAGAATTGACTTTAATTTAGATTTTGCTAAGTCCCCGACCGGCTGTTATACAATTACCGATCATTTGCCGTCAGGTTTGAAATACATGTCAAATCCAAGTGATTACGGTCTGTCGGCAGAAGGGTGGGTGAGCGAAAAAGAAAATAATATTATCGAAGGCTTTTTCTGTAACTCTTTGTGGTGGCAACAGCATGGCAAGAAATACATGGTGTATTTTGCAAGGGCAGGATCAGTTGGTGATTATGAAGGAGAGCCAGCGATAATTCAATCCCAGAGATATTTGACCAACTTCCAAAAAACTGATGGCCAAATTATAAAAATAGAAGGGTCGAATCTCGGAAATTAAATGATTTCATCACCGAAAATATTATGGCTATTTGCGATTATTTTTGTACTTTTGTTGACCGGATCTTTTGTAAAACTACGTACTGACCGACAAAAGGTTGCCGGTAGTGAGACCTCCTCGCAAAAAACTGTCCATGGTATTATTTTGCCGCACCATAAACTGGCGGAGGAATTGATACTGACATCTTTTGAGAAATTACGCGACTCAGATTATTCTTACATAGTTATTTTCGGCCCGAATCATTTTGTGCCTGAGGCAAATTCCATAGTAACTGCTAAAGTGATTGACGGAAGTTCATTCGACAATCCTTTAATGGAAAAGTTTTTGCACGAGTATCCTGACGTACTGGTTTCAGACGAGATTGCTGACAAGGAACATAGTATTTCACTTCACCTTCCTTATATCAAAGAGTATTTTCCCGAGGCTAAGGTTTTACCATTTATCATTTCTCCCTTTGCGGGGAGGAGTGATTTAGATGAAAAAATAGTTTTTCTGACGTCGATTTTACCAACAGACACTTTATTTATCGCTAGTGTGGACTTTGCCCACAATGTAAATGTAGATTTGGGGATCAAAAACAATGAAGAAAGTGCCCAATCTATTAACAGTTTCGATTTCCAAAACATCTTACGTTTTAAGGACGACCACTTGGATTCACCACTATCGATATATTTGCTATTGAAGTCGATGCAAAACTTCAATTCTACCTCTTGGGAAAATTGGTATAGTAGTCACTCGGCAATATTAGAAGGCGATCCTGCTATTCAGGGAACAAGTTATCTAATTGGAGTTTTCAGATAAATGAAAATCACTCTTTTTTGCCACTAAGTTTTCTTCATAAATTAAATACTGTAAAACACTTAGGATTATAAGACTCACAAGTAAACCTGATATTGCGGATAATTGTTCCTCCAGGAATCTGAAAAACTGGGTAAGAAATATTGAAATTAAAACCGCGAATTTAAAAAAGTCATAACCGAGTTTGCGGGAGTTTTTATATCTTAGAATGATAACGCCGACGATAACTAAACTCCCGGAAAGGATGGAAAAAATTAGCTGGCCTGAATCTGAGAATGACTGAGCAGTTTTGAAGTTAAAAATGGCATTTAATAAATTTATTAAGGAGGCGATAATAAAAAAGTTAATGACGACTGTTATAAAGCGTGGATGCTGAGTTATCTTTAAATATTTTTGTTTAGCGAAGTCCTTCAGTAAGTGAAAGAAATTCGGTTTTCCTAAAGAACGTGCTTTAACTTCCTGTAAAGCACTTGATAACATTTTTACAATAGGGTTTTCGGGATCACTAAGTTTGAGAAAATATAAAGCCCTTTCTTTTTCCTCTACATCCAAATCGTGCATGAGAATTTGTTTTGTCAGTTCGAGTGCATTTATTGCATATTCCTGTTTTGACGGTAGAAAATATTTTTCGATCACTCTCGCCCCCAAAAAAAGCAAAACAAAAATAACATAAATAAAAGCAATTGTTGGTTGGTAAAAATAATTATTGTCTTTGGTGAGAAATTTCCCTAACTCGTCTATGAAAGTTCCGAAGCCGATTCCTCCAACGATTGAAGCGATATATTTTGTTTCCTTATTTAAAAAAACCAAAAGACTAATGAGCGCCGCCATCATTAGAAATCCTCCCCAGAGCATATGCGCTATATGGATGTCTTTACCGATTAAGCTTGGGTAGTCGGTTAGATGCAAAAAAACCCTGATGACCAGAATCGAAGCAAGTGCAGAAACTAAGAAATTCTCTATTAGGGTTCCGGAATCGATATCTCTGGGAAAGGAGTGGAAGTTAAACCGTTTCATTAGTAAAGTATGCACCAAAAGTATCAAAACTTCACTTCTGTAAATGAGAGGTTTTCAAAAATACCAGTTTTTCGCCACTTTTTAAGCTTGACAAAAAGATCTCAAGTATATATACTTTCCCAGTAACATTCATGTTAGTAATCCCCTCTCTTATATCTTTCACCCAGATCATTAAGACCTCGGGTTAACTTGCAGGAGTCAAAAATATTAAGTCCTCCTTGCAAATCTCGAAAGAAAAAGAGGGTATTTTTTTTTGAAAAACATATGAACGGAAACAGAAAAATTCAACTTACAGAGGCGGGACTAGTGTCCCTGAAAAAGGAACTCGATGAGTTGCAAAATATAAAAAGACCGAAAGTGGTCGATCGGCTTTCCAATGCTCGGATGCAGGGCGATCTTTCTGAGAATAGTGATTACCAGGCCGCAAAAGACGAGCTGGAATTTTTGGATGGCAGAATTTCTGAGCTCGAAAGTGTTGTTAAAAATGCGGTAGTCGTGAAAACAGTAGGAAACGGTTCGGGTGTAGCAGTCGGAACGAGTGTAACTTTAAAAGTAAATGGTCAACAGCACATTTTTCATATTGTCGGAGAATGGGAGGCAGATCCATCACAGAAAAAAATTTCCCACACTTCACCTCTTGGCCAAGCTTTGCTTGGGAAAAAAGCAGGTGACAAAGTCGAAGTCCAAGCTCCGGCAGGGATAGTTGTATATGAAATTTTATCAATAGCCTAAAGCTTCTTTGGCTTTGAATCTATCTTCAAGTTGGGCTACAATTAACGCATGGCAGAAAAGCGTCTCGAAGAAATTAGAAAAATTAGGCTTCAGAAGGTTGAGAAACTAAGGGAGTTAGGTGTTGACCCTTATCCCTCAAGTGTGGTCGGAGCTTATGAACCAATCATAGAAGTTGTTAATCAGGAAGCAAGAGATAAATCTGTGGTCGGTAGACTTTGGGGTTTAAGAACACATGGAAATGTAATCTTCGCTGATTTAAAAGATGAGACAGGTAAAATACAACTTTGGTTTCAAAAAAACACTTTAGGGGATTCTTACAAACTTTTAAAATTCTTGGATATTGGTGATTTTTTGTATGCTCAGGGCAAAGTTACAAAAACCCAAGCTGGGGAGGTTAGTTTAAACGTTTATAATTATCAGCTTCTTACCAAATCTATTCGCCCGCTCCCGTCTGTCTGGCACGGACTTAAAGATATCGAAGAAAGATACAGACAACGTTACGTCGATTTTTTGGCAAACGAAGGGGTTAGAAGCATTTTTGAAAAACGCGCTCAAATTGTACGACTTCTGAGAAAAAATCTTGATGATACTGGTTTCTTGGAGGTGAAAACTCCTTCACTTCAACCACTATATGGTGGAGCCACCGCAAAACCATTCATGACTCATCACAACGCACTTGATATTGATTTGTACTTAAGAATCTCTGACGAACTTTATCTAAAAAGACTTATCGTCGGAGGATTTGGCAAAGTATATGAGATTGGGACCGATTTCAGAAATGAAGGGATTGACCGCTGGCATAATCCAGAGTTTAGTATGCTTGAATTTTATTGGGCGTATGCGAATTACAATGATTTGATGGAGTTTACGGAAAAGATGCTTTCCGAGATTGTAAAGGAAGTAACAGGAAGTTACAAAATTGTATACGGTGAGATGGAAGTTGATTTTACACCTCCTTGGAAACGGTTAACGTATAAAGATGCGATATTTGAACATGCAGGGATTGATGTAGATAAATTTGAAGATTTAGAGAAGCTGAAAGAGTCGGTTAAAGATCAAATAAAAGATATTGATTTATCTCAGACTAATGACATTCCTTCAGTTTTGGATACCCTTTACAAATCAGTTGTTAGGGATAAATTAATTAATCCCGTTTTTTTAATTGATCATCCCTGTTCGATGCGGCCATTAGCAAAAAGAAAGAGTGACGACCCCTCCAAAGTTGAGAGTTTTCAATTGGTTGCATCTGGGGCAGAATTAATTAACGCCTATTCAGAATTAAACGATCCCCAAGATCAAAAATCGAGATGGGAGGAAGAGGTTGCAAGAGGAAGAAAGGGAGCTTCCGAATATCAAGTTAGTGATGAGGATTATATTCGTGCACTTGAATATGGAATGCCGCCAACTGCCGGTTGGGGACTTGGGATCGATCGTTTTACGGCAATTTTGACGAATCAACATACACTCAAAGACGTAATTCTTTTTCCTACTTTAAGACCTGATAAATAATATACACCTTGCAAGGCCAGGCCTTTAAAGATAGAATGTTGGCGGTTAGGTCGTACAATATAAATGTCAAAGAGTAATGAGAATATCAAAGACTCAAAAGATGCGATTATTCTTCCGCTTATTGTTGTTGGTGTAATAATTGTGGGTGTTGTAGGGCTTTACGGTCTCCAAAAACTCTCGGTAAATAATAAATACATTTGCGCCTATCTTGGTGGTTTATGGATGAGAAAAGATACCGATCCGGCTCATAGATGTTACACTTACGAAGAGTATTACAAATAATATGGTAAAACGTGATGAGTTGATTGCTTTTATTTATCAAACAATTGGTCTTGATCTTATTGACAAGGCTTTAGTGAAAGACGAGCTAGTCAATGGTGTCCAGTTTTTGGGAGGAGATAGCGTTAAAAAGGTTACATTGGGAGTTAGCTTAAACGAAGAGTTTTTAGAAAACGCAGTTAACAAAGATTCGAACTTTTGTATATTTCACCACGCCTTTGATGTGCGAACCTATCAATCCCGTTACCCACTTTCTTCGCAAAAAAGACTGCGGCTTATATACAAAAATAATATTACTATTGTCGGATTTCACTACGCTTTGGATGCGCATACTGAGATTGGCAATAACGTCACCATTATAAAAAAACTTGGAGCTAAAGTGGGAGAGCCTTTTTGGGAGGAGTGGGGATATACTGCAAGTTTTAGTAAAGCAGAGGACATACACGATCTGGCTCACACATGCCAAAAACTATTTGATCACGAAGTTCTGGTTGTTGCAGGCGGTCCGAAAAGAGTTAAAAAAATTGCCATAGTTTCGGGTGGAGCAAAACCGCATGCAGAAAATATAGCGGAAATGGAAAGTAGGGGGGTTGAGCTGTTTATTTCGGGAGAGGCATCTGAATCCACTCCCCATAGAATGAAAGAATCAGGAATTAATTACTTTGTCTGCGGGCATTATGCGACAGAAAATTTTGGTGTACAAGAACTCGGTAAGAAAATTACCGCTCACTTTGGAAATAAAGTTAAGGTAGAATTTATTGATATAAAAAATCCGATTTAAGTTATGTTACATCATAGATAAACATTATGACTCGAGAAACAGCTTTAAAACTACTGCATGACAACATGCAAAATATGAATTTGAGGAGGCATTGTTATGCAGTCGAAGCTGTTATGGGAGCGCTATATGATCGTTTAGAAGATGGTGAAAAGAAGGGTACTGAGAAGGAAAAATGGAAAATTGCAGGCCTTTTACACGATGCGGATTACGAACTGACCAAAGAGACGGCACGGACCGAGCACACAAAGAAAGTTTTAGAGTGGTTAAGAAAAGCTGATGCCGAAACGGATATTTATGATGCAATTGCTGCACATGCCTGGGGATATGTGTCCTTTGCTCCTCAGCCAAAAACTAAGATGCAGTGGGCACTTTACACCTGTGATGAATTAACAGGGTTAATTGTTGCAGTTGCACTTGTTAAACCCGATAAAAAATTAGCTTCAGTTACGGTTGATTCGGTAATGAAAAAATGGAGTTCGCAATCTTTTGCAGCGGGTGTGAATAGAAAACAAATCGAAGAATGCGTATCCAGACTTGGAATTCCACTTCAGGAATTTGTTGAGATAGCACTAACTGCACTGCAAGGTATACACGAAGAATTGGAACTTTAAAAAATTTTCTTTAATTCTGTGAGTTTATCAATCTTTTTATAAGTATACGGTTCAAGTTCCGGGTGAGGTTTTTCCTTTTTTACCACTACTGAAACTTTGACTCTTTGGAATAAAAGAAGCTCGTTATCGCCATCGCCAACAACGGCGCATTCTCTATTTACTAACGAGTATTTCTTCTTAAAGTGTCTGAATTGCCTCAATTTTTTAAGTGCCTGGTCCCGAAAGTAATGGAAATCTATGAGGTTATCCTTGTTGTCCCAATCCAACTTGGTATTTGCATACCAGTCCTCAATTTGTAATTTATCAGCTACTGTCTGAACGTAAAGATCTACCGATCCGGAAATTAGTACGATTTTATAACGGCTCCTGAGATATGAAATGACTTTGTTCGCGTCATCCTTCAATTTCCACGAACTAAACATTTGGGACATATAAGCTTTATTAGCATTCCCCGTACTTTGCCATAAATTAATCAAATCTCCTTTGGCCTTAGTGTATGGAATTTTTCTCTGAAGATATTTCTCAAAAATTTCCGAGTGTTTAGTAACCGAAGCTCCAAGTCCTTCAGTTAATTTCAGCCATGAAACTTCCGAAGAAAGAGTCCCGTCAATATCAAATATTAGTGCTTTAACAGAATCTATTTTACTCATAGTGCTCTAAATTATACATTTGCACGTACCATTTATCGAATGAGACTGTAATTTAACCTCTGAATTGTCGCATTTTTGAACATCTGAACTGTCGTATTGTT
>CAZVJU010000002.1:60623-93891 GCA_964627195.1 uncultured Gammaproteobacteria bacterium | reverse complement strand
CTGGTTTTTGAAATGACCATCATTCCCGGAAGATTGGAAGTCGTTGTCAATTCAGGAGATAAAGAAAAAATTAAGAATCTACTAACAACCTACCTGAAAGAAGAAGAGTCTCCTGCATCAAATATTGATAAGGCTGCAAACTGGTTCTCTCAATTCCTCCCCCAAAACTGACTCTAATCGAGATTTTCGGTTCCAAATTTGATAAAATACGTATAGTGTTAGTCTCTTTTCCAAACTTTCTTTCGAAAGAAAGTTTGGAAAGGACGTGCACCCGTAGCTTAATGGATAAAGCGTCGGCTTGCGGAGCCGTAGACTGCGAGTTCGACTCTCGCCGGGTGCACTACGTCGGAATCTGATAAGTGCTTCCGTCACGTTCATGTAAACTGAATGTGACTTCAGCTTTTTATCAATTCCTCCTTTCAAAATTGTCACGCAATTTTGTTAATTAAAAAACAAAATCGCAAAGCGATTTTAAGAGGAGAAATTACGAAGCGCTAAGCAAAAGGCGCAAGCTTTTTGCGATAAGCGAAGTAAATTTCGACGAGGAGGCGTACCAAAGTGGCCGAACGGGCTCGTTTCGAAAACGAGTACCCCGATTGAATCGGGGTCAGAGGTTCGAATCCTCTCGCCTCCGCCCTTCGACAAGCTCAGGACGTCAGTCTTGAGATTATCGAAGCTGAAAAAAGAGGATGAGAAGTTTACCCTGAGCGAAGTCGAAGGGAATCCTCTCGCCTCCGCCAGTTGGGAAAAGAAAGTAAGGGTGAATTATGATTGACAAAAATACTGTTTTAATATCGGGGGCCTGTTTATTCCGAGAGGTTAGAGGCAAACGTCAGTGGTTTTTGGTAAAACAAACGAAAGCCGGAGAGTGGGAAATTCCCAAGGTTTTGACAAGAAAGGGAGAATCTTCTGTAAGAGCAGCTCTTCGGATGATGGGTGAAAAGGCAGGAATTTCTGCCAGAGTTCTCGAGGAAGCTGGCCGAGCGGGAGGAGCTACAACTATTAACGGTAAAACACTCCCTCAACGCCATATTTATTACCTGATGCTCACAAAAACCACTCCAGTCGAATCTATCGGTTTTCCTGAATCTGCATGGTTAGATTATTCAAATGCAGTAAAAAAGCTTTCCTCTAAAAGAGAAAAACAGATGCTCAAAAGCGCCAGAGAAGTTTTAGAGAAATGGAAAAAGGCAAACCAAAAGAAAAGACAAAACTCCTAAGAGAATTCTCGGCAGGAGGGGTTGTTTTTAAACTTCAGGGTGGGAAAACACTCTGGCTGGTTACAAAATCCACTCCCAGCAAGTTATATCCAGAAAGTTATTGGCGGTTCCCAAAAGGCTGGTTGGATGACGAAAAAGGTACTGATAAACCGGGACCGCTTGCAAAGGGAGAAAGAAAAGCAAGCGAAAAAGAACTTGAGGAGGCGGCCTTGCGGGAGGTAAAAGAGGAAGGTGGGGTTGTCGCCAAAATAGTCAGGAAACTGGGAACCGAAAAGTTTTTTTTTACAAGATCCGGCGATAAAGTTTTTAAACTAGTAACATACTTTTTAATGAAGTGGCTATCTGATCTGTCGGAAGGAGCTGGTTTTGAAACTTCGGAAGTCGCCTGGCTACCTTTTGAGAAGGCCAGAAAAAAACTGAAATATTCGAGTGAGAAAAAGGTCTTGGATAAAGCTAAGGAAATTTTAGACTCAGGCTGGCAAGAGAGTTTGGTATAATACCTTTGATACTGAACTGGAGGGTGGGCAGGACGGTAATGCGCGGGTCTTGAAAACCCGTGGGCGCAAGCCCTAACAGGTTCGACCCCTGTACCCTCCGCTCGT
The DNA here is from genome assembly GCA_964627195.1 of uncultured Gammaproteobacteria bacterium. Taxonomy (GTDB): domain Bacteria; phylum Patescibacteriota; class Microgenomatia; order UBA8517; family UBA8517; genus CAZVJU01. Next base: position 92,069 of record CAZVJU010000002.1, on the reverse strand, counting down.
CGAAGCAAGACGAGTGCTTTTGTAATTTGCTAAATGCAAATTACTTTCAGCTTTTCGTCTGCTTCTCCTCTCAAAATCGTTGCACGATTTTGTAAAATACAAAATTGCAAAGCAATTTTGAAAGGAAAAACAAGAAAAGCGGTAAATACTTCAAAGCATAAGCGAGGAAGTATGACCAGCAAGGTTTGTTTTGACGCGGTGAGGTGCTAGAGTGGCCGATTAGGTACGCTTGGAGAGCGTATGTAGCTGCAAGGTTACCGTGGGTTCGAATCCCACCCTCACCGCTCACGTTTACGTTCGCGATTCGGCTGGAGTTCGATGGTGCAAAAGTAAGGTATTTCATGCAATGCACGGCGAATCCCACCCTCACCGCAGATGACGAACCTTTATATTATCTATGTTATAGTCTTGCTCGTCTTTCTTTTCTTTCCATCGATTATTTTCTCTATGTCTATATCCAAAAAATCCAGAAATATTTGGTTAGATTTGATTAAAATTGTGATAGTGACTTTTGGAAATTTAATGATAGCCTTGTTAATATTAGCATTATTGTTTTTCTTCGTGGGAAAACCGACCGAAGCCTATCATGCCGGAGCTCTAGTAGCATTATGGTTTTTAGAAGGTTTGATTTCCGGAATTGTTTTGGTAACAAATGTACTACTTTATAATTTTTGGGGGAGGGTACCAACGTTGAGAAAAATAAAAACGCGACATCAGTCTTTATGACAAAATTAGGTCATAGCCAACTAGACACCGAATTACCTTGCTATTGTTAAACCCCAAACCGTCTTCACTCCGTTTCTTTTCAAAACCTTACACGCTTCTTTCAAAGTAGAACCTGTTGTGTAAACGTCGTCAAACAGAATAAAAGAATTGCTTGTCGAAAGCGTTGTCGAAGGATAGTTAGGGTTAAATGCAAAAACACCTTGAATATTTTCCTTCCTTTCTTCACCTTTTAATTCCGCTTGAGGTTTTTTAAGCATCTTTCTTAAAAGAAGATCAGGTATAAACTTCCAACCATACTCATTTGCAAGCGCTTTTCCTAAAAGCTCTGTCTGATTAAACCCCCTTAGATTCTCTTTCAGGAAATATAAAGGAATAGGAACGAGAATAGGATTTTTTGGAAGGATAAAGATAAATTTGGTTAGTTGCGGTTTTGAATATTTTACTATCTCGTCAGCAATTTCTCGGGCGTAGCGATATTTTAATTTGAGAAGAGCGGCTCTTATAACTCCTTGATATTTCCACAAGGAAATAATTCCATCCAAACTCAACTTCTTTTTACACTTGGTGTGGGTAAATCCGTCAATAGAGGGCCTTTGACATTCAGGACAAACAAGTTGTGGGTTTGGTACCCTCTGAGCGCAGGAAGTACAGATGTAAACACCACTTTTACCGCAAGATAAGCAAGTTTTAGGAAAAAAGATATCAGTCAATCCCATTTTAAGGTAAAATGTACCAGGACAAAGGGCAAAGAGAAATTACTATTTAACTATTTTGCGCTTTGTTGTTTGTACTTTGCACCATCTATATATGCGAATAATAAACAAGAAAGCTAACTTTAATTATAATCTTTATGACAGAGTTGAAGCGGGAGTTTCGCTCAAAGGGGCGGAGGTAAAAGCAATCAAAGAAAATCGTGCAGATTTAGGTAATTCGTATGTAAAAATAGTAAAAGGCGAGGCTTATCTCATAAACGCAAATATACCTACCGAGGGATTGGTAAATTACGATCCTACCCAGAGCCGCAAACTTCTTCTCCATAGGACTGAACTTACTTCTTTAATTACCAAAATGAAGCAAAAAAAGTTGACTCTTATACCCACTAAAGTGTATACTAAGGGCCGCCTGGTGAAACTAGAAATAGCTTTAGCCAAGACTAAACGGAAGTTCGAAAAGAAAGAATCAATTAAGAGAAAAGATCTTGAAAGAGAGATTGAACGCGAGCTAAGACAAAAAGAGTAAAATTTACAAAAATTGTCGTCGGACAATTTTTGAGAGGAGCAACCGACATGCGCCTGAAGTTTCGTCGTAGACGAAACGAAAGACAGCTCGTCGCGTTGCGACGAGGGGACGTACGGTTTCGACGAGAAGTGTTCTTTAAAATCTGCAAGCTGAGTTTGACTAACACTCATCAAAAGAAGTCAAAAAAATAATCACTAATAGAAATAGCGATTACGCTATAGCATACGCTTAAGCGTTGTCCTTCTGATTTGTTTCCTAACCAAACAGACAGGGCATAAACCAGTTAGGATGCAGGTAAATACGACTGGCTTTACGCATTTACCTTAAGATTTAAAGTCAATCTTTCAATTTTTTTTGTTAGTTTTTGAGGTTGGGAGTTAAAAGAAAAACTTCAGCCATAGGCTGATCGTCCTTTGGACGAAAATAAGCTTGTAGATGATTTTAAGAGTATTTTTCGGACGCGGGTTCAACTCCCGCCGTCTCCACCACTTCGTCCCGATTAAATCGGGACTTCGTTGGGTCGGCACTTGTTTGATCCCCTCCTTTTTCGTTCAATCAGCAAGAAGTGGTGTGCCAATCGAAGCCGTAGGCGAAGTGGCACGAATTTGTATACAATATCCTTGTGTACTACGTTTATATCTTAGAACTTATTAACAATAAATATTACACTGGATTTTCCTCTAACTTAAAAGAGAGGGTAAACGAACATATAAAAGGTAATGTTAAGCAGACTTACAAATACAGACCGTTAAAGTTAGTGTACTATTGTGCTTTTGTCTCCAAAAAGAAAGCGCTTGATTTTGAAAAATATTTGAAAACTAATTCAGGTTTTGCCTTTAGGAATAAACACCTAATCTAAACGCTTCCCCCTTGACCCCTTTTTGTGCGTGAGGGAGTCAAAATGTAAGGTAATATAAGGTTGAAGTGGTGTCTTATAATTACTGCTAATCGCTTAGCAGTAATGTATCCAAATAATTACATAGACTGGAGAGTTTCCAGTATCTTTCCCGAGTTGTATTCTTCACAGGTTCCACCTATTCCCCGCGAAGAGGAGGAAATAACGGATTTCTTACTGACATTTTGCACTTCTACGGAACTAACTGACAATTGAAGCCTCGATAATGTTGTACAAACTTGTTTTCCAACTTCCGCAATCTGCACAGGTGTTACATTTTCATCTGAAGATAACTCTACTGTTACAAACGTGCTTATTGTTGTGTCACCTATCGTTAGAGGGGGTTTGTGTTCTCCGTACAGAATCTTAAATGAAGAATTGGGATACAGTTTTAGTAAATCAGCGACCATCTCTTTTTCCTCTATACTTTGAGGTTGGTTATTATATATTGTTGATGTCGTAGTTGTTCCTTCGAAAGTTACCCCGCCCACTAAAATGAAGGCAACAACAATTGACATGACAACCCCCAGCAGAAGAGGTATCAGTTTGCGCAATCTATTCTGTTTCTCTTTAGCAAGAATTAAAATAGTCCCAATGAGGAATCCTAGGATGGATAAAAATAGTCCCAAAAGAAAATAGGCAACATATTTTAGCTTAGATTCCTTTCTATCAGATGTTTCACCTCCCGTACTGGCTTGATTTGTAACAACACCAGCGGTTGCGATGCCAGATGGCTGTTGAAAACTAGGCTGTGCGGTTTGAGGAGGTGTAACATTACCCTGACCAATATTTGGTGTGGGTAGAGTCTGAGAATTTGGGGACGGTTGGTTGTCTATTTGTTGTGAACCACCACTTGCATTATCTTCCATAATTTATACTAGCACAGCTCATAAACAAAATCTGTATTCTCATAAGGTTCATATAACAGGATGTGATAAGTTATTGAAGACCAATCTGATTGTTTGAAGCTAAATTAAGAGCGGAAGGAGAGGTTTTAAGTACAGAAAACCATTTGAAGATGTAGTCTTCAATCTGGTTCCAATTATTTTTCGCTATCTCCACTAAAAGTGTTCCATTTCAATAGAAAGAAGCCTTTCTCCTGTCAGGAGAATAATCTTTCTTTCTTCTTCCGAGACCACCAATCCCTTAGCCTGACTGATATCAGAAGAAATATATTGGGCTTTAAATTTTCCGTCTTTATCCACAACAACCACTCTTTCATTTTCGGAATCAAGAATATACAAAAACTCTTCTTCATCGCCTGTATAAATTGCCTTCGGCAAACTCATAGGGGGAAACACACCTGATATCGAGAAATTTTGAGGATTTCCGTATGATAACTTCAGTATCTTTCCTGACTCATCCAATACCCAAATTGATCCATCAATTACCCAAGAGGAGGTTTGGGTTAAATCAATTGTCACTCCCGGGGCGATCCAGTCTTTTTTTGTACCGAAACCGTTATCGGTACCTGCATGGCGGTAAATCATCGAAGCTCCCTCATCGAGAATGTATAAGTTGCTGGCATATGCAAAAGGCAGGGCCTGACTTAGCCATTCCTTATCTATAACTTTATTTGCACCGGAATCTCCCACCTCAGAAACTCCTTCAGAGTTAAGGACAAAGATACGATCTCCATAGGCAGCTACAGACTCAATACGCTCAATAGTCTGGGGCCCAATTACAACCTCGCTTCGCTTTGTTGCCAAAACTACACTAACTATCTTTCTGGAGTCTCTATCCGTAACATACAGTGTTCCTTCTGAAGCTACCATCTCATCCCCATTAAAATTGTCGCTTAGTAGCGACAATTCTACAAAAAGCTGGGGAGTTACACTGTATTCCCCTAGAATCTTTTTTTCATTATCCTCTATCTTCTTTTTTAGATCAGTCAACTCTGGGTCACCAAACCCTTCCGAGGTTAACCCGAGCACCTTATCGCGTGCGGCAAGAAGAAGTTCACGCGACCGTTCGGGATTTAGCTGAAAAAGATCCTGCGCTTCAGTTAATTGGTGGGAAGTTTCTGTAAAAATTTCTTCGTAACGGACCCTCATGTCCTTGTCGTGCTTCTTTTTTATTCCAAAAAAAATGCTGGTCGTCAGTAATAATAGAAGAAGTACCCCTATCCCTAAGGTTAGCTTTCTCTTGGGAGAGGACGTTTCTTCAAATCTATTTCCTTCACGCACATAAACTTTTATATCTCTCAAGCGGTGTAAGAACCCAAAAGGTTTCTGTCTTAACTTAGTCGAAAAACTTTCTTTTGTTATTTCTCCGGCAGTATCATTTTTAAGAAATTCTCCTTGGCTGTCAGCTGAAATTAATCTACTGCTATTCGAATCAGAATCGATTTCTGACTCAGATTGTGGAGGTACTTTATTCTCAAACTTCAAAAATAGTGCGCCCACATTTCCAACCCCCTCCCTTGCATGCAGACTGGGACCAAAAACCTCAGCTATCGATGTGAGATTTCGTCCCTGAAGTGCACCCCTAATGATTCCTAAAGAAAAAAGCTGGAAAAATGAATTTGTTCCAATAATAAAGATGTCACCTTCCTTTGCTTTCCCTGATACTGAGATAACTTTACCTTTCTGATTTTTAATAAGAGGTGTCAAGACAGCATCCCTATAAAGCATAATCTGAGCTCCACCCGCACCTACCATATAGGAAACGTCTGTAAGCTGTGAAATACAAACTATCTCGACATCTTCCCAGGAGGAAAATTCAGTCATTACCTTGTCAACCGAATGTTTAAGGGCCGAAAAAGCTCCTTCCTCCAGAAGCCCGAAATATTCCTCATGAAGTCTTCCCAAAACTTCACGTCCCGCAAAAACACTTTCTACACCTTCCTCTCCTGTTGGGGTGGAAATTACAGCAAACAAATGCCCGCGGGAAGCCGCCTTCTCCACTTCTAACGGGGTGAATTCGTAACTTTGTGCCCATCCTGCCCGGTCAGGATTCCCGGTAATTTTTGCTGAAACGATATTAAAGGACATATGTTAAGAACAAAAAAGGAAGTGAGTATTTCCAATCCCTACTTAGAGAATTATCAAAGCCAAAATAAAAACAGCTACAGATATAATAAAATGAAATACGGCAATAATTCTTATTGGCCTTTCAAAACCCACCTCCAAGGTTTCAATCATAACCCTTACCTGTTTTAAAACTACTCCGGCAAAAAGAATGTATAGTATCAAAAACAACCAAATAGCAATCTTAATTGCCACTAAGAAAGTGGGAGTAAATTCATTAAAGACCTCCATTGTTAGCGTACTCTCCCTTCTAATTTTTCCTGCTCTTCTTCTATACGCATATCGCGTAAAATTCTGGCAACAGAGTCCGGGTTTGGAATTGCTTCAAATTCTATTTTTGGAACTTCGGCTGCGGTTTGTATCACAACATTTCCGTAGCGGAAGAATGTCCTTGCTGCACCTCCCACTATCACGGTTACGTCTTGAATCTGATCAATATTAGCGTCAGTAATCTCTCTGTAGATAAGGTTTATAAAGTCAACTTCTATAATTCTTTCATCTGTTATTATGTTGACGTGGAAAAACCAGCTTAGGAATTTTTCAAGAACAAAGGCGGTTGTTATAAGATACCAAAGAAGTGTCAGTATTATCTGAAATCCCGGAGGTAGAAGAGAAAAAGGAGAAAGAACAGAAACTATAGCAGGGGTAATAATCATGACAAATGCCATGCTTATCCACGGGATATTTGTAATGGGATGTTTTCTCAAAAGCAGAATTATCTCTTCCTCAGGATCGGCATTTATGAATTTGAGGTGGTCGGGAAAATAAGAATATGCTGCAAAGGGATTGTGACTATGTCCCGGAAGGTTATGTCTTTCCGTTCCATTCGGCCTCTTAATAGTTTTTTCAGATTTAGTCGAATTCAAATCTTTATTTTGAACACCGTGGCGGAAATTAAAAACATCAGGCATTTTCAACTTAAATTATACCACCTTCACAATTTCTCTATATTAAACAAGCTACTCTTTAAACCAATATACCCCGGGGCTCGTAAGTTAAAGGCTCGTTTAAATTCCTCTCCTGAAATTGTCACCGTATCCTTATTTGTTCCAAAAGTAACATTAAGTGTTGAGCCGGAGTTTGAGTAAACAACTGAGACTTGCGACACGCTTGTGTAGCCTCCAATTACCGCCAGTTCATTTACTGAGTAGGGATTCCCACTCCAGCAAGTCTTATCAATAGGCGAAACGCGGGAGACATCTCCTCCGCCTTTATAAAGAACGTGCCAAGCATTCAAAATATCTGCCATTTGGTCATTTGTTAACCAGGGATTACTCCTACCGCACGTTGCCCCTCCGCGTGTCCTGTACCAGGCTTTATAAAACCATGGGGAGCCCGAAATTTTTTCATAAGCTTGGCTTGGCCAGTTACCGTCTTTTGCATCTTTTATGCCGGACCAACCCCACTGCGAAATCGTATATCCGCCAGAGGTTGAAGCATAATAGGTAGTTGCAGCAGAGGCGCCTTTTACAATGACCCACCCGCGGGTAGCCCGAACTGCTTCCGCCCATTTACCGCTTTTCAGTTGGGATTTATAGACTTGACATGATTCTGTCGGACAAATAGTCCCGGCCCCATTATTAGTCACTGACAAGGCATAACTTCGCGCAGCAACCGCCTGGGCTTTCAATGCTTCAAAACCACCATTATCACCCCAGCTCTCGGGAACTTCGTAAATTCCAAGGAGATAATTTTCCTCAAATGCAATTCTCCCATATCCGGAAACTCCGATTGTGGGGGGTACAGGAAAATCTTTCCTAAGCTCTGCCCCCTGGAAGTATGCAGCCAGAATTGTCTCGGCATTCTGCCCGCTTTTGCTTCTGCCGTAAGCGCCGTATTGACTCATCCCTGCCCTATGGGGAGCACCGAACGAGAATGCAGCGAATGCCGGCCTAAATCCCGGGTCACAATAGTTTGAGGATCCGGGAGGGCCGGAGCAGGGCTCTAAAGTTGCAGGGGTATCACCTACGGACGTTTGAAATCCTCCGGCTTTCAAAGCGAGTAATTCCTCTTGCTTTGCACTCAAGCTTGCAAGGTAGCTATCGGTTTTTGCAACTTCCCCTGCTAAAAACTTTGCCCGCTCATCCACTTTTTTCTTGACAGAGGCAAGAGAGATTTTATTTTTCTCTAAATCTTCTTTATCTTTTTTGAGCTTCAAAAGGTCTTGGCCATAGCCTTCCATGGTCTTAATATCCTCACTCGCAGCTCTTTGTCTGAAGGTAATTTCTCTGAAAGCACTACTTGCGTCGGCAGATGAGATAAAAGGCAAAATAGGATCAAATATTCTTAAAAATTTGTAGTGGGATTTAGTTTTTTCTTCAAAAATCTTTTGGGCGTAAGCAAGTTCTTCTTCTCTTTTGATAACATTTTCTTCAGTGATTTTAAGTTGATTAGATAAACCAATTATTCTTTTTTCAAGATTTGTTATCTGGCTTCTTAAATCCGCCAGTTCTTTCTTGTTAGTCTCATTGGCCGGCTCAAGTGCTTTCATTTCCGCCTCTATCCTTTGCAGGCAAAAGTCATAATCTCCGGGATTCGGTTTATCACAATCAGGCTCGGCAGAAATAGTAGTTAGTAGTTTCGGCCAGAGGCCGATCGTCCTTTGGTCGAGGTAGTTAGTAGTTAGGAAGAAAAACAAAATCGAAATATTTAATACTAATTTCAGCTTAGAAAAAAACTTTGCCCTTTGTTTCCTGCGCTTTGTTGTATTCATCTTTGTGCTTTTCATTATACCAGCCTTTTATTTAAGGGTACGTACTCCACAAATCTAGTATTATTTTGTTGATATGATAGTAAGACAGCTTGAAAGGACAATTAAAGAAAATATAAAACCCGGATTTATTAATGTAATATATGGGCCAAGAAGAGTCGGAAAAACTGTTCTTCTTGAAAAACTAATTTCTAAAACACCCAAAGATAAGCTTTTATTTCTCAACGGAGACACTAAGGAGGCCAGAGAAGCTTTAAGTTCGACTTCAGAAGTTGCTCTTTCCGAACTTGTCGAAAAGGTATCAGTAGTAGCGATTGACGAAGCTCAGAGAATTCCGGATATCGGACTTTCATTAAAAATCTTAATTGATAAATTTCCTAATAAAACTTTCTATGTAACAGGTTCTTCGTCACTTTCATTATCCCGTGGAGTAAGAGAACCGCTAACAGGCAGATCGATTAAGTACCGACTCTATCCCCTATCAAGTCCCGAATTAGCTTTAAATCTACAAAGTTTCCAAAAAACTTACCTTCTCGAAAATCTGCTAATTTTCGGCGGCTATCCTTACCTCCTAAACCTAAAAACCAGTAATGAAAAGAGGGCTTATCTTAAATCAATTATAGAGGATTACCTTTTTAGAGATATCGCACTTCTAAAGGATATTTCCTCTCCAGAAGTTTTATTAAAACTGGCAACGCTTTTGGCTTTTCAGATTGGATCCATCATGTCTCTCAATGAACTCTCCAGAAATCTCGGAATAGATGTCAAGACAGTTAAACGCTATATCTCACTTATGAAGCTGGGTTTTATCATATTTGAAATTTCATCATTTTCGAAAAATCCAAGAAAGGAATTGGCCAAGAGCAAAAAGTATTATTTCTGGGATTTGGGAATCAGAAACGCCCTGACCGATCAATTCTTACCGCTTGATTCCAGAACTGACGTAGGAGCGCTTTGGGAAAATTTTTTAGCTATCGAGAGAATAAAAAAGAACGAATATGCAAAAATTCAAAAAGAATACTACTTTTGGAGAACATATGAAAAAGCCGAGATAGACTGGATAGAACTTTTCGAAGGTAAAATTTCTGCATTTGAATTTAAATGGCGAAAAACCAAAAATCACACTCCAAAAGCTTTTTTGAAAACCTACAATGAAAGCGTACGGGTGGTTTCAACAGAAAACTACTTGGATTTCGTACTTTAAATATTTAAGCTTAATTGTTGATAAAACAATTTAACCATTTTCTTTTTTGTGCTACACTCAAAGTAATGAAAAAGATTGTGTACTTTATTATTCTTTCCCTTTTCTTGGTTGCTGCAATCTCTGCCCTAAATCCAAAGAAAATTTTTGCCCAGCCCCAACCTCTATGTGGGACGTTCCCCAATTGTGCTTCGTGTTGTCAAAACGGACCCCAATGTGTATTTAACGGTTGTCCGGGTGGTTATCAACTCAGAGATCCCAATGCACAGGCTAACTGCGGCAACCCCGCTCTAAATGAATGTATGGGAGGACAGCAAACTTCGTTATGTTACACCTATGGTGGTTACGGCATAACGTATGAGTGCGATCCTGTTGCTCCTGATCCTGGTACCCAACCATGCCCAGCTTCCCATCCGACTTGTACTCAAGCAAGTGCAGGTGAATGTAATATTGCAGGCGGCATTATACCACCACAGCCATGCACTGTATCACCTGGGGTAACTGGAAATTGCTGTATCTGGCAAGACCCAGACCCAACATGTGGCGGGCACCTACAACCATGTTGTGGAGGAAATTTAGCATGCGATCCTGATCCAAATGGTTCATTAAATTGTAATTCAATCCCAGCAACAGGACCTACGTGTTGTTTCAACAATGATCCAAATTGTGGTGGAGGTGTTCCACTTCCCCCATGTACAGGTACTTGTAGTAATGATGCTAATTGTGGTACGGGATCTCATCTGGGTAGTGGTACATGTCCCAGCCAAAGTCCTTTCTGTTGTATTCCAAATACCATCCCCGCAGGACCAGCGGTATTCTGTGTTGGTAATGATCCAAATATCAGAACTAACGACCCATCCTCGGGATCCATAGCTACCGCAATTGGCTGTATTCCAGTTTTTAGTAGACAAGGATTTGTTGAATTTCTAGTCGGCTGGGCAATAGGAATTGCCGGGGGGATTGCACTCCTTCTTATCATTTACGCAGCATTTTTGGTTATCACCTCGGCAGGAAATCCACAACGTATGCAAGCAGGCAAAGAACTTTTAACAGCAGCCGTCATGGGACTTCTTCTTATTCTTTTCGGATCTTTCGTCCTTAACCTAATCGGTATAGAAATTCTTAACATACCGGGATTTAATTGATTCTTCTATACTTCGGGGAAAATATTCGCCTTTTAATAGATACCCACGGCTAAAGCCGTGGTCCTCTTACTACATTTGCCTTCGGCAAATGAATTTCATGAGTTCAATTCATCCACGCATAAATGCGTGGTCTTCTTGAACTTAGTATAAAACGCTTCATGTTTACTTCCCTCTGAATCAAATGTTACACTAAAGACAATGAAAGAATTCGCTTCAAAATTTTCCTACCTACGTTTTTTCAAATTCTTCTTATCAATTTTTATTTCCCTTGTAATCCTTATTTCTGTAGCCCAAATAGCAAGTGCGCAGTGTGCAGGAGGAGCATGCAGGACAGCATGCCTTCCCACTGAAGTTCCCGGTCCGGGTACATGTTCTGACCCGAACACTCCAATCTGTTGTGTACCTCTGGGTGGCACCGGACCCGGCGGATCGGGAATAAACTGGGGCGCACTAATAGGCATAGGAACACCTGCCTTCCCGGCAGGTTCATCAATCGGTGCAATTATCTACGCGCTTCTGCCTTATATTTTTGCCATAGCTGGATTTCTTCTTCTTCTATATATTATCTGGGCTGGATTCCAAATTCTTAATTCACAGGGCGACCCGAAAGCTCTCGCTGCCGGACGCGAAAAGATTACAGGAGCAATTATCGGCCTTCTTATTATTTTTGTGGCCTTTTGGGTAGTGCAAATTCTTGCACAAATCTTAAATCTACAACCGATAATTGATATTTTCGGTACTGGAGCACCACCACCCTGTTCTAATGTAGGTGACCTTTGTACACCCAACGGCTGTTGCAATCCACTGCATTGTGGGGCTGGCGGCATCTGTCAACCATAAATTCCTGAAACTCTTGTGTAAGAGTGCTTTGGTGTATTAAACTTAAAGCGTGAATAAAATTGCTCAAGGCGTTCCAATCGGTGAAACTTTTTTCGGCAGAACAGGCCACTTCTTGTCCAGCTTACCTGGTCTTGGTCAACTAATTTCGCTTATTGCTTCAAATGCAATTTCCGTGGCTGCTTTCGTTCTTATACTTCTATTTATCATCGCAGGCTTTATTATGATTTCCGGAGCAGGCGACCCCCAAAAGCTTGAACAGGGCAAAAACATCATTACCTTTGGTATTATTGGATTTGTAGTAGTATTAGCAGCCTTTCTTATTGTAAGATTTATTGAAAGCTCTCTCGGCGTAACCATTCTCGGCTAGTTAAATATGAAAATTGCACAGCTTGGCACAGTTCCCCCTCCTCCCTGGCTTGCCAGAATTGGAGGGAATATCGGCGGTTTACAGATACTCGCAAACATCTTATTCCGGTCACTCATCGCGCTTGCCGGAATTTATACCGTCTTAAACCTGATTCTGGCAGGGTATGCGTATATTTCTGCCGGCGGAGATCCCAAAAGAATCCAGGATGCAACTGCAAAAATTTGGCAAAGTGTTCTAGGACTTGCGGTAGCAGCGGGGGCATTTTTGCTTGCAGCTATAATAGGAGAAGTTCTCTTTGGTGACCCGAATATGATTATTCAACTACAATACTTTACACCATAAAAAATGATTTACTTACTGGCACAAACAAGACAACCAATCGGTACACCCGTCTGTGGTATAGGAACGATAGGTTATTGTACAGGTGGCGATGCCACAGTTTTGCTTGCCCAAGTCCTTTCAACTACGATCGGTCTTTTAACAGTTATCGCAGCACTTTATTTTATGTTTATGCTAATTACCGGCGCTATCGGCATCATTGGTTCCGGTGGTGATAAAGCTGCTTATGCCAATGCCAGAAGTAAACTCACAACAGGAGCTATTGGTTTTATTGCAGTTATCGCAGGCATGTTTATTATGAGTCTTATTTCAACTATACTGGGATTGCCCAATATTCTTAATCTGCGGGCAATGATCGACGCAATCCGGTTACCATAAATCAAATGGAAACACATATATCATCACTATTAATTGCACAAAATGTGATAAACCCTGTGTTAGGAAACTTAGGCTTATTGACTGGTCCGCAATTTTTCGGCAGATTAATACCTGCTTTAATCAGTATGGGAATTGTAATTGGAGTAATCGTGTTTGTCTTCTATCTAATCTATGGTGCTATTCAGTGGATTTCCTCAGGTGGGGACAAAATGCAGATGGAGCAAGCCCGAAGTAAACTCACGAATGCGTTAGTTGGAATCACTCTTCTTCTTGGCTTTTTTGCAATTTTGAATCTCGTCGAATGTTTCTTCGGAATTGGCTTAAGGCAGGTAACGGTTGGCCCATTTAATATATCTCTAACAAGCAGCATAAATTGTCCCAGGGGTGGTGGTGGTGGTGGAGGAGGAGGTGGTGGAGGAGGAGGTGGTGGTGGTTCTCCGACACCTCCAGGTGGCGGTCCCACCCCGACCCTTACTCCGAGCGGGACGTGTCAATGTGACCTTGGATCAATGACAGATAACAACTGCATTCCTCGTTCCTCAGCTCGATGTACAGATCCTTTCACCTGTGTTTGTGGTGGACCAACTCCAACTCTCTACCCTCCGCCTGCAGGGATTTATCTAAATTCTGAAAGCAATTGGACTTGTGAAGGGTTACCGGGAAGACCAGGAATCTGTCAACAAGTTGACCCTAGACTACACTGTGTATCGGTTGGTTTAGATGCAAACGCAAGTGATACATGGAGATGGTCTTGGAACCCGGGTAGAGATACCTGCGAACAGAGTTTTGGTAGTACCTGCCGTAGCGTTATGACGTATTGGGGAGCAGCCGTTGGGGAACCAGTAGTACCTTGTGCTGGCCAACGACCTAACTGGACGTACTGTAACTGTCAGTAGTTGGAATTTGAACCTGTTTTTTCCTACTTGACAAAGGATTTGGCTTATCCACATAATAGAAAGTAATAAAGCGATAAAAACATGACAACACTTTTTTCAACTGTATTAGCTCAAGCCGCAATTAATTTATCACCAGGTGGTCAATTTTCAGGACTCAACAATATAACAATTGCCGGTATTATTTCTGCAATAATTATTTTGGTTCTTATTGTCGCAGCTTTAGTCTTTTTCTTCATGCTAGTTTTGGGAGGTATCAAATACATTACTTCGGGTGGTGACAAAGGTCAGACAGAAGCAGCTCGAGGTCAAATCACTGCAGCTTTAATCGGACTCGTCATAGTATTTGCGGCTTGGGCAATAATTAACTTAGTTAATCTCTTCTTCGGAATCAATATATTGCAACTTACAATTCCTAACGCTCAGTATCCTGGTTAATTTTAACTAGGAAATGCTTACCTCACCAAAAGGTGGGGTTTTTTGTTTTTAACAGATCTTTTTTTCAACTAATAATTGTGGTTGCTCTATGCTCAACAAACTTGAGTTTGTATCTGCAAACGAGAGTTTGTGAAAACGGCGGTTTGCTGTTTATATATAACAATCGCAGTTTGCGTGCAAACTGGAATTCGATTGATATATCTTTTCCATTTGGTTACACTTAGTTAATGGATAAAGCTTTGCTTGCGCAAGCCGGTGTAACAAACGTAAATGGCGTTGCAACATTACAAGGCCTGGAAGGCATTTTCCAAAATACTCTTGCAGTACTTCTGGGTTTGGGCGGAATACTTCTTTTTATAATGCTTCTTTGGGGTGGCATTCAATATATAACAGCCGGCGGAGATCCCAAATCTCTCGAGCAAGCAAAAAGGACCTTAACATACGCAATCGGCGGAATTGTTCTTTTGGCTCTTGCGTATCTCTTTCTGGTATTTATAAGGGTATTTACAAATCAACCAAATATTCTGAACTTTCGGATCGCACTCTAATTTAGCCATATGTTGGCCGCCATAGAATGGAATAGTGAAATATACTATGTTACTGTCCAGCTCATACTCATCACTTAAAAAACAAATAGGTACATTTTTTTTAGTTCTTTTGTCAGTAATAGTATTCTTCAAAACCATTATACCTGATAATGTAAGTGCACAGGCCTACACACCATTTCCCTATCCAACTCCAGTTCCCTGCGACGAGAGACGTCCAGAAGAGTTCCATTCGCTCCGCCCTTACCAAGCAAGCCCGTGCAATGACGAAGCTACGGACCTTGCTCTTTTTTGCGGAAACGATTTTATTCTTATCGACGAAATAATTATTCAAAAAGTCTATTCTCCCTCTGTAGGAGTTCCCCCTTTTACTTGGGAATATCGATTCGAAGGCCAACCAATTACCCCTTCTGTAGAACAACCCCCTACTATAGGTATTGCTTGTACCCGATGCGACTCAAATGGCCAATGTGTATCAAATAGAAACCCTCCCTGTATTCCATATCCTGATCTTGGTTGTAATGGCCCGGGTGACTGCACTCCAGCCGAATGCGTACCCAACGCCGCTGGGACGCAGGAAACCTGTACCTTTATCGTTGACAGAGTCAAAGATATAGTCATAGATCTTGATAGAACCGAGCTTCCGATAATGGGTTATACCGAACCTTCTCTTGGTAATACTGGAGACTCATATAGAGTCATCAATAGCCGCCTGCAGGACGAAACAGTAACAGACGCCCAAAAAGTAAACGAGTATGTAAGTTGGTACTTAAATGGCATTATCGGCCGCGCGGAATATGATCCTCCTGACACCACTACCGTCGCCGGGAGAAGTAGGGTTGTCGATTTTTCAGGACCACTGAAACGGCTTTTGTCTTGGGAAAGTCAGATTGTCCGCCGAATTCAGGAAGTCGAAAAAGTCGAATCGGGAGATATCAGACACGACCAGATTATTGGTTGTCACACCCTCGGCGCGCCAACCCACTGTTATCCGGATAGTGGTGTAGACATACTTAGACTCTCTTACTGGGCAACAAGACTGCCACCTTTAAGGCGAGCCTATACCTCATGGCAAGCTTTCTGGAGCGCATACCAAAATTGGAGAGCTAACTACAATTCAAAACTTTTTTCCTATATTCCCTTCTCCTCAACTGAGGATAGAAAAGGAGAGGTAGAATTTGGTAGTTACTCACTTCAACCCCCACTCTCAAGTAATGTAGTTATACTCTCCTCCAGCATCCTCTCCCAAGTCCCGGGAAACCTTTTCTTCCCCCATATGCAGGAGGGATTTGAACTAGCAAATCTTTTTCAGAGAATCTACGCTCCTGATCAAGTACCTCTTAATACGGAACCAGAAGGAGATATTATAACGGTATCCCGAGATCCATTTTGCGATATCCTTGAAGTCCGGTCAAACCCTGGAGATGTGCTTTTTGGAACTCAGGCTTCAGCGTCAATTGCCTATTCCGCACAGGTAACTTGCGTATTTACTATTCCTGGAGAGGGGAGATTGTGCAGGTCTCTACCAGGAAATGTCGACTGCCACGGTGGAGTCGATTATTGTAATGTCAACTATGGCCAAGTTGATTGCGCCGGCGGCGAAATCTGTGGAAGGGGTTGTGGAAATTTACCAGCAAATACTCTTTGTACTTTATACTTTTCTAATAATGAATGTTATCCTACCAGTGCGTATAGAAATTGTATTGGTGTCATACCTGGAGGAAATCTTTTCTATTGCGGGGATAACAATACCGTTTGTGCAGAAAGCTGCCAACAAGATCATGATCCTTGGGATGCTACTGAAACTTGTACAAATCAGGTTCCGATTGCCCTTCAAGTCATAACAAAAACTCCACTTGCAAATGATATTTGGAAAAAATTAGTTGCCGGGCCGGCCAGTGTTTTTCGGAGACTTTTTCCTCAAATTGAGGACGTTGAAGGTCGGCCAATAAGACGGATTTGGGATATCCCTGCAGTTACGAATGCAGTATACCGCAGTTTACAAGGAGATCCGGTTTTTGCAGGAACTGGAAGTCCAGGTAGTCAAGCAGAGATCTATTTTCCCCATATCGGAGGAATTCATGAATATTTCCTCAACTGCATTCAAAAAACCCTTCGCCCGCAAGGTTTTGGGCAAGGTTGCGTCTCGGGCCCTCCTCCTTTAGGTAATATTACCGGGGAAGGAAGCTGCGCTGTTCCCCCGCCACCTCCCGGACCCGTTGTTGGTTCGGGTGACTGCGAAATACCTCAAACTGGTTTTTGTAGTCCAGGGTTCCTGGGTCAATTTTTCAGCGGATGTCATGTAAATCAGGCGGCAATTATCTGCGCACGCGAATCTGGCGGAAACCCAAGTGCGATTAACTGCGGTTGTCTTTTGGGAACATCGGTTGACTACAGTGTCGGGCTTTTCCAAATTAATCTCCTGGCCCATCGAATCCCAGGCCCCCCAGCAGTGCAGTGCTCCGACGCATTCCAATATTCATGCCCTTACTCATGGTGTGAAAATCAGGGTCCAATATCTTGTAGTGTATTAGACCAGGGAATCGCTGATCAATGTGCTGCTTACTTTTTTGATCCTGCGCATAATGCTGCTTACGCTGCCCAAATCTCTTTAGGCGGCACTAACTGGACACCCTGGGCAGCATATACCGTAACCTGCAGAGGAGCAGTAGACGCACAATGTCCATAACAAAGATGAAAAAAAACACTAGTCGAGGTAGTATAAATAAAAGCGTGAGTATAGTTATTCTTCTTACGTTTCTCATTCTTTTTCTCTTTGTCGCAGTTAAAATAATAAAAAGACAAAACCGTGATGTAAAACCACCACCTTCCAAGTCTTCACAATCTGAAAAGACTATTGAAATCTCGGGGGTCAAAATGAAAGACTTTACAAATGGAATTGAAAGGGCTGATCAACAAAGCTACATAACCCTTTCTCGCACAAAGGACTATCATATTTTTTATATTCCCAGCCAAACCGTTTTCTTTGTATCTATCGTCAGCTACCCTTTCGACACATACGTAGCCATTGCCGAAGCAGATCTTTTGGATAAGTTGAGCATTCCGGAAAAAGAAGCTTGTAAACTGACTGTTGACATTACCACGCCGGCGTTCGCGAATCCCGACAAAGCAGGAAAAACGTATGATCTGAGCTTTTGCGAAAACTAAAAATAAGTGTTGCGCAGTAAGTATACATATGTGCTAATATAAAATATACAGACTATGTTGAAAAAACTTTTAGCATCTTTTGTGCTCGCCGCTTTTCTTCTAACTTCGCTATCTGTCCCCTATGCTCAAGCTCAAAACACGTGGTATTTTCAAAATTACACTGATTGGCATACCCGGGTTTATGACGATACCAACCCTGACGAGATCTTTGGAGAACGCTATACTGCAGCACAAGTAGAATGGGTTATTTATGGTCTGGTAGCCTTCATTACAAACCACCTTGTCGGCGACGCTACCCTTATAGGATGCATTATGAGAAATGCCACAAATACGCCTCAGTTGATTATCGACTGCGTTCCCCTTCTCGTTAGTTTTGTTCAGGCTCTGATAGATGGTGGATTAATAGGTCTTGATACTTCTCAAAATAGCGCTCTGGCAAACTACACCAATCCTATACAACACATTCTTTCAGGAGATAGATCGCCCTCAGGAATCGGATATATAAGGGGTCTTGGCTCAAAACTTAAACTCGTCGAGGAGGTTAAAGCTCAAGGGTTTGGTTTCCAGGCAGCCACCGCTATACAAACCCTATGGGTAGCAGTACGAAACGTTACTTACTTTTTACTCATTATCGCGCTTATTGCAATGGCATTTATGATTATGTTCCGGGTAAAAATCTCGCCTCAGACCGTCATCACTGTCCAGTCTTCAATTCCAAAAGTAATCATTACGCTTCTTTTAATTACCTTCTCGTATGCAATAGCCGGGTTTATGATCGACCTAATGTATGTTGTTCTTGGACTTATCGCAGCAGTTCTCTCAGAATCAGGGTTATATGTCCTGAGTCCCTTTGCGGGTGGCGGAAACGTAAGCTGGATTGACATGTACAGCAACCTCACTGGAGCGAATCTTGGCCAAGGGCTCTTTGGAGTAATGTTTTTCTATTTCATGACTTTCCTCGTTGTCGGTTGGTATGCATTCATTTCTAATTTTCTGGGTTTTGTAGGAGCGCTTGTAGGGTTATCTGAAATTATATGGATGATTATTATCGTCATAATCGCTATTGCTCTTATTATTATGCTTGTTAGACTCTGTTGGATGTTGCTCAAAACCTACGTGGCACTTCTCCTTCTTATCGCCGTTGGCCCAATCCTCATATTGTTCGGACTTTTTGGCGGAAAAGGCTTTACTGGATGGCTGAGGGATTTGGCAAGCCATTTGGCAGTTTTTGCCGCAGTTGGTCCTATGTTAGCTATTGCGTTTCTTTTCTTAGCAAATGCCCTTCCGGATTTTTGGCTTATGGATCAATTGCTTGCAAGCGCAATACCGTTTAATCCTAATCCTGCAGCTCTAGGTAACTCTACCTGGTTACCACCATTTTTACCTTTTGGACAAGACCTAGACCTTGTCTGGCTTTTTTGTAGTTTCGTTGTAATCACTCTTATTCCAAATGTATCTAACATAATTAAAAGCGCCGTCTCAGGTAGACCATTCGCCTACGGAGCCGCAATCGGAGCCGCAATCGGAGCCGGAGCTGGGGTAGCTGCGTATCCCTTCAGTGCAGCTTGGGGAGCTACGGGTGATGCACGTCGAGATGCCTTTACTAAAATGATTCAAACAAGGTCTGTAGAACCACTATTATCACTCTTCAGGCGGAGAGCGCCTTAATTAAATCCAGGGTTACCGCCCTCCCACTTCATCTGAAAAAGCATAACCAAACATTTTCTTTAACAAATTCCAAAATGAATCAAGAGCAATCTGATTTCTCATTGGCTTCCACCTCCAAGCAGCCAGCAAGTTATCAAAAAAGATCTTCATCTGGGCTTTATCTCTGGGTGACCCAAAACCTGGAAAGTCAAGATGTTCTGTAAACATCTTATCTCTAAAAGCATTTGTAATCATTTCCGCCTTCGAAGCTTCTTCTACCAGCATATACTTTTCTCCCTCAGGAAAAATTTCGAGATCTTCTACTGCTTCACTAGCGGCAAATTTGTCATGTTTATACCACTCTATGGTTCGATCAACTTCCTCGCCGAAAAATGCCTTTTTCTCGTCTTGGCTCATATGTGTCATTGTTCCCCTTTGACTTAAAAAAGAATCTATATTCGGATCTTGCCAATATGATCCGTCCTTCCAAATAACTGCTCTTGATTCCTTGTCAATTTTTGTATACTCGTCAATTTGGTCAGCTACATACCAGTTGTCTACAACTTCATAGTCTGTCAATAACTTATCCCATAGCTCTGGATTTTCAAATTCCGTGTCTTCTAAGTTAATTCCATCTTTTCCGTTCGACTTTTTAGTTAATTTAATGTGAAACTTGGCAAGATACTTTTTGTCTTTAACCCTTTTTGTCAGAGCTTCCCTTACATCAGGACCTTCGGAAGTTTTAGGAATACCTTCTTCCTGTACTTTAGCCTTACCAAGAAACAGATTTTCCATAAAATCCTGCCCGCCGAAATTAAACATCACACCTTTATATTTTCCTGCTATGGGGTTTATGATACCCTTTGTCAATGGATATCGGTCTTCGACTCTGCTTGCCAAATGCAAAGCTCTTGAGGAAAAAAAGTTGCCTGTCAGGTAAGAAATGTCTTGTCTCGCCGACCGGAAACTATATCGGTGTATACCTCCTGCAGTTATCATGGCCTGACGATCATCCTCTAAATCTTCGTGCTCTCTGTCAATGGTATCAATTGTTTCAAGTAGTGGAACTAATTCTCGGAATTCGGTTTCAAGATTCTTTAATAAATCTTTGTCTTCATCCGTTAGCTCCATGTATTCTCTTTCTTTGGCTCTCAAACCTTCTAAACGCCTTAGTTTATAGTCCCTTACTTCTTTTGTTTTCTTTTCATCTCGAGGTTCACTGGCAGTGTGCGGCTTTTCCAAGAAGGTTTCCTTTATCTCCGCTATTTGCTTTACCACACCCGCTCTTTGCCTTTCTAATTCTTTAACACCTTCTGTAATGGGTATTGTTTCAGGTACAGGTTCTCCTTTATCTTTGAGGGTTGCCTCCAGCATTGATCCCTTAATTATCTTAACACCTCCTCCGTCTCTGTAGCTTTCATTAATTTCAGTCACTCTTTTTTTCTTTTGATTTTCGAGCTTCCTTCTTGTTTCGACCAAGTTCTTTAGTTCTCTTTGTTCATCTGCAGTAAGATTTTTATATCTTCCTTTTTTATCTCTTTGCTCGGCGATTATACGCTCTTCTACCTTTAATTCATTTATTTGGTCGTTTAACTGTCCTATATCATTTCCTTTTTTTTCTAACTCTCTGAATTTTTCTGCTACCCTGTAGCGCTTCTCAATTTTTTGCTCACCTGTCTTTTCATCTATTTCCGGTTGCCCCTTAGAATTAAAAAATAGTTTTTTCTTGCCAGTTTTAGGGTCAATAACGTCTTCCCCGGAGGTAAAAAGGACCTTGAGAGTACTTATATGCATTTGAGAAGCAGCACCCCCTATTTGATCGGGAAGAGCTATGTCCCATACTCTCGCCAAACCTTTATCGATACGGTGGGCATCGAGGTCTTTTCGAAGTTCCTCCCCAAGCGCTCTTGTTTCGGGGTCCAACTCCAAATGGGTTACTGCAAGAAGAAGTGGAGACAAAATCTGAGGCCTTTCTTCAAATTGGACGTTAAATTTACCAATTTCCCGAATGGTTCTTTTATACCAGGCCCTTACTTCTTTCTCATATTCCTGCAGTTCCATTGACTTAGCTCGTGCCTCAACTACATTCCATGTTATTTGTTCTAAGTCTACTCCATCTCTTTTTAGTTTCTGCATTGCTACCACTTCTCTTGTGGGTATTTGAAGTGCTCGTGGCAATTGGGACTCCTGGGCAGTTAATAATCTTTGCTGTACGCCGGTCATTCTATTAAAGGCTCTCAACATTTCTTCCTGAGTTTCTTTCAAATCAGCCTGAGTACCTTTAAATTGGGTAAAAGCATCTGACATTCCTTCCTGAGTAACTCTCCATTGATTAAGAGCATTAGTCATTTCGCGTTGGGCATCGAGAAGTAGTCCTTTATCTACATCGCCTGATGCATCCTTCAACGATTCCTTGATTGCTGCAAGGGCACCCTTTTCACCTTGTAATTGATCAATACTTCCAGATGTTTGTGCAGCTAATTTATCGCGAAGTGAAGCTCTTTGTGCCTCTGAAAGACTTAGTGTCCTGAGAATTGCGAGGGTGCTTTCTGCTATCTGTTGTTTAATATCTTCGAGCTTCGTTTCTATTGTAGGTGCACTTATTACTACTACTTCTAGTGGTTCTTTTTGGGCGGGCTTTTTATCCTGCTCATTGCCCCCATCGCCCTTTCCATCCTCCCCAGATCCCTCCACTCTCCCTTCATCAGCAGTTTTCTTCGATCCTTGAGTTTTACTTGCCTCAGGTTTCTTCCTACTTTGTCCTTGTTGCTCCGGTTGTTCTCTTTCTTCCGACATATGCTTTATTTTACCACCCAAATACATCTATTAACACATCCTCCTTCCGTGAAAAAGCGGGAGTGTTGAAATGGAGCGGTCACACGCTGAAGTTAAACGAGAATAAAAGGGCATAAGAGTAAAAAGTTAAAGGCTAAAAGCCGGAAGGGTTATTTAAGTTTGTTTTTGACAAAATTCAACACTTTTTCCGCCATCCTTATAGCCTCTTGGGCAAATTCTTTAACATCTTTGTTCATGGTGTGTAGACTAACTTACCCTTAGCTACATCTGAAATAAAAGGATCGCCCCTTGACAATCGATATTCAAAAATGTTTTTCTCTACTACATGGATGTCGGGGCTTAAGTCATATGGATAGCCGCCATTGAAAAGTTTTGATTCAATTTTCTGCCTAATTTTTAAGGTGTCAGTCCCTTCTTTTACAACCATCATTAAATCTATATCGCTATTTTTGCTTGCTTTACCCCATACCCATGAGCCATATGCATAAACCATCTCAGGATCAAATTCTTTTATTATATTTACTAGCTGTGTCAATCTCTTCTCGTATTTAGTCATTGTTTATTATACCATGCAGAATCTGTGAAAAAACTCCAGGGTTGAAAAAAATACTTCATAAGTTAAGCTTAAAGAGTAGGGCAAAGAACAAAGTACAAACAACAAAGGTGGTCATTTCAAAAAGTTTGTCAACGAATCTTGAAAATCTAATAGTATATGTAAAAGCAAGAGGACTTGCTGTCGAATGTCTAAGATATTTTTATAACCTAAAATCGGATAGACGAAGTGATTTTCTTGTTTTGCAACTTTTAAGAGCTATCACTTCTGTCGGAGCAAATATCGCTGAAGGTTATGGTAGATACTACAAGAAAAGTTATCGACAATTTCTTAGTATCGCACGCGGGTCGTGTTTTGAAGTTGAATATTGGCTTGAGGTTGCACTCGAATTGAACAAATTTAATAACGAAATGTTGTTAGAATATAAACATAGAAACCGCGAAATTATTAAAATGTTAAGTATAATGATGAAGAACTTAGAAAGGAAAACGCAGACTTAGCCTTTGCACTTTGTGCTTTGAGCTATGTACTGCGCTAACGCGCAGTGGAAGTTGAAGAACAGCATCCTATTCCGCAACAGATTTCTGCCTACCAATTCAGGTTGGTGGGAGATATGACGATAAAACAGTTTTTCCAGGTGGCTGGCGGGGCTCTCATTGCCCTTCTTATCTACTCCTCAAATTTTGCAAGCTATATTAAATGGCCGCTAATTATTATTTCCTTCTTGACGGGAATCGCTTTTGCCTTCTTTCCTCTTCAGGACAGACCACTCTCTACTTGGATCATCCTTTTTATAAAATCGATTTACTCTCCCACCCTTTATGTTTGGAAAAAAACCGAGAAGAGGCGCGACTATTTTCTGCCTGAAGTAGGCGGCGGGGTAACACAAACATCATTACCTCAAGTGGTTACAGCACCGGAAGTTCAGATAACACAACAGGTGCGAAAGGAACAAATCCAAACCTCACCTGAATTTACAAAGCTGGAAAAAAAAGAACAGGAATTCCTCTCGACTGTCACTAAACATTTCACAAGTATTGAAACTATTATTCCGAAACCTGTTACCTCCCAACACCCAACAAGAATGGCAAAGGACGTAGCCGTACCACAATCACCCAAAATTAGTCTCTCTGATAAGGAGAAGGAACATACACAGGTATTCCAATATAAACCCACATCCTCCCCTTCCACGTCCGGAATAATCACAATTACTCCGTTTGCGACTAAAAAGTCCTCCGGTGCGCAAATTGCCCAATTTTCTCAGGAAGCTGCTCCGCCAACTCCGCCGACAAAAGCAAATGTTATAGTCGGCCAAGTTATCGACATGGAAAACTCAATTATCGAAGGTGCGATACTGGAAATAAGAGATTCGGAAGGCAGACCCGTAAGAGCGCTGAAAAGCAACAAGCTCGGGCACTTTATGATAGTTACCCCACTTCTTAACGGCAAGTATGAAATTATAACTGACAAGGAAGGGTATTCTTTCGCTCCGCTTACAATTGACATGATCGGTGAAATTATCCAGCCGATAGTGATAAGGGGAAAGTTTGAAGCTTAAATTATGCATATTCCATTTTTGGGCACACCAGACAAAGCATTAAGCTCCACCACTCAGGACTTACTCCCGGTAGCGGATATTGTTGACGGCGTTGTCGTTTACGAAAACGGGGGGGCTGCACTTGTAATGGAATCTACTTCACTTAACTTTGGCCTTTTAAGTGAAAGGGAGCAACGGGCGGTCATTGCAAGCTATGCGGGACTTTTGAATTCTTTTAACTTTCCTGTCCAAATTGTGGTCAGAAGTCAAAAGAAAGACATATCAAGTTACATGGAGTTTTTAACCGAAGCTCAAAAGAAAATAAAAAACTCTAAACTTCTTATCCTAATGGAAGATTATAAAAAATTCATAGAAGAGGCTATAAAAAAGAAAAACGTACTAAGTAAAAGGTTTTTTATAGTTATTCCTTTCACACCCTATGAACTTGGGGTTGTAAAATCAATAGCCTCTTCCTTCGGACCTTTCCGCAAGTCCCAAACCCTCCCGTTTCCCAAATCCTATGCTATAAGGAAAGCAAAAATAGCACTTTTTCCCAAACGGGATCATTTAATTCGCCAGGCGGGACGTCTCACGATTAAACTGAAACAACTCACAACTGAAGAGCTGGTAGAACTTTTTTACAATGTCTATAATCCAGAGCCTCCTGTAAAAGAAAAGGAGCTATTTATCTAAATATATATGGCGTTCAAGTTATTTAAAAGAGACAAAGCACAAAAAACGGAAAGCGAAAAAGTAGAAGTAGAAAAAGAGCCTACTATTGATCCCAGCCTCGACAGTATTCAGGTGTCCAAAGAAGAGGAAGAGGTCAAACTCCAAAAGGTTTCGGAAGATTCCACTAAAAAGCCTTTTATAAGAGATCCGCTAGAAGCACTAGCCACGCAGAATATGGATTTGCTGGATGTTATTGCGCCGCAAAAGGTAGAGATAGATTTTGATTATTTACAAATAAACGGCGTCTATTTGCGTGCGCTTTTCGTTTCCGGCTATCCACGTTACGTTTCTCCCGGATGGTTGGAACAAATAATTAATTTTAATAGCTCTTTGGATATTTCCTTTTTTATCTATCCAATCGAAGGGAAAAACGTCCTTGATGATCTTCTAAGGAAAGTTGCTGAAATGGAAGCCGAAATCGCAACAGATTTAGAAAGAGGTAAAATTGTCAACCCTTCAACAACGGCTAAGCTTGAGGATGCCCGCCTTCTTCAGGAAGAATTAGTCAAGGGAGCGGAGCATTTTTATGAATTTGGGTTTTATATAACTATCCGGGCAGCTGATTTAGAACAATTAAATCACATAACTAAACAGGTGGAATCAACTTTAGGAGCTCTTCTCATTACTTCCCAACACGCAAGTTTGGATATGGATAATGGCTTTTTATCTAGTACTCCTTTCGGACTCGACAGGCTTTCCATTACACGAAATATGGATACTACATCTTTGGCAACAACTTTCCCCTTAACAAGTGCTGAATTGTCGGGAGATAAGGGGGTACTTTATGGAATTAATACACAAAACGGATCATTTATTATTTTTGATCGTTTCTCTATGGAAAATTCCAACCTTGTAATATTCGCGACTAGCGGAGCCGGGAAAAGCTATTTTGTAAAATTAGAGAGTGTGCGTTCCCTAATGTTAGGCACCGAGGTAATAGTAATTGATCCTGAAGGCGAATATAAAGCTCTGGCAGAAGCAGTCGGAGGCCAACACATATCTTTCTCCTTTTCCTCACCTTCAAAAATTAACCCTTTTGATTTAGCTCAAGTCTATGAGCCGGGAGAAAACAATCTCGGACTCAAAATCCTGTCTTTACACTCGCTTTTCAAAGTCATAATGGGTGCTATTACTCCTCTGCAGGAAGCGCTTCTGGATCGGGCGCTGGTCTCTACTTACAAAAGTAAAGGTATTACCCAGGACCCCGAAACGCAAGCTAAAGAGCCACCCCTCATGGAAGATCTTTATAAAATCCTTATCGGTATGGAAACAACCGAGGCACTTGATTTGGCTGCACGAATTGAGAAGTTCGTTCGGGGAAGTTTTGTTGGTATCTTCGACAAACAAACAAATATTGCTATAGAAAATCCTTTTACTGTCTTTTCTGTTCGTGAATTACAGGACGTCCTGCGACCAATCGCTATGTTTGTAATTCTAGACTTTATATGGACCAGGGTTAGAAAAGATTTAAAACCCAGACTCATGGTCGTTGATGAAGCATGGCACATGATGCGCTATGAAGATTCGGCTCAGTTTTTGTACTCTATCGTAAAACGGGCCAGAAAATACTACCTGGGACTTACCACAATTACCCAAGATGTTGAAGATTTCCTGGCACGAGACATAGGAAAGGCAATCGTCACAAATAGTGCCCTTAGAGTTCTCTTCAAGCAGTCACCTGCTGCAATAGACAAGGTTGGTGATGTGTTTTATCTTTCCCAAGGAGAAAGACAACTTTTACTTGGTGCAAATATTGGAGAAGGAATATTTTTTGCAGGAACAAACCATGCACCTATTACAGTAGTTGCTTCTCCGGAAGAGCATAAACTCATTACTACAAAACCCCAAGAGCTTCTGCAACAGCGACCTGGTCCTACAGGAAACACAGTCGCACCCGGAGAAACTACAGAGGTTTTATCTGAATCTAAAGAAGTTCCTCAATACAAACCAAATGATGAGGGAATTTAAAACTAGGTTTGATTGTATAATCAGGTAAGAAGCAAAATACAACCATATGGCAACTCGTCAAAACGATCAAGAAACGGTAACTCTCAAACCCCGCTCCGGAGCTACTTACGATGAGTTGGTGAAATGGAAAGAAGGGGAAGATGGAGGATACTTTCGTCTCTGGGCTGATGACAAACAACTCTACACCGAACTTGTTGATGAAAACGGAAATCTTATCCAATTAATAGGCAAACCTGTGGAGCTGAAAGATGAAAAGGCAGAGAAGGTTGTTGAGGAATCTTTAAAAGGATATCAGGAAGAACATAAAGAAGTAGAGTTCACACGACAAATTCCCTTTACACTCGAAGAAGAAAAAATCGAAGCAACTGCAGAAAGTCATCAAACCACAGGACTATTTGAAATTCGCCCTGAACTTAAAGACTACGAGGTAGGGGTAATAACCACCAAAACTGGGGATAGACAAAATGTATTGGTCTGGTCAAACGGAAAGCAAGTATTAATTGAAACAATAGATGATGAAGGAACTAAAGTTGTAGGTGGACAATACCAAAGCGTAAGAGAAATCCAAAGCGAAGCGGAGATCAAAAACGCTATTGATGAAGAATTTAAAAAACTCGAACAGCCAGGAACTAAAGTAAATAGAGGCCTTTATTTTATTCTTGATTCCGAAGGGAATCCTCTCATAACTGGCGAAGGTAAACCCAAAGACAGCGTCGCAATCCTTTTTACTCCTACAGTCGTGGAGACCGATGAATCCCGCAAGACCTGGGATGCTACAGATCCGCATAGAAGTCTCGTGGGTCTCTCAGGCTATTTTGATCTTGATATAGAAACTGCAAAGACACTAAAGGATGCGGGTGTTATTACAGACGACTTCAAAGGCGACGAGATTACAACTGCTTTGCGCATCCATTCCCTCGGAGGAAAAAGCGAAGATTTTTCGGCAAAAATAGAGGCTGCAAAGTTCTTAACTGAGGAGGAGAAAAAGTCTCTTCACAGATCCTCTTATATTGTAGCTACATTGGAAGAAACAGAAACAGAACTCACCAAAAATTTACAGACTGCTTTTAGGCATCCTGAAATTGTTATCGAACAAACCAATCCCCAAACACGCGTTCCACAATTTCAAGGTTTGGTTTTAGAAAGAAACGAAGATGGCCTTTCTCCCATCTTGGAAAGAGTTATCGGCGAAGCAAGACAAAAGGCTACTGAAGGTGTTAAAAAAGCAGCGGGGAAAGTTTTAGGTCCTACTACAAACGCAGCAAAATCCCAAGTTAAAAAACTTGCTGTCTCTGCCGTAAAAACAGGAGGTAAAAAGGTACTTGCAAAAGGTGGCCTGGCAGTAGTCAAGAGCGGTCTTGCGGTTGCATTAGGAATACCTACAGGGGGATTAGGAACAATAGCCACCTTGATTGTATCGGAAATAGTGGGAAAAATTCTTTCGCTGGCAAAAAATGTACTCTCTTCTATATTACGATTCTTCACGGGTGAAGAAGATTTTAGGAAACAATTGCTATACCTTACTGCAGCGCTCGCAATAATACTTATGGGGTTAGGGCTTGCAATACCTGCATTAATCGCAGGAGCGCTTGCCTTAGGGGCTTTAATATCCATAATGGGAGGGCTTACCCTCCTTGCAGGAGCTGCTGGAGTTGTACAAGCTTTCATTATAGTTTTAATTACTGTAATTATAGCTGTAGGAGCACCTGTAATTATGGCTGCTTTCGGATTCCTTCTTACTGTTATTTTTATTATTATCATCATCAACAACAGCGCCTTCGTGGTTCCTTTTGGAGGATTTAATACCGGAACTCAACCACCCGAAGAGTCCGTTTATATTGATGTTACAAAAGAAGCAACCCCCCCCGGTCCATTCGGAAACAATCAACAAATAAGTGTATCTTATACAATTACTATTACTGCTGAACTTGGCGATCTTACAAATTTTATATTCACCTACGACTGCCAAGTTTATACGGATCATAATCAAGATTGCCCACCAGCAACAAATATTCGAGCCGGACCCGAAGGGGGTCCGTTTCAAAACTTCCCAACTTTTCAAGCTGCAATACCTCCTGTAATCCCAGCAGGCACTTCGTATGTAATTATGTATGATGTCATTTATTCGGCAGGAAACTTTGATGATTCGCTTATTACGGACACTTTTACTGTGGAGGCTGATGCACTGGGTGGAGCTCGTTCTCAAGAATCTGGTGTAGAAACAATTACAATTGGAAATCCACCGAACGACTGCTTTATAATATCTAATGCTGGTTCTCCTTGGCCCACCCAGTATCGTAATAATGTCCAAGCGGCAATAACCACACTTGTTTCTCGATACCCAAACTTTTCCAGGAAAGCCTGCAGTGGTGGAGATATACCGATATGCTATGGAGGGGCATCTCCTGACGGCCGTTGGGGAGATCACAACGGACACGGAAGCAGCTGCGACATAAAACTATACACTAACAATGATGGTACTCCAAATAACTATACTGATGTTCTGTATGTTTTAACACACGAAATAGGACATCATATATCTCATGTTGCCCCTGCATACTTTTTGCAATATCGAAGCTATGCTGGTATTGCAGGAGAACTACCTCTTTGTAATAATACTGTTTCAACAGACCCGCCTCAAGTTTTTGGTTTTTGTGACTCATCTGCACTTTATATATCAGGTTTATCTATGAGCCGTTTTAGAAACTGTAGCAACCAAGGTATTACAGGACCTTTCCCCAACGTATACCCCAGACACGCAAGTTTTGTACAAAATGTTATGCTAGTACCATGAGACAAATATTCACATTCAAAAGAGTGGTCTTTTTTGGAATTTTATTAGTTGCTATTCTTTACACTGTTGACAAATTACTAAATCAACAGTCTACTCAAATTACAACAAACTTATCTCCCACCCCCACCAAAGAATTAACTTATAAAACGTTAATTCCTGGTAAGAGTAATGCGGGTGAGGTCAAGGAAAAACTAGGAGATCCACTAAAAACTACACAGAAAGAGGACATTGAAGTACTTGAGTACAAGGGTACAAATTCAAACTGGAACGATGAGGTATACATTAAAAATCAACAGGTCGATCTTATTAAACAAATTGCTTCTGTCAAAGATCAAATTAACGTCAAAGACATAACAACCAGTTATGGAGAACCAAAAAATATACTTTACGGACCATATACTGATATTGGTTTCTTTTTGTATGTCTACCCAGAAAATGGTTCAGCTTATTTAGGCAATAAAGAAAAGGGTGTCATACTTGAGGTGTGGTATTTCAGTCCAACCACAATAGATGATTTTAGAAAAAAATACGCACAAGAATATAGCGAAAGCAAAAAAAATGCACCTCGTATGATTGATAAAGCTCCAGGAAATTAAGTTTCAGCTCTGAAGCCTCACGGGCATGGTGATATGAAGAAAATCGGCATCTTTGGAACCTAAAATATTAAAGTCACTCAACCTTCACTTGATTTTTCTTTTCGTCGAAAGTAATCTTAAATCTTTTAAAAAATCCATCTCTTCCTAAGAGATTGAAAGAAACTAGATACTCATAAGAGAAAACGACAGGACAAACGAAAATTTCGCCTGCTACTTCTACTTTCAATTGGTGAATAAAACCCTTAATTCTTCCTCCAACTCCACCTAAATAAATTTCTTTACCATTTTCAATCTTTATATTTAACTCTTTAGCCACATCTTCACGAAATATTGAAATAGTTGCCCCCGAATCTATTAAAGCGAGTGTTTTAGAAGCAAGAGTTTTATGGATAACAAAAAGTTCAACTACTGGAAACAGTTCACCAGTATAATCTCTTTGGTATGGGAAAATTTTCATTTACTTGCCCTTATTGGCAATCAATACATATGGACCCTCATCTTTACGTGGAACTTTAAATGCAGAGGCCCTTATTTTATCTCTTTCACTAGCCTTACCAGAAACAAAAGATGAAATTTCCTGCAAAGTCTCCCCTACTGCGATGATCCTATCTTTCTTAGTATCGATCGCCACCCATTTGCCTTCAAACTTACCTATTTGCTTACTAGATACATTTACTCTTTTCATCAATCTAAATTAATAATATCATACAGGAACAAGGAGGAAAATTGAAATAGCTTCTAGGCTTGAAGCCTCACGGGCATGATAATGTGTAAGAAATCTGTATCCTTTGAATCTAAAAAGAGCGCGGGAGCATTTGGGTCTGAAAATTCAATTTGAACATCATCGTTTTTGATGGCATTCAAAAAGTCTTCAAGAAAACGGTAATTAAAGGCAACAAGAAAACCATCT
>CAZVJU010000002.1:0-60613 GCA_964627195.1 uncultured Gammaproteobacteria bacterium | reverse complement strand
CTAGATTCTAGACCTTCTACCTTTGCATCAACCCGCATCCTTTGACTACCCGACTGTGAACTCTCTGCAAAAATCTCCATGGAACCTGATTTTACAGACAGTTTTATAACATTAGCTGCATCTTTTGCAAAAACTGACGCGAGTTTTACCGCTCTTAGTAAGTCTTCTTTATCTAAAATTACTTTTATCTTTAGATCTTTTGGGATAATTTTTTCAAAATCTGGAAACTCCCCTTCTATAACTCGTGTAGTTAAGACGGAATCAGCAATTCCGAAAATAACTTGATTGTCAGTTTTTTTGAAAGAAAAATTAACACTATCAGCGCCAGAAGACAACTTTACAATCTCTGAAAGAGCGGTTTTGGGCAAAATAAACTTTTTCTCCTCCTTAGCACTACCTACTTTAATTTTTTTCTGAGATAAACGAAAGCCATCTGTAGAAACAAAAACAGTTTCTTTCTCTTTGAGAATAATCAAAACTCCAGTCAAAGTAGGGCGTGTTTCATCAGAAGAAACAGCAAAAAGGATTGAGGATAAAGTATCAATTAGAATATTGCTAGGAATTGATAATGAGCCTAAGGCAAATTCATACGGTATTGAAGGAAAATCAGAAGCATTCATACCTAAAAGACTCGACTCAAAAGACGAAGCAGTTATTTTTAATGATTCTTTCTCGACTTCCAATTCCATTTGTCCAGAACTCAAATTTGTAATCAAATCTGTAATAACCCTGGCTGGTACAGTAATTTCTCCTTCCTTTATAACTTTAGCTCCAATTGATGTAGCTATGGAAATTTCAAGATTGGTAGCTGCAATTAAAAGTTTGTTTTTATCTGTCTTGAGTAGGATATTTGCTAAAACCGGAAGTTGTACTCTAGAGCTGGCAAAGCGGGAACACACTAAAAGAGTTTTAGAAATATTTTCTTGCAGAACTTGTACTTTCATAATTGGCTAGAGTATAAGAGCATAAGTATATAAGAGCAAGAGTTGAATGCTTATTTTTTTTATTAATTTAACCCCTTTTTATACTTATGCGTTTTTACTCTATTAATTAGTAGTTCTAGTAGTAGATAGTGTGGATATGTGACTTGTCTATTTCGATTATGCACAATAGTAATTGTTTATACCAGATATACTAAAATGTGAATAAGTTTGTGGATAAACAACTGTTTTTTGTGGATAAGTGGATTAGTGTTATATTTTTATCCTCAAAGGGAGTTTTTTATCCCCCGAAGATCCTCACGGATATTAACATCATTTGAAGCCAGATGAGTTATTGTATTCACAGCATGCATGACAGTGGTATGGTCTCGTCCCCCAACAATTCTTCCTACTTCCGTAAGTGGAATACGCAACTCCATTCTTAGAATATACATTAAAACCTGTCTTGGTCTGGCTACGGGCCGAGCACGGGACTCGCCTAAAAGTGCCCTTTTCCCTAAAGAGTAGTATTTAGATACTGCGGTGATTACGTCATTGGGTTGCGATTTTTTTATTTGTTTGCCATTTGTTTCGGAACCCTTTTGGAGAAGTGATTCTATAAGGCCTGGAGTAATTTCGGAGTTTTTTATTCTTACCTCAGAAGTCAGAAGGATTAGAAACCCTTCAATTTTGCGTGGTGTTTCGATATTCCCTGCAATAAGTTGTATCAAATCCATCGGAATTTCCAATCCTTTTTCTTTTGTTTTGATTTGGGTGATTGCACACCGGAGTTCGAAATCAGGTGGAGCAATATCCACAATAAGACCAGCTTCAAACCGGCTCCTTAACCGCTCTTCTAATTTTGAGATTTCGGAGGGTGGTCTATCAGAAGTAAGTACAACTTGACTGCCGGAGGCGACCAGCGCATTAAAGGTATGGAAAAACTCTTCTTGAACGGTAACTTTGCCTGCAATAAATTGGATATCATCAATTAGAAGCGCCTTTGATTTTCTGTATTTGTTACGAACTTGTGGGGTTGTTTTATTCCTAATTCCTTCAACTATGTCATTTGTGAATTGTTCTCCTGTACAAAAAACTATGGTGGTTCCCGGATCTTTTTCTAAGATAGAATATCCGACAGCGTTCATGAGGTGAGTTTTGCCAAACCCTACCCCACCCCAAATAAAAAGTGGATTATATGCGTTTCCCGGATCTCTGGAAACGGCATCTGAGGCGGCCCAAGCCATTTGATTTGATGAAGAAACGGCAAAGTTATCAAATGTAAACCCAACACGCATTCCGGAATTTTTTACAACCGGTAGTATTTGTTCGTTTTTATTTATATTTCCTTGGAAAAGGGGTGTAGGAAGCTGTTCTTTCTTTCTTAATGCTGGGTTTTCTTTGACAATAAACAAAACGTCGCAGGGTGAATCAAGAGATTTAGAGAGAGAATCTTGGATTAACCCAAAATAGCGTGTTTCGATTGTTGTCTTGACAAAAACTGAGGTACAACCAACTTCTGCAACAAATCTATCCTTTTCTTTTTTTAGGTCTGAAAGATAAGTTTGTGCAAACCAAGTAATAAAGTTTGCAGGTGAAACAGAAACCTTTATACTTTCTAAAATATCATGCCAGAGGATATTAGTATCGATCATGAATGTTTGCAGAAAGATCATGGCGCAATGACGTTAGAAGTATTAAGCGGGCAAGAACTTAGCGAGTTTATGCACCATGCTCTCCTAGCACTTTGTACTATTAGCAAAGTTATCCACAAGTCGTCAAGCCCGAAAATATACGAACTATTTGGGTCGTTGAAAATATTTGTATTTATTAGTACACTTTACTTTGTCTGAAAGGGGGTGGAATGCCAAAAAGAACTTACAAGCCAAACAAAAAAATAAAAAATCGCACCCACGGTTTTAGGTCTCGAATGTTTTCTCCCAAACGCAGACTCGTGCTTAAAAGGCGTATGAATAAAGGTAGAAAAAGGATTTCCTGAGATAATTATGCTAGCTAGTCAAAGCCGTATATCTGAAAGTAAGAGAATTGAAGAAATTAAAGAGAAAGGCCGGATTTTTCAAAGCAAGAATTTTGGGGTAGCAATTTTGAAAAGAGATAACACTTTACCCCCCAAATTTGCATTCGTAATTTCGAAAAAAATTTCGAAAATGGCGGTAAATAGAAATAGGATCAACCGGTCACTTAATGAAGGCGTTAGAAGAAATTTAAGAGATATTCCCTCAGGCTATGATTTTGTTTTTTTAGCGAAGAAGAGCATCAGCGATAGAACAACAGAAGAAATATTAGACGAACTAAGACAGTTTTTTCTCAAATTTAAATCTGGGTGAATGAAAATAATAATTCTAGCGGTATTAGCTTTCCATAAAAAAATTATCTCCCCCATACTTATGCAGGTGTTTGGGGGGGGTTGCAAATTCACTCCTACGTGTAGCGAATATGCGATGAAGTCTATCGAAAATTATGGGATGTGTGAAGGCGGGGCTTTAGCAATCAAAAGAGTTTTTCGATGTAATCCTTTTACTAAAGGGGGCAATGACCCGGTTCCGGAAATGAATTAAATACAAATGAATATATTTACGACGCTTTTGATACAACCTTTGGCAAATGGCCTTATTCTTTTCTATAGATTCTTAGGAGGGAATATGGGACTGGCCATTATTGGTTTCAGTCTTTTTTTGAGATTTGTTTTAAATCCCCTCACGAAACCCTATATGCAGTCTATGAAGAAAATGAAGGACCTGGGCCCGCTCATTGAAAAACTCAAAATAAGACACAAAGGGGACAAGATTAAGTTTGCTAAAGCCCAAGCAGACCTTTATAAAGAGAAAGGAATAAATCCGGGCGCAGGGTGTCTTCCTTACCTTTTACAGATAGTCGTACTTATTGCCTTTTTTAATGTCTTTACGCGTGTTCTGGCTCCTGACGGAAACCCCGCAGAACTTTTTAATGAATTACTTTATACGCCGTTGAAATTCAATCAGGGAGAGATCATTAATACAAAGTTTTTGTACTTGGACGTAACAAAACCGGATAGTTTTAAACTCCCCTTTCTACCATTTTCTATTCCGGGTCCCATTTTAGTACTATCAGCTCTTATCCAGTTTATTTCTGCGAAAGTTATGACTCCGTATACTAAACTGGAAGAAAAGGTAGCAAAAAAAACCGCAGAAACGACCGACGACTTTCAAGTCGCTATGCAAAAATCAATGGTTTATACCTTTCCTTTATTCACTCTTTTTATTGGACTGCGTTTTGCATCAGGCCTTGCAATTTATTGGTTAGTGTTTTCTTTAACCCAAGCTTATCAGCAGGTAAGAATGCAGGGTTGGGGAGAACTTACCCCTTGGATTAAAAAGGTAAAATTGCTAAAATAAAGAAATCACAAATTGATATAAGACTAATGTATGCGATTTCTGTAGCATACATTACTTTTTTTTAGTCCGGTTTCAAAATGTGATGTCTATAGCTAACACAAAAATTATGGCTACTAAAAGTAAAGTCAAAAAAGAAAAAGATGTGGTGAGCGACAAAGCAACCCTGGTTAAAGATCTTGCCGAAGAGTTACTGTCTTTAATGTCCTTAAAAAGTACTGTAAGCGTTTATGAGGATAAAGAAAATGAGGCCATCAGAATAGATATTGATGCAGGGGGGGAAGCAGGGCTAATTATCGGCAATAGAGGGAAAACTTTACAAGCAATTCAGTCTTTACTGGGAATAATTTTAAAGAGAAGGACACAAGTGTGGACTAGAGTTATTGTCAATGTTTCAGATTGGCGGGAAAAAGAAGAAGAGAGATTAAATAAACTTGCTCTGCAAGTGGCACAAAGAGCAAAGGAAACAGGAGAACCACAACAACTTTACAATTTAACATCCTCCCAAAGAAGGATTATCCATCTTACATTATCTGGCGATTCTGAAGTAAAAACCGAGTCTGTTGGGGAAGGAATAGATAGGTGTCTTGTTATCAGCTCCAACAAATAATTCCCCTTTTTCAGTAGATAAAGTAAGTTTTCGTGTATGGTTAATTCAACCAAAATATATACCGATGGCGGGGCGAGGGGTAACCCCGGATTTGGGGCCGCCGCTTTTGTTGTTCTTGAAGACGGAGAGGTAATCTACAAAGGTTCTAAATTCCTAGGAACTGTAACAAATAACGAGGCGGAATATACAGGGGTTATTATTGCACTAGAGTGGCTTAGAAAAAATATAACAAAGTATTTGGGTGGGGAAGTCGGATTTTTTTTAGACTCTCAGTTGGTTGTCCAACAGCTCAATGGTTTTTATAAAATTAAGAGCGATAATTTAAAATCTTTATTTACTAAAATAAAAAACCTGACGCTAGATTTACGGGGAGTGGAAATAAATTATTTTTCCATTAGACGTGAAGAAAATAAACTTGCCGACAAACTGGTAAATTTAAAACTGGATGAAAATTTGTAGGAGTTTCACGTTTTGGAGTCTTCTTTCCAGAGCGACCACTTGAAAAGATAATAAGGATAACTTCTTTTATCAATCAAAGTAGCATTTGAGGGGATTTTAATGCTTTTCTTTTAGTATACAATTATTGAAGCATTATATGTGCTAACAACCATGCTTTCCCCAAGAACCCTTTTATTTTCAGAGAAAAATAATTTAACAAACAAGATTGCAGAGCTTTTAACCGAGAAGGGATGTGTTGTTAGTTTTAGTGACGAAGATATTAAAAAAGGCCAGACAATTAATGGTAAGAAAATCGACTACCTAATTTACCTTTCAGTTTTAAATTTTGATTTCGAAAAAGACCTAGAAAGTATTCGGAGAGTTACTTTTGGAAACACTACAAAAATTCTATTTATATTTCCTTACGCGCAACAAAGTAAAACTTATTTTACAAACCTGCCACTAACTAACGAGATACTTTCCGATAACAAGCTGATTGCAGGAGCGATATATTTGGGAGATATTCTTGATGAGTCCGGCGGGGAAATGGAAAAAAATCTCTGTGAATTACTTCGATGCTATTTTAGTAACAAAGTAAATGTTTTTCCATTTTCTCGAACACACATATTTTATCCATTATCCATTCAGTATGCTTCAGAGAGAATATTGCGCAGCCTTTTTTCTTTAAAAGCTTACTCTAAAAAAACTGCAATTCTTGGCGAACCCATTAATATAAACGAATTACTAAAACTGCTAAAAACAAAAAACCTTAGAAAAGACATGATTTTTAAAGAGGAAGACTTAGTAAATAGTGAGGTAGACGAAAGAATTTACGTAAGGGAAAGTAAAAGACGGCTATTAAATCATGTTCTGGATCTTGCTGATCTTAAATCAAAATTTCGTTCCGATATAGTAAGTTATGCGAGTAAAAACCGTGAGGAGAATACTATCTCTTTAGACACCAATACAAAGTATGATAGTCTTGGCGGGAAAATAAAAAAAAGCCTTTTTTACAGATGGAAATTAAAATTACTTTTTATCTTATCTACCATCGTTTTAATCCCATTCATCTTTTTAACAGTCAGCACATCACTTCTTTTTGTTGCTTATAAGTCGTTCCCAAAGGGATACTTTGGTGTGACCAATAAGGCGTTATCTGCTGCATCTTTTTTTTCAAGGTCGGCAAGCAATTACTCTTTGGGCTTTATGGAACTACCAATTCTTAAAAATGTCTATTCAGTAGTACAAAAAAGCGCACATCTTATTCAAAAAGAGACTGCGATAGGCGAAAAGTTTATCAATGTAAGTCAAGACACTATTGCTTTAGTTGAAAAAGTGACAAATGATGAAACCTATGACGTATCTTTATATGGCAGAAATGTTTCATTGGAGCTTGATCTTATCTACAAAGAGCTGGCATTTTTAGAAAGCGAAATCCATGATTCGGATCCGTATACTAGGAGACTAGCTACTCTAATTGTCGGCGACAAAAACCTAAAAGAGTTGAGAGAAAAAACACTCTTAGTCAGTAAAGTTATTTACAGTTTAGGTGGACTTTTAGGAAAAGGGAAGCCCAGTCGTTATGTTTTAGTTTTGGAAAATACCGTTTTTGCTAGAGCGACTGGAGGTTTAATAGAGTCCTTGGTTTTTGTTACATTGTCAAACGGTAAGATTACAGATTTGGAGGTTACTTCTGCGGCTGATGCAGATAAGAATCTTGAAGGAGCCGTTGATGCGCCACTGCCTCTGCAAAAGTATTTTGACAGGAATATATGGTATTTAAAAGACGCAAATTGGGATCCAGACTTTCCTACGACCGCAAATCAGATTATGTGGTTTCTGGATAAAGAACTAAACGAAAAGGTTGATGGCATTATTGCATTTGACTCCAACGTCTTTTCGGACATATTAACTCTTCTGGGTAGAACCTCTAAAGATACTTTTAATCAGGTACTTAGAGCCGACAAGAAAAAGAGTAACTACCCTGAGGAGACAGAAAGTACTGTTAGTGGCTTCTTAGAAACCTTTGTCCATGAACCAAAGGTTTTGACTGATCGACAGAAATTCAAACTTGGCAAAGTGTTATTTTCCGGACTGGAAAATAGAAACATTCAGATATACTTAACAAATACTGATCTGGCTAGACAGTTAAATGATTTGGATTGGGATGGGTCCTTGATTTACGAGAGCTGTTTAGAAAGCTGTTACTCAGATTTTGTTTCGGTTAGTGAATCAACACATGAGGGCGATAGCACCCTGATAAAAAGGGAGTATAAATATACAATCCTTCCGGAAGAAGGGTTAATTAAAAGAAACCTCTTTATTTTTCTGGAAAATGTTTCCGATGAAAAATATTCTTACTATATGAGAGTATTTGTGAACGGCGACAGCGGATTTTCTCCGATTGAAATAATTTCTAACGAGTCTGAAGAAAGCAAGTTTCCAGAAACCCGTGGTTTAAGGGGTTTGAAAGAAGCCGGCGTATTTGATGAGATCTATCCCCACAAAAGCAAGTCATTACTCTTTTCCTGGGAAGGCGATTCTAAAGTTTCGTTCAAAAAAGACGGAGAATATAAATTAATGATCCGGAAACAAGCAGGAATGGAAAACTACCCCTTAGGAGTAAATATAAAGTTTCCGCACAGCCTTTCTTTTTTATCGACGCAACCTTTCACCTTGACCAGTAGGGGAGGACTTATATATAATACGAAATTGTCCGACGATTTTAGTGCAACAGTGCGTTGGAGCAAAAATGACTAAATTAACGCTAAAAGCAGATAAACGAAAAGCCACAGGAAGAAAAGTTAAGAAACTGCGCCGAGAGGGGATCTTACCTGGAAATATATATGGTAAGAAAATAGAGTCAGAAGCAGTACAGATAGATGCTGGTGAGTTTATGAAAGTTTATCAGGAGGCGGGGGAGACCGGTTTGGTCGAATTAACTATTGATAGCAAAAAGCGAAATGTCCTTATCCATAATGTTCAACTCGATCCGGTAACAGATAAGCCACTTCACATCGATTTACTCCAAGTAGATCTCAAAGAAAAGGTTTCCGCCGAAGTTCCGGTTGAACTGGTTGGGGAGTCTCCGGCAGAGAAACAAGGTTTAGGAACGGTAGTCCAGTATATCACCGAGGTTGAGGTTCTTGCATTGCCGGGAGATTTGCCGGATAAGTTTGAAATAGATGCAACAGCATTAACTGAAGTTGATCAAAGCATACTTGTAGAGAACCTTCCCATTGACCCTCAAAAAATTGAAGTTAAGGCAGATCCCAAGGAGATTGTGCTTAAAGTAGAGCCTCCTAAGAAAGAAGAGGAAGTTGTAACTCCCCCTGTAGAGGAACAGATGGAAGGGGAAGCAAAGGCACCGACAGAAGGGGAGGGTGAACCCAAGAAAGAAGAAGCTCCGGAAGAAGAAGGAAAGACAAAGAACTAACTACAAACCTAGAGATTCTCTTACTTTTTTTACTTTCCCAGAATTAGGATCAATATTTTCTGCTTTTAATATAAATTCTTTGGCCTCAGAATAATTTCCTTTGGAAACTTCAATTTTAGCTAGTTCCAACCACCCCTCCAGATATTCGGGGTTAAAATCCAAAAGTCCTTGCCAGTAAGAAACCTCTTGATCTACAGGACTTGTCAAACCAAGAACCCTTTCCTTTTTTTGCGACCTCCCACCTAGATAGTATAAGGAGAGGTTGAAAATAGAAAGTGCGGTTAAAATCAGTATTCCACAAGCTAAATAAAGGCCTGTTGATCTCTGTCGCTTGGTGTTTTTGTTTTCGGCTTTACCCATTCTTTTTACTTACTCATTATATATAATAGTTTTACATGGATGGAAAGCGACAAAAAAACTCAGATGCCTTAAAGATTGGTGTATTTTTAATGTTTTTGAGCCTGGCTGTTTTGGTAGTCTACTTCTTCTTTACAAGGCCGGACATTTTTCATAAAAGTACAGGTGAGCCGGAAATCACTGCTATTGGTAAAGATGATTTAATTACGACGCCGACACCCGTTCTCGCCTGGGTAGAATACAAAAACGACGAGTTTGGTTTTCAAATGATGTACCCCAAATTTCTCTATCGCCGTGAGTTTAGGGACCAAGGCGGATTTAAAGTATTTCTTCTATTTGAAGAAACAAAATTTTCATCCGAGAAAGGTTTGGGACTCGGGGTGAGCGAGAGGACATTTAAAGAAGAAGTTGAAAATACCAAGACTAGTTTTTCAAAACAAGATGCAAAGTTGGTTAAGGAAGAAAAGATAAATGTTGGAGATCAAGAAGGAATACGTCTTGATTTTGAGCCCGAAGGCGAAGGAGAAAAACGCTCGGCTGTTATCTTTTCAAAAGAAAAGTATTCATATTCGATAAGTACAGTTCCGGAACAGATAGAGAAAGTAATTCAAAGTTTTAAATTTCTTTAATGGTTCTGAAAAAAGATCCACTTCAAATTGTTTCAGTGATAGTAATTCTAAAATGTAGAGATAAATTATTATTGGTACGAAGAAAGCTAGACGACGACATATTTCCAGGCAAATGGCAAAGTTTGGGAGGAAAAATTGAATTAGGAGAGACAGTTGAAAAGGCAATCGAAAGAGAAGTAAGAGAGGAAGTTGGACTCACAATTTTTGACAAGCCAAGTTTTATTGCAAGTTATAACTGGAAGAAAGATGCTAATGCTGCTTTTAGATTGGGCCTCATTTTTTTAATTAGTCTTAAGGGAAAACCCCTCCGTTACAAAGTCAAAATAAATGACGAGCTCGAAGGGTTTAAGTGGTTTTCCTTCGAAGAATTAAAAGAGATGGAAAAAAAAGACATGCTTATTGGCAAGAATCATTCATTGGGTACATTTGGACAGATAAAGAAGGCTTTGAATTTACAAAAGTAATTAATTAGCCAATTAACTTGCCACCGGCCAAGAGGAGGTTATTAATAGTTGATCAGGGTATTTTCGTAAATTTCTAATTTCCGACCAAACAGCTTCAGTTACGAAGGGCATAAAAGGGTGGAGAAGCTTCAGGAAATTTATTAATAAATGTACCAAATCAGATTTACTGATTTTTCCTTCTTTACTTTTTTCGATACACTCGTCGCAAAACCAATGCCAGAATTCTTCATAAATTAGTTCAGATGCGTGATTCAATTGATATTTCTCAAGCGAAGCGCTGGCATTTTTGAATATTTTAGTCATTTTTTCAGACAAGTTTTTGTCTTCGATTTGGTCGCTTATTTTTTTAGGCGGGTCGCTTAAAATAAATCTTGCTGAATTCCAAATTTTATTTGCAAAATTTCTCATCCCTCTGACTTTTTCATCAGACAGGACAACCTTGCTTCCTGAAGGAATCCCATAAAGAAGTGACATACGAAGAGCATCAGCGCCATACTTATCAACTAAGTCTAAAGGATTAATTACATTGCCTTTGCTTTTACTCATTTTTACCCCCCTTGCGTCTGCCACCATACTCCAAAGATATACGTCTTTAAATGGAATTTCATTTTTAAGATAAAGAGAAAACATAATCATTCTTGATACCCAAAACTTCAAAATATCCGAAAGCGTTCCCATTAGGTCAGTAGGGAATCGTGTTTCAAACTCCTCTTCTTTCAGTGTCACAATTGGCCATTGCCCGGATGAAAACCAAGTGTCGAAAGTGTCGGTCTCAGGTAAAACTCTACCTTTAGGTTTATCAACACGTACGATATATTCAGAATTGGCCGAAGCCGTTACAGATTGAAGGCCGTTTTCAATTTCTTCGAACGAATAATCTTTTCCTGAATTTGTTTCCAAGATTTGATGTACGTTTCCAAACTTTTTTACTCCCCCTTTGTCTATAAATGAAATAGTTATGTCCTTATTTTTATCAATGTCGTACCAAATAGGAATTCTGATGCCCCAAACAATCTGGCGGCTTATTGGCCAATCATGCATTATTTCTAACCACTGGAGCATGTGGCGCTTAAATCTTTTGGGAAAGAATTTAACCTTTTCCTCTTTTACAACCTTAGTAACTTTTTTCTTTAAGTTCTCAACTTTTATAAACCAGTTTGGGACAATTAATGGTTCAAGGGTATGTTTACATTTATAGCATTCGACAACAGAATGCTCGTAGTTCTGATCAGTCTTATCTAATAACCCTTTTTCTTGGAGGTCTCTTACTACAATCTCTCTAGCTTGATTTACTTTTAACCCTTCATATTTACCAGCCAATCCCGTTAAACGCCCAAGCATATTAATTGTTTGCTTAGGAGCTGGGATTTCATTTTTGTGCCTTTGCCAAACAGCAAAGTCATTCGGATCGTGTGCGGGAGTTATTTTTACCACACCCGTGCCGAACTTGGGATCAACATAGTCATCAGCAATTACTTTAATTTTGAATTTTCCCAATAAACCCTCAGCTTCAACTTCTTGCCCCACCCATTTTGTATATCTTTTGTCTTTGGGGTGAACTGCCAGGGCAGTATCTCCGAATTTTGTTTCAGGTCTTACAGTTGCCAAAACGAAAGGTCCGTATTTAATGTAGTAAAGAGGTTCAATTTTTGTTTCGTGAATAACTTCCAACTCTGCCAAGGAAGTTCCGCAGTGTGTACAATAGTTTACGATATATCCATCTCTATAAACTAAACCCTCAGATTCCATTTTCTTGAACGTTTCGTATACTTGTTCTAGAACTTGCTTATCAAGTGTAAAAACACTTCGTTCCCAATCAGCTGAAAAGCCAAGTCTTTTAAATTGCTCGAAAATTACGCCGGAATTATTCCTTACAAAATCATAAATATTTTTATACAAAGTTTCTCTGTCAAAATCCATTCTGGACTTTCCTTCCTTGGAGAGTTGTTTTTCGTAAACATATTGTGTTTCAAAACCTGCGTGGTCGGTACCCGGTATCCATTCAACAGAATATCCTTGCATCCTCTTAAATCTCGCGATTACATCGTCTACTGTATACATTGCGTGGCCTGCATGAAGCGACGCATTAGCGTTTGGAGGTGGCATCAATATGGTATAAGGTTTTCCTTCAGCAGAACCTTTAAAAGCACCAGATTTTTCCCACATCGAATAAATCTTTTTTTCGTATAACTTGTGGTTATAAATCTTTTCCATTTATTTTTTGCCTTGCCCCTCGAAGCTCTATTCAAAGAGCGAAGTGGGGTGATCGTAAACTTTATCCATATTAAAAGTATAGCAGGATTCAGAAGATTGAAGGACGACTCTGATGAAATCGTGGTACCACCCTCTTTAATAACTCATTACAGCTATTACAGGCTTACCCGTTCCGCTTAAATTTCTATTCGGCGGATAGCGCGAAACGTTTGACGTTTCATCGTTTGGGGACGGGCCAAACTGATAGCGCTTAGAGGCTATTATACTATTTTTATCTTTCCCACGCAAAAGGCTCGTCAACTTTTGCTCTTGGAATTCTATCCACCTTAGCCAACTCTTTAGGTTTTAGAATTTCTTTTCTTTTAAACCTAAAATAAGCAGCAACTCCAATCATTGCAGCGTTATCGGTGTTAAGTCTTTTCGAGTAGGGGACTAAGACCTTCAAATTATTTTTTTTGGCTACTTGCCTTAGCATTTTTCGTAAAGTTCCGTTTGCCATTACTCCGCCGCCCGCC
The DNA here is from genome assembly GCA_964627195.1 of uncultured Gammaproteobacteria bacterium. Classification (GTDB taxonomy): domain Bacteria; phylum Patescibacteriota; class Microgenomatia; order UBA8517; family UBA8517; genus CAZVJU01. The sequence continues at coordinate 47,638 of CAZVJU010000002.1, read as the reverse complement.
AAAATATTTTTTGTAGAATATTTATTGCTTTTTAAAAGATAATCTAAAACTCGGATGAAGTGAGTAAAGGCTACATGTTGATATGAGGCTGCTAAGTTTGAGATATCCTTTGGGGTTAAGTCCTTTTTACTACTTACTTCTTTAACTAGTCTGACGAAAGCAGCTTTCAAGCCAGAATAACTAAAGTACATTTCTTTTTCGCGGCCGAGCATTGGAATTGGTAAATCAAAAGCATAAGGGTTTCCTTGTCTGGCATTTATTTCTAAAATTTCTCCTCCCGGATAACCAAAATCTAAAAGTCTTGCCGCTTTATCTAAGGATTCACCTAACGCATCATCAGAAGTCTGAGCAATAATTTTGTAGTCGCCAAGCGTCTTTATCCAAACAACCTCTGTGTGACCTCCTGATGTTACAACTCCCAGGACCGGGAAGTCTAAATTTTTAATATTTAATCCTGAATTATTAATTTGTTTAGAAATTCCAGGACGCGCCAGCGGACTGAGTAAGTGGCCTTCAACGTGATTTACGGGGATAAAGGGTTTATTAAATTTAATTGAAAGTTCTTTTGCCTTCTTTATTCCTACCTCCAGAGCTATTGCAAGTCCAGGTCCAACTGTAACAGCTACGGCATCAATATTAGTAACTAATAGCTGGTGGCCAATAAAATGGGATTTAGGAAAGGCTTTCTTTAGTGCTTTCTCGATAACCCAATTAATCCTTTCTTCGTGCTCTCTTTTGGCAATAGACGGAACAACACCGCCCCATTTTGCATGGAGAGATGCTTGCGACCAGACAATATTAGAAAGTATTTTTGTGCCTTCCGTAACAGCTACTGCCGTTTCATCGCAGGACGTGTCTATAGCTAATATTTTCATACTCAAATTTTATCATTTACTTATTGATTGTTATAATTGACCTTTAAATTAGTATGGCTATCGAATTTGAAATAAAAAGACCTGACCTTTATAGACCTATGACTGAATTTGGAATTACTCCCGGAGGGGATTCTTGGTACGAACATTTAATGTTGTATGGTCCGACAGCAGAGACAGGTTGTTTGCCTGATGAGGTTATCGATTCTATAATGACTGATTTTGAATGGTGTTATAAACGTGAGTAGAACCCAAGATTGAAGCAATTTCTTACACCAATAGTATTTTTAAGCGAGTTACATATATATGTTGGTACCAAAAGATGAGTCGTTACAAGGTGGGCTAAACGGACCTCTTATAAAAACACACCAATCGCCTAATTTTGATATATTTTGTGCTCCCTTGGATGTTTACGATAATCATGGGACAGTTAACAATAGAAGATTTATGTCTGTATATACTGATAGCTTATATCGAAAAGGTATTGACGCGGGAGTAGGTGGCACGGCATGGTTTGAAGATTTTTATTGCGGTGGTGAGTTATTTAAACTTCTACCTGATGATTATATAAAAAGATTTTCGACGGGTAATAGAATTACTGCATCTTCGACGGACGAACTTACGACATCTATTTTACCTAGTATCGTCTATCGTTTATATCAATTACAACCCGGACAATTTGGAAGACGAAGTCTTCCAAATGATTTGGCAATAGGTGAATTACATGAGCTTACACATGTTTGGACGAATCTTCCTTGGCCTAATGGACCACTCTCACTTGAATATGATGCATTTCCGTCTACAGAGCTAGCGAAAAAGTATGTTGATTTTATAGAACAATTTGATGTCGACAAAAGAGTTAAGGAAACGCATAAGTTTTCTCTAACAGACAGAGGGAATATATTAAGAAGATATTATGGTGAAGTTGAAGCATATCTCACAGAAGGATTAGGACTTAGATATAGAATTCAAGAAGGTCTGGAAACTGGTCCATTTAGTTTTGATTGCTGGACTTCCCTTTCAACTTCATGGAAAAGGTTTGTAAAGGATGAGGGAAAAAACTTTGAAGGTGATTTAATAAGTAAAAATATGTATGGAATGTTAGTTGCAAAAGCAATACATGAAGGTATGGGTAATAATTTTGAAGAGATACATCAAATTCTGGCACGTTTAACTGATTTAACAGGAGACCAACACGAAGCTCGTAAAAGAAGGAATCTTCAATTAAATAATTAAGTAATTTAATTTTCTATAATACTCCCCAGCTAATTAATCTGTCGTTTTCCCGGCCCGCATCGCTATACGAAGCATTGCGGGCAGGTCTTTTACCATATTTTATTTTCACCCAAATAATAATTGCTTCTTCGTCAAATTCTCTGATAATGCTAGAAACCCTTTCAGCCCACTCGATTGCTAAAACTTTTTTCTCCAGAACTCTTTTAGTGAATCCTAGTTCAAGTAACTCTTCAGGATTCTGCATCCGCCAGGTGTCGATATGAATTAGTGCTGCCTTTTCTTGTGAGCTGTCATACTCACTTTCTAGAATAAAAGTAGGAGAAATTACCTCATCTTTAATTCCCAAAGTTAAAGCCAGACCTTTAGTAAATTGAGTTTTGCCTACACCCATTTCGCCCTCGAGAGCAAAGATAATTGCTCTTTTTCCCTTATATTTTTCATATTTTTGCCAGAGTTCTTTGGCAGTATTTTTAGTGTCTTCTTCGCTTCTACTAAGTACTTCAACCCTATCTTTTAATTTAATTTCACCCTGTCTTAAGACAACCGGATCATCATAGGTGGTATCAATTACTGTCGAGGGTTCGTTGTGGGGAAGTTCACCCGCATCGATAATAAGGTCGATTAGCCGTTTTTGTTTACTAGATAAGTTGTCCAAAATGTCAGAAATGGTATACGGCCTTTTTTTATAACTCGCGTTGGCGGAAGTAGCAGTTACCGGCCGGCCGAGTTTTTCGATAACCTTCAGAACTAAGTCATGTTTCGGAATTCTAATTCCCAAATTTCCTCTTTCACTTTCAACTCCTTTTGCGACTTTATGTTTGCCATTGGAAACAATAGTTAAAGGACCTGGTAAATATTTTTTATAAAGTGATTTTGCTGTTTGGTTTAAAAAGACATAGTTCTCAGCCATCTTCTGATTGGTAACGGCGATCGAGAAAGGTTTGCCTAATGGCCGATTTTTATACGCTGTAAGTTTTTTTACTGCTAAAGGATTAGTTGCATCTACCATTGCTCCGTAAAGAGTCTCGGTTGGCATAATTACAAGTCCGCCTTTTTGTAGAGTGTTAACCGCCCTTATTATTGCATTTTTGTTGTCTTTTATACTTTCCATTTTAGGTAAATAGTATTTAGTTTGAGTACAGATTTTTCAAAAATTAGGCATGCATTTTAAGAAACGTACCGCTACTGTAACACGTGCAATGTCCTGTAGTATTTTCGGACTTTGTTCGATAAAGAATTCTTTTCAAAAATCTGATTAGCAAATTATACATCCGAATTGCTCATTTACAGTTATTAAATTGAATTGGTAGAGTATCCAAGGAGTATTAAAAATGACTATAGAAGGTGATGAGTTTCTAAAAAAATTTATAAAAGATAATTTTTTAGGACCACCAGAGGTGGTTGAAGTTATAGACGCGGCTGATATTCCTGAATTTGCGGGCATAGAATTGGCACCGGGTTCTCATGGAAGTCCAGCAGATAAAATATTAGAAAGAATTGAATTGTTAGAAAGAAAGAAGAATTATAATGGGAGTAATGATGGTTTTACTTTACCTCTTAGAGTAACTTCGGCAATGAGAATTTCTAGGGAAACACTTTCCTATTTAGGTGTAGATATGGGATTCATAAACTCAACAGTAAAAGTTTCTATTACTCATCCTGAAAATAGTGAAGGCTCGGATCTTGAAGTGATTTTGCAAGGTAATTGTGAAAACCAAAGGGTTTTATATCGTCTTGAAGGTGGTAAATGTCTTCGGGATTTTCAACGCTCAACAAAAGAAGGAGAACGGTTGGGTGATAGTAACCTTGGGCTCAGTGAATCCATCGACGAATTGGCAGATATATCGTTAGCTCTAAAATTTGCTTCTTAGTTTATAGGTGCAGATCCGGTGCCGCGTAAGAAAACCGATTGCCAGGGGCGGTAATTCGACACGAAACTTTTTTGATAAAGTGTGGTGCCGTCTCTTACTACTTCGTAATTAAACACAACTTTTGCACCCCAAGCCTTGTGGTCAATTTGTTTTATTTGGCCCATTGGAAGAGTTGGATCATCGACGTATAAATCTTCCGGTGGGGCGGTAACACTTGTGACAACGGGCTTTGTAAGTGTTGCAACTCTCCCGTCACTTGTCCCGTAAATTTCAAAAATTAACGTTACTTCGGTTGGGTTGAAAATGGTTTGAATTAAAATATGACCCGACGTGTCATTTTTAATTTTCAAATCCGTTGTTGGAGCAAAAACAGTAGCATCTATTCCGGGAGGAGATCCCTGTTCATAGTAACCTACCCGGTAAGAATGTGCTCGTCTCTCTTCAATTGGAAGTCCTGAGTTTAGCGCAGCTCTGAAAAGAGTTGTTGAAACCTGGCAGACGCCGCCGCCATCACCGAGGACCGTCCTTCCATCTTTAATGATGTAAGCCTGTTTATAGCCTGTTAGCGTCGAGACGTCGCCGACAATGTCGTTAAATGAGAGTGTTTTGCCGGGAGCAATAAGTACGCCTTTGAATTTTGACGAAGCAAGTCCGATGTTGTGGATTCTTCCTGGAATAGAGCCTTTAAATTTGGAAATTCCCTTTCCAAGAAGTTCTTTAATGCCCAAATCGTTTACCTGGTCAGTTGTTATATTTGGAGGAGCTTTCTTAACAGGCACCTCCAAATTAACCGACTTTTGTTCGCCAGTTTCAAGAAGTGCAATTTTTTGACTAAGCTGATTTTTCAAAAGAAAATCATCAACCGTCACGCCGTCCTTCGCCGGTAAAAATTCGACAGCTTTGCCACTTTCAAATTTAAATACTGCGTCTTGAGGTTCGTGATTCACTTTTGGTGCAACCTCTTTGTCTATGAATTCAAGAATACTTTTTTCGTCGTAAGAATTATTAGGGCTTAGTAAATTTAAAAGCTTGTCTTCTTTTAGAGTGATGGTGGTGTAGTCGTAGGACAGTGATAAAGTTTTTCCTAGAATTTTTTCTGCTCTTACCTTGAGATTATTTGCTTCCTCTTCGGTGATGGTTGGGTCGATACTTTTGAAAGGAATGGCAATTGGTGTAAAATCCCGGAAAGAAAGATTTTGGTCAAGTTTTTTTCTGAAGGCGAAAGTATCAACATTTTCTCCCCGCGTTCCTTTATCAATAACTATATTTCCTTCTATATAGCTAATTCTCGGATACTTAGGTTCTACGGCTGTCCCAGCTGAAACTACTTGCAGATACTCAGTCAGTTTTTGGTCGTCAAAAGATATATCTAGATTAATTTTCTGTGTTTTGCCGACAGATGAGAGACCAAGAAATATATTCTCCGGAAAATTATCGGATCTATAAAAAGAGAAGGCAAACGCGGCTGTCTTGCTATAATCATATCCAAAACCTATTTCTCTCAGCAAAAGATCAAAGGATTGGTTTTTGGCAAGAAGAACTATTTTTTCCGGGGCAATAACCTCTTTTGCAAGTTTTTTTTCCACCCCGTCTTGTGTCATTCCGGAAACGTCAATTCCAGCTACTTTAATTCCAGGGAAAATTCTATTTCTATAATAGGAGCTAAACCCTAAAATGGTAAGTAAACATAGGAAAACAGGTGTAATAAAAATGATTAAAATCCACTTGTACTTTACCAACGGCTTTATTACTAACTTAATCACATTTTGTCTAAAAAGTTTAAGCATATAACTAGCTTGTATGATATCATGAATAATACCGCTGTTATGCAAGATAAAAACCCTGTTATTCCACACACAGAACCTCCTCCTCATCCTACTGATGCCAAAGTCGGAGTCCCTAACATTTCGGAAAAGGTACGAGATAATTCTCCGGCTGAAGTTAACCCAAGGAAGCACTATCAGGTAGAGGAGGTAAAAGAACCCCTGAGCGATTCAAGCGGAGTGGCGGATTCTCAGCAAGGAGATGTTGGCTTACAAGTAAACATCTCTCAGTCCAACTCGCCGATGGCGGCAATGAGTCCAGAACCTAGTCAATCTATTAAAACCGACTCTTCAAATCTACCCCCAGGTACTATGCCTTTTATTCCTCACAAAAAAAGAATAAAACCTCTTATTATTTTGATAATTGTAGCTTTATTGGGACTTCTTCTATTCGTAGCTTTTAGGTTACGCTCCTCCGGACCTATCCTGTTAGGAAAAAAAGGTGAAATTCTCTGGTGGGGTATTCAACATGATGAGAGTGTATATAAACCCTTGATAGAAGAGTTTGAAAGGCAACACCCTAATGTAAAAGTGGTTTATCAAAAACAGTCCACTAAGGATTATCGGGAACGGCTCACTAATGCTTTGGCTGCGGGCCGCGGACCTGATATTTTTGAAATTCATAGCACCTGGCCATATATGTTTAAAAACGACTTAGCTTCCTTACCGGCATCTGTCATGAGTCAGGAAGAATATACCCAGTCGTTTTATCCCGTTATTGTTTCCAATCTTAGTCTTCAACAAGGTATTGTCGCTATACCCTTGGAATACGACGCCCTAACCCTTTTTATAAATGAAGATATTTTCGCAACAGCTATTCAAAAACCTCCGGAAACATGGAATGAATTGAAAGACCTGGTAGATGGAAGTAAAAAGGGGAGTTTAACGATTCGTCAGGGTGGGAAAATAATTCAGTCCGGAGTAGCTTTGGGTGATACTGTAAACATAGATCACTGGCCGGAGATTATAGGCCTTATGATGTTTCAAAACAGAGCTAATCCCGCACGTTTGTCAACAGAATCGGAATCTCAGGTTTTATCTTTTTACAATCAGTTTAAGAGGATGGGAGTTTGGAATAATACACTTCCTGCTTCAACAATAGCATTTTCGCGGGGGAATGTAGCAATGTATTTTGGTCCGACAAGTCGGGCAAGAGATATAGCCGCGGAGAACTCAAACCTCAAATTTCGTACCGTAAAGCTTCCCCAACTTCCCAAAGATAAACCCACAGATCCGGATTATTCTTATGCTACCTATTGGGCACAGGGTGTTTGGGAAAGAAGTCAAAACAAGGAAACTGCTTGGGAATTTTTGAAATATTTAACTGAGAGGGATTCTTTGGAAAAGTTGAATGATAGTCTTAGGGAAACTGAAGGATATCCCAGAGCCTTTCCTCGGCCTGAAATGAACATTCAATTTAGAGACGATTTAGTGGTGGGGTCGGTCGTGGCTCTGGCTTTAGATGCAAAGAGCTGGTACTTGGCTGATAACACTTTTGATGGCCCCACGGGTATTAATTCACAGCTTAAATCAGCTTACGAAGAAACTTTAAAAACCTGGGGAGGGGGTATAGCTCAACTTAAGACTCTTTCCCAAGCCGTACAAGAAATTCTATTAAAATACTCAATTCCTCTTAGGTAGATGGAAAATAACTACAGGTCTTGACAAATGCATAACTTCTTTATTACAATAGCAGTCACTGTTAGTTTCTGCTAACAGTTCTTTTGTTAAGATAATATGGCGAAAACGAAAACTTCTAAATTGAACTCTGCCTCGCCGGCTCGCCTCGCTGCGAAGCGGGCAGGTGGGCTTAAACCCGCTCCAGGCTATGTTGTTATAGAACCTTTGGAGGCTGAGGAAAAGACAGCTTCTGGCATATACCTACCCGATAGTGTTTCAGAAAAACCACAACAAGGCAAAATTTTAGCTATGGGGGAAGATGAAATTACAGACTCCGGCACTAAGAGAAAATCGCCGGCCAAAGTAGGAGATGTTGTAATTTATAAAAAATGGGGTGGAAATGAAGTAAAACTGCAAGGCAAAGAATATCTATTCGCAAAGTTTGATGATATACTCGCAATCGTGGAGTAAAAATTAAAAGACTTAATTTAATTTACCTTTCACCCTTTACCTTTTACCTTAAAAAATGGCTAAACAATTAAAATTTTCGGACGAAGCGCGACAATCTCTTATGAAAGGGATTGATGTTGTTGCAAAAGCAGTTGTAACTACGCTTGGCCCTAAAGGTCGAAACGTTGCACTCGATAAAAAATGGGGGGCTCCGAATATCGTCCATGACGGAGTTACGGTTGCCAAAGACATCGAACTGAAAGATCCATTTGAAAATATGGGGGCCCAGTTGGTAAAGGAAGCTGCCGACAAAACAAACGATGTTGCAGGTGATGGTACCACAACCGCAACCCTTCTTGCGCAAAAGATGACTGCGCAGGGGATGAGAAATGTTACAGCCGGCGCTAATCCGATGGTTGTTAAGAAGGGAATTGACAAGGCAGTTGAGGCGGTAGTAACTGAACTTAAGAAAATCTCCAAGCCAATTAAAAATAAAGAAGAAATCGAACAGGTGGCTACAATATCAGCCGGAGATGAGGCAATTGGTGCAAAAATTGCTGAAGCTTTGGACAAAGTAGGACGGGATGGGGTTGTAACAGTTGAAGAAGGCAAAGGTTTAACTATAGATATTGAATATAAGGAAGGAATGGAATTTGATAGGGGATATGTTTCTGCTTATTTCGTAACAAATCCTGAGAGAATGGAAGCAGAAATTGAAAATGCTTATATTCTTTTAACAGACAAGAAAGTAACTTCAATTCAGGAAATGCTTCCATTTCTTGAAAAATTTGTCAAAGTCTCTAAGAATTTGGTTATCATTGCCGATGAAGTGGAAGGAGAAGCTCTGGCAACACTCGTAGTTAATAAGCTCAAAGGAACTTTTAATGTACTTGCGATTAAAGCTCCTGGATTTGGTGATAGAAGAAAAGAACTACTTGAAGATATTGCGATTTTAACGGGGGGAACTGTAATTTCGGAAGACACAGGGCGAACTTATGAATCAATCGAAATAACTGATTTAGGTCAGGCTGACAAAATTTGGGCAGACAAGGATAACGCCAGAATTATTGGAGGTAAGGGGGACAAGGCCAAAATAAAGGGGCGAATTGCTCTTATTAAACGCCAGATTGCGGAAACAGACTCAGACTTTGATCGTGAAAAATTTGAAGAGCGCCTCGCTAAACTTTCGGGTGGGGTTGCTCAAATAAATGTCGGAGCAGCAACTGAAATCGAATTAAACGATAAAAAAGAGCGAGTGAAAGATGCGGTAGGTGCAACTAAAGCTGCAATTGAGGAAGGCATTTTGCCGGGCGGAGGAGTGGCATTTTTGAGGGCAAGAGAAATTCTAAGAGGAGAGAATGCTAAAATTAAAGGAGAAAATAAAGATGAGCAAGTCGGTATTGATATAGTCTACGATGTCTTAGGTGAACCACTGCGGTGGTTGGCAATAAATGCAGGAGAGGGCGACGGCTGGATAATCTTAAAGGAAATTGAGAAAAAGAAAGATGTGGATTATGGATTTAACGCTCTTACAAACGAGTTTGGCTCGATGACAAAGTTTGGCATTCTTGATCCGCTTAAGGTAACACGAAGCGCTCTCCAGAATGCGGCAAGTGTTGCCTCCATGGTATTAACTACAGAAGCGTTAATCACCGATCTTCCTGAGGAAAAGAAAGAGATGCCTGCTATGCCAGGTGGTGGAATGGGCGGAGGAATGGACTACTAAATCGACTTCGGAAGTATCTCTTTTTCTAATATTTCGTTCGGTTGGGTTTGTAGTGGTGAGTGGTAGTTACCTGCTGTAAAAACGACCGTCAAATTTAAGCCAGGTATAACAAAGATTCTTTGTCCACCGTTACCGGCCGCAAAGTAACTATTTATTTTTCTATTACCAATATTGTGATTTGCTAACCACCAATGGAGAGCATATTCTTTATTAATTTTACTAGGTGTTTTAAGTTTTTCTAACCACTCCTTTGATAAAATTCTTTCACCTTTAAATATTCCATTATTCAGTAGTACCTGACCAATTTTAAGCATGTCCACCGGTTTCATTTGTAAACCTGCATGAGTCCAGTAAACTTCCTTTGCAATATTCCACCATTTATATTCCTTAATATCTAGTGGACCGAATAAATGTCTCTGCATAAACCTATCCAGATGTATTCCAGATGCGATTTCAACAATTTTACCGAGGAGAACTGTGTTTCCCGAGCAGTAATTAAACATCTCTCCAGGTTTAGAAGTCAACTTCTTAGATAAGATATATTCAATTGGGTTGTTATTTTTCTCCATTTCAACTTCCGAGTCAACTTCGTTTCTCTTTCTTGATCCACTTTGATTCCAGTCAATCCCCGAAGTCATAGTGAGAAGATTATAATCTTAATATTTTCCAAAGAGTGTCTATTGTTAGGAACCCACCCTGATAAATACTTTGTAATAGGGTCGTCCAAAGAAATTAATTTTTTATCATAAGCTATACCAACAAGGATGGAAGTTACACTTTTAGTTGCAGATCTTAAATCATGGAGATAATTACGGTTAGTTTTGATAAAGCCATTTCTTCCGTCTTCACCAGGAAAGTATTTCTCAAAAAATATTTGGTCGGAATTTCCTATTAGGCAGGAATGAATATTTTGATATTTTTCGGCAATAGTTGTTGTTAATTCTTTAAAGCCGGACATTTCTCCGAGTATAACATTATTTATTTGACTTAATAAGTTGACAAGAGATATTTATGTATTGTATGATTAAATACATAATGACATGTTTGATTTTAAGAAGCTAGAAGGTTTTGATTGGGATAAGGGTAATTTAGAGCATGTTAGAAGACATGGCGTGAACTATAAAGAATGCGAGCAGGTATTTTTTAATAAGCCGTTTTTGGTAAATGAAGATAATGCTCATTCTCAAATAGAGGAAAGATTTGAGGTACTAGGTCGGACGAGGAATGAAAGACTGCTTTTTGTAGTATTTACATTTAGAGGCAAGACAATTCGAGTTGTAACGGCTAGGGATCAAAGTAAAAAAGAGAGAAAACAATTTAGCCAACCAGGAGGTGAAATTTATGAAAAAACTTAAACCAATACCTAAATTCAAAAACGAAGACGAGGAAGCAGATTTTTGGGCAACACACGATAGTACCGACTATGTAGATTGGAGTAAAGCGATAGTAAATCCAAGCTTTCCAAACTTAAAGATGTCTACAAAGACTATAACACTAAGAGTTACTGAATCCCTTTTGGATTCCTTAAAGATGATTGCCAATAAAAAGGATGTGCCTTATCAGTCCTTGGTTAAAATGTATTTGGATGAGAAAGTAAAAGAGGAATTTCGTTCTATTCGTTAAGTTTGTAAATGAAAAATAGAGAGAGCCGGCCATGCCGGGTGGTGGAATGGGCGGAGGAATGGACTACTAGCTAATCTTCGGACGACCCTCAATCTCTTTTTAGCGATATAATAAACTATGATTAAATCAATACTTTTTGATTTTGGTGGAGTGATTTATCAACACCCCAAAGAAGTAATCCCGGAAGTATTATCTCGGATTTACAGGCAACCTGTTGAAATAACCATAAAAGAATATGGAAAATATATAGACGATTATTTTACTGGAAGATTATCAACAGAATAATTAATAAATTCACTATCTTCAACTTTGGGGATTAATAAAACGGTTAAGGAAGTCAAAGGCCTTTGGATGAAATATTATTCCGAATTAGCTAAACCAAATAAAGAAGTATTAGAGATTATTAAGGATTTACACACTAAGTACAAAGTCTTTCTTTTTTCTAATACTACTGAGATGAGTAACAACCATAACAGTAAAACTGGACTTTACGATTACTTTGACGACTTGTTTTTATCTTATCGACTGGGTATGAAGAAACCGGATCAACAAATATATAGGAAAACAATCTCATTAATAGGGTGTAAAGCCGAAGAGTGTGTTTTTATTGATGATGAAATAAAGAATTTAGAACCAGCAGAAAAGATGGGAATGAAAACTATTTTATTTAATGTTCTGATCGATTTGCCTTCAGAACTAAAAGTGAAGCTACGTAAACTTGGATGTTTATAATTTTTAGGAACCCTTATGTTTTTTGTTAAAATCTGTGTATGAAGTATAAAAAGCTCCATCTTGCGGGGTGTGTAATTCTGAACGACAAAGGGAAAATTTTACTTCTTCACAGGAATACTCCAATTAGAAAACAATGGGAAACTCCAGGAGGAAAACTAGAGAATGGCGAGAATCACAGGAAAGCCGCGGAGCGGGAAATCGAAGAAGAACTTGGGGTGGACGTGGATATTGTTAAAAGACTGGGATGGAAAGATTTTGTAGAAGATGACTATGTGATGACCTATACCTGGTTTCTGGCAAGAGTTAGATTAGGCGAGCCTAAAGTTATGGAAAAAGATAAATTTGATGACCTGAAATATTTTTCTTGGAACGAGTTGCTAAAAATGAGGGATCAACTTTCTCCTAATACTCATAACTTAGTGGAAGCCTATTTTGCTAAGAAGATAAAAATCTAGAACACCTTCCGGATTAGCTTTGGGTTAATATGTTATACTAAATTTACTATGGCAAGAAAAAAAATAAAAATACAAAGGGAAAGCGCCTCTTCTTTAAGGCCTAAGAAGTTGAAACCTTTTGATGTAAAAAAGTTTGTCAAGCTTGCAAAGGAGCTTCGAAAAGCTGTAGAAGAAGAAGAGAGGAAGTATGGCCCAGTCACACCAAATTCCTAAGCCTCTTAGCAATTCCACATTTCTTTTGGATACGAATTTTTTCATCGACTCCTACTCTCGGATAGAAGACTTTGAAGGTTTAGTCACAGAGTTTAAAAGTAATAATATTGTGTTAACCTCAATTAATTTGGTCAAATATGAGTTTATACGTTCTAAGACGATCGACGTAGTTAAAAAGAAAGAAAAATACTTTAACGAGATTGTAAGTGTAGTTCTTCCATTCGATAATCAAGCGGAACAATATATTGTTGGTGTAATTGAGCAATACAGGCAATTTATGGAGGGAGTGTCTTTAACTGACTTGCTGCTCGCATCTTGCTTGAAAAGATATCGCAGCCTTTATTTATTAACCCGCGATCGCCATGATTTTCCAACAACAATCTTTGACAGGGTTTATATTTTCAATATCGAGTCTGTGAGAGATATTAAGGCTTATGGAGTTTATGCTTATGGAAGTGAGGAGGAAAAGAAGGCTGTGAACGATGAAATTCCCTTTTGATTAGGAATAAGAAAAGAAAACCAGTCATGCCCGCAAGCCGTATGGGGGGAATGGATTACTAAATTATTAACACCTGAGAAAGTACTTCTTCATTTCTCAATTTTGATGATATTTTCTCAGCTTAATTATTTGTTTTTTGTTAATTAAGATATGTGGCATACTTAAAGCATGACTAAGATCCCGGTTTTACCTCTCTCTGCTTTGGGATTTTATTTACTTCTAATTATTTTGTGGAGCATACACATTATTCCGTCTCCGAAAGAACTTGTTGAAATATTGGAAAAATTATATCAGCACTACGGATTATTGGGGCTTATCTTAGCTACCTTTTTTGAGGGGATTGCCTACGTTTGTCTTTACGTTCCGGGAGCTTTTATAATTGCCTTAACAGTATTTTTCTCTGATAAATCCTTGATATCTCTTGTGTCTATAAGTGTAATTGTGTCTGTGACATTAACAGCGACCTCTTTTATTAATTACCATCTTGGCAGATTTTTGGCAACCCGAAACTTTTGGGACAAGAAAAATCTTGTAAAAGAATCCGAAATGCTTTCTCGAGGATTAGTCGTTTCAATGTTACATCCGAATTTTTTAGCTTTTTACTTTTTAAATGCAGGATTGGAAAAAAGAAATTTCAAACAAATATTTTATGTACCCTTATTTATGTTCCCGTATGGGTTACTCATAGCTTACGTGCTTTCGATTTTTTCTAAACCTATCCGTCAAGGTTTTGAAAGCCCAACTTTTTTGCTGGTTATATTGACAATCTGGTTTTCAGCTGCATTTTGGGCAGAAAATAAGAAAAGTCTTAGAAAAACATAGAGGTTAATAGTATAGTAGAGTCAGTGGTATACGGACTGTGACGATAAAAATCTTTCTACTTCCTTAATTTCTGAAATACCAACAACTTCAAAGTGTCCTCCGCTTACTTTAACAAGCCTACTGTTTTTTAGTAGCGAGCGTAACTTTTTCCCTTCTTGTACGGGCATTAGAGGATCATGGTTGCCCGATATTATCAGAGTCTTTTGCACCAAAGTCGAAAGAATGGCTGAATTATCAACTTGGATAATGAAACGGAGAATTTCGCGGTGTTTCTTCAAAGAGATAGATTTTATTGCCTCAAGATTTAACATTTTATCTTTAAGATAATTAGGCCTTTCTTTTTCGTTGCCGTAAAAGGGATCAAGAAGTGTATAGAACACAGAGAGTATTGGGTGAGGAAGTTTGATAGCCAAAGTGATAAGTTGTGAGTTTGCGAAAATTTACAATAGGAATCTAAATACACTTGACTGGAGGCTAGCAGTTACTCCTGAAGCTACAAATATAAGTTTTGTTTTTGGGTAATTGCGGGCAATTTTAGGGAGAATTAATCCTCCTAATGAAATACCCACGATTGCATCTGGGTTAAATCCTTGAAGAGACAATTTTACCTGTTTTGTTATCCCGGAAAGATCAAAAGGGAAAGTGTCTGAAAAAAGATAAGGACAAATTATTGTGTATTTATTTCTCCTAAAATTCTTGAAGATTAAACTGTCTGAATCAATGCGCGGCCAGCCATGAAGAATAAGAACCACCCTTTTCATATACTTTAAAGTTGACTACTTTTTGACTATAACACTTCCTTATTCCAGTTGTCATTAAAGTAATGTTCTTCTAAAATCGTGCAATGTGGGAAGAGGCTGAAAGATTTCTTTTGAATGATAAGCATATTGGGCCGCTTATCAAAAAGTACGGCCAGTGTAAGATAAAACCGAGAATTCACCTCGACTATTTTCAGGGATTGGTTGGAGAAATAATAGGACAACAATTGTCAGGTAGAGTTGCTGACGTAATTTATGAACGTTTGAAAGGAAAGATTAAAGGGAGGTTAACCGCTAGAAAAGTTTTGGCTCTTTCCGACCAAGAATTGAGAGATTGCGGAATGGCATGGGCAAAAGTAGCCTCAATTAAAGATTTGGCAGAGAAAGTAACAAGCAACAAGTTACAAGTGACAAGGTTAAATAGTTTGCCGGATGATGAAGTGATGAGAGAACTGGTTGCCGTAAAAGGTATAGGTCGGTGGACTGCCAAAATGTTTCTCATGTTTTCTTTAGGAAGAGGCGATATTTTTCCTGATGATGACCTGGGAATTAAAAAAGGTTTTGAAAAAGTAGTCGGTCGGAAATTTGAAGGCGAAGGAATGGCAAAATTTGCCGAGCGGTGGAAACCTTATAGGACCGTTGCCAGCTGGTATCTTTGGAGAACTTTGGATGTTAGCTGAAGTTACAGTGGAAAGGTGATATTCAGAATTATTAATTTTGAAGGATAATTAGTGGGTTTATTGTTTTGCCGTCTTCCTGAATCTCCAAGTGTAAATGGTCCCCGGACGCACGTCCCGTTGCTCCCATTTCTCCTATCTTTGTTTCCTTGGAAACTTCTTGACCCTCAACTACGTCAATTTTCGATAGGTGAGCATAAAGGGAGCTCGTGTTACCTCCGTGAGAGATAACCACCGATTTTCCATAAGCGAAGCGAGAGTGCTCAACCTTATCGACTTTTCCGGCCATTATCGGGTAGATAGCATCTCCGGTAAGCCCATCTAGATCTATTCCGGGGTGGAAAAACGTATATTTTTGCGTAATTTTTACGTTTGCCACCGGAAACCGAAGACTTTTCTCAGTGCTCATAACAAGTGGGGAACTAATGTTATCTGTTTCACTACTGGTAGTTCCGGAGGCGTATGTCGGAAGAAAGGAAGAGATAATAACCAGAAATACAATATTTGCACCAACTATTTTTCTTATTTTTTTGTGCTCAAAGATATGCCTAAAAAGGAAAGAAGCTTTATTTCCTTCCTTTGTACGCATGACTTCGCCCGGCGTAGGAATTAGGGGCTTTTCAGGCCGACCGCGCTTTCTTTCCACTTTTAAGGAAAGTTTTAGCCGCGTAGGCAAGTTAAGAGAAAAAAGTATCATATTTTTTAGTCCAAAAAAAATCTCGCAAAAAGCGAGATACACGGTATTATAGCCTATAGTGCAGCCGAAAGTCAAATTGTTATGGCCAAATTAGTCATTTATTATGGTCCTGGAAGTGCTTAACGGCAAGATTGATGAACTTAATTTGGGTGTCGACTAGATTCTTGGGGAGATTATCAAATCTGTAAAATTTTCCAGTAGGCGGCTTACCACTAACCTCTACCCAGTACACGATACAGGATTCCAGACCTCTTTTAACTTTGTGCAGCAAATTTCCGACAAAAATAGGTTTACTCGTTTGCACCCCTTTAAGTTCATCCTCCAAGATCCGTTTAAAAGCGTCTTCATAACTGCCTTCACTATCAGTAGATCGGACGACCGTACCTGGCGTATGTACCATTCCAGGCCAATTCGGGTCAGTATCATCTCTCTCAGTAAGCAGAATTTCAACCTTATTATCTTTTCGCTTTCTTAAGGGTACTATTTCTATTATCGGAGTTACTGTAAGTCTTGTGGTTTGAAGAAAAACGGAGAGAGGTAGTTTACCCGGTCTTAGCTTTTCTAAGATACTGACAGCAACTTGTATTTCATTATCTTTTAACATATTTTGTGTTTCGTGCCAGACTATATTTCTAATGATGAGGCCGGAGCGGGAATCGCACCCGCGCATAGATGTTTTGCAGACACCTGTGTTTCTACTTCACCATCCGGCCGGCAGGGGTAATTGTATATCAAGTCAGCCCTCAAGACAAAGCCCCATCGAGTTGGACTCGATGGGGCATAATTTCCGTCGAGGAACTCTCGACAGAGGTCAATTAGTTCAAGTAATTTACTTCGTCTTAGCTTTTACTGTTACTTTTTTAGGTTTGGCAGCAGCTGCCTTTGGAATTGTGATTTTTAAGACTCCGTGCTCAACTTCTGCTTGTGCTTTGTCCCAGGATCCACCTGAAAGAGCGCAGGTGTAGTAGTAGTTGTAAGATGAAGCTTTGTGTTCACCTTTCTTCTTTTCTTCAACCTTCTTCTCAACTTTTACGGTTACTACTTCATTTTCAATGTTAACTTCTACTTCTTCAGCCGGAATTCCAGCAACGACAGCTTCGAGATATAGAAATCTCAAATTGATATAGGATTGATGTGTGCGATTTCTATAGCATACATCACTTTTTTTAGTCCGATTTCAAAATGTGATGTTTGTAGATGTTTTTGGCGTCTTCGTGAATTCTCATACCTCCTTGGGAAGTAACAGCGGAGAAAGAAAGTTAGGCAAAGAAAACGATTACCAAAATAATTAAAAACACGTTAGCACTTTACTACCCTGAGCGCTGATGAAATAATAATAAAGTAAAAAAGTTTTGTCAAGTGTGATACACTCATTCTCTGTGAGAAAGATACAAGTGATTGGGATAATCTTACTAGGAATTGGTCTTTTTATAGGCCTTATTTTTTTACTGGTAAACCTGTTTAAGCCAAGGGTCGCCGGACTATTTGTTGAAACAACTCCCAGCTCCGCACTTTTTATAGATGGTTTGGAAGTAGGTAGAACTCCTTACCGGGCAACCAATAATCCCGGGGAGGTAACAATTAAGTTAATTCCTGAATCTTTTGGCATATCCCTTCCTTCCTATGAGACTAAAGTGACCTTAACCCCAGGAGTGGAAACTGTTATAAGAAGAGAATTTGGGAAATCTGAGGAAAGCTCCTCTGGAGAAATAGTGTCTTTTGAAAAAATTGCTAACGATGAAGTTAGTCTGGCCTTAATTAGTGAACCGGATTCTTCCCAGATTGTTATCGATGGCCGGGATCGTGTTTTTTCTCCTTACAAAACATCTTCAATATCAGCTGGGGAGCATATATTGGTTATCACGGGGGATGGGTTTTTGGACAAAGTAGTTCGAGTAAAGACATATAAAGGCTTTAAGCTGACAGCTTTTGTAAAATTGTCAGAATCAATCCGAAGGGATGTCGAACCCTCTCTTACTCCAACCAGCGCCCCTCAGGAAATGAAGATGGAAGGAAAAAGAATGGTTATGATTTTGCCAACATCCACAGGTTTCTTACGGGTCAGAGCTGAGCCTTCAACGTTGGGCACAGAAGTTGGTCAAGTAAAACCAGGAGAAACTTATCCGCTTCTTGATACGGATGAGAAGACCGGTTGGTTTAAAATTGACTATTCGACTTCCAAAGTCGAAGGGGTGGCCAAGGTTGGCTGGATTTCCAATCAATATGCGAAAGAACTAGGAGATGAGAAAAGGAGTGTTTCAACGCCTTCGGCAACTCTTGTACCCACTTTAATAATTACACCAACGCCGTAAGGTTACACAAAGCTCGTCACTCCTCCATAGAGGATCCAAATAACGAGCCCAGTCCACAAAAGTCCTGATCCTACCAAAGCTTTATCGGTTAAGAAAAGTTTTTCTGGTGCTTCACTTCTATTTTCGAAGATAAGGGCTTGATAGCGCATAATTCCAAAAATGACGATAGGGATAGTTACCATAAGCAATTTACTTATAGTTGTTGTTCTTGAAATCTCTGCCAGGAAAAGCCAAACACGTGTTTGTGGGGTGGGAGACTCAAAGAAAGTAAAAAGCGCCCAGGATAGCCATGCAGCGCTTCCAAACATAGTCACATAGGAATTCAGAAGCTCTTTGGTGTATTTTGTAAGTGACTTGCGAGTACTACCTTTCGATATTGCCCCAAGCTCGGCCCGGCGTTTGCCAGATGCCAGGAAAAGCGCTACTGAAATTACACAAAGAAGAAACCATACAGAAAGGTGTGCATCGATAACAAAAGCTCCTCCATAAACTCGAAGTATAAATCCCGCAGCAATAATAAGAATGTCAATAATAGGTAAATTTTTGAGTCCCAGGCTATATAAAGCTTGCAGAGATAGATATGTTGATACAGAAAGAAAAAATAAATTGTTAAGCTCTCTTGCCAAAAGGAGTGCTAAAAGGGCGAACCCTCCCATGGTAGCGATGGCAACGAGAATAGGTAGCCGTTTTGCAGCGATAGGTCTAAATTTTTTTATCGGATGCAGTCTGTCAAATGGGGCATCGGCAATATCGTTGAAGATATAAATTGCAGAAGACGCTAAACCGAAAGATAGAAATGCAAATAAAACTTTTTGCCAATAGAGTTCTACAAAAAGGTTTCCACTAAATATAAGTGCTGCGAAGATTGAAAAATTCTTAACCCAATGTATCGGTCGGGCCACACGAATAAGTTCAATGAAAACCTCCACGATATTATTAGACTGAATTTTTGTTATGTTTTCTGTTTGTGCGTTAACCACAATAATAATCCTCCGATAAAAATTGAGACCCCTACCATTGTATAGAACTTGAAAGAGGCGTTCAAATTTAGAGCGAAAATCCCTAAGGTAGCAGTTAAACCCCAATAAAAAAATGCAACTTTTCTTTTACTCCAACCGGAATCAAGTAACTTGTGGTGAAGATGACCTCGATCTCCCCAGAATGGAGAGCGTCCTTTCGCAACCCTTCTTATAAGAGTGTAGCCGGTGTCTACAAGGGGAACCGCGAGTACAACCATAAGTGTTCCGACTTTTGTGGTAGAGAGAATCGACAAAATTCCAAGCATAAAGCCAGCAAGGGTGGAACCCCCAAAACCAGGCATAATTTTTTGAGGAAATTTATGCCAAGGAAGAAACCCTAGGTATGCACCAGTAGTAATTGCTGCAAGAATAGTTACTGACCATTGGGTAATATCAGCACTAAAGCGCAGTGACAGAAGTGCGATAGTTATTGCAGCGATTGCTACTGTACCGGAGAGTTGGCCGTCCAGACCGCTCGCACCCATATTGATAAAATTCATTAGGGTTACCATCCAGAAAATAGCAAACAGATCAGACAGGATCCATATACTTTTTTCTTCACCCAATAACTGAAACGTTAGTCGGGGAAAGGAGAGATCGATTATTCCATTAAAAGGACTTTTAATAAAGGAAATACCAATTCCTGCCGCAATTGGTATTGCGGCCACAGTGAATTGAATTACAAGTCTTTTGTAGGGACTGAGATCGTATCTGTCGTCAAGTAGTCCGAGAGCTGTAAGGATAAGAGCTCCGATAAGAATGCCTAAGAGGTGTTTATCAATTGGTAGAAAAAGGATTGAGGTGATAAGAATGCCTAAAAATAAAGGAACCCCTCCTCCTCTTGGTGTCGGATAAGTATGGATCACTTTTGGATGTAAATGTTTTTTGGGGTCATCGACAATTTTCAATCTATCCGCAAAACGAATAATAATGGGAGTGGCAAAATAAGTAACTAGAGCTGCTATTAAGAGAGGCAGCAATAAAAGAGTAATTAAATTTACCATTTAACTAAAAACTTCCCACCAGTAAAACAATTCTGAGAGTAGTTAAAAATGAAAGAATGCTTATTGCAAAAGAAACCAGTACTAAGGTTTTCTGTAAAAAAGAGTTTCTTAAAAAAAGTATAATAATAAAGTTGATAATAGTGATAAAGATAGATAGAGTCAATGGAATTACAAGCCTTGCCGATGAAGTTAGCTGTTCCTCTCCCTCAGGCAGACCGTAAAAAAGAGGTACTTCTGGAGGAAGGTTAGCTTGTAAGAGGAAAATGAAAAAAATCCCGAGAACACTAAGCATAATCGAAAAAAGAATAAAATTTTTTAATGGAATTTTTGCAGAACTTTCTTTGTTTTTTGTCATTCTATTTGCTTAATTTTAGCAAATCAAACTAGTTTGGGCCAATTAAAGGAAACTTTTGCTTTACGAGGAAAGAAAAGCTCTGACTTTGGGATTAAGGAGTTTCCAGATTTGGGCTTCGTCAATAGTTTCCGTAAGTCCGTAGTTTTTGGACAGGAGTGTTTCTAATTTGAAGAGGGGTTCTGAGTCGGGTAATATGACTATGAAACTGGGCAAGTTTTGAGAAAGGGTGCTTACTGTTTCCTCGGTAGATGAGAAATCTTTTATGTGATAGTCAGTTACATATTTTCCGGGAGGAAATCTTTTACTAAGAGCATAGATAGGAGAGCCTTCTCCCCAGACGAAAACTTTTTCTTCTTTGCTGGTAGACGAAACCAAGTAGGCAGCAATTTTATAATTTCTAGGTACTTGAGATCCGAAAGAAGAAAGATATTGCTCATAGGATATATTTCCGGATACAAACCTGACAAATCTCACATAGTAAGGAATGGTATTGTAATGCCAGAAGTTAAAGTAGAAAGGAACAAAAATAGCTAAGGATATGGGTAAGATAACAAGAACTTGTTCTTCGTCTTTGCGTGCAAAAAACATACTCAATAACAGTGAAAAAGGCGGAATTGATTGTACAAGATAGTGTGGGTACGGACGTTCAGAAAGTGTTACAGCGAAAAGAGTTAAGAGTAACCATATTGTTGCGAAAAGAAATTCTCTAGAAAGCTTTTTTCGGGTGCCATAAAGAACTAAAAATCCCAGAAAGAGAACTGTTGTACGCGATAATAATGGTAAATTTCGGATAAAGAAGGACTTTTGGACATCTCCCGGTCGCCAGCTTGAGAGATAGCCAAAGTTTTGCAAAAATGCTGCTACTAAGTACTCTTTGAACGCTCCCTGCAGGAAATACCAGAAAAAAGTTATGACAATAGGTATTGCAAATCCAGCTAAAAGCGTAAGAGCCCTCTTACTTATAAGTTTTAAGTTGTTGCTTGTGAATTTCGTTGTCACAAGCCAAAAGAAAATGATCGCAGGAATATCGAAGGCAGCGGGGAGTTTAAAAAGAGTCGCAAAGGAAAAAAGTACTCCTGAAAGAAACAAATTTTTCTGCGTAAGTTTTTGTGAAAGGAGAATAACAAATCCCAAGATTATAGGCCCGATCATGAAAAGTTCCGCATTGACGATATTTCCTTCAAGAAGTGGAAGTGTTGTAAGAAGTGCAAAGATAATTGTAGCTATCTTTTGCGCTCTACGGTTTTGTGGAAAGAGAACCTCTGTCAATTTCCAAAAAATAAAAACTGTAGTCAGAAGCCATAAAGTCAAAAAGGCCTTGAACCAAAAAAGGTTTCCTGCGATAGCTGCCATAACATAAAGAAGGGGAGGCTTATTGTCATGGATTTCGCTATATAAAGGTATGCCCCGGCGAATTGCTTCGCCCAGAGTGAGATAAATCATCTCATCTCCGTATGCATAAGGTTCGAAGAAAGATGGAATACGAAGGACAAAGACTATTATCAATAGTATAAATAGCCAAGTCGGGGTGTGGAGTTTTGTTAAGAGCTTATTTATGCTTGACATAAAGTATGAACTTCAAACCTTCAAACGTTTTAGTTCCACTTTCAGTATAACCTGGCAGAATTATTTCTTCAATTGACCCACTGGTGACGACACCGACTCTTTCGACTCCTTCCGGAATTTCGCGGATTACATCATTCTCTGCCATCAGAGCTGTTCCAACGAAGAAAGGAAGATTGCCGCCGGTAGGTTGTATATAAATGGGAGCCGGAATTCCGTAGTATTTTGTTTCCCAAAGATGGTGACTTGAAGAATTCCAGTTAATCAAAAAGTCACCTTCTGTTAGCTCACTTTTTACATACTCCGAGTATTGCCGGAACGGCAGTTTGGTTGGGTGAGTGAAATAGTGATAATCAATAATCCCAAAGAAAAGTACCAGAATAGCCAAGGAAATAATAGAAAGTTTGCTTCTGGAAGAAACTAGGATAAGCATCGCGGCCGGGATTGTATAAAGTAGATATCGGTTAAAAAATATCGACTGGAATTTTTGCGAGATGAACCATGTTAGAGCTATTGGTCCCAAAAACCAAAACAAAAGAAGTACTGTTTTTTTAATGTTTTTCCACCATTTCCGCAGTACCAAAGCCGCAAAAACTACGTACAAAGATGCATGATAAAGAGTCATATCCAGGATCGGGAGTTTTAGACCTTCGTCTTTTAGTCCTTCTGCCAAATAGTCATAGATAATGTTTCTGAGATCATGAATGGTTGGCGTTCCGAGCCAAAAGCCACCGGAAACCATTTTTGTTTGAGTATAGAGAGGGTATAGCCAGGGAAGATAGCCTGCTGCGGTAATTAAAAAAATCTTAAACATTTTTTTTACCCTAATCCTTTTACCCAAAGTTAATTCGTAAAGCCACCATAATCCCTGAATTGCGACTGCAAAAAATGCAAAGTGGTGTGAGTATAGTGCCCAAAGAGTTGCAATGACATATCCAACCTTGTCACGCCTCCTAATGCCTTCTTCGGTATTAAATATTCTCAGGTAAAAATACATCGAGGCGGTTACCCCGAGAGCTAAGATGGAATACATACGGCCCTCAAAAGCGTAAGTAAAGAAAAATGGATTTAAGAAAGTAAGTAAAGCTGCTAGGAAACCGGTTTTCTTGCTAAATAAAAACGAGCCTATTTTGTAAGTAAAAAAGACTGCACCCAGAAAGAAAGTAAAGGACAAACCTCTAATGTACATCTCACCGGTTCCCAGATATTGAAAAACTAAATGTTCAAAAATATTCCAGAGGGGCGGGGAAGTATCTCTCGATATTATTTTTAGGATATCCGGAAGTGCCTTCATCGACAAAATTGCACTAAAACCCTCATCGCCCCATATACTCTGGTTGAACACATTTTCCATACTAGTTGTCTAAACCCTTCGCTTGCCCACCGATAAATTTCGGCACGAGGCGTGTTCGAATAGAACTGAAAAGCCGAGTGCGGAAATAAGGTGGGTCACCCCAAATACTTTGATTAAAAACAGTTTCCATAAGTACACTTTAAGTTTATCACGACTCAAAAGTTTAAAAGAAGATATAATGTTGAAGATGGAAAAAGTTTTAGTTACCGGAGGCGCAGGGTTCATTGGAAGCCATCTTTGTGATGCATTAGTTAAGAGGGGATTAGAAGTTGTTTGTGTTGACAATCTTATAACTGGTTCTAAGAAAAATATTACACATCTTCTGGGTAGTAAAAAATTTACTTTTCTAAAGCAGGATATTGTTCAGCCATTTAGTAATTCAGCAAGTAAAAAATTGGGGGATGTTTCTTTTATCTTTCATTTGGCATCTCCCGCTTCACCTGTTGATTACCAAAACTATCCTGAAGAAACAGCTTTGGTAAATTCGCTGGGTACTATTAATATGCTAAGGCTAGCAGTAAAAAATAAAGCGAGGTTTTTGTTTGCTTCAACTTCTGAGGTGTATGGAGATCCGCTCATGCATCCCCAGAAAGAAACTTATTGGGGAAATGTAAATTCATTTGGACCCCGTTCCTGTTACGATGAGGGTAAACGTTTTGGGGAAACACTGACTTATGTTTATATTCAAAAGTATGGCCTCGATGCCCGAATAGTGAGAATTTTTAATACGTACGGACCGCGGATGCAAAAGGATGACGGGAGGGTTGTAAGTAACTTCATAAACCAAGTCTTGGAAGAAAAAACGTTAACTATTTACGGCGACGGAAGCCAAACCCGTTCGTTTTGTTATGTTTCCGATTTAGTCAGGGGAATTGAGAAGGTAATGTTTAAAAATAGATTGAAAGGCGAAATAGTTAATCTGGGAAATTCGGAGGAGTGGACGATTTTAGAACTTGCCGAGAAAATAAAAAAGCTGACCGGCTCAAAATCAAAAATCGTATTCAAAAAACTTCCGAAAAATGATCCCAAAAGACGACGTCCTGACATTTCGAAAGCAAAAAGAATGTTGGAATGGAAACCCAGGGTGTCTTTGGACAAAGAATTGAAGCGGACAATAGAGTACTACAAAAGTTTACAGCAAAACGAGTCACAGACTATTTTACAAAAGAGCTAAAATAAATGAGAAAGGGGGTGATAGTGGTGAAGAAAATTGCTGTCCTGGGAATTTTTGCAGGAGTTGCTAATTTAGTAGTTAGGATGGTTTTATCACAAGTTTATAACTTTCTATCTCCTGCTATTGCAAACGAATATGTTAACCCCTCTATTTTTCGGCCATGGAGTGATCCCTTGATGAGTTTGTTTTTCCTATACCCATTTCTTTTGGGAATTGTTTTGGCTTGGATTTGGGACAAGACAAAGAGTCTTGTTGAAGGAAAAACTGCCATTGAAAGGGCCTACAAGTTTGGTTTAGCTTATTGGGTTATTGCAGGAATTCCAGGAATGTTTATAACATATTCGAGTTTCCAGGTGTCATTAGCGATGATTGTAACTTGGTCTTTTTCAGGATTAGTCGAAGCAGTTGTTGCCGGTTGGATATTTGCCAAGAAAAATCCTTAAGAAAAGAAGGTTTTCATTTGGTATAATTGGATGGAAATTTTTATGGATAAGCAGACGTTGGAACTGGAGCTTGCATGGTTAGTCAAACAACTACCTAAGGATTTATCTAAGTATACATCTACCGAGATTCGCCAGGCATATTTAGCAAGTACAGATCCTAATGTGAAGGATGTTAGGATCAGGGAAAAGGAAGGGGTTTATACTTATACAATAAAAACATTTGTCAAAAATCCCCAAGAGACAGGATATAATCGTGAGGAGACTAAAAAGTTAAGTGAAAGTGAATTTTCAAAACTTTGGGAGAAAGCTGATAAAAAAATAAGAAAGATTCGATACTTTTATCCTCTGCAAAATAAATTAATCGCTGAAGTTGATTTTTATAAAGACAATCTTGAGGGCCTGAATGTTATAGAAGTAGAATTTCCTTCTATATCCACCTTCAAAAATTTTAAAACTCCTCATTGGTTTGGGAAGGAAGTAACAGATTCGAAGGGTATTTATCCTCCTTTCATTGCAGATTTGTCTCTAGAAGAAGTTAACAAAATTAACGATCGTTATCACCAAAAACCTCACCAGTTTGACTAGGTATTATGATTAAACTTTTGGAAAAAGGAAAATATTCGTTAGTTGAAACCAGAGTAGTATAATCGAAGTGTGAAGAAAATTCTTCTTATTTCTTTGTTTCTTATATCGGCTATCTTTCTTGCTAGGTTTTTGGTTGGTGGAAACGAGGATAACTGGATTTGCCAAAATGGGGAGTGGGTGAAACATGGGAATCCGAGTTCTCCGAAGCCGGAAGGTGGATGTGGTGAGAGTTTGAAAATTAAGGAACCATCATTGACGCCGTTTCAATTAAAATTGGATATTCCTGCTGGGTGGAAGACATTTGTTAACGAGGATTTTAAATTCGCTCTTGGTTATCCAGATAAACTAAGACAAACAGATTCGAATTGCCTGAAAAACCCTTGGAGTTATTCCGAAAAGTACGTTTTTGATAAAAAGGGTAACTATCAAAAAACAGGATGGTTATACCACGTTGCTTTTGGTCCATCCTGTACAAAAGCTGGTGGTCTTGTGTGGGGCATCAATGTATATGATTCTGTTGACCCAGAAGAGCTAATCCAGAAACATGGTGCACAATTCGCAGACAGAAAGGAGAAAAGACAACAAATTACCCTTAATGGAGTTAATGCAATCCTAATTACAGTTACAACTAATGAATATAATGATTGGATTTCGAAAGCGGTTCTAATTCAGAGTGGAAATAGAATTTATGAGATAGGAAATGGGGCAGAAGACTTAATTGAATTTGAGACTTTTTATAAAAGCTTTAAATTGTTTGACTGAAGTTGTAATCATATTTGTTGTCGAAATGGGGATAATAATATAACCTGAACAAAAAGATTTCGCGGAAGCACTTTGACTATTTTTATAGATCGACAAGATTTATTGGAAAAATGATTAAACTTTTGGAAAAAGGAAAATATTCGTTAGTTGAAACCAGAAATGACGTAAAAGTCTTGAGACTTGACAAGAAAACTTTTGTTTGGATATTTACAAAATCAATTGGTGAAATTCTAGTTGCTACACACCGTGGTCACAAAACCGATCAAAAATTGGCAAAAGGAGAATATAGAATCTACAGCGTTAAAGATGAACCAAAGTTAGTAGACCAACTTCATTTAGAGCTTGCAATCGGTGAAGGCGATTGGCAGGGTTATTTACTCCCGACCGGTTTTCCAAAAAACAAAAAAACTCGCAGTCGTATAATACCGACCGAGGAATTAGTAAATGACTAAAGTATTTTTAAAAGAGAAAATTGATCGAAATAAGACGGTTGGAATTTTAGCAATAATTGGAGGACTGGTTTTGATATCTACCTAATAAGTTATTAATTTACCTTCAAATTATCTGGGATAATCCGTTAATATTTTCTAACCCTCTAAAAGCTTTTTAATTTCTCCAAGGTAGTATAATTCCCAGCCCTCGTTTATCGAATCATAATTTTTGTCCGAGACCTTTTCGTGTTTTAAATAAAGTGTAGTGCAATTACCCTTATGAGTTAGAGTAAAAGTAACTTGTGTTGCGTGATTCGGATCGTCGCTTGAATACCACTCTTGAGCTAATTTTTTGTGTGGAATTACTTCTAGATTAGTTCCGTGGATTTCTCCATCCCAAAGTGAAAATTTTTCTTTTCTTTCACTCATTTTTACAGGTCCGCCACCCCATTTGTCGATTGTTTTAGGATTTACGAGTGCATCCCAAACAGCATTTAGCGGAGCCATTATGTGACACTCTTTCTTAATAGTTTTCATAAAATATATTATATCTTGTTGAAAGAATTTTTATTAGACTTCCTTATATGTTTGCCCGTCCACATAACTTTCTAAGTTCGATCTTTGCTTGCTCGAGGACACCCTTTTTCTCAGGGTCCAGTTTTTTCCCAGCGCGATTAATGTAAAAATTGAGCATGCTCATCGCGGATTGGAAAGGTGGAGCTTTTCTTCGCATACTATTTTCAGCAGAAGTTTTGAGACTCTCTGCTATTTTTTCAGGATCATTCCAAGTAAACACTCCTTCTTCCAAATCAAGCGCAATACTTCTTTTAGTAACTTCCGAGGACCAGTCCTTTTTCTTGGTCATAAATTTATTATACTATCCACTCCAATGGCTTTTAAGTATCGACTTCGGTAAATGTTAGGAAGTATAACTTCTTTATGGCTAAAGATGGTGTTGAGGTGGAAATTAAAATTCCTGTAAGTAAAAAACTTTTTGAGGAAATTAGGCGATTTTTAAAGAAGAACGCTAGATTTGTTTCTTCATCTCAAGAAATAGATAGTTATTTCAATTCTCCTCATCGGGATTTTTTAACACTTAAACATCCTCTAGAGTATTTAAGAGTTAGAAAAAGGGGAACATCTGGGAGTTTTAACTATAAGTACCACCACTATAGTCGAGAGGGCGAGCGTCTTTATGCTGATGAGTACGAGACCAAAATCGAAAACCCCTATCAGCTAATAAAAATACTAAGAGCTTTGAATTTTAAGAAATTCATTACAGTTAACAAAAGAAGGGAAACGTATGTATATAAAGGAAGCTTTGAGTTTGCTTTAGATAATGTCAAAAACCTTGGGTATTTCGTTGAAATTGAAGCAAAGAAGGACATCAGGGGTTGTAAAAAAACTTTGGTAGAGTTGAAATCTCTCGCGAGAAATCTGAAACTCAATTTAACTAAAATTGATAACTATGGCTATGTGGCTTTGTTGATGAAGAAGAAAAACCTAGCGAAAAAGTTAAATGCCTAAGATTTTTTCTTTGTACAAAATTCTCCTTAAAGAACATGGGGATCCCGAAAAGTTGTGGCCGGATTGGTGTTCGAAAGATAAAAGTTTAAAAACCCGTGAATTAATTGCCTTAGGTGCAATACTTACCCAACGGACGAGTTGGCGGAATGCTGATATAGCCCTTAGAAATCTGTTAAAGGTTGACCTTTTGAGCTTAGAAATAATTGCTGGTATTTCCGATTTAACAAAGTTAACTGACCTTATTCGTCCGGCCGGCTTTTACACCACAAAACCGAAAAGGCTTCACGCATTCTCTTCTTTTGTTATGAATAACTATGGTGGATTAGAGCGGATGATAAGTGAAGATACAAAATTGGTGAGAGAAAAACTTCTGAAGGTTTATGGCATTGGTCCGGAGACAGCAGACACACTTCTTTTGTACGCACTCGATAAACCAAGTTTCGTTATTGACGAATACACGAAACGGTTTGTAAAGAAATATGAACTAAGTGTGGAAACGGATAATTACGACTCTTTAAAAGAAATGTTCGAAAGATCTTTGACGAAAGACACAACACTTTTCCAAAATTACCATGCATTAATGATTGTGGATGCTAAGGGAAAAAAGTGGAGTAAAATGGAGAAAATAGCCTAGTCTGAAAATTTTCTTAAGCAACAAATCATGAGAAACAATATTAAAACTGTTGTTCGTGCAATTATCGTGGACGAAGAAGGTAAAGTTTTATTGGGCAAAAGAGCTAGCGGAGATTTTGTTGGAAAGTGGGCTTTGGTTGGAGGGAGACCCGAGGAAGGGGAAGTTCCCAACGAGACTATTATTAGAGAAGTAAAAGAAGAATTGGGAGTAGACTTTGATCCTAAATTTTACTATGTAGAGACAGATAAGGAGTCTATCCCTGGTCAATTTTGGAATGTAATTTATTTTACTGGTTCTATAAGTGGTGAGATTAATCTCAATGACGAAATAGGAGAAGTGAAGTTTGTAACTGTAAACGACTTAAATAATTTAGACATTGCTTATGATCATAAGGAGAAGTTAGTAGGATTTTTCAGATTACAAAATAGGAATTAGAAAGTTTATTACTTCTACTTTTTTAAGTTAGATTTTATGAGAACCTCGTTTGATTCAATTCGATTATGGGCAAATCCTCAGGAGTTTTTAATAAAAGTCTAATCTATTAATCTCTTTGATCTATACAGTTTCCTCTGTCTCTTCCTTTATTATATGCAGTAGGAAGATTGAGTCGGCTAGGGGGCCAACTGTGGCGACAATTTCTGCTTCATAAGCCTTCGTATCTACAAGTAAGACAACCTTTTGTTTTTTGGTTCTTCTTTTGGAGTTGGTAGTGCTCCTCTTTCTTCCATGATTATTTGATACTTTTAATTTCCTCAAGTTGTAAATTAATGAGCATATCAAGGTGACGGTCTGCTCCGAGGAGCCCTGTAACATATTCAATGGTTCTTTGGCGGTGAGTTTTATCTTTAACCGCATCGACACTTTCGATTGCAGTCCAATTGCTCTCAAGTCTTTCTATAGTCTTTGCGATTTTGGATTCAACCGACTTTTGCTCTTTATATTCGCTCCACAGATCTCTAAGTTTTTTGTAGAGGGGTTCAGCTAAATATGAAAATTGGGAGAAGTCGTCTTCCCGGTCTTCTTTTATCTTCTCTTTTTCATTTCTGAATCCCAGTGCTTTGGTACCTTCCTTTTCTAACTCAGTAAGGTCATGCATCGTAAGTAACTCGTATACTTTCTGTCTGCTAATAGTCTCTGGTAATAATCCTTCAAAGGATAAAAAGAGCAGGCTTGCACGCCATGAGTGGGAGGCAACCGTGTCTTTTCGCTCGACAAAGGGATTAGTAGTAAATCGTTTATTGTGCTTTAGTGATTCAATATGATGGATGAACTTCGGTATGCGAGAAATATCGTTATGGTCACGTTCCATAGTTTCTTGTTAGAGCTAGTATAGATAAAGTTTTAATTCATATATTTACTGGTATTATTCCCAATACTGCCGTACAATCACATTAGTTTTCAGGATTTGAAAAATAAATGAAGTTGCGTCACAAATTTATTGTTTTTGTGTCAGCGGTGGTTAAAAAAGGGGATGAGTTACTTATACTAAAACGGTCGGGTAATTTATCACACCACCCTAATATGTGGTCTATTGTTTCTGTTAGTGTAAGAAGCGGAGAAACACCGGAAACTGCTATCAGAAGGGGAGTATTTGAGGAGGCTGGTATTATTATCCAACCAGAAAGGATTTTCCAGACGTATAACTTCTTTTATGAAGATGATAACAATCAGGAAGCTGTGGGTTTTGTGTACGAAGTAAGATATATATCAGGAGATATTCGTCTTGCTAGTGAAAAGAACTCTGAGTATAGATGGATAAAGCCTCAAGAAATTTACAACTATGAGTTCACGGGAACCGTCAAGGAAAACTTACTCGAAGTAGCAGGATATCTACAAAATGTAAGTAGTAAGTTACGGAAAAATGATTTTGTAAAAGCAAAGATAGAAAAAAACAACATACTAGCCTCCCTCAATATGCGAGAAAAGGAAGTTTTAAACATTCTTATTAGCAACGTTGGGAAGCCTGTTGATATTCAAACTATTGCCGAACTCTCAAAGTATAAAGTTAGGGGAGAAAATCCTTCATATTCTTTAATATACAAAACAATTTCCACTCTTCGAACCGAAATTGATAAACTGGGGTTGATGATTATATCAACCAAGGGAGGTTATGCTCTGCATTCAACAAACTAAAATGTTATCTTATATACTCTGTTGATATACAAAAATAAAATATTTTCTGAGGAAGAAATTAAAGGTAAAAATTTTAATAAAGATAGCTTCGTTAACTGTAAATTTATTAATTTAAATTTAAGGTTTGTTTCGTTTGATGTATGCGAATTCAAGATATCCAACTTTTCGGGGAGTGTTTTTGATATAGTCAGTTTTACAGATTGTACGTTCCCGGAAAGTAAATTAAGCAATTTGGATTTCTCAGGATGTGAAATAAAAAGATGTAATTTTTCGAAAGCGGTAATCGAAAATTCCATCTTCCAGCAACTGAAAAACGCGGGCAAAGGTCTACGCAAAAAAGTTAATTTAACCGATTCGCTTTTTGAAAATACTGATTTGACCGATAGTATTT
Source organism: uncultured Gammaproteobacteria bacterium (assembly GCA_964627195.1). Lineage (GTDB taxonomy): Bacteria > Patescibacteriota > Microgenomatia > UBA8517 > UBA8517 > CAZVJU01. The sequence continues at coordinate 15,877 of CAZVJU010000002.1, read as the reverse complement.
TTGTTTTATGTAATTTGGAAAAGGTAAGTTTTAGAAATTCCAAACTTGAGAAGTGTGTTTTTGAGAAGTGCGACTTAACACAGGCTGATTTTTCCGGCGCTAATATTAGTGGAGTGAACTTTGAAGAATCAAAAATTGATAAAACACTTCTTGATGTAAACGGTTTTATCGCATTCGGCAATTCTCAAGGATTTATTTTAGGGGACTAGATTCTAAAACTATGGTCTAGTTATTTCTCAATCCAAGTCCTCCAGCCTTTTTTTTCTTTACCACTTTTATCAATTAAACCCATCCTATCGAAAGGTTTCTGGACGTTTTGGTCGTACATAAAAGTCCAGAGCGTAACCTCCGGCTCTAATATCTTTACATTTTCCTTAAAGAAATTTATAAAGTCTGACTGTTCTTTTTCATCTGACTCATTTGGCCAGCCTACTTCAGTAAATAAAATTGGTTTTTCTGTATGAGTTTTTATTGCGGAATAATGATCTTCCGGGATTTCGGGTAGTGTTTTATAAATCAAACTCGGATAGGTTGTGAAAGCTATAGCATCCGCTTTAGGAAAAAGGTCCATTAGTTGCCAATCCAGTATTTCAAGTTGAAAAACCGGAAATATCTTTGTGTCAGGAGAAACGTTTTTGATTTCCGGGTAAATTTCCTCAAAATCTTTTGCGAACTTTTGAATATCTGCCACCTTGCCTCTATTTATTTCGTTTCCGACTCCTAAATATGGAGGTTTAACTTTTCCCGCGAAATCAAGTAACAACTGTTTATCCACCCGATCTGTAATAATGATTGGTGTGTAGTCGTAATTTTGGGCAAGAGTAGTAACTGCGTATGCAGAGGATTTTGAGTTTTTCAAATCTTCTACTTTACCTGTCCAGGAGACAACTTTGGAAGTATTTTTTATCCTATCGAAGTAGTCTAATAAATCTTTTCCTTCGGAACTTTTCGGAGAAAGTGCAAAGCCGGTCAAAATAATTTTTGTGTTTTCTTCCGCTTCTAGTGGTTGGGCTGGTGGTTTCTCTTTGGGCTTAACTGGGATTAGGCCAATAAGAACAACAGAAATTATAAGTACTACAACTGATATGGCCTTTTTCATTATCGTGAGTTTAGCATCTTTTTTAACTATTTCAATTGAATAAGGTGTAAAATATAAAGGTAGAATGCAGCTCAAAGAGAAAGTCGTTCTTGTTACCGGTGCATCGGGCGGGATTGGAGGAGCAATAGCCCATGCATTTGCCAAAAAGGGGAGTAACCTTATTCTTCATGCAAAGGACGTAGCTTCTATAAAAGAGTTGGAAAAGGAAATTTGTAATGAGAAGGTTGGATGCATCAGTGTTTCTGCAGACTTTAGAAAAGTCAAAGAAATCCCCAAAATGTTCCAAAAGATCCACGATAAGTATTCGCATTTAGATGTACTAGTTAATGTTTCGGGAATCGAACAAACGTATATAGATCCATTGGATACTTCGGAGTGGAAAGAAGTCTTGGCTGTCAATTTGTTTGGGGCAGTTGAGTGTAGTCGTGAGTTTCTTAAGATGGTAGGTCAAAAGGGAGTAATAATTAATATCTCATCAATTGCCGGCAAACCCGGAATTGCTTACTTCGGAGAATCCCTGTCATATTCACTATCAAAAGCAGCACTGAATACTTTTACTGAGAATTTGGCAGCAATGGTTGCACCGAGAATTCGTGTAGTTAGTGTTTCACCGGGCTATACTCTTACGCCTATGTGGAGCTTATCTACTAAAGAGGAGAAGGAAGAATATGAAAATCAGGTTCCCCTGAAACGTTTTGTTATGCCGGAAGAAATCGCACATGTAGTTATTACCATTGCCGAAAACGAGGCTATAACCGGGACAAATATTGTCGTTGACGCTGGACTGACTTTGAAAGAAATTAAATGAAAATTAATGCAGTTTGGCATAAGGCGAATAAGATGCCCAAAAATCCGACGATAGAGCAGAGAATAACCTGGCATCAAGAACATGCTAAATATTGTGCATGTAGACCTATACCGAAAAAACTTTTAGAGGAGATCGAAAAGAGAAAATAGTCGGGGATTGGTACAGCCATTTTTAATTAAAAGGACCGGTTCTGTTACACTCTGTTTGTGAAGCACTTTCTTTTATCTCACCTTACTAAGTTACTGTTATTGTTTTTTTTAACAGGGTTAATTTTTCTTTGGTTTTGGACAGACCCGACCCCACATATTAAGGGAACCATAAAAGTCTTCGACAGAAATGAAATTCTAATCTACGAGTCGTCAACTAGTATTGGCCACCAAGAGTTTGTACCAATTGAAAGGATTCCACAAGAGTTAAAAGACGCAGTTGTTGTAACAGAGGATGAGAGATTTTGGTATCACTCTGGAGTCGATCCTTTGGCAATAGTTCGAGCGATTGGTCAAAATATCCGGGAAGGAGCTATTGTCTCTGGTGCAAGTACTATTTCTCAACAAGTCGTTCGGTTCAGTGTAATTTCACCTCAAAAACCAGCAAAAGTAAGTCTCATTAGGAAAGTGAGGGAAATCTTAATGGCGGTGCGGTTGTCTTATACTTCTTCGAAGGAAGAAATTCTTAAGAGGTATCTAAATACAATGTATTTTGGTAGAGGTATATATGGAGTTGGAGCTGCCTCAAGACTGTATTTTGGGAAGAGTGTAGATAATTTATCTTTGGGCCAGTCCGCTTTACTTGCAGGAATGATAGCCAATCCCACAAAGTTTGACCCGATAACTAATCCCCAAGGGTCAAACCAGAAAAAAAATGCGATTCTTGACGAGATGTTTGCAAAAAAGCTCATCACCGAAGAAAGGTATGAGCGAGCAAAGGAAGAACGGCTGCCGGACACGATTCACGCTCTTGAAGTTGTTGCACCTCATGCTGCTCAGATGATTTTGGAGGAAATCGAAAAAATAGGTATTTCTTCCAACGAAGGTCTTTCTGTTCATACAACACTTGACTCGGGGTGGTACAGGCTAGTCAGAGATATCGCTAAGAAACGGGTTGATGCTCTTACCCTCAAGCATGACTTAACTAATGCGGCGGTCGTGATTATTAACAATAGTACAGGAGCCATTTGGACACTTTTGGGAAGTGTTGATTATTTTGCTGAAGCGATTCAAGGACAGAACAATATGGCAACAGCGTTACGCCAGCCTGGTTCTGCAATAAAGCCTGTTACTTATGCCGCCGCCTTTGAAAAGGGTATTGCAACTGCCGCAACTGCAATTGAAGATAAGCCCAAAGTTTATAAGACTAATGAAGGTGGAGGATTTTTGCCTCATAACTACGATGGTCATTACCGTGGGATTATCCTTGTGCGCGAGGCATTTGCTTCTTCCTACAACCTGCCGGCAGTTGAAATGCTATCGAGAGTCGGGCTTGAAAATTTTTTGAACCTTTCTCACAGAATGGGCGTAACTGGCATGCAAAGAGTGGGGGACTACGACTTGGCTCTTACCTTGGGTGGTGGAGAAATAACGTTACTGGAATTGACAAATTTGTATGCGACATTTGCCCGCGCAGGTGGTTTTTTGCCGACACACTTGATAGAAAGAATAGAAAATAGCGATGGGGAATTAGTGTATGAATTTGAAAAGATAAGTCCCAATAAAGTTCTTGATGAAAAAGTTGCCTGGCTTGTTACTGATATTTTGAAAGACAAAAAAGCAAGAATCCCTACGTTTGGGGAGAAAAACCCCCTGGTTTTATCACAAGAAGCAGCTGTAAAGACAGGGACAACAACAGACTGGCATGATAATTGGACAATTGGATATACTCCAAACTTTACGGTGGGTGTATGGGTGGGAAATGCTGATAATCATCCTATGCAGGAAATATCTGGAGTGACTGGTGCAGCTCCAATTTGGAACCAGGTCTTTGAAGAGCTACTAAAATTTGAAGACGTCGGGGGTTTCAATGAGCCGGAGGGTTTGGACCATTTGGAAATTTGTGCGTGGGACGGTCTTTTACCGGGTGATGCTTGTACTCAGAAATATATCGAAACTTTTATTTCCGGAACGGAGCCAACAGCGTATTCGCCACTTACCGAAAAACAAACATACTTCAAAAACTCTCAAGTACAGATACTTAATCCACTGCCAAATTCTGTTTTCGAGATTGGTGCCAAGGCAGATGAACAAATTGTTTTTGAACTGTCGACGGAGGAAAAAATTGTGAGTGTTTTATGGGTGATTGACGGCCAAGACTTAATGGAAAGCGATTGTGGAAGCATTTTGAAAGAGTGTCATTGGACTCCCACTGCGGGAAGTCATACACTGAAGGCAGAAGTGGGAATCGCGGGGAAGGGAAAGGTGCTACTATCCCCAATAAATTTCTTGGTGCTAGAATACAAGGGGGGTTACTAACCAATATGGCTGAAACAGGGCAAGATCCTTCGCAGGAACAAACTTCGCAGTTTTTTGGTGCGGTTACTCCTAATGCTATTTTTAATAAGCTAAAGACCCTTGTTCAGTCAGGAAGAGGAAAGTCATTGCGGCATCTTCTAATTTTGGTAGCTTTACTTTTGGCTGTTGAGGCGGGAAGTAGCTATACCAAGATAAAAGTTCCAGTAGGAAGTTTTGATTACATTTTAAAAAATCTGTTTGCTCAGAAAGAATTCATCAGGTTTATTGCTTTCTGTCTAGCTTTGATTGCAAGTGTGCTTGGGTACTTTCGGCCCCGGGTTTTTCTGAGAGTATTTGCTTTTTTGAAGAAGCTTTTTGTTTCAAAAGTTCAGCCGTTAGTCATTCGATCTTTGCAAAAAATAGTAAATTGGCTAAGGAACTTTAAAGAGTCATCATTCAAAGATCGACTAAGAATGGCTATAAAACCCGCAGCTGCAGTTACGGTTGTTTATCTTATTTTGAGCTACGGCAAACTTTTTCTTCCACCGAAAATCGTTGTGACATTTCCAGGAAATGAGGGTGAATCGATACCTTTAGACTCCAATTTCGAAGTGCAATTTGATAGAAAAATGCATAGAGCCTCAGTCGAAAGAAATTTTGCTATTAACCCTGAAGTTGCCGGACGTTTTGAGTGGCTGGGAGATACAAGAGTCACTTTTACACCAGACAAACCATTCGAAATTGCAAGAAAGTATGAAGTTGAAGTTGGATCAATGGCAATGTCAGCGTTTTTTATTCCTAAATTTTTTCCTCAAAAAATAGCTTTTGAAACCTTGGGGCATCCAAAGGTCATTTTAGCAAGTCCCCAAATTGAGGCCCCAGAAGTAGGATCTCCAATAACAGTTATGTTTGACCGGGCAATGATTCCCTTAACTTCGGCTGATGAGAAAGAGAGTCAGCTTCCTGCATTTACACTCTCTCCTGAAGTGGAGGGTGAAGGAGGGTGGTTGGGGACAACAGCATATCAGTTTCGACCTGCTAAACCTCTGAAGCTTGCAACGACCTATACTTATACAGTTCCTGCTGGGATGAAAGCAAAGGATAATGGGGAACTTCATGAAGATTTTGGTTTTTCATTTTCAACTGTTCGGCCGAGAGTTTTGGGGACATCACCATCTGATAATTATAACTATGCAAGTCCGACCGCATCAGTATCCGCTACTCTTAACATGCCCATAAGACTGGATTCTGCAAGGGAGTCTTTTCACCTATTTAGACTGGAGGGCGAGGTAAGGAATGAGGTACCAGTCAGTATTCGAATCAATAAGCTATATGTCGGCATGTATCCGGTAAAAGCCTTGGAGAGAGAGGTTTGGTATGAAGCCCGAATTGATGCAGGATTATTGGCAATCGAGGGAGAAAACGGTTTAGAGCACCCGTACACTTGGAAATTTAAAACTGCTCCTTTACCTAAAATTATTGCCACAAACCCAGGAGATGGAAGTAAGGAAGTAGAGCAAGAACATAGAATTGAGGTCAGTTTTGTTTCTCCAATGGATGAAAAATCTTTTAAAGATAATGTAATTATTGCTCCACAACCGGACCGAAAACCCTCAACCTACTTTTCCAGTTACAGCGGTAAGCACTCTCTGTCTATAGATACTTACCTTGGAAGATCTTCGGATTACACAATTACTATTAAAGGAAATGTTGAGGATCAACACGACGTGCCGTTGGGGCAAGATTATACCTTTTCCTTCCGGACTGCAGCCTATAAACCAAGTATTACTATTATCCCCTCAGGAACTTATTTTGCCAGTTTTAATCAGGAGATTGTTCCTAGAATTGTTGCGAAAGTAGTAAACGTCAATGACGTAACATACAAGCTTTATAAATTAAAAAGAAATGACTTCTTAGCTATTTATAAAATTCATATTTCAGGTCCGTGGGAGCAAAGAAACTTGCAAAGTTATGATCCCTCAAAACATGAGTTGGTAAGAGAGTGGAAAGAGGAGTTTGAGACAGACCAAAACATTCCGGTTCACGTTATTACTAAGGTTGAAAAAGGGAATGGTGAAAAAATCGACCCCGGCTTTTATTTTTTGGATGCAAGAATTGGAAACGGAAACCACGACAATCTTGTAATGGTTGTTTCTAAATCTTCTTTGACTCTGAAGACCAGTCCCTCGCAGGCGTTGGTTTGGGCAGTTAACTCATCAACGGGCGAGGTAGTTAAAGACATGGATATTGAAATAGTAAGGCTTGGATCATCGCTTGGTAAAAGTGGCAAGACGAATACAGATGGTGTTTTCAAAGTAGATGGAGAATTTAGAAGTGAAAGAGGGGGGTATGTAAGTTACGAGAATCCGATTATTGCTTTTGCCAAGGGAGGAGGAGACGAGGCGGTGGTTATCGATGCTTGGCAAAAAGGAATACAACCATATGAGTTTGGCCTTCCTTCGTACTACGATTATCAAGAAAGAGACGATTACCGGGCATCTGAAAATTTAAAAGTATATATAGTACTTGATCGACCAATATACCGCCCCGGACAAAAAGTCTATTACAAAGGGGTTGTTAGGCGGGACAAAGACGGTATATATGAACTTCTGGATCAAGGAAGTCAAGTACAAGTTTCAGTTCAAGACGCCCGAGGAAAGGAGGTATTCCGCGATGAGTCACCCTTGAGTTCATTCGGAACTTTCTCAGGCTTTTTTGACTTAAGCGGAGAAGGTTCTGTTGGTTTTTACACTATCAACGCGACGGTTCTAGGAAACGGCTTTTCGCAGCAATTCCAAGTGGAAGAATACAGAAAGCCCGATTTTTCCGTAGAAGTGAGCGCTGATAAACCTGATTATACCGACAAAGAGGTCGTAGATGCCTCAGTTACAGCAGCCTTTTTCTTTGGTTCACCTGTTGACCACGCACCTATTAAGTGGACCCTTACGACTTCCGATTCTTCTTTTCGGTGGCAAAAAGATTTAAGGTTTGAATTTGGTGATAATGATTCGTACTGGTATAGACCGTGGTGGTTTTACCGGTCCTACAATTACTATTCGGGTGAAAAAGTTGCTGAGGGAACAGGAACTACGGATAAGGATGGGAACTATTCTCTTAAGCTGCCGCTAAATATTTCTGATAAAGAAACGAACCAAACGATGCGCTTGGAAGCAATTGTCACGGATGTCAGTAATCAAGCAATTGCCAATTCGAAGGAATTTGTTATTCACCAGGCGGGTTTGCATGTTGGAGTCAAGCCTGAACGATATTCGGGAAAAGCGGGTCAGGAAAGTAGAGTTGAGTTAGTTGCTGTAACCATAGATGGCCAGACGTTAAAAGATATTCCTGTTAAAGTCTCGTTTTATAAAAGAACTTGGGATTATGTCCGTGAACAAGATCCCGACACCGAAGAATTTTACTGGACGAATAAAGCTACCGATACATTTATTTCTGCTGTCGAGGTAGTAACAGGTGAACTTGGCCGCGCAACTGCGTCTTTTGTTCCGCCCGAGGGAGGAAGTTTTCGAGTTGTTGCCGAGGCTAGTGATAGCCAAGGTCGGATGACCAAATCAGCTGCTCAGCTTTGGATTTCAGGTTTTGGTGTAAACTCTCCCCAGGAAAATCACGACCGAATTGTTATCGTCCCTGACAAAGATGAGTATGCCATTGGTGACACGGCCCAGGTTATAGCTTCCCTTCCGTACGAAAATATGACAGGTCTTGTTACTATTGAGAGAGGAAGTGTTTATGATTACAAGATTGTAAAACTGACAAGCGACAACCAAGCTTTTGATCTTTCGATAACCGAGCGGTATTCTCCAAACGCCTTTATTTCGGCAAGCTTTATAAAGGCCGGGAAAGAAGTGAAAGATCCACCTCACTTTAAGATGGGTGTTGCCGAGATTAGGGTAGATAATCCCAAAACAGAAGTAAACCTTGAACTATCTACCCCAAAAGAACGCTTCAGTCCGGGAGAGGAAATGGAGGTCAATTTGACTACAAAGGATGGTACTGGAGCAAATGTTAAAACAGAAGTAGCGGTTGCGCTGGTTGATGAAGCGGTCTGGAGTTTAGCAAGAGCAGAACTCGCAGATATTTACCAAACATTTTATAACCCTAGAAACCTTTCGGTTTTGACAGCCAATGATTTAACTGTTTCCATGGATCGCTTGAACGAGAATGTTAATCTTGGGGCTAAGGGCGGTTCCGGGGGTGGATGTTTCACCGGAGAAACACCTATCCTCATGAGTACTGGGACTTATAAGGCTATTCAAGATGTGGCAGCTGGAGATAGCGTTTTAACGCGAGAGGGAGAAAACTCTCAAACTATGGTTTCAGCAAGGGTTTCCGAGGTTTTTGTTCACGATGTTAGTGAGTACTTTTTACTAAATGGGAAGCTGAAAGTGACAGGTGTTCATAGGCTATTTACCAAGAAAGGGTGGTTAGCTGTCAACGCCATTACCCCTGAAGATGAATTGCTTGATGCAAATGGTCTTTGGGTAAAGGTTGAAAGCATCAAAAAAATAATAGAGCCCGTAAGAGTTTATAATCTGAAGGTAGAGAATTACCACACTTTTATAGCCGGCAACATTTGGGTTCACAACCAAAAAGATGGTGGACCAGAGACGGTGAGAGAGAAATTTCTTGATACGGCCTATTGGAATGCCCATGTCGAAACAGATGATAACGGCCAAGGGCACTTTAAAGTTAAGCTGCCTGATAACCTGACAACATGGCGACTCATTGGAATTGCGGTAAGTAAAAATACTTCAGTAGGAGATTCAGTAAAAAAGATACTGGTTACAAAGGATGTACTTATCCAACCCTTACTTCCAAGATTTATAAGTGTTGGCGATAAGCCAAAACTGGGAATGGTAGTTCACAATAATACAGGAAGTTCTTCAACGGTTTCTACGGAGATTTCCCTTACTGGACTTAGTGTTGTTGGCACTTCCAAAAAGACTACAACAATTGCGGCTGATACCTCGCAAAAAATTTACTGGGATACTGAAGTCAAAAATATTAAGGAAGCCGAAGTTGTACTTCGGGCTGAAGGTGGAGGGTTCTCGGACTCGGTTAAAATTAAAATTCCGGTTATTTCTTACTATACTCCGGAAGTAGTAGCGACTTCGGGTGAGGCAAAGGACGTTGGAGACGAAAAAGTGTTTTTACCTGCTAACATTGTTCCGGACCAAGGGAGTTTGGAGGTCAGTCTATCGCCAACTTTGGGCTCTGGAGTCCAGGATGCGGCAAGTTATTTACTTTCCTTTCCTTACTATTGTAATGAACAGATCATCAATCGGGTAATTCCGGCGATCCAACTTCTTGCTTTGGCAAAAGAATCGGGAATGGAAAAAATCGGAGGGTATGACAAGTATGTCCTTGAAAATATCGTAACTGACGGCATCCAGAGGCTCACTAATCTGCAAAGGCCTGATGGAGGCTGGGGTTGGTGGGCAAGCTATGACGCAAATCCATATTTAACTGCGATGATTATAGATGGCTTATTGGATGCACAAGAAAATGATTTTACCGTCCCAGAAAGTACTATAGAAAGCGGTATGACCTATCTCAAGCGCGAGATGGATAAACAGGAATTGGGTCTTGAGAATATAGTCTACTTGGCTTCAGTTTATTCTCGGGGAAAAACTCTAGATTCAGGAATTTTGAGCAATCTTATGGACAGACGTTGGCAAATGGATGAACTAGGTAAAGCGTATCTTTTGAGGACTCTGCAAAGGGGAGGAGGAAGTAGGAGAGATGTCACTCGACTTATGGACGAACTAGTGGCGATGACTGTAAAAACAAATACGACGGCCCATTGGGAGATAGCCAAAAGAAAATGGCATGCAATGAGTGGCAATATTACCTTAACTTCTGTGATGATGGAAGCACTAGTTGATAACAACCCCAAGCACCCCTTTGTCCCAGATATTACCCGCTGGCTAATGCAAGCCAGGTACGATGGTCACTGGCAAACAACTAAGGAGACATCATCAGCCGTAAGAGCAATTGTCACTATGCTGAAAGAAAGGCGTGAAGGTAAGCCTAAAGAGTTTTGGAAGATATCGCTTGCAGGGCTTACCCAAAAGGAGGGTGCATTTGAAGAAAATGACCTGATGAAGCAAGTCGTTGAACAGTTTTCGCTTGCCGAGATCGCCAAAGAGAGGAATGTTCCGGTGAAAATAGAAAAAAGCGGCAAGGGGGCACTTTATTACAATATGAACCTCAAGTATTTCCTTCCTTTTGAAGAGGTTGAGCCGCTTGACCAAGGGCTTGTGGTAATTAGAGACTTTGTTGATAGGAATGGTCGGGTAATTAGAAATTCAAAGTTAAATGCGGGAGATGAACTTTGGATTAGACTTATTATTTTAACTGCTGCAACTACACACCATGTTATTATCGAGGATAAACTTCCAGCGGGGATTGAGGCAGTAAACGAAAGTTTGGCAACAACATCATTACTTAATGTTGAGAAACTTAGTATTCCCAAGGATCGAAGCCCGCTTTACTTTAGACATCATGAGGTTCGTGATGATCGAGTTGTTCTCTTTGCCGAAACACTACCTACTGGTGTATACGAGTATACCTATCGCGTACGGCCCACTACGCCTGGAAGGTATCACCACCCGCCAGCTCAAGCTTACAATATGTATATCCCTGACATCTCCGGCCACTCCAGTGGAGGCTGGATGGAAGTTAGTGATTAAGTAATAAAAAGAGCTTAACTTGGAACAGGGGTATTTGGGGGATGGGTTAGTAGGGTAGAGGATATAAAAAACCTAAAATCGATATCAAATTCTAAAATATTTTTTGGGACGGAAAAAGTAGTTTATCATCAGACGTTAACAACTACTCAGCCTGTTTTTAACAACCCTGGTCGCACAATATTTGCATAGACTCCTTTATTTATATAATAAAACTATAGGAAGTTTTTAAGATTTCAGTAGGGGAGAGGTTATACAAACAATTACTTATTAATTGCAAATTTTAAGTTAATTATTTTGTTAAACAAAGATTATATTTTAAGTTTAATGGTAAAAAATTTTCAGAAAATAGTTTTTCATTAGACTCAAACTTTCTCCGTAACCCTATATTCAATCTCGCATTTCGCAACTTGCGAATAATGTCTATTATGAGCAATAAAACGAACTAAGAGATATAGTACAGAGTGAATAATTCTAAACCTTTTCAGTCACTCTGTACTCTATGTATTTACCGAGCATCAACCTTGTGTGTGCGTCGAGGCCGGGAAGGGCGGAAAAGAAAAAGCCCGCAATAGGCATGAGGACAAACTCCAACGGTATTAGAATTGCCCGCCAAAGAGGAAAACTTTTAGGCCTTGGGGGTTTATATATATGGTCAAAAATAAGCATAATAACCAAGAAAATGAGTGCCAAGGTTAAAACAAACGATGAAACTTTTGGAACTGTATAACCAAGCGTAGTTCTACCAAAAGCCGGACTGATAAGTGTCGGGAGAGTTAGACCAATGGTAATTATAAACCAGTTTACTGGCCACAAAAAATGCGCCCAAATGACTGTTACGAGCCTTAGCGTTTTATCAATAAAAGGTACATCATCTGCCAAAAAATAATTTTTTATAATCCAGGGATCATCGGATACTCCCCAAGCCCAGCGTTTAATTTGTTCATATTGGTTTTTAAGAGTTTTCCAAAAGGAAGAGGAGAGCGCTGCATCGGCATAAACAGGGAGATAAATAGGTTCCACTTCCACCATGCCTTTCTTTTTGTAAAAAGTTTTAAAAAATATTCCCCAATCTTCAGGAATTTTATCTTTATCCCAGTAGCCGACTTCATGTAAAAGTTTTAGGGATAGGGAATAGTTTTGAGCATTAATAAGCCGATCTTGCCGAGGAAGTTGTGACAGATTCCAAATAGACATTAATGTGTTTTGGATTCTCGTAATCGCGGGCAATTCCCAAATATTATTGTAAAACATCATAATTGGTTGCCAGAAGTAAGTGTATCTATTTGGGTTATCCAGAAATTTGTAAGTCAGGCAGGCGAAATGATTGTGGTGAAATTTGTGGTCAGAGTCAGAACTCGTAACAGTCAGGTATTTTATGTTCATTCCTTTATTGTCTACTAGTTCTCTCTTTACCCACATTGCCGCATGTCTTTGATTTGAGTGCTTTCCGATGGTCTCGCCTACTCTGAGCTTATGTATTGTCGTGTAAAAATTACCAAAGACTCCATCGAACTTGTTTTTGAGGATCTTGGTTTTATTATTTCTTTCTTTTTCGTCTTCTCTTTCCTCTAAAGCCAGGACAATAATTATTTGTTTTGTAGGAAGGGTTTGATTTTTGAGTGATGAAATAGTCCTCTCGAGAATGTGTAAGGGTTCTTTGTAAGCCGGAAGAACGACGATGTGACGGATTTTTTGCCAGTCCGGAAAGGATCTTATGTCCTTTAGCCAATCATAGTTCATCGAAGCCTGAACTCTTAGGTGGGAAATTGTTGCGGTAATTGCGATTGTGAAGGACTGATAAAACCAATAGACGTTAAACGCAAGGATGAAGTATGCGACAATCTCGGGAATTACAAATATCCCCCAGTAAGGAAATAAAATGATATTCCATGATACCAAGCCGGGTAAAATTTCCAGTGCTCTTTGAACCCCCTTATCGTGTTTGAGAATAAATGTTTTCAACATTACTATTTAAGATGAGGAAATAAAGGTGCCTCCGAACTAATTTTTTGTCCTTTAAATTGTTTCTCAATTTTTTCAGCTGTTTCCGGTAAGAAAGGTTTCAAGTCATATGCGATCTGTCTGATCCTGTCGACTAAATTTGCCAGGGCTGCTTCCTTTTGTTTTCCCTTTAAGTTCCAAACTCCCCTTTTATTGATAAAAATATCTGCCTCCTTGATTTTGTCCCAAATTTCTTTTAAAGCTCCTTCGAAGTAAAGCAATTGTACGGCAGTCCCTGTATTTACTGATATGTCATAATCCTTCTTTGGAAATGTCAGAGGCTCTGCCATCTTAGCGACCCTTGCGACTAAATTACCTAAGCCATTGGCTAAATCTGCATTATATTTTTCATCAAACCTAGAGAAAGAAATATCTCCGGCCCCTCCAAATGGATATGCTGAAATAACAAGAAATCTTGCCCCATCAACACCATATCTATCTGCCAACTGCTTTGGAGTTATAACATTTCCCAGAGATTTCGACATTTTCTGACCATCAATTGTAAAAAAACCGTGAGCAAAAATTACTTTAGGTAAATCAATTTCGGCAGCAATTAAAAGGCCTTGCCAAATGACTGTATGGAACCATAGAATATCCTTTCCAACCAAGTGGAGATCTGCTGGCCAAAATTTTTCCTTTCCTTTTAAAAATTGAGTAGCAGAAAAATAGTTAATAAGAGCATCAATCCAGACATATGCTGTTTGAGATTTATCCCAAGGAACTGGAATTCCCCAAGGAACCCCCGCACGCGAAATTGAGATGTCCTCGACACCCAATTCTAATCTGCTTAATACTTCATGCCTTCTTTTCTCCGGTTTAATTTTATATTCTTTATTTTTAATTTTTTGCAATACCTCTTTTGACAAATCTCTTAATTTAAGAAAATAGTTTTCCTCCTTCTGATAAACAGGCTTTTTGTTTGGATGTAGTGGACACCTGCCGTTTACTAATTCACTATCCGTTAAGAATTTCTCACAACCAATGCAATATAAACCTTCATATACGCCTTTATATATATAGCCATTTTTATAAATTTTGCTAAGTAGATTGGTTACTACTTTTTCATGCCTCGGATCGGTAGTTCTTATAAAATAGTCATACTCTATATTTAAAAGTTTCCAGGCTTCTTGAAATCTAGGTGCGACAGAATCAGCATATTCTTTAGGAGTTTGTTTATTTTCCTCTGCGGCCTGCGCGACCTTCTGTCCATGCTCGTCGGTACCGGTAAGAAAAAAGACGTTATCTTTACCAAGTCGTGTTTTGTAATAACGAGTGATAATATCTGCCGCAAGTGTAGTATATGCATGTCCAATATGCGGGACATCGTTAACGTAATAAATTGGTGTAGTGACATAAAATTTTTGCATATGCGTATTTTATCAGAGGCTATAACTAATTACATTCTTGAATGAACATTTTTTAAGGCTAACCTCGCGCACTTTATACGGTTTTTGTGTTTGAGGTAAGGAAGGAGTTCCGATAGACACAATTTAAGAGCCATTTTATCTCTAATACTTACTCTATAAAAGTCACCGTTAAGAACCCGGTTACCATATTTCCCTGCTTTTGTCTCTAATATAATGGTGTTTCGAATTCTGTATTTTATTAGGAGTTCATGAATTTGATTAAGAATTATTTTGTCATATGAACCTATCCTGAAGGAAGCACGGCCATCGTATATTCCTATTGATCCTTCAGCATCAGAGTAGCCGGCTAGAAAGCTTAAAAATAAATTTTTTGATCGAACAATCCATACAGGTATCGAAGTATGTTTCGGTAGTAAGAAAGAGAATGAGTCGTTTAGTGTGGCGGTGAAATGATATACACTTAGCCGACTTTTGGGTCTACTGATCCAAATAGGCCCATATTTTGAAAAAAGTTTTTTTAGTAAAGTCGCCTGCTCAACTTTAGTTGTATTAGATTTTACAATTATAGATGAAAGTGATGATCTCCTGACAACGTTCAGATCCCCGATGCGAAATCCTATCAAATATGCTTTTTCTAACAGATTGTTAGAGAAATTATGTTTAATATGGAATGTACTAGCTTCCCATGGAGTTCGAGTATTAATACCGAATTTTCTAAATTTTCTAAGTACTGCAGAAGGAGTGCAGCCTATTTGTTTGCCGATATCTTTTAATGATAGGTTTAACCTATAAAGTTTTACAAGATCGGTTTTCGAAGTTGGTATTATTTTCCTCGGTCTTGTGGATATGCTATATTCTTTCAGCCAATAATAAACAGTTTT
The DNA here is from genome assembly GCA_964627195.1 of uncultured Gammaproteobacteria bacterium. Classification (GTDB taxonomy): domain Bacteria; phylum Patescibacteriota; class Microgenomatia; order UBA8517; family UBA8517; genus CAZVJU01. The sequence continues at coordinate 567 of CAZVJU010000002.1, read as the reverse complement.
AGGGTCGCAACCAACCTTTTCAGAGATTCCGTAGGTAGACAAACCGTCCTGAACGTACCATTGCTGTAGTTGATTCCGCCCGAAAAAGGAGGAAGGCATATACCTATTATTGTAGGGACCTTTTGTTATAATGTACATAGGTATTTACTTACGGAAAAGGTTTGGTGATTTTGTATTTTGCTTGATTACAAGAATTTAATCTCCTCTCCAATTTTTAGTGTTAGTGTTTTTGCTGCACTTCCTTCTCTTCCTTGTGTAGCGATTTCCAAAAATCGTTTATTTCCTAACCCTGAACTTCCAGTGTAAATTGCAGTTTCTCCGTATGGAATGTCTTTTAGTCTGTCATAATATCTGAAAATTCCCACAGTGGTTTTAATTTTACCTTTAGCTTTTAGCCTTAGATCTTGGGTCAAAATAGTTGTTTTCGCGTTTCCAAAAGAGTCTATAAACCATATAAAATTTGGTACGGCTGAAATTGTGGATAATAAATCGGGAGTTGACGGAAGACTAATGCCATCCTTTAACCATTTTGCTACTCTTGGGGCAAAGTCAAAGCTTCTAAATTGG
>CAZVJU010000001.1:0-103645 GCA_964627195.1 uncultured Gammaproteobacteria bacterium | reverse complement strand
CGAAGCGGTGCCAAGCTTTGCTTATACGTGGATGAATTGAATCATTGAAAATTCATTCGCCGAAAGCGAATGTAGCTTGAAGGACCACGGCATAAGATGTGGACTTCTATTTCAAAACTAAAATGGCAAATATTCACATTAAAACTGCCTTAGATCATATACGACGAGCGCCGTTTCAGGCAATGGCCGCCATTTTTGTTTTATCTATAACCTTTTTTGTAATAACACTTTTATCGATTCTGATTTATGCGTCAAGTCAAACACTTAAGTATTTCGAAACACGGCCCCAGGTAATCGCATTTCTCTCAGATGATGCTACAACTGACCAAGTTGCTGATCTCCAAACTAAATTAAAGCAAGATTCTCGGGTAGCTGAGGTTAGTTTTATCTCAAAGGAGCAAGCCCTCGAAATTTATAAAGTGGCAACTGCAGATAATCCTCTTTTATCAGAGCTTGTCAGTCCGTCAATTTTTCCTGCCAGTTTAGAATTTTCTTTGACTGATCTTAGCTTTGCAGAAGAAGTTATAAGTAGTGTGAAACAGGAAGAATTTGTTGATCAGATAGGCTTTACTGCAAGCCTGGGAGGAGAAGATACTTTATCGGATGTTGTTAGCAGATTAAGAAAAATTACCTGGTATATAAGAGTTGGGGGAGGAGCTTTCGCGCTTTTACTTTCGGGTACATCATTTTTGGTTCTTATTGTTATTATCGGAATGCGAATGACGACGCGGCGTGGGGAAATTGAAATACTTGATCTTATTGGTGCTACTCCGGGGTTTATCCGAAGTCCGATTATCTTAGAAGGGGTTATCTATGCATTTATGGGTGTAGTTGTGGGGTGGTTGTTAGCTTTCCTAGCCGTACTTTATTTAACTCCAACAGTTATCTCTTATTTTGGTGAAATCCCTGTTTTACCTCGAGATACTTTAGAGCTTTTTAAATTATTCGCCATTCTATTTGGGGGAGAAATATTTGTGGGACTTTTTCTGGCTCTCACAGGAAGCGCATTGGCAGTGTCGCGAGTAAAACGTAGATGAAAAAGGTAAGGCTTATTCAAACCTTGCGAAATCCGTGGGATCTCATTCCACGGAAGAAGCAAGGAAGTGAACAAACTCTTCGAGCTTATGCGAGAAAACCGAGGACTTTTAGTCCTCGGTTGTTTATTTTCTTTTTTCTTACGCTGCTCTTTTTTTCAGGGGTTATTCTTGGTATAAATTCTAAAGTTGATGCTCAGGTAGAGAAGCAAAAATTAGAAGAGCTAACAAAACAAATTGATGAGTATCAAAAAGAAATTGAGAAGTTAAAATCCCAGGCTTCCACTTTATTAAATCAAATCGCCCAATATGATGCCCAGATCCGACTTACTTCTTTAAAAATTGAGCAAACTGAAGAAAAAATATCACTTCTGGGGGGGAGAATAGACCAACTGGAAACTTCACTCCAAGCTTTAACAAAAGCGTTCGCATCAAGAGTTGTTCAGACATACAAGATGTCTAGGGTTAATGCTGATACCTTCATGCTTTTATTTTCTCCTGACTTGGAAAGTGCAGTTTCAAGTTATCACTATATGCAAAAGATTCAGGAAGCTGATCGGGATTTATTGGTCCGCTTGGAAAAAGCGCAATTAGACTATCAGGGGGAGAAAATTGACCAGGAGGTACTTCAAAAGGAATTGGAGGACCATAAAAAGATACTTGGATTTCAAAAAGCTGCAAAGAACGAACTTTTAAGAGTAACTAAAAATGACGAGAAAAAATATCAACAGCTTTTGGCTCAATCAAGAGCTGAGTATGAAGCAATCCAGGCTATTATTGCCGGAAAAGGACAGGAAGAAGAAGTGGGAAAAGTATCTGCCGGGCAGAGAATTGCAACGATTATTCAAGGGCAATCCTGTAATTCAAATGGTACACATCTCCATTTTACTGTGAGAAAACCTGGGGGTGTGACGGATAACCCATTTAACTATCTGAAAGCAGGAATAAGTCATCAAGATAACTCAGGGGGCGATGCTTTCAACCCATCAGGAAGTTGGAACTGGCCACTAGATCCGACAATAAAATTTAATCAAGGCTATGGTGCAGATACAATTGCGATAAGAAGTCATACTGTTTGGTACAATTTTCATAACGGTGTAGATATAAGTAGTTTGTCTTCTTCGGAAGTTCGGGCAATCAAAGACGGAACACTTTATAGAGGAAGTTACTCGGGTAGTAGTGGTTGCAGACTCCGCTATGTTCGGGTGAAACACGCCGATTCCGACCTAGACACTCTATATTTGCATATTAACTATTAAAATTGTTAAATAAGTTTGGTGAGTAAAACACTTCTTCTCGTTATTATTTTCTTTTTGCTTTTGGTCCCGATCGCTTCCGCCCAGGTGGTTATAAATGAGTTTAGTTCCTCAACTTCCCATGATGACTGGATAGAGATTTATGCTTTAGAAGACACAACTCTAACTGGGTATAAACTGACCCATTTGACTACAGAGGGAGATGAGTCAGAGATGGCAACTTTTCCATCCGTGGAAAGTATTTCAAAAGGTGAATTTCTAATTGTAGATGCTCGTAATTATCTCAATAAAGACGGTGATGTTATACGGCTTTATAAACCAGACAATAGCGTAGAGGAAATATCTTACGGTGACAAAGGAGGTGTTTGTTCACCTTCTTCTAATGGGTCCGTTGGGAGATTATGGCAAAATGGCGTAGAAGGAACCAATTGGATAGACCATTTTTCTAATCAAACTAAATTGCTTTCAAATAAGGACAATATCCTTGAACCTTGTCCTAGTCCCACCTTGGAACCAACAGAAACTACTACCCCCACTAATACTCCCAAAACTCCTACCCCAATTCCCACTCCAAAACCTACGAGTACACCGACGCCTGCTCCTACGAAGCCTTTAAGTTCTACTCCGACAACTTACAAGAAGATAACGGTTACAAGTGTTTCCCAAAATGAAGATGAGCTGTCACAAAATACATTAGATGACGAAGACAAAGCAGATGTTCTGGGGATTCAGGAGGTTTCCTCCAAGAAAGTTTCACCTACTCCAGAAGAAGAAAAAGGTGATGGCAACAAATTTCCTCTGGCAGCAGTCGTTTTTATTGTTTCCGGGATTTTTCTAATCGGAATTGCCCTTTACCCCATTTTCGTAAAATGGAAAGCTAGGTTACAATTTAATAAATAAAGTCTAAGAAAATGGAATTCACTAAAGTAAAAAAGACTATTAATCTTTGGGCGCCTGTTTTCGTTTGGGCGTTATTTATTTTTTCTTTCTCCTCTCTTCCTGCAAATCCGGTAACTGAAATTCACTGGAAAGATTTTCTTTTTAAAAAAAGTCTTCATATAACATTCTACGGAATTCTTACCGTATTGATCTACCGCTCATTTAGACAAAGTAAGGTTGCCAAAAAAACGGCAGCAGTATATTCGGTATTATTCACAATCCTTTATGGAGTTTCCGATGAATTTCATCAATCTTTGACACCGGGAAGAGATCCACAAATGCGTGATGTTATTTTTGATACGCTTGGAAGCGTCTTAACAGTTTATCTTCTTTGGAAAGTGTTGCCAAAGATGCACCCAAAAATCAGAAAATTGGCAAAAAATTTCCAACTTGAATGACAATTGCACCGATAGTGTAGAATTGAAACGAAATGCATATAATTATTACAGTTCTTGCTCTTGGTATATTAGCAATCGGTATTTTTGCTAGCCAGAAAGTGGAAGATTCTTCAGAGGAAAAAGTTTTAGGCAAAGAAAATTATGATCAGCTTGATGTCTTACCAACTTCTGACTTACCTACCGAAAAGTCAAATTCAACTGAAGAAAATTTTCAGATATCCCCTTCACCATCTTCTACTAATCTTCCCACAACAAGTCAACAGTCTCAAAAGTTTGAAAAATATCTGTATTCTGAATCAAAGGTGAAAATTCTTTCCCAGTCTTCAGTGACTTTAGAAAGTAGCGCTAATGTAGATGTTATAACCGACTGGTATAAAAATAAAATAAAAAGTGAAGGGATGACTGTTACAAGTTTTGTTGTGACTAAGACAAACGATAATGTTTTAAATAAATTGGTTGGTGCAAAAGATGGTGAAGAGATAAGAGTGGAAATTGAGAAGAAAACTGCCGAAGTAAATACTACGATACAAGTCTCTCTTAACATCTAGGGGTGTTTGTTAAATAAAAGTATCTGCTTTTAATATCTTATTGACAACTCCAATGGTCTCAGTTAACATACTTTCACTGTTTGTTCTGCTCCAATGAGAGAAATATTTCCTGATCAATACTTTCTTTTAATAAACACTAATTTTGAATTATGGCTGTTAAAAATATTTCACTACAGATTTCTCTTCCTATACCAAGTTTTCTTCCTAAAGTTGTCCAACTGGCTAACCGGGGGGTGGTGCGAGTTACCTCTTTATTCGCAAACCTAAAAAGATATTTCTTTACAATTTTCGGTCGCATACGAGCCATGAGGGAAAAACGTCGACAATCAGTTGAATCAGTAAGCGGTGGATTCCAAGAACGAAAGCCAAGATTTCCAATTAAAAAATATATTAAACCTTTAATTGTGATTGCTGTTTTAGTTGTAGTATTTGTCGTTGCAGTTAGACTATTGGGAAATAGAAGTACGGGAGCCGACAATCAATTTGAAGTTGCAGGGGCAGAAAAGACTTTTGATATAAACAAAGAATTTACATTTCCTTTAAAAGACGCTAAGGGAGAAAAGATTGCCGAAGTTAAGTATATGGTAGAAAAGGTTGAGTTGAGAGATGAAATAATAGTAAAAGGAAAACGCGCAACAGCTGTTAAAGGAAGAACCTTTCTGCTTCTTAACCTCAAGATTTCAAACGACTATAAGCAATCCATAACAATAAATACCAAGGATTATGTAAGGCTATCTGTCAATGGTAACGAAGAAGAATGGCTAGCTCCCGATATTCATAACGATCCGGTAGAGGTTCAGGCAATTTCTACTAAATATACTCGTGTCGGTTTTCCAATAAATGATTCGGATAAGAGTTTAATTATTCGGATAGGTGAAATTGAGGGAGAAAAAGAGAAAATCCCGCTCGAATTTTAGTCCAATGGCGTCAACAAATTTCTCCAGTCAAAAGATATCTCCTGCACTGGTAGATGAGATTTCACTAGCATTAAAAAGTGTCAAATATTTTGGAAGTATAGAAATATATATTCAAAAAGGCGTAGTGACTCAAATCACTGTAAGGAACATCAAAAAGACCAATAGCAAGATCAAGTAAGTCTTGTATCTTCAGGTTTCATAATACCCATTTAGTGTTAAAAGAGGGTAACACTATACTTTTTTAGGATAATCTATAATAAATTTTTTAGTAACGTACTATAGTTTGTCACGAGAACCTATTGACAAAGCTTTCTTCTATTGTTATATATTATTAATCTAGGTTAATATATAACCTATATCATAAATCGAGATGACCTGCCAAGTCAATTCTACTCGAAAGATTATAGTATTGGGAGCTGACCGCAAACGGAGGCTCTCCGATTTGACAAAGAATTCGCCATATGGCGGAGTCGAATCGGGGCGCCTCCGTTTCTCGTTTAAAAGGGCAAACCCTTGGGAGACGGAAAAATTGTAAGGTGAAGTGCCTTACCCAATCAAGTTTAACTTGACTAGGTAGACCGACAGGAAAGGGGGTGAAAATAAAATATGACAAATTTACAGAAAAAAGTTACATCTGCAATTGCAGCTGGAGCATTATTACTTCAAGTTGCTTTGCCAGTTTTGGCACAGTCAACCACTTTAGTTATTACTGGAAACGGTGCGGAGTCCGATAGCGACATTAATGTTGCTCAAACGACCACTACAACCGTAGTTCAGAATAATGTTGCAAATATCAGTAATGATGTTGATGCTGATGCCGATACTGGTGGCAATGATGCCAATTACAATACCGGCGGAGCGGTATCGATAGATACTGGTGATGCATCAACAGGAGTGGCTATCTCAAATACTGCAAATAGTAACACAGCTGAGGTAAAAGGTTGCTGCGAAACTGATGTAGATGTTGAGATAAGCGGAAACGGTTGGAAGAGCGATAATGATGCTAATTTGAAACTGAGTACTTCAACAGATGTATTCCAGAATAATTATGCGAAGATCAAGAATGATGTCGATGCTGATAGCGATACTGGTGATAACGATGCAAATTACAATACCGGTGGAAACGTTTCAGTCAAAACCGGTGATGCCGATACAGCAGTTCTTATAGACAATAAAGTAAATTCGAACTGGGCAAAGATTGGCGATGGAAGTGGTGGAGCATCAGTTAGCTTGAAAATTCTCGGCAATGGTGCTGAGAGCGATAATGACATCAATTTAGCATTCGCACGAAGCTTACTCCTGACACAGGATAACTTTGCGAGCATCAAGAATGATGTTGACGCAGACGCTGATACTGGTGATAACGATGCAAATTACAATACCGGTGGAAGCGCGAGCATTGATACAGGTGATGCCACTGTTGGGGTTGCTATAGATAATATGGCCAACTTCAACTACGCAGACTTAGATTGTGGTTGTATTTTAGATGTTTTAGCTAAAGTAGCCGGCAACGGTTGGGATAGCGACAACGACATAAATGCTGCACTTTTGGATTCCAAAGCAGCGTTTCAGACCAACAGTTATGTTTGTGGGCGTGGTGGTTTTCCTTATCCTGGGGGAGATCAGTTAGGTTTGTTCGAATTCCCTGGATTCGGAGGAGGTTATAAAGATAAAGCCTGTAACGATGTTGATGCTGATGCCGATACTGGTGACAATGATGTGAAGAAAAATACCGGTCATCCCGGTGTTGATCCTTCCATTGAAACCGGCGACGCCGCGACATTGGTCACGGTTGAAAATACGGCCAACTCTAACGTTTTGGTCGAAGGTGGCGGTTCAGCTTTTCCAGAACTTCCAGATTTCGATTTCGATTTCGATCTTGGATTCAACTGGCTCCTTTGGTGGGGTCTTTTGTCTGGTACAGGAAGCTAAGCTTACTCTTGGGCTTTAGGCGCGGTCTACTTGCACTTCGGTGGACCGCCCTTAAACCCAGAGATAATTAAAACACTTAAGTTTTAGAAAAAAAGTATAACCTGCCGAATGAGAATAGTTTTTGAGAATATAGAAATAAGAGTAGTAAACCAAAGACTTACACACGGTAAGGTATTACAAGAGAGAGATTTTTTAGACAAGTTAAAGAAAATGATTATAAATATTTCAAGCAAAAAAAATAAAACTAAAAGGTTACTAGCAACACTATTAATGGCGGCTTTCATTTTTGTGCAGAATCCGCTAACTTTAGCTCTTGCTCAGTCTGCGCCGGAAGCTCCCTCTGCACCAAGTGCACCTGCGGCACCAACTCCTCCCGTAGAACTCGAAGAACCTGCTGCCCCTTCTGAACCCACACCACCACCTTCCCCTGAAGCTCCCTCTGCGCCTACTTTAGAAGAAGCGACTAATCCAGAACCTACTCCAACCTGGCCAAATCACAATAGAAAAGAAGATGAATCCGATTCCGGATCAGGAAGTAATTCCGATAGTTCTAATGGTGGAGCGGAATCTAACTCTTCAACTTACCCTGACTGGAACGAAGGCACTGGAGGACAAAGTTCTGATGGCCAAAGCGGATCAACTACTATTAATACAGGGGATGCAGATAATGTCGGCAATATATCGACAAAAGCAAATACGAATATTTCTCTTACGCCATCCTCTGATACTACTTCGGCAGGTGTTGCGGTTACAAATTCAGGCAATGGTACGGATTCGGTTAATACAGGAAGTGTTGCAACCTCGACTGATACGAACAATTTTCAAAATAATTCTGCAAACGTAGGGAATAACCTTTTTCAAAATACAACAACAGGAGATAATTCTGCCTCCAGAAATACTGGAGGAGATCAGAAAATTGTTACCGGGGATGCAAACACCACCGGGACAATTATAACTGGTGTAAATACTAACATCGACGCTTTGGCAGTTTACGAGTTTAATGTTACTGATGATCATCAGGGAGATTATATTTTGGATTTATCTAAAGCAACGTGTATACAAGGCTGTGCGGGAGGTGATACTACAGTTAAAAATACCGGTAATGGCGCAGACTCAACCAATACCGGTAATCTAGACTCTTCAGTGACGGATAATTCATTTCAAACAAATGATGCCTTAATTGAAAATAACATGACCCTTATCTCAGACTCAGGTGATAATAAGGTTGACATGAATACAGGAGGAGATTCTAGTGTTACAACAGGTGACGCGAACGTTTCAGGCAGCGTCGTTAATATGGTGAATAACAATTTTGCCGGAGATGTAGTCTATGCGGTTGTAAATATTTTTGGGAACTTGGTGGGAGATATAATCTTACCGGATGGAACTGTTCTTTCCTGCTGTGCCTCTTCCACGACAGCGGCTAATGTCGGGAACGGTACCGGTTCAGAAAATACTGCTAGTGTTGATCAAACAACTAACACGAACACCTATCAGTTTAACGCCGCAGATATTCAAAACAATTTAATTCTGGATGCGGAAACAGGAGATAATGACGTAAACAAAAATACTGACGGCTCCTCTTCTGTGACCACCGGTGATTCAAATGTTGTTGCCCAGGTATTAAATGTAGCGAACACAAATATTATTGGTGGGACATGGTGGCTTGTTTTGGTAAATGAAGCGGGTAAATGGATTGGTAAGATTGTTGGGTCGCCCGACGGGCAAAACTATGCAGGATCAGACGGATTTGAATTTACAGTCAATGAGACCGGAGAGATAACAGCTGTCAATTCAGGAAATGGTGCAGGTTCGACAAACGACGCTTCCGTCAATCAGAATACAAATACGACTACTTCACAGACAAATAACGCGACTATTGTTAACAATGTAAATCTGAGTGCAAAAACGGGTGATAATAGCGCCAACATGAATACCGGCGGGAATAATTCTATTGTGACGGGTGATGCTACTATTGTAGCCAGCATCGTTAACTTCGTAAATAATAATATAGTCGGGGGAGGAAAACTTTTTGTAACTGTAGTTAACGTTTTCGGGAGCTGGCTGGGGGATTTTGTCGGTCCGGGACAGACCAAGGAAAGTGATAATCAACCCGGTATCGGAGGAAGTTCAACCCCGGAAAATAATACCAATACAAATACAAATGGGGAAAGTAACGCAACCGGCACAGATTCATCTTCGCACCAAACTTCTGTAGCTTCGTATATAATAGAAACTCAGAAGAAAATACTCAAAGTATCTGGAAACTCGGGTTCAGGGATATCCGGTGTCAATGAAGCTGATGATGAATTGGCGATTGTAGCCGGAAACAGTTCTATCGGTGAAGACGCCACACTTGGCAAAAAAGTTATCAAAGTGAATCTCGCATGGTTTATTTTTGCACTTCCACTTGGCTTGGGTTATTACATAATCCGACGCAAAAGAATTAGAGCTGCTCACGCTGCCTAATTCTTGATGATAAAAAAAACGAAAGCGGATAAAATTCTTCTATTATTAGTTTGCTTACTCACTATCATTACCTATGTTTTTATACCTAGAGTGGATGCTGACGAGTTGGTTGTAGTTGATAATGGAGCGGAAAGCAGAAACGAAATACAAGTTACGACACAAAGTGAGACAAACATTACTCAGACAAATCAATCTCAAATTTCAAATGTTATCGATACTTCCACTAATACCGGAGACAATTCTGCAACAGGCAATTCTAATAGTAATGTAAATATTACCACGGGTGATGTTAATGTAGAGATAGATTTAGAAAACTCGGCCAATATTTCCAGTGCGGAAACACACTGCTGTCAAGAAAGTACGACAACCCAAATTTCAGGCAATGGAAGCGATTCAAATAATCAAATTACTACCTCTCAAACATCATCAACAGGTATCAGCGTTTTTCAGAATGCGGTGGTTAAAAATACTATCATTGGCTATGCAAATACAGGTAACAATTCAGCAAACGAAAATACTAACGGGGAAGTGAATATTACGACGGGTAATATAAAAGTGCAAGGACAAATTATAAATGGGCCAATTAACTTTTCAGAGGTCAGTGAGATTTTGGGGCTTTCAGATTTTTCCTCAAAGATCTCAGGGAATGGTGCGGGTTCGGCAGATGTAATAAATGCAAACCTTGATACTTCTAAGAATGGTCAAACTACTTTTACAGCCAATATCGACAATACCGTATTTTGGAACCTGAATACCGGTGGTAACTCTGTAAACAGAAATAGTGATGGCGATATAACTATAAAAACAGGAGACATATCACTCGATTTCTTCATAAAAAATTTAGTAAATCTTAGTAAAGTAGAAAATAATTGTTGTCATTTGGAAGAAAAAGAGGAAGAAGTTCCCCCAACTGCAGAATCTCCTAAAGAAGAGAAGAAAGAAGATGGAGGTCGTGGAGGAGGTGGCGGTGGTGGAGGTGGCGGTGGAGGAGGAGGAGGACAAATTTTACCTGAAGCTGCAGCAATTGAAGCAGGCGGACCTGGAATATCTGGGTTGTCGGATACATCAGGCGATATTGCACAATCTATATTTTTCTTTGCCGGACTTGTTATGGTTAGTGTGGGTGGTAAAATAGCAAGCGATGAACTCTTTCAGAAAGACCGTAAAAGGCAACCTTAAACATTCTCCTTCAAAACTTGCTTTAGGAATTTCTTTGACCATTGTTGGAATAATGCTGATTCTTGGTAGGAATAAACCTAAAACTAGTCTTTCTACAAGTTTTGATAAGGAACCTGTCAAGGTAGAAGGGCTTTCAAGTGCTGATTTAGATGAAGCTAAAATTCCGCGGAGAATAATTATTCCCTTTCTCTCGGTCGATTTGGATATCAAAAAATCAGAAATAGTAAATGGTTTTTGGGAAGTATTTGATGATTCGGCGGCGTGGGGAGTCGGTTCAGGTCTACCGGGAGAAATAGGTAACCAAATAATTTTCGCTCATGCGAAAGAAGATCTTTTTTTGCCACTTCGATCAATTAAACCGGGGATGAAAGCATATATCCTGACAGAATCTGATTGGCACGAATACGAGGTTAAGGACATAAAAGAGGTTTACCCAAACCAACTGGAAGTAATTGCACCGACAGAGGATGAAAATCTTACTCTTTACACTTGTTCCGGATTTGCCGATTCAAGACGGCTTATTGTAGTAGCGAAACCCATTTGATCTTTGTTCTTGAAACCAGTCATAATCAAGGTTAAGATTAGATCAAATGAATTTTGCATATTCTCTAAGCCACTATTTTTTTCCCGGCCAGTCAAATAACCATAAGGCCAAGATTCTTCATTCTTCGAGTATTTTCCTGATAGTTATTTTTCTTGTGGTTTATCAGCTAATTCTCCAGGCTCTTCCCATTACTGGAGTAAAGATTTTAGGTTATGCAGCAAATATTCCGCCGGATGAGATTATAAAATTGACAAACCAGAAGCGCTCCGAGTCAGGTGTATCTTCTTTGGTATATAGTAGTGAACTTACTGAGGCGGCTCGGCGTAAAGGCGAGCACATGCTTACCTACGATTATTGGGCTCACGTAGCACCTGACGGAACCGAACCATGGAAGTTTTTTGGCGATGTTGGGTACAAATACCGCTTTGCTGGGGAAAATCTGGCAAGAGATTTTTCTAACCCAAATGATGCAATAGCAGCTTGGATAAACTCTTCGTCTCACAGGGATAATCTGCTTTCTACAAAATATAAAGAAATTGGTGTGGCAGTTGTTGAAGGTGATTTGGCAGGTCAGGAAACTACACTTATTGTACAGCTTTTTGGTACTCAGCTTGCTGATACTACTTCGAATGTTCCTCTTGTCCAAGCGAGGCCACAGGCGAGCGTGGCTCCCTCGCCTACACTTAGTGCATTAAGTCCTACTCCAATTGTTCCCGTGGGTGCACTTATTTCTCCTGAGCCTACGCATACTATTATTGAAGGGGAACCGTTTCAGGAAAAAGCGAACACTTACAAAGTTTTAATATCTCCCTTCGGAAGTACACGAAATGTTGCTATAGCAACAACGGTATTTCTTTTAATTGTTATGATTGTTGACGGACTAATTATCGCCAGACGTAAAATAACACGGGTCAGCGGCAGAACTTTTGCACATCTAGCCTTTTTAGGAATGATTTTGGCTATACTATTAATCGCGAAGGCTGGAAAAATATTATGAACTGGTTTCAAAACAGTTCATATAACCTTGCGAAGCACTGAGAAACGAGCCTACAAGGCGAGTTTTGAAACAGGTTCTATGAAAAGTTTAACACACCATCTTCGGCATTATTTACCGCTTTTTGGTGTTCTTGTCGCCGGACTAGTCGGTTTTACACTTTTTTCAGCAGACAGAAATTTTCAGTTAGCACTAGTTATTGCCATGGCTGGCGGGTACGTTTCCTGGGGACTAATTCACCACCACATACATAGAGATTTATACCTTTCTGTTGTCGTAGAATACTTAGTTTTTGCGCTCTTGGGGATTGTTATAGCTTTCTCCGTTATTTTTTAGAACTTGAGGTTTTTTAGAAATTCGCTGAAGTCGTTTCCAATATCTTTTCTTTCGAGGGCAAAACGAACTTGGGCTTTCATGTAGCGTAAGGGATCGCCAGTTGTGAGCCATTCTCCCTCGATTGGTTGAGCGATGACCTTTTTACCCTTTTTGGCCAGGTTATTAAGGACATCTGATATCCATAATTCGCCACCCTTGCCCGCCGGCGTCTTTTTAAGTTCTCGTATAACATCATAATTGAAAACAAATCTGCCAAATTGAGCCATATTAGAAGGATTTTTCCCTAAAGGCATTTTTTCTAGGAGTGCTTTTATCGCATATTTATTCCTACCATCTTTTTTACCAGTTATTTGACTGGCCAAGCTTTGCTTATATTCAACTGTGCCGTACCTATCAACCTCGCTATCCTCTACCTCTTGGACGGCTAAAATTGCCGAAGGTTTTTCTGCGTGGAAAACGTCAATGAGTTGTTTTGTGACAGGATTTTTTGAGATTGTTAAATCATCACCAAACATGTAAACAAAGGCTTCATCATCATCGATCAGCGGTGCTGCAACCAAAAGTGGGGTTCCGTTGCCATAGGGTAAATTTTTCTTTTGCCTGACATAAACAAAATTGGCGAGTTGAGGAATTTCCCTTACAGTTTTCAGGAGCTCCTCTTTGCCGTTTGTATCAAGCATGTGTTCCAGTTCTACATGGCTATCAAAATAATCTTCCATAATCCCCTGGCCTGCCCTGGTTACAATGATGATGTCTGTTATACCTGAAGCTACGCACTCTTCAACCAAATAATGAATAATTGGTTTATCAATAATAGGTAGCATCTCCTTTGGCTGGTTTTTAGTTGCGGGCAAAAAACGAGTTCCGTATCCGGCAGCCGCGATAATTGCCTTTTTGATTTTTGGGCTTTTTCTTTTCATTGGCACACAGATTATATCACTCTTGGTGAATTATTTAAAAACAAATGCAGAAAGGGTATAATTTTGCCATGAAGTCGTTTAAGACAGATAGCTTTAATAGTCCAACTAAAGGCCAGATGTCGATATCAAGAATGATTACAGAAATATCATCTTTTGTGGACGAAGAGCCAGCCAGTTTCTACAGACTGGTTATCGGAACGGATAGTCAGACAAGGAAAACAAACGGTGAATCTGAAATCGATTTTGTAACTGCGATCGTTATGCATCGAATTGGGCGCGGAGCTAGGTATTTCTGGAGAAAAGAAAAAAGGAACGGTCACCCGCCGGTTTTGCGAGACAAGATTTACACTGAAACACTTATGAGCTTACAAACGGCCCAGGAGGTTGTTCCTGAAATCAGGAAAGTCGTTTCCCCTGCAAAATATGATTTGGAAATTCATATCGATGTCGGCCCTTTAGGGCCAACCAGGGAAATGATCCGCGAGGTTGTGGGTATGGTCAATGGAAACGGATTTGTTGCCAAAACTAAGCCTGAGAGCTGGGGTGCATCAAGTGTGGCAGATAAGCATACTTGATTACAAGTGTGCTTCGTTTTCAACGTAAACATACTTGACTACAAATATGTTTGGTCTTCGTCGTAAACATATTTGATTACATGTGTGTTTCGTTTTCAAAGTAAACATACATAATCAAGTTCAAAGCTAAAAGTGCAAAGTGCAAAGTTAAGAAAAAAGTTTAGATTTCTTCCCGACATAGCTACGGCTGATCTTGCTTTCGAAGCCTTCGGTAAAACTTATAACGAGCTTTTTGAGAATGCTGGATACGCAATCGAGTCAGCCATGGTTGAATTGGATACCCTGAAAACTCGGGAAGTCAAAGAAATTAATTTAAAAAATGATAACTTGGTAAATCTTTTATCTTCGTTTTTAGAAGAACTTGTATTTTTGAAAGACTCGGAACAACTTCTATTCAATAGTGCAGTCTGCAACGTACAAAAAAATGGTAGGTTGTGGGTTCTGACTGGTAAGTTAGGAGGGGAAAAAATCAATCGCAATGAACACAAACTGGAGGTTGATGTTAAAGCAGTTACAAAACACCTTTTCAAAATAGAAAAACTTCCAAATAAAACCTTTCGCTGTCAGGTTATATTGGATGTCTAATGTTAAAATAAGTTATCGTGGATGCAAAGTTAGTTCGGCACTTTACTGAGATAGAGCGAGGGATTTGGGAACTTCCTAAAAGTTTTAGAAAAGGAATGAAAGTTCCTCTTAGAGTTATTGCTACAGAAAAACTTCTAAAAGAAATGGATGATGGAGCGGTTGAACAAGGAATTAACGTTGCATCTCTGCCCGGAATTATTACCGCCTCATATATGATGCCAGATGCACATTGGGGTTACGGGTTTCCCATTGGCGGAGTGGCAGCATTTGATATTAAAGACGGAATTATATCCCCTGGTGGAATTGGCTTTGATATTAACTGTGGAATGAGATTATTGACTACAAACCTTACTGAAAAGGAAGTAAAACCAAGGATTGAACAAGTAGTTAATGATCTTTTTGACGTAATTCCGGCAGGAGTCGGAAGTTCCGGAAGTATAAGATTGAACAAAAAAGAATTCAAAGAGATTATGGTAAAAGGTGCCGCTTGGGCAGTGGATGCAGGGCTGGGTTGGCAGGAAGATCTTCACCAAATTGAAGAAGAAGGAAGAATTGTTGACGCCAACCCTGAATCAGTATCAGATCGAGCTATCGTGCGTGGGATAAATCAACTAGGTACTTTAGGATCTGGTAATCATTATCTCGAAGTTCAAAAAGTCGAGATGATATTTGATGAAACGGCTGCCTCTGAGTTTGGAATTATGCAAGTCGGACAGATAGGCGTGATGATTCATTGCGGCAGCAGGGGTTTTGGACATCAGATTGGAACGGACTATCTAAATATGTTCGAGTCAGTAATGAAAAGATATAAGATTGAAGTTCCTGATAGACAATTAGCGTGTGCCCCCATTTCCTCACCGGAAGGCAAACGCTATTTTTCGGCTATGGCCTGTGCTGCAAATAACGCTTTTTGTAACCGTCAGGTAATTGCACATAAAGTCCGAGAGGTTTTTTCTCATGTTTTTGACAAATCGGCTGAGAAATTAGAAATGGATTTGGTTTATGATGTTGCCCATAATATTGCCAAAATTGAAAAACATGTAACAAGTAATAGGAAACTAGTAACAAAAGAATTAATGGTGCATAGGAAGGGAGCAACGAGAGCGTTTCCGGGACAGCCGGTGATTTTGGGTGGTTCGATGGAAACCGGGTCATATCTTTTAACAGGAACAGAGACAGCCATGCAAAAAACGTTTGGTTCTACTGCACATGGTTCGGGTAGAACAATGAGTCGGACAAAGGCGAAACATCAAGTTCGTGGTGATGAGCTACGAAAAAAGATGAAGGAGCACGGGATTTATGTTAAAACAGCTTCATATTCCGGTTTGGCTGAAGAAGCAGGCTTTGCCTATAAGGATATCAATGAAGTTGTAACAGCTCTCTCAACTGCGGATATCTCCCAACCCGTAGCTTCTTTTAAACCTTTAGGGAATATAAAAGGTTAAGCAAAACCCTGGGTGTCAATTCATTCCACCTCCTAGGTGGAAACGGGTGAATTAGTCAAGTCGCCAAGGACGCTTTTCTTTCAAGCGGTTTTCGACTTCTTTTAATGCTTTTATACGTCTTCTTTCATAATCTAAAAAATCTTTGAGTGCTGGTGGTCCGTCTACGTCTAATATAAATTGCTCTGCTGGGGTCAGTGGTTGTATTTCAACCTGAATATATGGAGCTTTGGTCTTTTCCTTGATTTCCTTGATTGTTGTATGTGTTCCTTGTTCTAACATCGTTCTATTATTATACTTCATTGTTTCAATCAGAATCCTAATTGTCATGATTTTTGACTATGGTTCATTATATTTGGTATCATTGCCCTAGAAGTTTATGAAGGCAATAATTCCAACCGGTGGACGAGGGACTCGGATGCAGCCCCTTACATTTTCTACAAATAAGCATTTTATTCCTATAGCTAATAAACCTCTTATCTTTTATCCAATTGAAGCGGTAGCGGATGCCGGTATAAAAGATGTTTGTATTACCTATAATCCTGGATGGTTAGATATCGTAACAAATGTTTTAGGAAATGGAAGCAGGTGGGGTTTAAAGTTTACTTATGTTTTACAAGAATCACCGCTCGGGCTTGCAAATATTTTTCAGGTTTGCGAAAAGGAAATTAACGGCGACAACTTCTTTTTACATCTGGGGGATAATATTTTTACGGAAGGAATAAAAGATTTAGTGGATTATTTCGTTAAAGAGAAACCAAACGGATTAGTAGCTAAAGTAAAACATCCTGAAAATTGGCGTCTTGGTGTACCGATTTTTGATAAGCGCGGCAGATTAAAAGATTATGTTGAAAAACCGAAAAATCCGCCAAATGAGTATGCCGTTCCCGGAATTTATTTTTTTGACAGCAACGTTTTTAAGAGTTTTAAAGGTAGCGATAAAATTAAAGCATCAAGCCGCGGAGAATATGAAATTTTAGAACCATTCAAATGGTTGATAAAAAAAGGTTTTCGAGTTGATGTTGTCGAGTATAAAGGCAAGTGGCTTGACCCGGGTAAATTCGATGATTGGCTTTATGCGAATCAGTATCTTCTAGATTTAAACACAGACGGAGAGGTAAAAAGTAAACCCGATAAAAAAAGTCAGATCCATGGAAGAGTAACAATAGGAAGAAATAGTAAAACAATCAACTCAGAGATTAGAGGCCCAGTTGTTATTGGAAGCGGAGTTATCATTAAAAATTCTTATATTGGTCCATATACATCGATCTCCGACCAATGCAAAATTGAGGACAGCCGCGTTGAAAATAGTGTCTTAATGGAGGGTGTAAAAATATTAAAAATTAAGCAACCCATAGATAATAGTTTGATAGGAACTATGACTGAGGTTACTGAAGTTGACGGACACACAAACTGTTTGGAACTTTTTGTTGGAGAAAAAAGTCAAGTAAGATTATAAAAGCATCTAATGTACAGGGGTGATCCTGCACATTTATTCAAGAATGAAACTTTTGGTTACAGGCAGAGCCGGATTTACAGACGAAGTATGCCAAAGCAAAAAATTACAAATAAATTAGATGACTATATGCTATTAATGTGATATGCAGTTGTTAGTTACAGGGGGTGCTGGCTTTATTGGATCAAACTTCATCCGATATTGGTTGAAAAAATATCCGACAGACAGAATAGTTAATTTGGATAAACTTACCTATGCGGGCAATTTGTCATCTACAAAGGATTTCGCTGATAATTCCCGTTACACTTTTATTAAGGGAGATGTTTGTAAATCATCAATCGTTGACGCAGCTTTAAAAGGAGTTGATGGTGTTGTCCATTTTGCAGCTGAGAGTCATGTAGATCGGTCAGTAGTAGGACCTTCAACCTTCGTAAAAACCAATGTTTTAGGAACCCAAGTATTATTGGACATGGCACTGAAACATGAAGTTAAACGATTTCACTATGTGTCAACAGATGAAGTTTTTGGTGCATTGGAACTTAACTCAAAAGAAAAATTCAGTGAAAAAACCCCTTATAAACCAAGAAATCCCTATTCAGCCAGCAAAGCAGGAGCAGATCATTTAGTGAGAGCATATTATGAAACTTTTGGATTACCAATAAGTATTACAAATTGCGCAGATAACTACGGTCCGTTTCAAAACCCGGAGAAATTTATTCCTAGAATGATTACGAACTTGATTGACAATAAACCCTTACCAATTTACGGCGATGGTTTATATGTTCGTGACTGGCTTTATGTCGAGGATCACTGTAGAGGAATAGACACGGTTATTAGAAAAGGAAAAGTCGGAGAAACATATATGTTGGGTGGCTTGACACGCGATATTAATAATTTGGAGACAGCGAAAATACTTTTAAGACTATTTGGTAAAAGTGAAAAAGACTATATTAAATTTGTTAAAGACAGACCTGGGCATGACAGACGATATGCAATTGATTGGAGAAAGATTAAAAAAGAACTTGGTTGGCAGCCTAAACACGATTTTGATGCATGGCTTGAAAAAACTGTAGACTGGTATAAGAAAAATGACTGGTGGTGGAGACCGCTAAAAAGTAAAGCGGAAAGACTTTATGAAAAAACCGGACAAAAATGAATATAACAATAAAAAAACTTCAATTCAGGGACTCCTTCTTATAACAGTTTCGAGGAAACCCCGCCCTTTCAGGCCTGGATGGAAAGTATTCGAACCTATTACGCACAAATTTAGCAAAACACTTCCGGCCTGATTGAAATAATAAAAAAGTTCGGTATAAGATAACACAAGCGGAATACTTTTAATACAGAAAGTGTGGGGGAAAAAGCGGTTCTAGGTTCTTGTTACTGTAAACCACCAGCTGCCTTTAATCTAGGAATTTCTCCTAAATCCGGAGCTGGTTCCTTAATATCATAAGCTAGTACTGTATAACCTGCTGAAATCGACCATGATATTATATCTCTCCAGAGATCAAGCGGTCGATTAAGATCGCCGTGCTTATTGATAAATTCTTCGAATATTTTTTGGTAAAGTTTTGTATCTACTACGAACACCCCTGTGCTTGTATATTTTTTATAGTCTTTTAGCAGTTTGGGGAGTGGATTTAAACTGTTGTTTTCGTTTGAACCAATAACACGACCTTTGTTGTCTACAATAACACGACCAGCATTTTGTGCCATTTTGTCCGGAATACCAGTAACAGTCCAAGTTATAACAGAATTATGTCTTTTGTGGAATTGGATGACCTTAGGTAGTTTATTAAATGGGAATAGGGTGTCGGGAGGGGTCATGTAACAGAGTCCTTTTAGACCAAGTTTTTTGATTGCAAGATATGAGCTTTTAGCAGCACCTTCTTTTGAACTCCCCTCGTACTTTTTTAAGGTTATAGGTATTAAACCACTTTTGTTGTTGTAGAATTTATCAATATGTTGTTTGATTTGGTCAGTGTTATTATCATAACTAATCAAGCAGAGAAAATTATTAAAACCGGTTCTATTAAGTTCAAAAATTGTGCGATCTAGCATTGTTACCCTCTTAAGTCCTAGTTTGTTATTTTGGTATGGGATATCGAGAAGTACCTTAGGCCATTTATCTAATTTTGAATAACCCTTGTTTTTTAATCGTGTACCCCCTCCACCTGCATGGATGAAGCCTAACGTTGTATAAGACCGCCCCCTTTTATTTTTAAGTTTAAATTTCTTGGAAGATAAACAGTGTTCAAAATATACCTTGAATGAATCGTATCCTGAGAAACTATCAATTGCTTCCATATAAGCATCAAAAGTTTTGTTGACGACACTGTCCCAGGAAAAAATGCTTGCTCGCTTTAGGCTGGTTTTGCTTAAATTAGTTTTTCTTTCCATAGCATAAAGAATACCCTCGGAGATATCCTTAATGCTTCTAGGATTTACCAAAACTCCAGCGTTACCAACAACTTCCGGCATACTTGACACATTACTAGTGACAATAGGTACACCGCATGACATAGCCTGCAATAGGCTAACCCCGAAACCCTCATATAAACTAGGTAGTACATAAGTCGAACAACCTGAAAATAATCCTGGCAGATCGTCTTTTGGAACATATCCTGGTACTATTACCCCGTTTCCAGAACGTATTTTCCCCCCCCACCCCGATTTACCAGCCAATAATAGTTGCAAGTTTGGATTAATTTTCCTAATTAATTGAAATGCTTGAATTAGTCTCTCCTGGTTCTTTCTAGGTTCTAAAGTTGACAGAGAAAATAAATAGTTATCACCTAAGCTGTATTTAGATTTAACTCTGTTTATGTCTTTTGTATTTCTAGGGTAATAAATCTTATCCACTCCTTGGTAAGTAACTGTGATTTTCCCTGGATCAATCTTAAGGGTTTTTATAATATCCCATTTAGTAGTTTCACTGACTGTAAGGATTTTCTTGGACTCTTTTTTCACCCAGAATAGTCTTCTCACATGCGCACTTCTTATCAATTCTGTTGTGGTTTCAGGGTATTTTAGAACAGCAAGATCGTGTACTGTAGTTACCTTTGGAGAATTTGATGGAGGTTCGGCCCAATCGGAGGTGTGGATCAAATCAACTTTGCCTACCCAATTTTCAATCGGAAAATAATGCAACTTGTTCCAGACAATATTTGATAACCCGGGAGGAAATGGTTTTATTATTCCTTTTACACCAATTTGATTTGTAAAGCTTGTAAGAATATGTTTCTTGCGGAGCGATCCTCCAAATAAAACCCACTCTATATTTGTGTATTTTTTAACAAGTGATTTTACAAGATTTTCGGTGTAAACAGATACTCCTGTACCATATACTATTTGAGAGATGTCTATCGCTATTTTCATCTACGTGTTAATAACCGCCTTGAAAGAATGTGATACTCTTAATATGTTTGCTAAATCAATTTCTCCACTTTGGTTTTTTATTTCGGTTGAAACATTTGAAGAAGCAGATCTGGCATAGGCTGTAAACTCGTTAGATTGATGTTCGTTCCACACAAATGAGCCACTGGAAGTGACATACCCAAGTTCAGCGTTAGGTTGGCCTATTAAATCAGAGGACATGTAACACAGCCCGCGCCCCTTTTTAGTTGGCGGAAAAACAATTAATCTGTGTCCACCCTGTAGTGAATGATAATTCTGCTCTTGAATTGGCTTGTAATTTAATTGTTCGATCTGTCTTGGCGTTAAAAATATGTATGGAATTCTGATAGTTAGGCCGGGAAATTGTTGTGAATTGTTATGGATGTAGGTCGAAAGGTTGTCTCTCGCGTTGATCCAATCACTCGCTTTAACTATTAGATCTGGGTTTGCATAAGCATAACCGTCAAGTGACGCACGATGAAAGTTGATAATCGACACTCCTTTTTCGGCAAAAAAAGATACCACCTCATTAAGCTGACTCAAGTTCTTGCTAGTTACAGTATAATTAATACTTAGTTTGATACCAGATTGAGAGTATTTACCAATAGTTTCTAGGATCTTTTCAAATGTTCCTTTCCCTCGAGTGGAATCATTTGTTTCTGGATTTGTTCCATCAATACTAACAGAAATGTGATCAAGCGCTTCTGGTTTCAACTTTTCTAGTTTTAGATGGTGAGTTCCTATCCCATTTGTGGTCATTCGCTTTTCCTTAATTGGCATGTTAGAAATAACGTCAATAATCTCAGTAATATCGGGGTGTAAAGTAGGTTCTCCTCCCAATAATGTCATTCTATCCAAACCATTACCGGAGTCACTAAAAAAATTAATCAATCCAAATAAAAAATCGGGTTCCATCAGTTCCAACTTGTTATCAGCATTTTCTAAAAAATCATACATATAGCAATACCGACATCTAAGGTCACATGCCAAAGTAATGTAAGGATTCAACTCTCCAATCCTCTCAATTCCTTGATCTCTAAAAGCAGTAAAATCAAATTCATGCATGTTTAAATGTCATTAAGTATAAAACCAACTGGTAACCTGTATTCTTTGGTTGCTGATATAGGCGAAGGGGTAGAAGCAGGAACCTGCGATAATAATAGTAGCATTGATATCAAAACGCAAAAAAGTTTTTTGTTAGGTACTTGGTAAATACTTCACTAAAGAACCTTTTATCTAGAGCCAATAATAACACGCTTTCTTTTCAACCCCCTTTAAGTATTTAGAAACAGGTTGCAGCTTTGACAACGTTTGAAAATGTAAGATTTCATTAAGTTTCTCCTCCATATATTTGAAGTTGATCTGAAGTTCGTTGCATTCATTAATTAATTCTTTAGTTGGTATGAATATACAGTATATAATGATGTATCAAACCGCATCAATTTTCGTAAATTATGCTTTTTGATTTACCTTCAAACTGTTTTTTATCACTATAGTGAGGTTTTTGTCTCTTTTGGGGTTGGTGAATTTTCATCTTTTCGTTTTATATTTAAAATAGCTTGTAGATATTTCACTGACTAATTTTGTAACTGGTCTGTCTGTTCTAACTTTGATGATTTTTCCCGGCAACTTTTTGTAGGCTTTGCTTTTTGTTCTACCTTCAAATCCTCTTTCGTTGTCATGGTGTGCGGCATGGCGTTCTCTGTTAGTACACCGTCTCCTTCTTTCTTTTTCGTCGATTTCACAAATTATAGAAAATATGTGTAAGTTGTTATATTTTCTTTCCCACTTTCTAAATAATTTGTAACCCTCTAAAACGTTAAATGGGGCTTCGATTATAATGTCCAAACCGTTGTCTAGCTGTTTCTCAGTTAGCCTGTAGAGTAAAAGCATTGAGTGTAAACCTATTATCCTACTCTCCTCTAAAGTGGAGAGATTCTGAATTTCGTAAAGTGCCTCTTTTATACAGTCTTTATGCAGCACTGAAATTGATAACTCTTTAGATAATTCGTTTGCTAATTCGGTTTTGCCTGTGCCTGGTAATCCACAAACAATAATTAATTTCTGCATTTATCTAATAGAATGACTCCTCTTCGTAACGAACAATAGTTTTCCTATTGTTCGTTACCACCAATCACACTCGTACATTATTTTTTTTAGCGACTTTTTCTTTATCCCCGACATATGTTTATATTAAACTTATAGATGTCAGTACAAGAACTTGATTACTGGTGGCAAGACTGAATTGATTCAAAAAGCTAGTGATTGCCACCCTCTTGTGTTATGAGCTTGCGTATAATATCTGCTTTACTTATTTTTAACTCCATCGATTTGTTTTTTAAGTAAGTAACCATCTGATTATCCAACATTAAGTTAAACCTATGTTTTAGTTTTTTATCATCAGCGTTTTTAAGGAATAAATTAGTTATGTGTTTTATGTCCTCGGTGTTTTTTATTTCGTATTTTTTTAATACAAGAAGTCGGTTCGGGTCACCAACTAATACACCGTGTGGATTTTTTTGATAAAGTACAAGCACAGGTTTAAGGTAATGCAAGGCAATTGTCATGTAGTGTCCGGTGCCAATACTTGGTGCTGTACCCTCGACAATCACAGCATCAGATTCTTTGATTTGTTTGGTCAATCTTTGAAAATCAGCTTCATGCTGCTTTCTACTAAATTTATCTGTGTCGTGATGGGTGCGTTTAAGCATGTGGTCAGCAAAGACCGTGTGACCCAAACTTTTACATATATCAACGATTGTTTTATAGTTTTTCTCGTATTTTTGCTTGGCAAAGATTGATGAGTGGAAGAATATTTTCATGAAAGGGAATTTTAATAACGGTTTATTTAAAGTAGTTTTAAATAATCCAACCCCAGATAGCCAACCTCAACATCAGTCATTTTACCGCTTCTAAGTAATTCTCTGAAATCTTTGACATCCATTAAAACTAACTCGGCAAACTCATTTTCTTCGAGTTCTGCTTTACCTACCTTTTTACATCCAGTTGCGACAAAGCAATATCTGTTCATGGTTGAATAAGCATCATCGAAGCAGGTGGTTACTAATTTAATCTTTCCTTCATAACCCGTTTCTTCTTTTAACTCGCGAGCCATAGTTAATTCTGGTTTTTCGCTTTGTTCTACATAACCACCGGGGAGTTCCATAAGTATTTCTTGGGGACCTGGTCGGTATTGCTTAACAAGAATTACTTTATTGTCTTCAGTCAATGCTAGTATGGACGCTGCTGGACCCTCTTTCTTAATATAGAAGTCTGTTTCCTTTCCATCTGGCATTTCAAAGGCAACCTTTTCAATTTTTCTGCTGAATTTCTGAAAAGCCATTGTTCTTGAGGTTTCCTTCCATTTGCTTACTTTGTAATTGTTTACCATTTGTCAGATTATATCTTCCGTTAAGTTTGTAAACAAGCTAATAACTGGTCATGGTTAGATTTGTCTGCTACAGCAACCCAACCTTTTTTATGAATCACTTCATTGCCAGAGAAAGGTAGTTCTTCACCTGTAAGTGAGGTCATTCTTCCCCCATATTCGTGAATTAGCAAGTGTACAGCCGCATAATCCCACAAAGCAGCTGATACACCTTCTTGTTCAAAGTAGACAGCGGCCTCAATATCTCCTCTCAAAATGGCACATATTTTTGGAGTTAATGCGGAGATATGTGTTGGAGTAAGCTGCGACCTCTCAATTTTAGATTTGAATGCATCTTCTTTTATTTGTCGTGGACTAACTCCAATCAACCCATTTTTTTCTAACTGGGGATAAAATGGTTTACCGTTCAACCAAACACCAGATCCCCTTATTGATGTAAATAATTCATTCTTGTCCGGCAAAAATACCGATGCAACAACAGGAATATTATTTTCAACTGCGCAGATAGAAATACTCCAGTCCTGAGTTCCATTGATGAATTCTCTAGTTCCGTCGATTGGATCCACTACTACATAGAATGGTTCTTCTGTGGGGGTAAAATCTTGTTTAAAACTTTCTTCTCCAAGTACTTTGATACCTGAAGTGGAATTCTCTATGGTTTGTCTTGTTAATTCTTCAATTGCAATATCGACATCGGTTACCACATCATGGACACCGTTGGCATTAATTTTGTCTAATACAGCTCCATGATTAGCACGCCAACTTGAAATGATGTCAATAGATATTAAACCAATCCCTTCGAAGCTTTTAAGCAATTCTGAATAACTAAGAGTAGGTATGTTTTTTCTTTCAACTTTCATTTTAGGCCCCAATAAATTAGAGATTTATTGACAATTTCTACTAAGTCTTTTTGGGTTACTGGTTTGGGGTTTGATGGTATATTGCTACTTTCCATAGCATCACTAGCAATCTTGTCGACTAAAACCTCTTTGTCAGATAGATATGACTGAATATATTTTTTTATGCCCGCTTTTTCTGTGAAACCTTGAAACCAATCATAAAAATTATCAGGATGTTTGAATCCTAATAAGTCGAAAGCCTCATTGAAGCCTGTTTTGTTATACGAGTAGTTTGCCTTGAATGATTCTGGGATAAAAAAGCTTACGGCACTTCCATGATGAATGTTTGTATAGGCGCCAAGAGGATGGGAGAGAGCGTGTGCTATCGTTAATCCTGTTCGTGGATAGAGAAGTCTGGAAGAGAAAGCTGCATTTTGCATTGCGAATAGATAATCATTCTTTTTTGTAAAAGTTGCTTGCTCAATATTTTGTATCAGTCCAAGCAAAATGCCTCGGGCTGAACTCTTTGTTATTTCGTTAGCCTTTTTTGAAACAAAAGATTCACATACATGGGCAAGAGCGTCTGTTGCTGTTGCTGCTAAAGTTGTTTTGTCTAATGACTTAATGAGTGTGGGGTCGAGAAGTACTAATCTGGGCAAAAAATTGTAATCTTCTATTCCTCTTTTCTTTTTCAACTTAGGATCAGCGATGACAGCGTATGGGCTTGCTTCAGAACCCGTTCCACAGGTTGAAGGAATAGCAATGAAATTAATAAATGGTAATTTGCCTTTTTTACCCCCTAAATAGTCTTCAATGACCCCTCCATTCAATGAAGTTAAAATCGTTGCCTTTGCAAGATCGATAGCGCTTCCACCTCCGATTGCAATCATAATATCTGGTTTAAGTTTCTTAAATAATTTAACAGAGTTATTTATTTGATTGGTCGTTGGATTTGTTCCAAATTCAGTAAAAACAAGTGAATTTATTTTTTCGAATCCTGACAGCAGTTCTTTTGCCTGATTATTTGTTTTGGGCAAATTTGGATCCATAACGACAAAGACCCTTGCTGCTCCCAAGTCATTTATGTAATCGAAAACTGATTTACTAATACCAGCACCATTTCTTAGATAACCAGGTGTGGCGAATTTCCAACAGTCTTTCATTTTATTGTCCTTTCAATTTCTTGTATTTTTTTAAGAGCAAAATCTTTTATTTTTACGGCTTTGTTTCTTGTTTCGGATTCGCAGTAAATCCTTAATATCTCTTCCGTTCCGGAATATCTGATGCTTAACCAGTCATCATTTTTGTAGGTGATTTTCAAACCGTCTAACTTGCTTATGGATTTTATATCGTAAAAATTAAACTCTGAAAACAACTTAATGATTTTGGAAAATAGTTTTTTTCTATTGATATTTGGAGTGTAATTATATCGGCAAAAACCTGAATTGCCGGCAATTTTTTCGAGTTCTTTATACAATGTGCTTAGCCCTATTATTGACTCTGCTTCAATCAAAATGGATGCTGCCAGAGTAGCATCTCTTTCAGGAATGTAGAACCCAAAACCAACACCACCATTTTCTTCTGCTGCTAGAAGTAAATTTCCGCTTAGCATTTGAAGTGTTGCGTTTTTAAAACCGACTGGCATTATTTCGTAGACAATGCCTAAACTTTCACATACTTTCTTAATTCTTCTTCCTAGAGTAGAACTTCCTAAAACATTTCCTTTGAAGTGTTTGTATTTTGCGAGATATAAAACCAAAAGTGCCGAAATATCGTGGGGGGACAGATAGCCAATATTTGGTAAAACCCCAATTATTCTATCTCCGTCACCGTCGTGTGCTATTCCAAAGTTGTATCTACCATTCTTAATAATTTTTTGTAGTTCAGTTGTTGATTCAAATTTTGGTTCCGGATTTATACCCCCGAAATAAGGGTCAAAATCTTCGTGCAAATAATCAACAAAAACATTTTTAGTTGCAAATATGTTACGTAACAATCCATAACTTGCTCCGTGCATTGTATCTACCAAAATCTTTACATTTGACCTGCTTTTTTTGGGAAACTTTATTATTTTTCTGATCCTGCGGACATATTCTTTTCTTGAGTTAATGAATTTGATGGGGTACTGTTTATTTGATGATTTTAATGTCTTCCCTAAATATGTTTCTATTTTGTTTATTACATCATCTGATGGAGTTCCACCGTAGTGCATTCTGATTTTTATACCGTCGTCAAAGGGGGGATTGTGAGAAGCAGTGATATTGATGCCGAGTGGAAACTGATATTTATGTGTCGTAAATGTTAATAGGGGAGTTGTTGATGGTCCTTCAATTATTGTCACTGCGATTCCGAAACTTTGAAAAACGATTCCTATAAAATTCGCAAATTCTTTACTCATGAAGCGGGTATCGTAACCTATTACTATCCTTTTATCTTTCGCCACATTCGTTAAATATAAACTGATCGCTTTGGTGATATTTTCGGCGTTTTTAAAAGTGAAATTTTGGGCGAGTTTTCCTCTCCATCCGTCAGAGGTTGATTTGAAGTTTATCTGAACATCGTACATAAGTGTTATACAATTGTATAACAACATGTCAATTGTAATAACTTTGCCTTTCTGGATATTAAATCATAATTTTGCTTTCTAAACTTGTGGGATTGTGTTTGGTAGGGATTGTGGAAGGTAAGATAGGTAAAGAGTTCTAGCCTAATTTTCTTTTTTAAATTAGTGAACTAACTCTTGCTAAGGGCAATTCAAACCATCTAATTACGCAAAAATTTAGAAATATTTAGCAACCGACCTCTGATATAAATTGTGTGAATATGTACCTGAATCTAATTCAAAAATGATGAAGAACTTTTAAGGTGGTAAAATACAAATTAATGGAGTCAATTAAAGATTCTAACTTAAAACAACTGCTCCAATACTGTTTAGGTTATGTAAAGTTGATAAATCCAGCCCTTTCTCGGTATAAAATTTTTACTGATCCGATTAAACCTGAAGTTTTAAATCCACAGAGTTTGTTTAAGATTGATCTGCAATCTCAAAGTAATCTATTAATGAACTTGGATGAATTTTATACTTTGAACCCTAAAGATGTAACTGAAGAAAATAAAACCTTATATGAGGAACAAAAAAAACTAGCAATAAGACTTGAGGAGATTATAAAAGTAGAGCCAACAGCTTCTGCAGAGTTCGAACCTGAAAAAAGAACCAAAAACTTGGCACAAATAGATACACTGTGGTCTGAAAATCCCGCTGTGCAGGGGTGGAGGGAATCGAACCTGATATGTCGTCCTCTTTTAGAAGGAAACCCCCGTCCATTGGACGGGGGAGGACGTCATAGAGCGGCCAACATTTCTAGATGAACGAGGTTTTTTCCATGAGACTTTTGTTTTTGATAATACGCGTCCCGATTTTCCACATACCGCAGTTTATGTTCCACCCGGGATCGGCAACTCAGTGTGTATTCTGGGAGAAGAACCAGTACATTATATGTACTTGGTGGATGAATATTGGAATGACAGTAAAGCTAGAGGAATAGCTTGGGATGATCCTGATTTGGCAATTGATTGGCCCGTTAAAAATCCTATACTATCAGATAGAGACAGAAAAAACCCAACTTTAAGGGAACGATTCCCGGATAAATTTAAAGAATAATGAAAGGCTTAATTTTAGTTACAGGTTCAGAAGGTCTGGTCGGATCACGATTTGTGGAGATCTCCAATCGGAAGAATTTCCTACATCTCCCCAAAGAAATAGAATTTGATATAACCAATAAGGCTGAAGTAAACGCGTTAATTTCAAGTTATAACTTTTCTGCTGTAGTTAACTTTGCTGCATTCACAGACGTTGGGAAAGCTGAAGAGGAGAGGGGAAATAAAGATGGCGAAGCGTGGCAGGTAAATGTGGAGGGGACACGAAATCTTGTTCAGGCGGTAAAACCTCACAGAGAGCGAATCCATTTTATACAAATCTCTACAGATATGGTTTTTACCGGAAGTACTTGGGATCCGGGTCCCTATAAAGAAGATCATTCTCCGGAAACCAATCCGGAAAAAGTTACCTGGTATGGATTTACGAAGGCGGAAGCGGAAAAAGTTGTACAAGAAGAATTAGATGGTAGTGCTACCATTTTAAGGATTATCTATCCGGTCCGGTCCGAATTCGACCGTAAACTTGATTTTTTAAGAAAGCCGCTACATCTCTATGATAAAGGAGAGTTGTACCCGATATTTATGGATCAGCACGTATCAATCAGCTTTGCTGATGAGGTAAGTCAGGCTCTAGATAAAATAATAATAAACTTCAAAAAAGGCGTATTTCATGCAAGTTCAAAAGATACTACTACTCCTTATGAGCTTATCTCCTACATGCTTGAGAAAACCCGGGGAGTGAAAGATGTGGTAAAACAGACGACATTAAAGAAATTTTTGAAAGATTCCGGAAGCTTAGCACTTCGTTACCCTCAATTTGGAGGTTTGAGGGTGGAAAAGACCGAAGAACAGCTTGGTATAAAATTCAGCGGCTGGAAAGAAATTATTGACAAACTTGTCACACAAGGTTTGGGAAAAAAAACCAACTAATCCGTCTTCACTCTTCTTCAACTAAACTCCTATAGTATTGAAATATAAGATTGACTTCTGTATAATACCTTACCAGTCGAAATAACCAATTTCGAACCCCTGCCTAATTTTCGCGTGGTGAAAATATGTCGATAATGGAAAAACTTGATGTAATTATTCCTACATATAACGAAGCCGATAATATTGTAAGTTTATTAGAAAAACTTAAAGAGGTATTGTATGGCGCTAAAATCGACTACACCGTTTTTGTTGTAGATGATCACTCCACTGACGGAACTTACCAAAAGGTAGATAGCTATATTACTAGTTCCAAAGATCAGCGTGTAAAACTTCTTTCCAAAAAAGGGAAACAAGGTAAAGCATATTCAATTCTTGAAGGATCCCGTGCCGGGATATCTCCTTTTATCGCCATGATTGACGGCGACCTTCAATACCCACCCGAAGCCCTTCCTGAGATGTACAAACTTGTACAAGAAAATGCAGTTGTGGTTGCAAATAGAAAAACCAATAAATCAAGCCTGTTAAGGCGTGTTGGATCAAAAGTTAACCATTTAGTTTTCGAAAGATTTCTTCATGGGTTTAAGTGCGACACTCAGTCCGGTTTAAAAATCTTCCGAAAGGAAATTATAGATCAATTGGATGAGTCTGAAGTATCTGCCTGGACGCTCGATATGCCGCTTCTTAATACGGCCAAGCAAATGGGATTTTCCGTTGGGTCGGTAGATATTGATTTTTCCGATCGCAAAAAGGGTAAATCGAAGATCAATTTCGTAAAGGCAGGGATAGAAATAGCTAAAGGTTCACTTGCCCTTAAGGTAAAAAAGCCCAGAATTTATAAGATTTTAGGAGCTGAAAGTGATAAGCCTCTTGGAGCAGGTGTTGCTTACAAAAGTAGAAGGTTTATAACTCACACTCATCTTCCTCACGATCTTTCGGCTTTATATACGCTAACCGGTTGGCAAAAAGTCGGCATCGTGTCCATTTTAACCTTAGTTTCACTAGGCCTTTTTTTGAACCTAAAGATGACTGCGATTACGCTAGTAGCCTTACTTTCACTAATCTACTTTCTCGACTTAATTTTTAGCCTCAGGGTTTTACTGAAGTCTCTTCACTTTCCGCCGGAAATTAAAATTAGCGAAAAGGAAATAGAAGCGTTGAAAGACAACAATTTGCCCATTTATAGTATTTTGTGCCCGCTATATAAAGAAGCAGAAATTCTACCCCATTTTATCGATGCGATAAATGCAATTGATTGGCCTAAGGACAAGTTTGACGTCATTTTTCTTCTTGAGGAGGGTGACGAGGCCACAATTAAGGCTGCTGGATGGCTCGGGTATTACTCACACATAAGGACTCTTATTGTTCCGAATTCCCAACCTAAAACTAAACCTAAGGCTTGCAACTTCGGTTTGGCTTATGCAAAGGGAGAATACCTGGTAATCTACGATGCTGAAGATAGACCCGACCCGCATCAGCTTAAAAAGTCTTACTTGGCGTTTCAGGCACTTAGCGAGAAAGTAATATGCCTTCAATGCAAACTCAACTACTATAATCCGAACCACAATCTTCTGACCCGTCTTTTTACAGCGGAATACTCCCTTTGGTTTGATCTTGTTCTACCCGGGCTTCAGTCAATAGAATCGGTCATTCCCTTGGGGGGTACCAGTAATCATTTCAGAACCGAAAAATTGCGTGAACTTCACGGCTGGGATCCTTTTAACGTCACCGAGGATTGTGATCTTGGAGCAAGGCTATTTAAAAAAGGCTATAAAACCGCGCTTATCGATTCAACGACTTATGAAGAAGCAAATAGCCGCGTGAGAAGCTGGATTAGACAAAGGTCTCGGTGGATTAAAGGCTACATTCAAACCTATTTAGTCCATATGAGAAATCCGATTTCTTTCCATAAGGAATTCGGCTTAAGAGCTTTGGTTTTTCAGCTCGTTATCGGAGCCAGAATGGTGTTTATTTTAGTAAATCCAATTCTTTGGCTGGCCACGCTTTCCTACTTTTTACTTTATAAATTTGTCGGTCCCGCAATTGAAGCGCTATACCCGGCCCCGATCTTTTATATAGCCGTTACGAGCTTAGTTTTTGGAAACTTCATTTACTTTTATAACTATATGATCGGGTGCGTCAAACGTGGCCAGTGGAATCTTATTAAATTTGTTTTTTTGGTTCCGTTTTATTGGCTGGCAACAAGCTATGCCGCGCTTATCGCTGTCTATCAGCTTTTTGTAAAACCCCATTATTGGGAAAAGACCCAGCACGGGTTCCATCTTGATAAAAGTAAAAAGATTCAAGAAGAATCGGCAAAAATTTTGCCAAGGATCAGTTTCAGCTCCGACTTCTTAGGTGGCGGTATCTTGATTGCCGCTAATGTTTTGGCCAACTTTTCCAATTTTGTCTACAGCGCTTATTTAGGACGGGAGATTGCCATTGAGGAATTCGGAACCGTTGCTCTAATCAGCAATATATTTACGCTGCTTGGAGTTTTAACCGGTGCTTTTGGTAAAACCGTTACCTACAAAACTGCATATTTACTTGGCAAGTTTAAGGTTCCTACATCAAACTTTTTGGAGAATATTGAGAAAAAGTCATTCTTTGCTTCGATTTTGCTTACTTTAATATGGTTTGCATTAACACCTCTTATGAGTTTTTATTTCAAGAGTAGCATCTTACCATTTGTGTTATTTGCCCCAGCTTTCATTATCAGTTTTATCTCTTCTTTACAACAATTGCACTTGTCACCGTTTTTGAATCTCTGGTTAAGCTATTTGTGGCGTATGTTTTTGTAAAGGCAGGCCTTCCTGAATTAGTCTACGCTTCCATACCGTTATCATTGTTTTTGTCATTTTTTGTTACTTGGTTTGCAGTCGGGCGGATTAAAAAAGTTAGGTTACCCGCCAAGCTTTCCTTGAATTTTGCCTTTCCTAAGGGATTTTATTTAACATCTGTCCTTACGCGCTTATCCAGTGTTGCATTTTTATCATTCGATGTTGTTCTGGCAAAGCTTTATTTAGAGCCCAAAGCAGCCGGAGAATATGCGCTTTTATCTCTATCTGGAAAAATTATTTTCTTTTTAGGAGCATTGTTTTCACAATTCATAGTTCCGGTTGTAAGCAAAAACGAAGGCGAGGAGAAGGATTCGAAAAACGTCTTTTACAAACTTTTAGAAATATCAACCCTGGCAAGTCTAGTGGGATTTGTAGCAATTGGCGTATTTGGGAAATTTACAATTCCGTATCTTTTTGGAGAAAAATCATTAGGTATTACCGAATATCTTCTTCTTTACTCCTATGCAATTTTTAGTTTTTCTGTTGCATCAAGTGTAATAACTTACCACCAGATCAAAAGACATTATCTTTTTCCAGTAATAGGAGTATTAATTGCGTTTTATCAGATATATCTTATTTCTCTGAATCATGAGAGTGTTTCAGATATTACATTAGCCGTTGCGACTTCTTCGCTGATTCAATTCTTTTTGGTTGGATTTGCTCACATTTTCTATAGGCATCTACATACTCTCTCTGTTAATTTTAAGGATTTTGTATATTTGTTTGCCCCACTGCCGGTAGCTAAAGCTTCCGAAGGAAAGCTTAATATTTTGGTTTTTAATTGGAGGGATTTAAAACACACCTGGGGTGGGGGGGCAGAAGTTTACGTTGAAGAAATTGCAAAAAGATGGGTGAAAGAAGGCCATAATGTAACACTTTTTTGTGGAAATGACGGAAAAAATAAAATGAATGAAAAAAACTCGAGAATTCAGATAGTACGACGCGGAGGTTTTTATACTATTTATATGTGGGCAGTTTTCTATTACCTCTTGAAATTTAAAGGTAAATTCGACGTAGTTGTCGATTCAGAAAATGGAATTCCATTTTTTACTCCGCTTTATGTTTCTGTCCCCGTGGTGTTACTTATCCACCATGTTCATCAGGATTATTTGAGGGAGCAAGCCCCGTTTCCAATTTCTCATATTGCAAAATTCCTGGAATCTCGTCTTATGCCGCATGTCTACAGGGATAGTGAAATAGCAACAATTTCCGAGTCCTCGAAAGATGATATTGTTAGCCTTGGATTTAATAAAAAACATATTGAAGTAATAAATCCGGGGATTAATATCGGCGATTATAAAAAGCTAGCCAAAACTCAAAGTCCTACCTTTATATACGTCGGAAGGCTGAAACCGTACAAAAATGTTGACGTTGCGATTAAAGCAATAGCACTCCTTAAGGATAAATACAGCCAAATTAAACTAATTATTGCGGGCAAGGGTGAATCTGAAAAGTATCTTCGAACATTCGCCCAAAAGCTGGGAGTCAGGGATCACGTTGAATTCCGCGGTTTTATAAGCAACGAAGAGAAGGCGACTCTTTTTGCCCAAGCTTGGGCTGCTATCCAACCCTCATCTTTTGAAGGATGGGGAATTACGGTAATTGAGGCAAATGCAGCAGCTACACCAGTTGTTGCCTCAAAGATAAAAGGGCTCACAGACTCAGTTGTCGACGGTAAAACAGGGCTTCTGGTACCTGTAAAAGACGAAAAAGTAATGATAAAAGCGCTGGAGTCAATAATCAACGATAAAGACTTCAGGATGGAGTTGTCTGAGAATGCATATGAATGGTCTAAAAATTTCAGCTGGGATAAAAGCGCAAAAGTATTTTTGAAAATAATTTTCAAAATTGTTAGAGAAGATCGGGAAAAGGAAATAGTTTTTGCCAGGAAACCTGCATTAAGTGAAAATTGAAAAAATGAAAAAACTCGTTAGAACTGTTATAAAGTCTGTAGAAAAAAATACTGCTATTTATCAGCTTGCTCTTAAAGTAAGGGGGAGGATTAATAGGTTTTTAAAACCTGCGAGTGCATATTGGACACCTGTCAAAAACAATACCAAACCTTTAAGCGTAAAGTACGGGATCGATAGAGGATTGCCTATTGATCGCTTTTGGATAGAAAAATTCCTTAATAAAAATAAAAAACTTATTAGAGGAAGATGTCTTGAAATAGGAAGTGATAGTTATACAAAAAATTTTGGCTCGAAAAAAGTAAATAAGATTGATGTTTTGGACATCAATGAAGAAAATTCTCATGCAAATATTTACGGCGATCTGAAAAATTTAAAATCGGAAATTAAAGATGAAACGTACGACTGTGTAATCCTGACGCATGTTTTGGGACTTATTGATGACGTGGACTCGGCGGTATCTGAACTGAAAAGAATTACAAAAGAAAGTGGTGTGGTATTAGTAACATCAGCTTGTATAAGTCCGACGTATGGGGATGCAAAGAATTATTGGAGAATTCTTCCCGAAGGAGCGACATATCTTTTCGGTAAGTATTTCGGGAAGGGTAACGTTTCGGTTTCTTCGTATGGCAACGTGCTGGCTGGACAGTGTTTTTGGGTCGGTATGTCTCAAGAAGAATTAACTCGGGGTCAGCTTAACTACAATGACCCGCGTTTTCCCTGCATCGTTTCCGTTCGTGCAATAAAAAATATTAACTATGAATAAGAATTATTCAATCACCCTAGGCATTCCGGCGTTCAACGAGCAAGAAAATATAAGAAAGCTGCTTAAGCAAGTACTTAGGCAAAAGGTTCATGGGGTTAATGTTAATTCTGTTATTGTAGCGTCTGATGGAAGCAACGACAAAACCATAGAGTTAGTAAAAGATTTGAAAGAAAAAAGAATAACTCTTATTGAAGGTAAAAAAAGACATGGGAAGGCTTATAGGCAAAATCAGATTATACGAAGAACGACTTCTGATATTTTAGTTCTACTGGACGCCGATACTTCCGTTGAAGATGTTTTATTTATCGAAAAACTTATAGACCCGATATTAACCAAACAGGCTGATTTTACTTCTTCGGCATTAATTGAGCTCCCGGTAAGGGGTTTTTTTGAAAAAGTACTCGAAGTAAGTATGCAGCTCAAAAAAATTTTATTTGCGACATATAAGAACGGAAATAATATTTATAACTGTCATGGCCCAGCAAGAGCTTTTAGTAAGTATGCTTACCAATTACTGAATTTTATCGAGAGCGACGGAGAAGACATGTATTCATATTTGGCCTGTGTAAGAGCGGGAATGAAATTTTTGTATGTAGATGAAGCAGTAATTAAATATCGTCTCCCTTCAAATATTGCCGATCATTTAAAGCAGAGTACTCGTTTTTTTGCATCAGGAAGAATATACGAAGAATATTTTAATAGTGGCTTTGGCAAGAGGGAATTTACTA
Organism: uncultured Gammaproteobacteria bacterium; assembly: GCA_964627195.1. GTDB lineage: Bacteria > Patescibacteriota > Microgenomatia > UBA8517 > UBA8517 > CAZVJU01. Next base: position 67,670 of record CAZVJU010000001.1, on the reverse strand, counting down.
TTCCGTTTAATGTTTATTTAGAAGCAATTTTAAAAGCGCTTCCTACTATTTTGAAGAATTTTCTATATGTTAGCATTTATTTATTGGTTTTCATTTATACAAAGTTAGCAAGTGTTAGACACAATTATAATGATAATGACACCTGGCAGATTGCCTCGACTAAATCACTTTAAGACTATGCAAAAAAGAAAAGTTTTATTCAATAAATTCATAGAATTACGAAGAGCAATATACATAATTCTCGGAACGTTTGATGAACTTATAAATAGAAAGAACGATTTTGTAGTTCTTTACTACCACAGTATAAATAACGATGGTTGGCGATTTAGTGTCAAGCCAAAAGAGTTTAAAAAACAAATGAGATATATGCTGAAACATTATTCAAATGTCGACTTAGAAGAGGTAGTGACGTATCTTACTAAAAACAATCACAATTCCAAATCTAGTTTTTTAGTTACTTTTGACGACGGGTATAAAAACCTTTTGGAAGTTGCTCCATATCTTATGAAGTTGGGTGTTAAACCAACTCTGTTTGTCATTTCCGATAGAGAAAAACTTGTAAGGAAAAGTATCGGCACAAAAAGGCCTTTGTTGTCTGACGACGACCTAAAGAAATTAATGAGTCTGGGGTGGAATATTGAAAGCCATGGAAAAACTCACCGAAGACTGACGGAATTGACTAAAGACTGTTTAGCAGAAGAAATAAAAGAATCTAAAATGGATTTGGAAAGAATCTCGGGAAAAAATGTTGTCGGTTTTTCTTACCCTCACGGAAAATATTCAGATGTGATTATTGACGCTGTAAAAAGTGCCGGCTACAAAATTGCATTTTCGACCGATGACATTCCGTTTGGAAGTAAAGCAAATAAATATGCCGTTCCCCGGGTGGGAGTCGACGGTACTCACACCTTTGCCGAATTTAAATATTTAGCGTTGCCTTCGGTTTTGGCTTTCAGAAAATTAGTTAAATCAACATTTTTAGGGAGATACTTATGATGAAAAGAAAAATAGACGTCATCGTTAAATACTTTTATCCTGTTGCCGCCGGAATAGAAACAAATATTTTGGAGACGTATTCTATTTTGGCCAAAAATGGCTGGGATATAACTATTCATACCTCTAAAGATACTTTAATCGGAAAAAGCATACTTCCTAACAGGGAGGAAATTAAAGGACTAAAGATTAAAAGATATCCTTTTGCCTCCGAATATTTCGGATTTTGGCCGGCGATTCATTGGGACAAAACGGATCTTATCTGTTTACATAACTTTAATATATTTTTTATCCGGTTTTTCCTTTTCTTGCTAGCTAGAAAAGTGTTAAGAAACAAAAACCCTAAATTAGTTTTAACACCGCACGGAGGATTTAATCCCGATTGGTCAATATTTACAAAACTTACCGCACTTGCAAAAGCTCTTTATCACTTTACTTTGGGGTCCCTACTTATAAACCTTACAGTAGACGGCGTACGCGCTGTTTCAGTTTGGGAGAAAAAAGAAATGATTAAAAAAGGACTTTTACCGAATAAAGTGAATGTTATTTCAAACGGTTTGGAAAACGAAGCTTTCGAAAACGTGGACAAACTGGCAAGTAAGGATATAAAGACAAAGGTTAAAAAATTAGGGCGCTACATAATTCAAATTGGCAGAATCTACTCGATTAAAAATTACGAAACATCCTTGATGGCTTTAGCCCTTACGCCTGATGATCTTAAATATGTAATAGTAGGACCTGTTGGGGATGAGAAGTATAAGCAGGAATTAGAAAAACTAATTTCGGAGTTGCATTTAAAAGACAGGGTTATTTTTTGGGGGGTAGTTCGGGGTATTGATAAATATTACCTTATAAGACACGCCAAAATGATGGTTCATATGGCGCTTTGGGAGAGTTTTTGCAATGTTGTCCACGAAGCCATGAGTCAGGGTGTTCCGGTAATTGCGGCGGACAATACTGCATTACCCCTTTTAATTAAAGACGGCGTTAGCGGATATTTGGTAGAAACAAAAGATTACAAAAAAGTTGCTGAAAAAACATATTACATTTTAGACAAGAAAAACTCACGAGAAGTTAAAAAAATTTCTCGGGCAAGTATTCGATTTACCCAAAGTAAAACTTGGGAAAAAACTGCTGAGAAAATGGAAAAATTTTATTCAAGTCTATTGTAACCGTGTTTATGAAAAAACTTACTTATATATTTTTTCCGGCGTATCAATTTTGCTATCACTTGATTTCTTCCGCAAGGATAAATCTTTATATGTGGGAGTTGAAATTGAAACTTAAGCATTTGGGCGAGTGCTCAAGGATTTATTTTGCTCACATAATTGAACCCTACAACGTGTCAATCGGACACCACGTTTACATAAACAAAAACTGCGACATTATCACAACCGGCAGTAAAGTTAGCATAGGAAATTATGTGATGATTGGTCCAAATACAACATTTGTCGCTCAGGATCACGAGGTTTCTAATTGGGAAGAACCAATGATATTTGGAGAGGAATACAGAAAGAGAAACATAATTGTTCAGGATGATGTGTGGATTGGTGCAAATGTAACTATTCTAGCCGGAGTTACTATTTACCGCGGTGCGGTTGTTGCGGCAGGAGCCGTAGTTACAAAAGATGTTCCAGCCTACTCCATTGTGGGCGGAGTACCTGCAAAGAGACTAAAAAACAGAATCTCTGCCCGACTTATCAAAAAAGCTCTCAAAGTTGATTTCAGTAAATTTAGAGAGAAAAAACTTGATTGGCGTGTATGGGGAGTAGGCAAAAAAGTTGCCTAAGACACTTATGACTATATTACAAAATCGCTACATATTACTAGAAAAGATTTTCAGCGGGTTAAGTTCCACAGATAAAGGTGTGTATAAAGATAAAAAAAGCGGAAAGAAAGTATTTATAAAAATTGGCAATGAGCAGTCTTCATTGGAAAAAGAATACATTGGTCATACACTTTTTTATAACAGCATTCAAGAAAACCCCGCCATTTATGGCGGGGATGAATTGAACGCTGATTTGTCGTCCTCTTTAAGGGGGAACCCCCGTCCATTGAACGGGGGAGGACGTCATAAAGAGTATAAAAAGATTGGGAATACAGATGTAATTATACCAAAACCTTTAAAAATTATAGATAGCGCAAACGGCAAGGCTTTGGTTATGGAATACATTTCCGGTGCCCAAATAATTACCTTGAAAAAAAATCTAGTCCGTATTAAATCTTATTTGAAGGTACTGAAATTGCTGGAAACTATGAATAAAAATTTTGACTTTGGGAGAAGCGCTCAAGTAATAACAAGAACTTCTACTTATCAGATTGTATCATTGCCATATTTCCTTTTGAAAAATGTATTTTTTTATCCTGCCCATGCACCTTTATTCACTCGTACGTTTTTTGCACTAATGCGTTACTTTTCCAAATGGCTGAAGCTTCGAACTAACTCCCTTTGTCATGGAGATATTAACGTTGGGAATGTTCTTGTTGCAGGCGAAAAAACTCTTGTAATTGACTTTGCCCACACCTGTGTAAGTCATTGTTATTATGATCTTTCGCAAACATTAAATTCTGCTTGGTCTCAGAAAGGATTCCATAATCTTTTTTGGAAAAAAACGGTTAGTACGTTTCGTCTTGATAAGCGTGAACAAGATTTATTGAGATCTTTTGTTGTCTTTAATCTTTTACAAAGACTAAGTCAAAAATATACCAAAGCCGAGCAAGAAAAATTTTATCTAAAAAGACTTGAAAAATTAGTATCACAGCTATGACAAAAAAAGGCTTAAACATTACTAATATAGTAAGACAAAACGGTTACCGGGAGATTACTCCGATTGAGAAGGATGAATTTGGGCGCTTTCATGGAATTGTTTCAAATACAAAAGGAAATAAGTTTTTTGTGAAAGCAGTTGTTGGTAAAAAAAGCTATACATATAAATCTCTTTTTGCCGAATCCAGAGTTAGTCAATATCTATCCCAACTGACCAAAAAAACGCTTTTTGAATATAAAGGATACCGTTTACTAGTCCCGGAAGTGGATAAAATCATCAATCAGGGAGAAGTTATTTGTCTAATTTCCCGCTACATAAAAGGCAAGAAACTTTTGGATGAGGAATCTAATAAAAAAGCAGAAATTCTTACGGTAGTGCTTGAGCTTATCGAGAAATTAAGCGGAAAAACCCAGCGCTTTTCAATAAATCTTTATCTCAAAGACTACTCAGTCAAAGCTTTACTTTTGTACTTGCCGTTGAGGCTTTTGAAATCGGTTTTTCTTTCACCCTTTTCGTCATTTAAAATTCTCATGACTACTCCGAAAGTTTTACCGCTTTTCCGTATCGGGACATACGACAAAGGACTTATTCACGCAGACATCAACGCAAGTAATATTTTGTTACAAAGAAATATAATTTATCTTACCGATTGGGAGGAAGCTGGTTGGGGAATTACCGCTTATAGTGCCACTGCTCCTCTGTGTGTTCATTGGCAAGACTCAATAGTTCGAAACCGTCTTCTTCAAAGGCTTTATGGTAAAGGGTTAAAAAAGTTAATAGTCCCTCTTTTGGTTTATAAAACACTAACGTTACTTAACCAACGTGTTGGCAGGAAAAATGCGAAGCGCATTCGGGACCTGGAGCTTCTTAATCTTAATCCGGATAGAGATATAAAACTTTTGCCAAAGGGTTTTCATAAAGAGTTATTAGCAATAAAAGGAACGGAAAAAACATGAGAAAAAAACCAACTGTGACAATCGGAATTCCAGCTTACAACGAGGAGGCAAATATTAAAAATTTGCTTAAGTCTTTGTTAGCACAGAAACAATTAAATTTAAAAATTCAAAAAATAATTGTAATTTCAGATTGTAGCTCGGATAAAACTGAGGAAGAAGTTAAATCACTAAAAAACGGAACAATAATACTATTAGTAAATAATAAAAGATTAGGAAAGGCTTTGACTCAGAATATAATTTTAAAAAACTTTAGTTCGGATTATCTTGTTCTTCTCGATGCTGATGTGCTTCCGAAAAATAGCTTGGTAATTGAAAGAATTATCGAACCTTTTAGCAGAAATACTAAAATCGGTTTGGTTGGTGGGAAAATTATTCCTTTAAGACCCAGAAATCTTCTCGAGAAGACACTATTTTTCAGTAGAGAGGTGAAATTAAGTCTTTTTGAAAACATGAACGACGGGAATAATATTTATTTGTGTCATGGTGCATTCCGTGTTTTCTCAAAAGATTTCGCAAAAAAAATTAAATGGCCGGCAATCAGCGGTGAAGATGCATACTCTTATCTTAGGTGCCTTTCTGATGGATACTTATTTCAATATGAGCCAAAAGCTGCTGTTTATTTTAAATTCCCCCATAGGCTGCGCGGACATTTTAGTCAAAGTGTCAGATTCTTAGGTTCAAGAAGGCGACTAAAAGAGATTTTTAACGAAAATCTTGTAGACAAGAGTTTTTCTATCCCATTCAGATTACTTGTCACGAAAGCATTTCCTCTTGTAGTGAAAAACCCTTTACAGTCTATACTTTACTTGTTTATATATTTCTATGCTAATTTGATGAACCTTTTTGTAGACAAGAGTACTGCCAAATGGGAAATGTCTCTCAGTTCAAAAAAATTAGCAGCAACCCAATAGAATGAAAAAGAAAATAAATACAACAGTAGCAATAGCGGTTTACAACGCCGAGAAAAACCTATCTTTACTTTTAGAATCTCTTGTGATTCAGAAAGAGAGTAATTATGTATTAAAGGAGATAAAAATTTATTCTGATTGTTCTTCCGATAGAACGAATTATATCGCAGACACTTACGCTAAGGTTTACTCAACCATCCATGTTGTTAAGGGTAAGAATAGAAAAGGTTTCGCCGGCGTGGTTAGATTTTTTTTCCAGAATAATGATTCAGACGTACTAGTAATTTTAAACGATGATATCTTTATTAACGACGATGAGTTGCTAAGTAAGTTAGTAGAACCCTTTAATAACTCTAAAGTAGGGTTTGTGACGGGTAATCCGAATCCGTTACCCCCAGTCAATTTTGTGCAATCAGCAGCTAATTCCAGTTTTAACGCTTTTTATAAAATGAGTAACTCGCTTAAAAATAAAAATAAAAAATTTACCTGCGATGGCAAGGTAATGGCATTCACAAGAAATTTTATTAAAAGTTTACAATTGCCTCAGGACAAGCAGATGGGTAATGTGGATTCTTACCTTTATTTTTCGGCTATCACTTCCGAGTACAATTACAAACATGTAAGAAAAGCTAAAGTCTACTATAGAAATCCTTCAAATACTAAGGAATACTTAAAGTGGATGACGAGAAACAACTCCAACCGTTTTATTTTAAAGAATATATTCGGAGACATTGTTACTGAAGAATATAAACCAGTTTCTAAAATATGGTTGTTTAAGTTCATTGAATTTATCAAAAATCCCTTTGCGGGTGTTTACCTCTTATTTATTAGTATTTATACTCTTTTTAGTAGTCGGAGGTATGCAAGAAATTTTAATCCTTTGTGGGAATCTATAAGAACGACTAAAAATTAGAGAAATATGTTTAAAAAAATAATTAAATCGTTTCTATATATTTTGTTTTTCTTAATAGTGATCTTTCTGGTTGCCTTAGTTGTTAAAGGACAAGGGGGGAATCCTCTTTTGTATCAGAGTCTTAATAGCAAAAGTACCGAGGTTGGTGGGCCGTTTGAGTCCTCGGGAAGTACGTCTCGATTTGCTCTTACAGAGGCAATTGTAGAGGATAACACATTCTTTTTGAACGAAAAGAGAGCAAAATTTTCTATGCCGGATGTGGTTGAAGCTAATGGGAGGTATTTCAGTATTTTTACTCCCGGAGTATCTTTTGTTGCAGTACCCTTTTACATGTTGGGAAAAGTTTGGGGCATACCGCAAATTTTTGCCTATCTATCAACCTCCCTTTTTGCCATCCTGAATGTTTTTCTAATATATAAACTTACACGAAAACTAGGTGCTGGAATAGCCGCTTCCTTGTTAGCAGGCTTTTTGTTTTTATTTGCAACAAATGCACTTTCATATTCATTAACCCTTACTCAACATCATATAAGCACGTTTGTTATTTTACTGTCTTTAATTCTTGCTCTTAAACCAGTAGGTATTATAAATGATATTTTTATTGGAATACTCTGCGGTATTGGATTATTTGCCGATGTTCCAAATCTAATCTTGATGTTTCCGATAATCGTTTTTGTATTGGCAAAACACGTCAATCGGGAGGCGATAAATAGTAATTTAAATTTAAAATTAAGCTTAAAGTTTATAAGTTTTCTAATAGGTGTAGTATTAACTTTTATTCCTTTTGGTTACTATAACCACGGACTTACAGGTTCTTATCTCTCTCTTCCGCAATTTATCGGTAGAGCGCCGTCATTTGAAACAGCCGTAGAAGAAACATACAAGGTTGGAGGACAAGTCAAGGATGATAATAAAGGGCTGAATCTACCTTTTAAAACCCGATACCAACTTCACGGGCTTTATATACTTGTTACCAGTAATGAGCGCGGAATTTTTTACTTCAGTCCGGTAATATTAATTGGTCTGGTCGGTTTGTATCTCCTTTTTAAACAGTTTAGTTCAAGGTCAGTCTCTGCCGTATTTTTTGCAGTTATTTTAACCAATGCATTCTTATATTCGATGTTTGGAGATGTGACGGGAGGTTGGGCGTTCGGAGCAAGATATATGATACCGACAATTGCTATTTTGTCTGTTTGTATGGGAATTGCCATCGACAGATATAAAGAAAAGTTGTGGTTTATACCTATTTTTGTGGTTTTAGCTGCCTACAGTATTGGGGTAAATGTTCTTGGAGTAATGACGACTACTCAGATTCCACCAAAGGTAGAGGCACTAAACTTACCCAACCCTATCCCTTATACATATGTATACAACTGGCAATTAATGACAGAGAGAAACCTAAATAGCTCTCTTGTCTATAACTTGTATTTATCGGACAGACTTACATCTTGCGACTATTCTTTACTATACGCAGGCTTTGTTTTTGGAATAATTTTAATTCTTTATACCGCTTTGATTTTTGAAAGGAAGGATGTTAAACAGTGAAAATTCCTAATTTAACTTTAAATCTTGCAATAAAAAACGAGACGCTAGACAGGATTCAAAAGTGGTTTGAAAAGAATGGTCTATCTGTAGTTATCTCTGTCCTTACGACTATTTCAGTTTACGCCTTTACTCATTACTATCTTAACGGATTAGGTCTTGCCTATAACGACGCGCGAAGTCACCTTGACATAGGTCGCCGCGTTGTCGAAGGGCTAAAACCGGGACTCGCACAGCTTGGATCTGTGTGGCTTCCGCTGCCCCATGTCCTGATGATCCCGACGATTTGGATTGATTTTTTCTGGCACTCGGGACTCTCCGGTGCGCTCATCTCGATGATTGCTTTTGTGGCAACAGGGGTTATCGTGTATATGTTTTTGAAAAAGCTTGGTGTGGGGCTTTTGGGTCGATTTTTCGGAGTTGTGGTTTTTGCCGCAAACCTTAATATTTTGTATCTGCAGTCAACCGCAATGACTGAGCTACTGCTCCTTTCAACCATGACAGCCGGGGCTTATTATTTTATGCTTTGGGCAAAAACCGACGAAGTTTTAAATCTCATAAAGAGCGCCTTTTTTATAATGCTATCCACTCTTACTCGTTACGATGGTTGGTTTTTATTTGTATTCGCAGGTTTATTAGTTTCCATAAACATCTTCGTTAAACACGGATTAAGGGATAGTATTGCTCAGTTAAAGGATGTATATCAGGAAACCGAAGGAAAAATTATTCTTTTTGCCACACTGGCCGGTTTTGGCATAGCTTTGTGGTTCTTGTGGAACTTAGTTATTTTTAAAGACCCGCTGTATTTCGCGTTTGGTCCTTTTTCGGCACGCGCCCAGCAAGTCCGACTTGAGGCTGCGGGAGAGTTACCTACGAAATTCAATATTGGTTTGTCCACAGTCCTTTATCTTTATGCGCTTGTCTATAACTCTTATGCTTACACAGTTTTTTTGGGACTTCTTGGGGTTATGGCCTTGTGGTTTTCAAAGATTAAAGGTGAGATTAAAATTGCAACACTCGCTCTTCTCGCCTCGCTTTTCTTTAATATTCTTGCGCTTTTCTTGGGACACTCCGTACTTTTTATTCAAGGAATATCGGGTAACACATGGTTTAATGTTCGATACGGTATAATGCTCCTTCCCGCAATTGCGGTGTTTTCAGGATTTTTAGTTGATAGGTTAAGAGATTTACGTTGGACCCTAATAGGCTTGTTTTTCTTTACCACATTCTTCGCGTTTACGAGTGCTGATGCAGTGACAATTGATGATGCTCGGGTTGGTTCAAGCCAAAAAAATGTTAGCGAGGTTTCCGGTTGGTTGAAAGAAAATGCTTCCAACCGCGAAGGGTTTATTCTTATTTCTGTTGCCTCCCACGATGCTATAATCTTCTCCTCGGGATTACCCATGAAGAAGTTTATCCACGAAGGAACTGGAGCGTATTGGGAATCGGCGACGACTTCGCCGGACCGCTGGGCACGTTGGATTGTAGCAAGGACACACGATGATAACGACCTTGTCTGGAAGGACGTAAGCAGATCCGTTGGGTTTGAAAAATATTTATTAGTTGAAAGTTATCCTTTCGCGGATATTTACGAACTCGAAGAGGAATATTTGGGTGAGCTTAATACGGAACCTGTATTTGGTAAACAGAAATAGTACTACACCTTAGAGGTGAAACTGTATTTACACCTTTGGTATAAGTATGAAAAAGACATTAATCATTATTTTTGTTTTCGTAATAATTGTAACTTTGGGACCAAGTTTTGCGTCAAAGTGGAACGGAAGTGTGCTAACTGGGGCCGCTGAAACTACTTGGTGGGAAGTCCAATCAATTGATACGGTGAAATACTCACGCGACGTTGCCAGGGAAAAAGCAAAGGATTCAAAATTCAATGAGGTGATCGATACCCAAATACGCCTTATAGCAAAAACAGGGGCTACTCACGTTGCAATCGGAACTCCGTATGCTGAGGAGTTTGTGCCGTTTTTGACACGGTGGGTTTTTGCTGCAAGAAAGTATGGGCTAAAAATCTGGTTTCGGGGAAATGTCCCCGGCTGGGAGAGATGGTTTGGATACCCAAAAATAGGAAGAGTGGAGCATACAGAATTTGTTAAGGAATTTATATTGGCAAATGGCGCGCTTTTTGAGGAGGGAGATATTTTTTCATCCTGTCCTGAGTGCGAAAACGGAGGGCCTGGGGATCCAAGAAGGACCGGAGATGTTGCCGGACACAGGGCATTTTTAATTGAGGAATACAGGGTAACAAACGAGGCTTTTAGGAAAATAGGCAAAAATGTCCGTTCTAATTTCGTCCCGATGAACGGGGATGTGGCCAATCTGGTTATGGATAAGAAAACCACTCAAGCCCTTGGGGGTGTGGTGGTGATTGATCACTATGTAGGTACTCCCGAAGAATTGGCAGCCGATATCAAAAAAATTGCCGAGAAGTCCGGCGGAAAGGTAGTTTTAGGCGAATTTGGCGCCCCAATTCCAGATATTCACGGAAATCTGAGCATGGGAGAGCAAGCTATATGGATTGAGGATGCGCTGAAGGAAATATCCGACATTTCTGATCTTATTGGAGTTAATTATTGGGTGTCTTTTGGGGGAAGTACTAGGCTTTGGGAAGATAATTACAGCCCCAGGAAAGCAAGCCAAGTACTGGATCAATTTTTCAAGCCAAAAGTATTGACAGGTTATATCAAAGATGAAAGAGGGAAACCTATTAAAGAAGCTTTTGTTTCAAGCTCTCATAAACGGGTAGTTACCACCCGCGATGGAGAATTTAGCCTTTCTTACCTATCTTCAGGGATAGTAATAACCGTCGAGGCCGAAGGATATATTACCCAGCAAACAAAGATTTCCGGTGATAAATTGGAAACAATCCTTATAAAAGGTCACGAAAGTTTACTTTTTATGGTTCAAAAGTTTCTGTACAAACTAATGCAGAAATAACTTGCATGAGTTGTCCTATAATGTTAAACTATCATAGTTATCTTCTGCCCAAACCTGCCTTCATTGCAATGAAAATACTTAAAAGACTGTTAGTGAGTTTCGTGTTTCTTTTGATAACCTTCGTCTTTGTGGGTTCAGTAAACGCGCAGCAAACTCCTCCTGACTTTCCGGCCTGTTCAAATCCTCAAGGGACGTTAAAAGTTAAATATGACAGTGGCGTTCACGGGATTCCCGGCGACCCCAATGCATATTCCGGGTCTGACGCAGTTTACATCGTGGACGTTGATAGAATTCAACAGTGTTTTTGTTCAGATGTAGGGAATGGAATACAGACCAATTGGTGGAGAATTGGGTCTTTAACACAGGAAGAAATCGATACGTTAAAAAACCTTGGTTGGCATTTTATACCCGACGGTTCAACTTGGGGGCTTAACCCTGAACCCTACATGGCATTTAACAGTGCTTACGGTTGCGGCGGGACGAGTACTTCTACCTCTTCATTGGGTTCAAGCGGTTCTTCTGGTACGGTGCTGGCTGCAGCTGCAAGCACTCAAGGATCTATCCTGGGTTTGGCTGCGACTGGAGACGCGCTGACACCGTATGGGTTAGTTCTTTTGGGGTTAACATCGATTCTTCTCGGGATTCATCTTTATAAAAAAAAAACTCAGAGAGTAAACATGCGAAGTATCTCCAAGTTTTTTATTTTACTCGGGTTGTTTTGTTTTTGTTTAGCCGGATTTTTATATTGGAGAAGAATTATTCCGCAAAGACTTCAATTTAATAAAGCAGAGGTTTTACCGTCGGATCAGTATGATAAAGCTGCTGATAAACCGGTTTTATTAACCCTCGGTGAACTGGGGATAACGCTTGATATCTACCCCGCAGCAATAAATAACGGGAAGTGGGAGACAACCACAAAAGGTGTTTCTTATTTAACCCCTTCGGCTATTTCGGGAGAAACCGGAAACACTATTTTTTACGGCCACAACTATAAAAATATCTTGGGGAATTTGAAAAAAGCAAAACCGGGTCAGATCATTCAAATAAAATCTTCAGACGGAATTCGGAAAAAATTCAGAATCGAGTATGTTCAGATCGTTAATGCCAATCAGACGGGAATATTAGATCAGACCAAGGATTCGAGATTGACCTTATATACCTGCACCGGATTTCTGGACAGCAAAAGACTTGTCGTTACTGCTATCTACCAGGAAGATCTGGGCGCGCTTTCTTCGTCCTCTCAATAGATTGCTCCTTTCTCCATTTTTCAATTTCTTTGTGATTTCCGGAGAGGAGAATTTTAGGAACTTTCCAGCCTTTATAAACTTCAGGTCGGGTATATTGAGGATATTCAAGGATAGATGTTGGATGTTGGATGTTGGATGTTGGAGAAAAGCTTTCAAATACTGTTGCTTCGGATTTTTCTAGGACTTTGGGAATAAGGCGAACGATTGAATCAGTGATAACCATTGCAGGAAGTTCACCACCCGTTAGAACGTAATCTCCGATTGACATTACTTCATCAGCAATTTTTTTATGGACTCGATAATCTACTCCTTCATAATGGCCTGCAATCAGAATCAGGTGTTCGCTTTTTGATAATCTTTTTGCATCTTTCTGAGTAAATTTTTTACCGCCTGCGTCCAAGAGTATAACTTTTGTGTCCGAATCTTTCATTTCTAATTGACTTACGGCCTTATCTAATACTTCAACTTTTAAAATCATCCCAACTCCACCTCCATATGGTCTGTCATCCACAGTTTTATGTTTGTCCCCTGCCCAATCCCGTAAATTATGGACAGTAATATCCACCAGACCTTTATCTCGAGCCCGCTTAACAATACTTTCATCAAACGGCCCGTGAAACATGTTCGGGAAAAGAGTTAAGATATCGATTTTCATTTTTATCCTTAAATACCCTGCTGTTTTGCAGCAGGGTTCTCTAATAGAATAGCTAAAAAGAACATTTCTGCTAAAGGCAGAATTCCTTCAGATACCCTGTGCTCCTGGCACAGAGTTGTTCATCGCAGTGGACTTCTTATATTTTTTAGCTTCGGATTTGTAACTTTGGTATAAAGCTGTGTTGTTCTGATGTTAGCATGCCCAAGTAGTTCTTGCACATAGCGGATATCGACTCCATTTTCGAAAAGGTGTGTCGCGAAACTATGACGGAGGGAGTGAAAAGTTGCATCCTTTTTAATTCCGACTTTTTTTATCGAAGATGTAAACACTTTTTGAGCTGTTCTTGTTGTTAGCCTTCCGCCTCGTTCGCTCTCAAAAAGTAACCGTTTGCCGTCTTTCCCGCAATCAGATTTTGAAGATCAGATCTAATTTTTTCCGGAATGATCGTTATCCTGTCTTTTTTCCCCTTTGCATCTTTAAGATGAATGGTTAATTCTTGAAGATCGATATCTTTTACTTTTAGATCTATCGCTTCACTTACCCGTAATCCGGCTCCATAAGCCAGCGCTATAAGAAGTTTATGTTTGGAATTGATAATTTTATTTAAAATCAAGTTGATTTCACTTCTGGAAAGTACAATGGGAAGTTTTTTATGTCTTTTTGCGTAAGGAAATTTGTAATAAAAAGGCTTATCATAAATTTTTTCTATGACCAGTTTGAGAGAAGCATGGTATAGGTTTATTGTATAAGGGGAATTGCCTCTTTTTACCAACTCGTCTAAAAAGTCAGCGAATTCGGAAGAAGCGATGAGGTTAAGCGGTTTTTTGAAGCGGGAATAGATTTTTTGGGTACACAAAGTATATGTTTTAATTGTTTCTGCACTGTATCCAGCAATTCGCAAGTATTCTTATAATTTTTCGATTAACATGGTATTATTTTATCATAATAATACCGTTTATACGAACAACAATTCGTACAAACAGTAGTTAAGAGAAATTTATTTTTTGTCAGAAAAAGTTTCAAAATGAATTGGAAAAGTTTATTTAATTTAAAAATTGTTTTAGCAACCCTTGTAATTTTTGTTGGGGTGAATAGCTCAATTATTGCAATTCATAATTTTCGAGTAGATCAAGTGGGAGTTATACAGTGCATGACGGATGCTAACCCTGAATGTAAAAAATATTGCGAGGATGGAGTTGATACAAAGATAGATGACAGCAAAGGTAAAACTGGAGAGGTTTTCAAAGCTTCAGAGATTTGTTGCTGCAGTATTTATGGAAAATATCCTTACTCGAAAATTATTTTGGCTCTTTATTACATACCAATAATTTATTTAGTGTTGTTAGTTATCCAGCACTTGTTTTCAAAAATTAAACCTTCTGACAAAAAATAAACTCTGCGCTCCTTTCAGTTGCTTGCCTCGTTGCACTTTCAGCAAATCAGTTTTAAAAAATGTAACTGATTTGCTTCAGGTCTCTTAACACAGTGTATGCGGTTCGCTCGTTGCACTTCGCTCTCCCATATTCCACTACAACTTTTAATTTGATAAAATATGGATGTAGCGGAACATCGCATATACTGGAACGTTGTGCGAAATAAGGCTCGGCTAGAGTAAATAGAAAACTTTATATTAATCAATTAACCAAGATAATAATATGGACTGGAAAGAATTTTTTAAGCCCACAAAGAAAAAAATTATTGCATCTACAGTAATAACTGTTATTTACTATTATTTAAGAGTCTGGGAATATTCCCAAATTAGGTATAAACTGGCAGTCTGCCCCAAGATAGAATGTGAACATTGGCCACAGCACGTAGGTTTGCCAAAATGTTGTTTTTACTTTAGTGATTATATTCTTCAATTTTTTTCTTTATTAGTAATTCCATTCTTGGTTGTTTATCTCGTTTATTCCTTAGTATCTTATATTATTAAAAAATAAAAAATTCTTTCCATCTATATTTGAAAAAACGCCGAGCCTTATTTCGCACAACACCGAATATGAGGTTCAAAAAATTTGCGCAATTAAATTAATAAGTATGCAAATTTTTCTCAACCCAAATTTTTGCCCTTTTCTTTTCTTAAAATATAGTAAGGAAGCGGCCAAAAACTTCTCATATTCGGAAACGTTAGATACAATAATGGAGGCAAAATATGGCAGAACAACCAAAAGAGATACCATTTCATGTTGATGGACTTGAAGTGGTCGAAGGAGATGACGGCACTAGGAGATTAGTATTGAGTGGTGACAAGCTTGTTCTGTCTGTATTCGATACTAAACATGAAGATAGTATCAGGGTTGTTCTGCCAGATGGTAGAGAGAAAATATTCACGGGTATTCACGATTATCTGGAACAAACAAAAAAGCTGGTTGTGGATACTTGGATTGGTGATCTAGATTTGTAATTTTGCCTCCATTTCTTCTCGTTATCGCTCGACCACGCTGCGCTCTCGCTACACTTCGTTTCGCTCGGGGCGTATAACACGGTACATGGGGTTACAGAAAAATGGCACGGTTCGAATAAAACTAAGCTTGTGCTATTTTCTTCCGTCCAAATTTGCCTTAATTTTTTGTTTATAGTATTATAAGAACTATGAATTATAAAGGAATTATCAGTATCGAACCAGGTAAACGTGGTGGTCAACCCACTATTCGGGATATGCGCATCACCGTATATGATGTTTTGAAAATGCTCTCTTCAGGTATGAGTAAAAAGAAAATATTAAGCGACTTTCCCGAATTAACCAAAGAGGATATTAAGGCAGTTTTAACCTATGCGTCAGAAAGAGAGCATTCCCTAACTACGGCTGGTCATGAAATTACTCTTAGATCAAAACATCTCCCGCAAGCTGGTTAAGCAGCTTAAGGTTTTATTTTCAGGTTCAAGCCACGTTTACCTGCTGGATTTACAAACAGCCACTGATGAGAAAGTATGGAACTACGCTCGCGACAATGGTTTTACTCTCGTAACTCAAGACTCGGATTTCAACGAAAGAAGCCTTATTTATGGTTATCCTCCCAAGGTAATTTGGCTCAGAACAGGTAACACTTCCACTCAAAACATCAAACGACTTTTGACAAAAAATAGTCAAGACATTCATTCGTTTGAAAAAGACAAAACCTTGGGCTGTTTGCAAATTTACTAATCCTAATGGGAAAAATAAGGCAAACTTCCCATACACCGAAACATTATACGAAATAAATTTTTATCTTGTTGGAGATTTCAAGCTTTTGCGCATTGATTAGAGATGAAAATTTGATTTTAATTATTAAGGAGGGGTAATAAGGAATAACTCTAATTTATTTTATGGAAAAGAATAATATTAAAATGAAACCATGAACTAAATTGTCTGAAAATGTTGTATATAAAAATCAATGGTTCCATGTGTCTCATGAAAAATTCATTACTCCTACTCATGTAGAAGGTAATTACTTCATTATTCATATCAAAGAGACCGATCGATCAGTATTTATTGTGCCGATCAAAAAGGCTAAAATAATTTTTACATACCAGTATCGCTATACATTAAAACAATGGACGCTAGAACTGCCTGGCGGAGGACAGGAAAAAGGTTATACCGCATTAGCAGCAGCAAAAAGAGTATTTGAGGAAGAGCTTGGTTACACTGCAAAGTCATGGAAAAAACTTGGAGTATACACTCCATGGAGCGGACTATGCGCAGAACAATGCACAGTATTTTTGGCAGATAATTTGGAGAAAACTAAACAAAAATTGGAAGATACCGAGCATGGTTTAAAAATAAAAGGAATTCCAATTTTTAAAGCATACCAGATGTTTGACGATGGTAAAATTGCAGATTGTCAGACGATTGCCGCACTTTCATTCGCGAGAAAATATTTATTATATTAACTGACAACATAAAAAATTTACATCGCACAGCACGGTGCCAAAGCCTTGTTAGGCTCGTCACTCACTTACGTTCGCGACATCGCCTAACTGCGGTATATCCTAAATGTCTCAAGTTTTTGATATAATCCAAACCAGACGCATACCGTGGCGGTACTTCGGATATATCGCCGCACATTAGGCAAAATCGCACATTCCGTTTCCTGACTTATCATTATGAATGTATAATAAAGCAATATTAACGTATGAACAAAAAGTTCGGTTTTAATAAGAAAACTTTAACCTTGTCCGCTTTCTTTTTTATAGGAATAGCTCTTTCTCTTCTTTCTTCATTTATTGTTATGAATGTTGGTTGTGGGAATATAAAACTTTTAGAATGTGGATACTATGCGGGTTTCCCGGTTCCTTATGCCAGGTTTAACCAGGAACCACTTCAATTGCGAGGTAAAAGTTTTATAGTAAATCCGACTCTATACTATAAATACAAATTTTCACCTATAAAGAATGATAGATCAATTGCACAAGGATTGTTAGCAGACGGGATTTTGATAACATTTTTCCTTTTGGACTCAACTCTTTACAGTTTTAATACTTTACTTTTCATTTTGAATATTTTTATCTGGCTACTTCCCGCAGGGTTTTTAATAGGTGTATTTTTTTGATTCAATGTATCAAATTCCCGAACTCCTGAAATTTCCGAAACTTTTCCATGCTTTTTCAACAAAGGCAGATGGAAATATGGCTAACTCGATTCTTGGAAAAGTACAGGATTTTTCAGTGGTAGTTCCTAATCGTAAGAGGTTTTTAACAAAACTTGATGTTTCGGTTGACGAAACTGTTTGTATGTGGGTTGTTCATAAGGATGAGGTTGTAATTGCCGATAAGAAATGGTCCGGAAGAAGCATTTTGGATTCCAATTATGCAATTAAAGTTGATGCAATACTTACAGATAAGAAAAATCTCTATTTATTTCTTCTTATCGCAGATTGTTTACCGGTTATTTTTTTTGATCCAGTAAAAGAAGTTGTGGGACTGGTTCATGTGGGATGGAAGGGTGTGGACTTGGAAATAGCCGCCAAAGCCACTAGAAGGTTGGAGAATGACTATAACACAAATCCCAAGGATGTAATTGTTGGTCTTGGTCCTGCTGCTCGCAAGGATTCTTTTATCAAGGAAAACCCTTCACAAGTTGATGACTCTGAATGGCAGCCATTTATTGATCAGCTTGATGCTAATCACTATAAGGTAGACTTTGTAGGACTATGCAAAAAACAAATAATTGACTCCGGAGTTTTAGAGAAAAATATTATCGATTGTTATATTGATACAGTTCACGATAACAGATTTTTCTCGCATGTTCGTGAAAGGGAGTTGCCTCTAAATCACCAAGGCAGATTTGCCTGTGTTGTAGGGATACGCAATCAAGATTAACCGGAGTGTTTAATTCTTTCTTTGGCGGATATATACTTAAGAATAAAATAGGTTACCGATATGATTCAAACTGCCCAGATTGATCCTCAGGTTTTGGAGAAGAGACGCTTGCAGACACTTTCATCCATGCGGATTCTTGATACCCCGAAGGAAGAAAGGTTTGACAGAATTACAAGGCTACTCACCCGCTTATTCAGCGTCCCGGTTTCTGGAATATCTTTAGTTGACAGGAATAGGATTTGGTATAAATCTGTTCAAGGCCTCTTAAACATAGAGCTTCCTCGTGAGAATTCGTTTGAGAATGAAGTTTTACGCTCCCAAGATCTTTATTTGGTAGAAGATACTGGGGTTGACGGGTTGTATACTAAAAATCCATTAGTCACTTCGGGACCAAATCTTAAGTTCTATGCCGGAGCGCCCATAAAAATAGAGGATAGAAATATTATTGGTGTTTTATTTATTGCTGACAGAATATCAAGACGTCTCTCTGAAATTGAAAGAGAGACTTTAAGAGATTTGGCGGAATGGGTTCAGCTCGAGATAGGGTGTTCTAACCTTTTTTATACTAGAGGGGAAGATATAGATAAGATACGGCAGGATTTGATTGTAAAAAATCGTGAGGTTGAAGCGTCTAAGGCGAAGATCGAAGTGATGTTGGAAAATATCGGTGACGGTGTGATTGGTATAAATAACAAAGGGGAAATAATTTTTATAAATAAACAGGTAGAAATTTTGACTGGTTGGAGAGAGGAAGAACTTATGGGTAAATCCCTGATTCATTCAATAAAACTAATCGATGGGCAAGGAAATGAAGTTCCTGTTTCGGAAAGACCTATAAGGAATGCTCTTTATTCAAATAAAAAAGTCATAAGTAACAGTTATTATTATCAAAGAAAGGATGGTTCGCAATTTGCAGTTTCGATAACCGCAACTCCGGTGGTAGTTTACGGATTGGTAATCGGGGGAATCGATGTTTTCAGAGATGTGACTAAAGAAAGAGAGGTTGACAGGATGAAAACGGAGTTTATTTCTCTAGCATCCCACCAGCTGAGAACTCCACTATCTGCAATAAAATGGTTTACTGAAATGCTAGTTGACGGAGAGATGGGATCTCTAAATGCCGAGCAGAAAGAGTTAGTAGAGAACATTTATCAGTCAAACGAGCGGATGATAGGGCTTGTTAACACTCTTCTTAATATCTCAAGAATTGAATCCGGGAGAATAATTATTGATCCCGAGCCTACCGACATAAAAACTTTAGTGGATCAAGTTGTTTTGGAACTTCAACCCAAAATACAGAAAAAAAATCACAAACTTATTGTTAGTGTCCATGGGGAACTTCCAAAAATCAAAATTGATCCTAAGTTAACCAGACACGTTTATATGAATTTATTGACGAATGCAATTAAATACACTCCTGAGGGTGGTGAGATAGTTGTGCTTATTTCGAAATCAGGAAATGAAATAATTTCTCAAATTTCAGATAACGGTTTCGGAATTCCTAAGCGTGATCAGGAAAAAGTATTTACTAAGTTTTTCCGCTCCAAAAATATTATTGGGATAGAGACAGACGGAACTGGTTTAGGGCTATACTTGACCAAAGCAATTGTTGATTCCTCGGGTGGCAAGATATGGTTTGAAAGCGAGGAAGGGAAAGGAACGACTTTTTGGTTTATACTACCTTCGCTCGGAATTTCTTCTAAAGATGGTGAGGTGAGTCTAGACTCTTAAAAATGCGGATTTTGTGGTAAAGTATAGATATGGTATCAGAGGCAAAAACAATAATGGTTGTGGAGGATGAAGTAACCTTACTTCAGGTTATTGCGAAAAAGTTAAAAGTAAGCGGCTACTCCACCATTACTTGTATATCGGCAAAGCAGGCAATAGACTATTTGAAAAATTTGGATGAGAACCCAACTGCTATTTGGCTAGATTACTATCTACCTGAGATGAGTGGAATGGATTTTATGGTCGAGATTAGTAATAATGCCAAATGGCGCAGTATCCCAGTTATTGTCGTAAGTAATTCTGCAGGCGAAGAAAAGAAAAAAGCAATGTTTGCACTTGGAGCTAAAAAATATCTCCTAAAAGCTCAGTATCGTCTGGATGACATTGTAAAAATTATTGACGAGGTCATAACAGAGAATCAAAAATCTGTCTGAGAAGTAAGATAATACAATTTGGTATGTCAGACAAAAAATATAAAATTTTGATCGTTGAAGACGAGATGTTTTCGGTTAAAGCCTTAAAAAAGAAGCTGGAAGATTCAGACTTTCAGGTTCTCGTAGCATTTAACGGCGTGAGTGGTTTAGAAGTTGCACTCCAGGAACATCCTGATCTTATTTTATTGGATTTAATTTTGCCTGAGATGGATGGAATTACGATGCTTGATAAGTTACGTGAAGATGATTGGGGTAAGAAGGTCCCCGTTATTATTCTTAGTAATCTTTCCAAAGCAGACAGTATCAGAGAAAGCCGGGAAAGAGGCGTAAACACTTATTTAGTGAAAACTGATTGGAAGTTAGATGAAGTGATTGCAAAAGTTAAATATGAACTTGGAATATTATGAACTGGTTTTAAAACTAGTTCATATAAGCAAAGCTTGGCACTGCTACTCAGTGTAAGCTAGCGTGAGCTCTCAAAACGAACCTGAAAGGTGAGTTTTGAAAGAGGTTTTATGAAGAAAATACTAATTGCCGAGGATGATAAATTTTTGGCAAGTGCTTACCGTGTAAAATTATCTAAGGCTCAATATGAAGTAAAAACGGTAAGTAATGGTGATGAGGCCCTCCAAGCTCTGGATTCTTTCTTGCCAGACTTAATAATCCTCGATTTAATGATGCCTGTGAGGGATGGATTTTCATTTTTGGAAGAAATAAAAAAAAATGCTAAATGGAAAAATACTCCGATTATTGTGGCTTCAAACTTAAGTCAGCCTGATGATGTCGTTAAAGCAGTACAAATGGGTGCTAATGATTATATAGTTAAAACCGATCTTACGATGAAGGAGGTTTTGGCAAAGATAAAAAAAATTCTCGAAGATGGGGTTTAAAAACCAGCCTAAATGCCAAGAAGATAGTAAGAACAATGAGCCTTTATGACATCCTCCCCACCTTGAAAGGCGGGGTTTCCTCTAAAAAAGAGGATGACGAACAGCGTTCAATTCATCCACGGGCTGAAGCCCGTGGTTTTCTTGAATGCTGTTATAAAAATGAAGATCTATATAACGAACTTAAGGAGCTTGGAGTAATTCCGTCTTCACAATTAGACCAGGCTTCCGAGGACTCAGAAGACCAAAAAATTCCTCTGGGACAAATTTTAGTTGATAGAGAATTAATTTCCGATGAGAATGTAGGTAAAGTAATTTCTGACATTATATCCGTCCCTTACATAAATTTATCGACAGTCGGCATAGACGAAAAAGTTGCCAAAATGTTACCTGAAATCTATGCCAAAAAACAAAGACTGATTGCCTTCAAAATGGACAAAGCGGGATTGCATGTAGCAATGGAGCATCCTTTAGACAAAGAGACTATTCAGTTTGTAGAGAAAAAGGTTGGGGTAAAGGTTATCCCTTATTATTCATCAAAAAGAGATATCACAAATGGATTGAGTTTGTATGCTAAAGATGTAGAAGAGGTTTTTGACACGATAATTAAGGAAAGCCTTCGGAGAGTAAAGGGATCCGTGATTCCGGAGCCATCGATAGTTAAAATTGTTGATTTGATCATCCAATATGCATATCAAAATTCAGCTTCAGATGTCCATATAGAACCTTTAAAACAGATGTCGCTTGTGCGTTTCCGTATTGATGGAATTTTGCACGATATTGTTAAACTTCCTGAGACACTTCATTCTCAAATAATTACTAGAGTGAAGGTGCTAGCTAAACTAAGAACGGATGAACATCAGTCTTCCCAAGATGGAAAAATAAGCTACTCTACCCAAGATGAAGACTTGGATATTCGAGTTTCAATTGTCCCAATTACAAATGGAGAAAAAGTAGTCATGCGTCTTCTGTCGGAAAAATCCCGCCAATTTTCACTTCAAGACTTGGGTTTGGTTGAGGACAATCTCAGAGTGTTGGAAGATGCCTATAAAAAACCGCACGGAATGATCCTGGTAACTGGTCCGACCGGAAGTGGGAAGACAACGACGCTTTACGCAATTTTAAAAATCCTGAATGAAAGAAAGGTTAATATAATGACTATTGAAGATCCGGTTGAATATGGAATCGAAGGCGTCAATCAAATTCAGGCTAATCCTAAAACCGATCTTACTTTTGCTAAAGGTTTAAGGGCAATAGTCAGACAGGATCCTGATATTATATTGGTAGGGGAAATTCGGGACCAGGAAACTGCTGATATTTCAGTCAATGCTGCCATGACGGGCCATCTGCTTTTGTCAACTCTTCACACAAATGATGCGGTAACCGCCTTTCCTAGGTTGCTTGATCTTGGGGTTGAGCCGTTTTTGATCTCATCTTGCGTAAATATAGTGATAGGCCAAAGATTGGTCAGGAAAATTTGTCAGAAGTGCAGGATTTCGGTGGGTGTTGAAGAAATTATCCAAGGTGGGGAGTTAGGTGAAAATGGGCTAATTTCAGGAATAAATGACTCTATTCTTGATAAATTTAAAGATACGCTAAAAGGTCATATATATAAAGGTAAGGGATGTGATCCCTGCCACTATACTGGCTATTTGGGGCGGGTCGGTATTTTCGAAGTTCTGAGTGTTGATCGTAAGATACGTGAAGCAATAGTAGACAAAAAGGATGCTGGAATCCTTTTGGAAATTGCTAAAAAGGCAGGTATGAAAACAATGCTTGATGACGGAGTTGATAAGGTGAAAAGTGGAGTAACCACAATAGAGGAAATAATTCGAGTTACCAAAGAATAAAGAAATCACATTTTATTTAAGTTTAAAAATGTGATTTCTTTGGCATATGTCACGCCATTTATAGTTCTGAATTAAAGGTGACATCTGTAATATGTCTAATTCTGCCCAGTCATTTACTATATTCAAAAAAGTTAATCAGCAGGAAAAACTTGTTTTCACTAAACATATTTCTGTGATGTTGAAGGCTGGTTTGCCTGTAACAGAAGTGTTAGAGACGTTGGCTTCGCAAACCCGATCAAGTTACTTCAAAGAAGTTCTTACTGCAGTTCTTTCTGATGTTAAAAACGGGAAGTCTTTGGCCGATTCTTTCAGAAAGCATCCGCGCTGGTTTGACGATTTTTATATCAGCCTCATTGAAATAGGTGAAACCTCCGGTACTTTGGTAGACAATTTGGAATTTTTGGTTGACCAACTTGTCAAAAGTCACTCTCTCAAGAAAAAGGTAAGAAGTGCTCTCATTTATCCCGGCCTAGTTTTATCTTTGGCACTGGTAGTCGGTAGCTTCATTTCATTTTTTATTCTTCCCAGGTTAGTTGATTTTTTTGAATCTTTTGAGATTGATCTTCCCTTTAGTACAAAAGTGCTCTTATTTATGGGCACGACAATGAGAGATTACGGCATAGTTATTTTTTTGGGACTTGCCGGAGTTCTCATCCTTACCCGATTTGCTATTCAGCTCCCAAGAGTAAAACCTTATTGGCACGCAGTCATATTAAAAATACCTGTTATCGGAGAGCTGGTCAGTTATTCCCAACTGGCCCAGTTTTCGAGAAATTTGGGAACACTTTTGCAAAGCGGTACGCCAATTATAAAAGCCTTGGAAGTTACTGCTGACACTTTATCAAATATCCAATTTAGAAGACAGCTTTTGAGCATCTCATCGTCTTTGGCTAAAGGGAAAGATGTGGGGCGTACTATGGAGAATATTAAGTTTAGTAAATACCCTCCGCTTGTATCAAGAATGGTTGCGGTTGGAGAAAAAACCGGTAAATTGGATGAGACTTTGCTTTACTTGGCCGTCTTTTATGAAGACGAAGTGGATGACATAAGCAAAAATCTGGGCAGTGTCATCGAACCAGTTCTCCTTATTGCTATTGGGTTATTTGTAGGCTTTTTAGCTCTGTCAATTATCTCGCCAATTTATGAACTGACAGGATCAATTCGCAGGTGATATGACCAATGAGAAAAAAACAAATTCCATATTTCAGAGCTCGGGATTTACCCTCATTGAGCTGATACTAGTTGTTGCCATTATCTCCATCTTGGCGCTTCTTTCGGGGACTTCGCTGGTTTCTTTTCTTGCAAGTAATAATTTAGAAGTTGCAGGCGACAAAATAGTTGGGGCAATTCGCAAAGCCCAAAGTTATGCGATGGACGGGAAAAATAATACTACCTGGGGAGTTTGCATGAGTGGGAATAACCTTTTGTTATTTAGCGGAAGCTGTTCTTCTCCGACTTTTAGCGAAATTTATAATTTGCCGGGAGTAAATGTATCAGGACTTTCTGAAGTAACATTTTCCGGAATTACAGGGAAAAGAGGAGAGCCGTCAGGCGCGCTTCCGTTAACTGTCACACTAACTAACGATTCGGGAACAACATTAGTTCGATTAAATGAAGTAGGTGGAATCGAGATTAATTAAAGATGGGGAAAAAAGAAACTACAAATCAAGGGTTTTCGATTGTAGAAGTTATGCTGGCTGTTTTTATGTTTGCGATAATTGCGGTAACAGGCATAACTACAATCCTGCATAGTTATTCAGTTAATAGATTAGGCGAGGAGGAAACTTTTGCGACTCTTTATGCGGGGGAAGGGATGGAAGCTGTTCGATCTATAAAGAATCAGGGATGGTCGAACTTGTCGGCCGGAACGCTTAAATTACGAAGAAGCAATGGGTTTTGGGAATTTAACGGCCCGGGAAGCGATACCGATCCCTCTGGCCGCTTTACGAGAAGTATGCTAGTTTCGACAGTTAATCGGGATGTAAACGGAAATATAGTTAGCTCTGGTGGGACGACTGATCCTGACACCAAAAAAGTGACAGCAGAAGTAAATTGGAATTTTTCAGATGTCAGGGCAAGGAGTATTACACTTTCCAACTATGTGACAAATTTTCGGAAAGCAATTGCAACCGAAAAGGGTGGCGTGTTGGTCTATGGGGATGGAGGAACTACTCTGGATACTATTAGTTACAAAATACTCGACGCATCGGGTACCTGGGGAGCTGTACAGTTAGCTGCTGACATCGACGGTACTACTAACAGAGTCCTACGCGCAGTCAGATTGTATGCTTCTCCTACGAGAAATGAAAAAATCATGATTTCAAGACACTATAATGGGGCTACGCAATATATTTATGCTCAAGTACATAATGGAACAGGTTGGGGTAATGTCAATTTATTAGCATTTTGGAACTCTACCAGTTTTCTTGATGTACGCAATTTTGATGGTACTTACCTTGCGAATGGTGATTTTATGGCTGTTTATTCGAATAATTCTACGACACCTCGGTATAGAGTATGGAACGGTACTTCTTGGTCAGGACAGCTCGACACAAGAGTAGTAGGAGGAATTCCGACATATATTGTTGCTCGAAGAAGACCCGGTACTACTGAGGCTATGGTAGCTGTATTTGACCAAACAAGTGATACTAATACGGAATATTTTAATTTAGGAACGAATAATACCTATGAATTAGCCGATTGGATATTGCACGCTCAACATTCAGGAGCGGCACCGGCAAATAATAGAGAACTCGTTGATTTTGCTTGGAGTCCTAATGCGTCTACAAAGGGTGCACTTGTGTACTCCAATGCCGGAACTGATACACGGATGAATATCAAAATATGGACAGCCAATGGTACCGGTGGAGGTTCATGGACAGGGACAGTAGATGCACCAGCTCAATCAAGATTGGTTGCAGTATCTGTGGAAGGGCGAATAGGAGGAGATGAATTTATTGCTTGTGCAACAGATACGGGAGAAGATATCCGTTGCTATGAAAGCAACTTTACGCCAGCCTGGACAACACCAACAAATTATATTATTGAAACGACAACAGATACCGGCAATCAGCGGAGTTTCCAGGTATCCTATGAAGCAACGTCAGGTGAACGAGCTATCGTTGTTTATTCCGACAGAACAGCCGTCCCAAAACTAAAGCAGTATAACCCTTCGACAAACACTTGGGATCCTGATTCAAGTCAAGTGAGTTTGAATACGTTAGGCGGTGCTCTTAAAACAGTAAGAATGACTCCGCAAGGAGATGATGATGATATTATGGTGTTGATGGGAGATGCTAATCTTGATTTTTATTCTATAGTATGGGACGGGACCAATAATTCGGTATACTCTTTACCCTCTGGCAAAGCCTTTAGTGCTCATGGTCTCAATGGATCAAATACCGCGGATCTGTGGTATGACTTTGAGTGGGATAGGTTTTAAGCTTTCCTGACACAAACTGTTTTGTAATCTAAAAATTAATATAATCTAATAAAAATAAATAAAGAGTACAATTTTGTTTAGATGAAAAAAATTAAGAAAGATGTTTTTAAATCAAAATATATACTTATATCGGTTGTATTTGGTATTGCTGCGACGATCATTGCATCATTGGCAATCTTCTTTGTTCGTATAAGTGCAAAAGAAAAAATAACAGTTATAGAGTTTTCTATTCCTACTTTTGAGGCTAGTCCGGTGGGTATTACATCAGGACCAGATGGTAATTTATGGTTTACAGAGCAGGGTCATAATTCAAATAAGATAGGACGTATAACTCCAAATGGTGATGTTACAGAGTTTCCAATACCTACTAATGATAGTGGCCCTTTTGGTATTACATTAGGACCAGACGATAATCTTTGGTTTACAGAGACGTATGCAAATAAGATAGGAAAAATCACTCCAAATGGTGTGATTTCTGAGTTCTCAATCCCTACTCCTAATAGTGAACCGATGACAATTACGGCTGGTTCAGACAGTAATCTTTGGTTTACAGAATCCGGTTCAGGCAAGATAGGACGTATTACCCCAAGCGGTAGCATCACTGAGTTTTCACTCCCAAGTAGCATTAGTTATCCGTTCAGCATAACGTTAGGTTCGGATACTAATTTGTGGTTCACGGAATTGAATAATAATAAGATCGGTCGGATCACAATTAGTGGGGATATTACAGAATTTCCAGTCACTATAGAAAATAGTACACCTCTTATTATTACAACAGGATACGGTAGCAGTCTTTGGTTTACAGATCCAGGTGT
Organism: uncultured Gammaproteobacteria bacterium; assembly: GCA_964627195.1. Lineage (GTDB taxonomy): Bacteria > Patescibacteriota > Microgenomatia > UBA8517 > UBA8517 > CAZVJU01. The sequence goes on along the minus strand of CAZVJU010000001.1, from coordinate 40,279 downwards.
TAATAAAATAGGACAGATTACTTTGAATGGTGATATTACAGAGTTTCCAATACCAACTAGCAACAGTTACCCATATGGCATTACCAAAGACGCTGATGGAAACCTTTGGTTTACCGAGCAAGATCCTAATGCGAATAAAGTCAGTAAAATTGATACTAAAGGAAAAGTTACCGAATTTGCAGTCCCTACAGCTGAGAGTAATCCTACTTTCATAGTATTGGGATCAGATGGCAATCTTTGGTTCACAGAGAACAATGTACATAAAATTGGCCAGGTCAATCTTTCTAACCAGCATGGTCCGCCTGAGAGCGATTTTTCTTTATTGTCGCCATTTAATAACGGAGTTGCATGGACTGTTACAAGTGGCTATTTTAATAATCGAGATCAAACTAGTACAGGTTGCCATGTTGGTATAGGACCTGATCATTGCAGGAATCAGCTGTTTGGTTTGGATATGGTGCCGAACCTGCAGAGTGACACGCAGATTTTGGCGCCTGGTGATGGAAATGTAAGCTTTAGAGGAAAACTAGAAGGGGGATGTGTAGGACTGCGTATTACTTTGGATAACGGATTAAACTTGAATGTTTGCCATTTTGCCACTTGGAATGTTGAAGTAGGAGACAGAGTGTTGCGAGGTAAGATATTGGGTACAAGAAGCACCTCTCATGTACACCTTAGTTTGGATAATAGGCATACAACCGGAAATCTTTGTCCAGGACAAGAGAAGTGTTATCTGCCAGTTCCATTTGATGGAAAATATAATCTTGATGGATTATTATTTCCACCAGATCCGAATGGAGAAACCGTTACTCTTCCTTATCCAAAGTGTGATAAGAAAAATGTAAATTGCGAATTCAAAGTCGGATTTGAGCAATACGAAGGTTTTACGGGTACGTCCACTAATATAGCTTTGCCTTAATCTCAGCTTCGATACATCTACTCAGGAGTTAAACACATATGCTAACATGGAGAAACTGGGACTTGGCCAATGGAGAAATCCATGAAAGAAAAAAGTAAAGCGCGGAAAAGTACTTCACACCGGGTGTGTGATCCAAATTTATATGGTACAAAGAGGAATCACACACCCGGTGTGTCTGTATGTTCAGGCTTTACTTTGGTTGAAATGATACTTTATGTTGCTATTTTGGCAATCTTTTTGACCGGTGCAATTCTTTTTATGTGGGATGTTACTTACGGCCGGGTAAAATCCTACACTCATCAGGAAGTGAATCAGAATGTCCGTTTAGCTGGTAAAAGAATTATGTATGAGATAAGAAATGCACAGGACTTGAATCTACCGGTCAATCCGACTTCGATTTCACTTCAAATGACTGATTCAAGTAGGAATCCGACTGTAATTGATCTATCTGGTGGCAGATTAAGAATTGGCTACGGTTCTGGAGGATCTTGTCCGTCAACTTCTCCCTGTCCGATAACCAGCAATCAAGTGTCTGTTACTAGTTTAAACTTTACTAATCTATCAAGCGGAACTGCGTCTTTAAACATCGGTTTTGCTATAACAATAGAGAGTGTTGCCCAAAGAAAAGAATTCCAAAAAAACGAGACGTTTCAAGCTACTGCGGAGTTAAGGTCAAATTGAAATCACTATATGGATAAAAAAAATGTAAGCCAAAATGGATTCGTAGCTTTAATAACGCTTTTGGTAATTGTCGCTTTAGTAATACTGATTGGTGTTTCTACCTCACTTCTTTCTATTAATGATTTGCAATCCGCGTTTGCCGGCAAGAGAAGCGAGGAGATAGTAAATATACTCGAAGCATGTGTTGAAGATGTACTCTTGACTCTCAATGAGACTAATACTCTGCCTTCTAGCGTAACAATACCTCCGAGCGGAATTTTACCACAAGTAGTATGTTCGGTTATTATGAATTCACACGTAGGCAACAACTGGGATTTTACAGTATCGGGAGCCGTAGATAATTATGCCAAAAAAGTCCAGATTCAAGCGGTTCGGGATACAAGTGTCTCGATTACAAGTTGGGAGGAGGTAAATTAAGATGAGCGACACATTTGTTATAGCTCTGACAAAAGAAAGAATCGTCGGCGCAAAAGTAAAAGATAAATCAAAGATAGCGGATGCAGTGGAGTATGGTTGGGATAAGACTACACTGGATATTGTCTTATCCAAATTAAAAGACCATTTTAAGTTTACAAAAGTAAGAATTCTTTTAGGCGATGATCTTAGCTATGTTGTACGACTTACTCTACCTGATGAAATTGATAAAGAAGGTGCTCGCGAGTATATAAAAAACCAAATTCAAGACAAAATTCCCGAGGCTCTCGAAGAAGGCGACTGGGATTTTAAAGAGCTGGATTTTAAAGCTGGAGGCGAAGACCAGAAGGGAAGTGAGAGGCAAGTTATAGTTTTTTCTCCAGTAAAGGATGTATTTTCAAAATTAAGCGAAGCTCTTAACCGGATTGAGATTGAAGTTGAAGCAGTCGAAGCAGAAGTTGTTGCCAAAACAAGGAATTTAAATCCGATTATCGGTATAACTTTGAAAGAAGATATCTCGGGCAAAGATGAGGAAGTTTTGAATTTAAGACCTTTGAGTCAATCCCCAGAAACGGGTAAAGATGAAAAGATGGATTTGAGGGATGATGCTAAAGTTGAATCGCAGGAAAAATCTAAATTAACCTTTACCACCTACTTTTTAATGATAGTTACACTCCTTTCTGTTGTAGGAGCCGGTGTATTTTTCTATTTACGAAGTGTTTCTAGCAACAAAGTTGAGGATCAAGTGTCTCTCACTTTAACTCCGACAAGTATGCCAACACCAACTATCTCTGAAGAAGTTGGGATTGCAGCTTCCGAAGCAGATTTAGCAGCTTTTAAAATTCAGGTACAAAACGGCTCAGGTGTGGCCGGCGCAGCTACTAATCTTGCAGAAAAACTGAAAGAGGAAGGCTACGTTAATGTTGATATAGGCAATGCTTCCGCATCTAACCTTGGTGAAACTCAGATACTAAAAAAAGATGCATTTCCGGAAGTGAATTACCAAAGTTTAGTTGACATACTTGGAGAGGAGTATAAAGTAGCTACAGAAAGCGGAAAACTTCTAGAGAATGATGACTACGAGGTAATCATAATTTTGGGAAGGCTTTAGAGTAGAGATCCTTCCTTTTTGTAAACATAATTGACAAGAGGAGGTGAAGTGTGCCTATACTTAAATACTGTTATAGTGATCGGAGGTGAGAAATTTTGAACCTGCTCAAATTAAATAAATCCACACTTACCCTAAAGCGAGGATTTACCCTAATTGAAATCTTACTTGTTGTTGCAATTTTATCTGTACTTCTGGTTGTAGTTTTTGCTGCGCTAAATCCTGCACAAAGATTGGCTGAGACCAGAAACGCAAGGCGGTGGAATGATGTTAATCAAATATTAACCGCAGTTCATGAATGTCTTGTTGACGAGGATGGCCTTTTGGCATCTTGCGACCTAGTAGACGATGATACTGTAAAAGAAATAGTAAATACAGGAATCACTACAGGATGCAATGCTGTTGCGGGTTGTGGAGTCGCTGCAACCGGTGACTGCGCTGATTTAGAAACAAGACTTGTTAATGCAACCTCGCCAGATTCCCCATATTTGGGAAGTTTGCCTACCGATCCAGGCGGAGTTACAACCGATCATACGGAATATACTGTTCACGTTAATAATGGAATAGTAACTATAGCCGCGTGTTCAGACGAACTTAGTGAAGTTATTCAAGTGTCGAGGTAAAGTTTGACCCTTTGTTTTTCAAACTTAGCGATGTCGGAAGAAAATTTTGGTGTAGTTATGCTGGGAAAATAGTTCTTCTATCAGGTGTTCTTTCTGTGATAAAATTCGTTTACCCCACGTAGGGTGTTTTTTTGTGTCTTGCACGTATATCGTACCATAAGAAATATGGGAACAAGATTAACATCATTTTTCCAAAGAGTTTTAAAGCGGAAGAAATTAATTCTAGTGTTAGTGCTCGTTATTGGAATTGGTTTTTTTATGGCAAGAAAATACATCTTCCCGTCAAAAGATGGTTTTGAAGAAGCCAAAATTGAAAAGGGAATGGTTCGTGAGGAATTGATACTTTCCGGGGAAGTGCAAGCAGATGAGCATGCGCGGCTATCTTTTCTCAGTTCAGGGGAGTTGGATTATGTGGGAGTTACCGAGGGGCAAGAGGTTAAAAAGGATGATGTGTTGGCGAAACTTGACGCAACCGTCCTTTATCAAACATATCTTGCAGCTGAAGCCGATTTACGGCGTTACGATGCTTCCAGGACCAGGACTTATGATGATGTTCAGGGTCACGTCAAAGATGAAACTTTCGCGCAGATAGAGGCAAGAACCATTGCCGAAACGAATAGGGATAAAGCTTATAGGGCATACATTTCCGCCCAACAGAGCTTAAATAATGCCACTCTCCGGGCTCCATTTGACGGCATAATTTCAAGCGTAACCCACCCCTATACCGGTATTAACACCTCTTTGACCGAGAGTCAGATAGAAATAGTTAATCCGAAAACCGTACTTTTTGAAGTAAGTGCAGATCAGAGTGAAGTCAACCAAATTGCAAAGGGGCAAAAGGTGATTATTGTGTTGGATTCCTTTCCTGAAAATGACTATGAAGGTCGTGTTGAGTTTATTAGTTTGACTCCAAAGGTGGGAGAAGCCGGGGCTGTCTATGAAGTAAAAGTTAGGTTTTCTGATACGGACCTTGATTTGGACAAGCTTCGAATTGGGATGACAGGCGATGCAAAATTTGTTTTATCGCAAAAAGAGGACGTGCTTTTTGTTCCGTCAACATTCGTTAATTCTGATACCAAGGGAAATTACTTGAATTTAGGAAAAGTTAACACTAAGGTCTATGTGGAAGTAGGGCTGGAGGGTGAGGAAAGAACAGAAATAAAAAGTAATGTTAAAGAAGGCGACGTTGTGTATGATTAAGCTTGAACATGTCAATAAATCTTACTTTCTGGGAGACGAAGAGGTAAAAGCAGTTCGGGACATAAGTTTGACTATCGAGGAAAAGGAATTTATTGGAATTTTAGGTTCTTCAGGAAGTGGGAAATCGACGCTCATGCATATCATCGGTCTTCTTGAGCAACCGACTTCAGGGAAAGTCATTTTGGAAGGGTATGATGTTGCCAAATTGACAGATGCCGAATTATCCAAGATAAGAAATAAAACCGTTGGATTTGTTTTTCAGAGCTTTAACCTAATAAATCGCTTTACGGTAATGGAAAATGTGCTTCTGCCGACAAAATATTCTAAAGATCCAATTTCGTTTAATGCAGGGCAGAGGGCAGAAGATCTTCTTGGGAAATTCGGGATACTAGAGCGAAAGAATTTTTTCCCGAATAAAATATCAGGTGGTCAGCAACAAAGAGTAGCAATAGCCAGAGCACTTATCATGCAGCCGAAAATAATACTGGCCGATGAGCCGACAGGCAATTTGGACAGTAAAACAGGGGATGAAATCATAGCTATCTTGAAGAATTTAAATAAGGACTTTGGTGTAACGGTTATTTTAGTCACTCATGAACATAACATTGCGGCAAAAACCAAAAGGCAAATTTATATCAAAGACGGGGAAGTGGTTGAGAAATATCTGTAAACATCCACACCGGGTGTGTGCTGGGTTGACACACCCGGTGTGAAAAACCATGAAAATCCAAAACGGTTATATACATTTGGCTAAAGTAGCGCTGGAAGACTTTAAGCGGAATAAAGTTCGTACGGCTTTAACATCTTTAGGAATAATGATCGGAGTTTTATCTGTTGTGCTTCTGATTGCACTTGGATTAGGCTTAAAAAACTACATAGAAGGACAGTTTGAAAATATGGGGGCGAACCTGATTATGATCTTGCCCGGAAGCGGGTTTACCGGTGAGGGTGGTGCAAGTTTTGGAGGTCAGGGTACTGTGGGAGGAGTTAGTTTTGACGAGAGAGATGTGAGTTTATTACAAAGAGTTTCTGAGATTGATTATGTTGTACCGGTTTTTATGAAAGGTGTGGCCGTTGAAGCTGGTGGCGAGAAAAAGGTAGCAAGCGTTATGGGAATGAACGAAGACGGATTTAAGCTAATGAATATTGAGGCCGCAAATGGGGAGCTTTTCAATAAATCAGACGTCCAATCAGGAGTTAAAATTGCGGTTTTGGGTAATACTATTGCAACGGATTTGTTCGGAAGTGCTGAGAAGTCTGTTGGTAAGACCATTCGTTTTGAAGATGCTAGATTCAAAATTATTGGCGTTGCGAAGAAGAAAGGTGATCGCGAGGCAGATAATGGAATTTTTGTTCCATACAAGACAACATATGGAAGCCTAAATCCGGATAAGACTTTTTGGGCAATTTATTTGGGTGTTAAGTCTGACGATATGGTAACTGTAGCCAAAACAAAAGCTGAAGGTGCACTTTTAAAGCGCTACGACGAAGAAGATTTTGCAGTAACAGAACAAGCGGAACTACTAAATACCATAAATCAGATTTTTTCCATAATAAACTCGGTGCTAATTGCAATTGGGTCGATATCGCTTGTGGTTGGCGGAATAGGAATTATGAATATAATGTTTGCAACAGTTACCGAGCGAACAAAGGAAATAGGAATTAGACGTGCAGTAGGCGCGACACAAAATGATATTTTAAAACAGTTTCTGACAGAATCTGTACTACTTTCTTTGTTTGGCGGAATATTAGGACTACTTTTAGCGATTGGTATAATTATGATTGTACGTATTTTCTTTCCTGCTTCAATTAATATATTCGCAGTTTTAATTTCACTCATCGTTTCTTCCGCAATTGGAATATTTTTCGGAGTTTTTCCAGCTCGGCGTGCCGCCAAACTCCCGCCAATCGAAGCGATACGGTATGAATAAGAAGTGAATATTTCTCCAAGGTGTGAATCTATTTCACCTCTAAGGTGCAAAGTACTTCCTCTTGTTTTAATTAATGAGATTCTGTTACGATTGATCTGATGGAAAAAGTTGTAATTGTTATGGCTGCTTGGAATGAAGTAGAGAATATCAAAAGAATGATTGACACCTTGTTTGATGAGGTATTTCCCAAAATCAATGCAGATATGCATCTTCTTGTTGCCGATAACTATTCCACGGATGGGATGACAGAGATAGTTGAAGAAGAAATGAAGAAAAGGAAAAATCTTCATATTGTTCAGCAGGGAGACAAAAAAGGTCTGGGAAATGCTTATGTCGTCGGATTTAAATATGCGATTGAAAAGCTGGGAGCCGATGCTGTGATGGAAATGGATGCTGATGGTCAGCACCCGCCTCAATTCGTAAAACCAATGGTAGAGGCATATTTGGAAGGTGCTGAATATGTTATTGGTTCTCGCTATATCCCGGGAGGTTCAGTACCCAAAGAATGGGCATTTTTTAGAAAATTTGTGAGCTTTGCAGGAAACTTGTTTATCAGATTGGTTCTTCTGAAACCCTCTCTTCATGATTTAACAACCGGTTTCAGATTAACTAAAGTAAAGGGAGTATTAGATAGGATTGACTTAGACAATTTAATGGAAAAAGAGAGGTTCGCCTACAAAGTTGATCTTTTGTATCAATCGATAAAAAATGCCAAGAAAGTAAAAGAAGTGCCTTTGGAATTTCGACCGAGAGTAACTGACAAATCAAAATTTAATACGAAAGAAATGATTGCAACGTTTAAAGTTGCCGTTATTTTGGGGATAAAAGATAAAGCCAAATTTATAAAATTCGGGACTGTCGGATTTACAGGGTATGTTGTTAATGCCTCTACCCTCTGGCTTTTTACGAAGTGGATGTTTCCCGGACCATTGGCCTGGGGAGCCTCAACCGAGCTGGCAATTGTCAATAACTTTATCTTCAATAATATCTGGACATTCAAATCTGAGAAAATTACCGGATCTGGAAATTTAATCAAAAAATTCTTACAGTTTAACTTAACTTCAGCCGGAGCTCTCGGTATTCAAGTAGTGTTTGGAACATTGTCAGATATATTCTTTGGAGCTCAATACCGTCAACTCGCACTACCTTTTATAATAGTTTTTCTTGTTCTTCCCTATAACTACTTTATGTACAACGTTGTTATTTGGCGAGCTTGGAAATTTCCTAAAATTTCCAAGTGAGACAAACAAGCTTCGCTTATTTGGAAAAGCTGGAACTTAGCAAGATTCTTCAAAAAGAAATAGCCTTTACAAAAGTGGTCCCCAATCGGAGATGGGCATAACGTTTTGGGAAATATAGGCTAGTGAAAAAAGATATACGGGAATAATAAGAATACACATAGCGAGTTTAAACTCTTTCTTCGTAATTGTTTCTGAAAAAGCTGCAAATAAAAATGGTACCATCGGCAAGGAGTAACGGATGATGTCTCTGTGGGAAACGAAAAGTGTTGAAACAAAAAATAGCCCCACAAACCATGCAAGGTAATTTTCCTTCATCCGTATCAGTTTTATCAGACCAAGTAGTCCAAAAAGATAAACAAAAATTACTTCTTCCAACCAAAATGTTCCGACCCAGGGTTGTGAGTAATTAAATATTTGGAAAGGCGGGAAAAATAGATGAATGTTGTCTCCGGAGTGAAAATATGCAAAGAAATCACTCATACGTACTTTATAGAGAAAAAAGACTCCAGCCAAGGCCAGAGGAATTAAACTTATTAACAAGTATTTTTTGATTAATCCGAACGAAATAGCCAACCTTGGTGAGTTTATTGTGGCGGCAGCTTTTATTCTGGGAAGTGTAAGAGAAAGAAAATAGGCTAAGAAGAGAAGAATTGCAGGCGATTTTGTTAGCTGCGCTATTGCCCCCCAAATTCCAGCCCAAAAATATTTTTCCTTTCTGAAGTAGTACAGGGAAGCAATAATAGCTGCCGAAAATAAAGGTTCTGCCGATCCGACTGACCGGACGATTAGCCACCGGGCGGGAAATACTGCAAATACTAAAGTTATCCAGAGTACATGCTTTTTATCAACAAAGTCTTTGATAAATTGACTGAAAAAATAAACGGCTAGTATTGAAGAGACGGCTGTTACAAATAGCATAGAGTAGGGAAAGCCGAAAATACTCGAAAAAACCCTAATTAAACTAGGAAACAAAGGGAAATGAGCTGCATAGTAAGAGGAGGGTAGTCCGAATTCGAAATTTCCTAATAAATCGGGGTTATAGAGAGTTTTTGCGACAACCAAATATAAAGGACCATCGTAATTAGCGACAATCGTCCCCATGCCGTTTTGGGGGATAGGAATACCCCAGACGCTTTGCAATCGGAAGAAAAAAGGAATCCAAAGAAATAATGTAGGGAGGATGGAAATGACTAAAATTGCTGCAACCTCTTTAAATTTAGAGACCATTTGTCAAAATGATATAACGTTTGAAGCTTTTAAACAACTTTTCCACACCGGGTGTGTGATTCTTTTTCAAATATATAAATTTGGATCACACACCTGGTGTGAATGTTATTGAATAGACTCAAACCTTCCGTCAAGATGAAGATAGTAGAGGGTTACATTCAAATGAGGATATTTTGATAAAACTTCTTTTTCTGCTTTTTTGAGATCTTGCTCGTGTCTTTCAGGAGTACTTTCCTCTCCATATGCCCCGCATTCTTCGTGATGTATTAAATAAACTTCCTTAATATGGTGAAGCCTTACAGAAATATCAATTTGTTTCAAAACAGTTTCCAAATCTTTTGTGCTTCCCGCAAATCCCATAAGGTCAAATGTTTTATCTTTCAAATTTTGGTCAGTCCATTCACGGATGTACTTCTGGAATCGGAAATCTATGCAGGTTACAACAATTGCGTCACATATATGTGCCATGTTAGATAAAACTTATAATACAACCAGAAGTATGGTTAATCAATTTGTGTTTTTGGGTAAAGATTTGTAAACCCTTCTTGACGCCCAGTTATCATAGGTGTCTGACAACCGCATTATTTGAAGTTCAGAATTAACCCCATCTATCTGACTGACTATTTTTGCAACAGCATACGTGCTTATTGCTCCACGAGTACGCGACTCTTCTTGCCACTTTCTGACTATATCCTCAGGGTCTACTACTTCACAATTTTGACTGGTTATGTTTACAATCCTTTTTTCTGAGTTTCCTTTCACATTTCTTTCCAAATAAATTAGTACTTCTTTTCCCTCCCCAACTAACCCGGAGACAACTTCTTTTAAGCTTTCATTCGGGATAATGACCCTCGCTCTATAAAGATCATGAAGATTAGCTATTTTTTGAAGTACCTGTAATAAAATTTCTTCATCGGTATCATTCTCATTACTTCCGAGATATCTGTCTACTATTTCTGCCAACATTTGGACTCTATATCTACTATCTGTTTCAGGACTTCCGGAAACTTTTTTAACTTGTTTGAACGCAACCTCTTCATTTAGCGCTCTTTGCAGAACTCCCATCACTCCTTTGGGTACAACGGTGAAATCGATAACACGTTCTTCCGAAATTGTTGTTGAGAAATCGGATAGTTTTAAACTTGCTGACTTTTGCCAGCGAGTAGGATAATCTGAGGAATTTGTAACTTCATTTAACGCCCAGTTTCCAAAAACGAATGCAGGAAACATCCGTTCTCTCAACCAATAATCCATTGTAAGAACCGACATTTTACTCCAGTAGGCTCTCGCCTTAATACTGTCTGTATCAAAAAAAACGTCAGGATTTTCTGAAATCATCATCGCTTCTGCAACCCTGCCAAATTCCTGCATAAAGGCAGAATGAGATAAGTCACCTTCAATTTTTGGATACCTTTGTTTGTATGTAAGATATCGAGCTACTATATATAAAGGAATAACGTTGGGAAGATAAGAATCTAATCGTGTTATTTCAGAGAAATCACGTTCCGAATCCATCAGAACCTCTCTTGCATAATCAATATTACTAATCACTTGATGCGGATATGGGCCGTTCGCAGCTTTTAATGGTTCGCTTGAGGGCACCTCTATTGATGTATTAAGATTTTTCGCTTCGAATGCTTCATTTATTGCATACAAACACGCCCAGGAAGCAAGTTCGTTGTCATGTTTATCATCTCCGATAGTATGCTCTAGTAAAAATGCTGTTTCAGCAAATCTTGTCAGCCACGCTTTTTCATTTTCAGTGAGCATCACTTGACTGCTAAGTTCGCAATCCTGAATATGGATATGTAAATTTTTCTTAAAAGTTTCCAAGGATTGATAGTACAAAACGTCAACACCTTCCGGTTCTCTGGCTATTACAGGCGATCTTTGGTGTATATTTGACGGAACGCGAGATAGTCGATCTTTCATACCTATAGTGTATAATATATTGTGTTCGAAATAAACAATTATAGGATTTAAATATGAAAAAAAACGAGCCTGTTCTTTGTATGCCAAGAGATAAAAAGGCACTAGAATTTTGTCTCGATAGACTATCTATTTCTGAACCAGCAAGTGTTGTTACCTTGAGCGGTAACGGAAAAGATATAATCTACAAAACTTTAATTGAAAGAGTTAAAAAGTTACTGCCAGATACGCCATTACTTGCCGATCAAGTTGTAACGGAAGATGAAGCAAAAAAGTTTGTTAAAAAAATAAAATCCCAAGTAAAACCACTACTTTGTGTTTTAAATATTTCGACCGAAAACGACGTATCTTGGGTTTATGATGAACTCGAAAAGCTAAGAATGAAATATGGAGTTTCTTTTAACTTTATTACCTTCTCTTATTTTAAATCGATATCAGAAGCATTACATTCTAAAAAGAAAGGCCTTTATAGATCCCTGAAGGTTCTGCCTCCCGCTGATTTAAATGATACGAACGTATTAATGACCGATTTTGAAAGAAGGTTTCAGTACCTGCCTTCAAAAAATCAAATTATAAAAATCCATGGCTTAAGCGGTGGACATGTTGGCTTGATAAAGTCACTTTATTTACTTTTACGCACAGATCATCGCCTTTCTTTGACTGAATCAGTTCTTATCAGTAACCCTTCCATAATCGCTAGGTTAGATGCACTAGTGAAAGATTCAAAAGATATTGATGTTAGTTTGTTTACTCTGAAGTCTTCTCTTCTGGAGAGATATAAGAAGGGGTCCAAGGGTATTCTTCTTCTTTTTACTTCGCAGGAACTGGAGATTTGGAATCTTTTGCAGTCAAGAAAGGGCGAAATTGTTACCCGGGATATTGTTGCAGAGATTATTTGGAAAAACAATACGGAAGAGAAGTACTCTGATTGGGCAATTGATCAGGTAATTCACCGAATCAGAGAAAAAATAAGGAAAGCAAAGTCCCCCCACAAAATCCTTACCAAAAAGGGACAAGGATTTATTCTTCAAGAAAAGTAGTCTGTCAGGAATTTGTCAGAATTTTATCAAGCACAAATGATACTCCTATAGGATAATACTTCATCTTTTAGAATTACTATGGTCGAAAGAATTTCAGATAAAAGAAAATTATCACGGCGGGACTTTTTAAGATTAGCAGGTTTAACCGCAGCCGGTGCAGTTTTAGCCGCATGTGTACCTAAAGAAAAAATTCCTGAAGTTGAAGCCAGTCCCGAACCAATAACTGAAAACCAAAAGTTAGCAGCTAAAGAGTTAAGCGAAATTACTGGAAGTAAGTTTACTATCGAGCATCTTTCTGTAGGTAGTTATTATCCTGAAACTAAAAGACGACAGATATGGGGAAATTACCTGATTGCAGAAACACAAACTAACGACGAAATTGAAGCTATTCTAGCTTCGATAGGACAAGCTTTTGAATTGCAGGTAAGGTTAAATGTTAAAAGCGCGGACGGAGTATATCCTGACTATGGGTTTTATAGAATCTACACTGAATTGATTAGAAGGGTTGCCGAAGAACCTGCGTGGGGGCAGGTCACTCCATTTATTATTGGTGAAGAATCGGAGTTAACTCCGCTTGCTTTACGCTTTAGCAGTGATGAACAAGAGAAGAAAGGCCTTTCTCTCGGAGAAACATATTTGCTTAGAGTGAACGGGTTATATGAAAATAATTCACAGTTGTATCCTCTCAGCCTGGTTAAAGATGGAACAACAGGAATGTGGAATGGGGATGTATGGCATATTGATGTTGCCCAACGAATAGATCCTAGCTCTACTGAATAAAGGTGTGATATCATATCGTTTTTGTTTGATAGATCATAAATATGGAAAGATTATTCGAAACAGAAAGTAAAGACTCTGAACCAAGTGATCAATTCGGGAGAATTATATATGCTAGCGATCGTCTGGATTTTCACTTACAGGTTGCAAATGAGTGTATTAGGTCTTTTCAAGAAAGTAGGGAAATGCCTTATACCGGTGATCAAGCTCGTTTGATGGCTGAAGGCCGTTTGCTGAAAATACCATCCGGAGTTCCGTCCTATGAAGACCAAATAGCGCTTGCCCGACAGGTTAGCGACAATGGGGTTGTTTTAGTTCACGGACACGGCAATTTATGGGATTCTGCTCTTGAATTTCTTCTCAAAGAACCTAATATTACACTTCCTAGAAGTGAGTGGGGTCTGAGTCCAGAGGTTGCCTCTGAAGTATTAGCTAGGAGGATATCAGAAAGAATTGTCCGAGAAGAAAGAGACTCTGCAGTTTCAATTAGTCAGGATAAAATGGTTCGAATGAACTTTTCCATGGGACATTGCCAATGCGGCGGAGAGGGGTTAAATTTTGAAAGTGCTTTAACAACTCTCATCTTGAATTCAAACAGAGCGCTGTATGACGACAGACCGGAAGCAGGGAAGTTAAAACATTTTATTGATCTACGCGGAGGATTATTAATAGGTGTGGAAAAAGACGAGCATAAGAAATTAGTTCTCACAAGCTTTACTAGGGAAGAATTAACTGATTGTCTAACAAAACAAGGATTAGAAATTGGTTATGAGACCCAGTGTGTTGATGATAATTTTCCTTATGCTAGCGCCCTAGAAGAAGGATTAGCAGAAAAAGCGTGGAGTTTAAATAGGACAACAAATCATTCATTGGCGGATGCGGAACGTACTCGGGAAAATTCGTATGTCCATAACGTAGGAATACTATTTGTGGGAACACCTAAAGATGCACAATTTGCTGCCTTTTTACAAAATTGTACCCAAGTCCTTCGAAATATGACACCTTGTTGGGGTAGGCAGGAACAATTAGCAAATGCATCAGCTTCGCTTATTTATCTTATGGAACCACACATATTGAGAAAGATAGCTGCCAACTTATCTGGTATTTACGAATTGGTTGGGCCAGGACATCAAAGCACGCGAATGAAAAGGGAATCAGGAGTAAATATTGAGGCTAATCCGCTCTATCATCAGAGATACCCTACATTAAGAGGTGTAGCCGTTGGGCGTGGTACTAAACTTCGTGATACGGCCCTAGTTAGAATTAAAGATTCGAAGTTTAGGAATATTCCGAGAGGACCTGCTGTGATGTTTTCACAGTCCGCAGTGGAGGCACTTGGGGGGTGGAAAGAAACATTACAAACAATAAGAAATGATAACTTTCTTTATAGCACAGTCATGTGTGTAGATCCGAGCGCAGGGCCAGACAAGCAAATTGTGCACAGTTACGATAGTACTCACGAAGATATCAAACCGATTTCACCCTTTGGTTGGAGAAATTTGTCTGGTTAATTACTTCAAGATAAAGCGCAAGACAGACTGAGCCTGTAGCGTTTTGTTGACTATTTTAAATCTCCAAGTTAAAATCAGTTGAAAAGTAGCTAAGAATTCTCACTTCGGTATAGTGGGATCTTTATTTTTAATAGGTGCTTCTTTTCGTTTTTCACCGAAGCAAACATTTATTGTTATGGTTAAAAAGGAAGTAGTTCAAGTTGGTCAAAAGAACAAAAGCAATAAGGGTTTCAGAACTTTATCTGAAGCATTTTACGAGGCCAGTAGAATTAGTTTTTCATTGGTATTTTTTCCAATAGTCCTTTTGTTACTTGGTGTTTGGGCAGACAAAAAATTTGGAACGACCCCTCTTTTTATAATTGCAGGTATTATCTCCGGAGTTCTAGGTGGAATTTATCAAGCTACAAGAATTAAAAAGGAGACCAAATAAAATGGGTGAATTACATATTTCTGTTGCCCCTGAAAAAATAGCTCATATCGGCGGGTTTGCTGTAACAAATTCTTTATTGACAAGCCTCATAGTAATGGCGATTTTACTGATCTTCGCTCTTAAAGTCAGGAATCAGAAAGCTAAACCGGGGAAGAAAAAAGGATCACTTTTTGTAGTTACCGAGATGATAGTCGAAGGCTTTTACTCCTTTTTTAAAAATATCGCGGGAGAGCGGGTGGATGAATTATTTCCTCTTCTTTTTACCTTTTTTCTTTTCATAATTGTTGGGAATTGGATAGGACTTTTACCAGGCGTTGGTTCCATTGGATTTTACGACCAGGGAGAGCATGGTAAAGTATTCGTGCCATTTTTTCGCGGTCCCAATGCTGACCTTAATACAACATTAGCTTTGGCCTTAATTTCCGTGAGCATTACACAATACTTAAGTATTAAAACTCTCGGGATCAAAAATTATATTGCCAGATTTATAAACCTGAAAAATCCGATAAAGTTTTTTGTGGGAATTTTGGAGATTATCTCAGAGTTTGCAAAAATATTATCATTTTCATTCAGGCTTTTCGGTAATATCTTTGCAGGTGAAGTGCTTTTGGCAGTAATGGTTTTCTTGATTCCGGTTTTAGTTCCTGTTCCTTTTTTGGCTCTGGAAGTTTTTGTCGGATTTATTCAGGCTCTTGTATTTACCATGTTAACGACAATTTTCATAGTGGTGGCAACCGAAGGACACCATGAATAAGAAAGGTCCTAGTGAGATAGACTTTGTCATCTCACGGGACCCCATGAGATGCTCCTAAGGAGCTATCTCTTAGGGGGAGGTGGAAATATATGGAACTTAAAGATTTAGCAGTCGCGCTTGCAATAGGACTTGGAACAATCGGTCCGGGAATTGGAGTTGGATTAATTGGCAAAGGAGCAATGGAAGCCATTGGTCGAAATCCTGAAGCAGGAAATCAAATTACTACTACTCTTATTCTTTCGATTGCATTTGCCGAGGCTATCGCAATTTATGCTTTGGTTATAGCTTTAATAATTAAGTTCGTATAGGTCTTTATGGAAAAATTAGGAATCGACTTAAAGTTGATACTAGTCCAGATTGTCAATTTTGGGCTTCTGCTTTTTATTCTCAAAAAAGTTTTGTATAAACCCGTTCTCGAATCTATAAAAAAAAGGAGAGAAGAGTTAGAGGCAAATGAAAAGGAGAAAGGTGTGATTGAGAAAGCTAAATTGGAATTAGTACTTAAGGAAAAGAAAATACTGGCCGATACACTTAAGGAAAAAGAAGAAATTCTCAAAAACGCAAAAAGAGAAGCCGAAGCTGGAAAAAGAAAAATTATTGATAAGGCAAATAGGGAAAGCAAGGAAATCCTTCAGGGGACAAGACGCCAGATCGAACGGGATCAGAAAAAAGATAATCTATAGAAAGTTCGAATAGGAATGATCCTCGGGGTTGAAGAAAGGAGTTCACTTTTGGTGTATGGAAATTAAAAATGACTAATAACAATAACGATGCCGGTAAAACCGGTAAAATTATAGCGCTTGCTGATGGCGTGGTTTGGATATCCGGTATCAAAGACGTGATGTACGGGGAGCTTATCGATTTTGGCAAGGGTATTTTTGGTTTTGCTCTTAATCTGGAGGAAGAAAAGGTGGCCTCAATAGTTTTGGGAGATTATGAGTCACTAATGTTGGGGGATAATGTAGAAACAACCGGGAGGTTAATGGAAATAGGTGTGAGTGAAGAAATGCTGGGGAGGGTGATTAATCCACTGGGTGCGTCTATTGATGAAGGGGGAGAATTCAAAAGGACAACTCCCATGCCCATTGAGAAAATTGCTCCAGGTATCGTTGAAAGAAAGCCGGTTGACACTCCGCTTCAGACGGGTATTAAAGCAATCGACTCAATGATTCCGATAGGTCGTGGGCAGCGGGAGTTAATTATCGGTGATAGGCAAACCGGTAAAACTGCAGTTGCAATTGATACGATTATTAATCAAAAAAACTCAGATGTAATTTCAATCTATGTCTCAATTGGCCAAAAACGGGCAAAAGACGCGGAGGTTATCAAAAAACTTAAGGAATACGGCGTATTTGACAAAGTGATAATTGTTGCCGCTTCTTCATCAGACAGTTATGCAATGAGATACTTGGCTCCTTATGCTGGCTGTGCCATAGGGGAGTACTTTATGGAAAAGGGGAAACACGCACTTCTCATATTTGATGATTTGACAAAGCATGCTTGGGCATATAGGGAAATGTCGCTTCTTCTCAAAAGACCAACTGGCCGTGAGGCCTATCCCGGGGATGTCTTTTATCTTCACTCGAGACTACTGGAGCGGGCATGCCAATTGTCGGATGAAAACGGTGGTGGAAGTTTGACGGCCCTTCCCATTATTGAAACCCAGGCACAAGATGTTTCAGCCTATATTCCAACCAATGTTATTTCAATTACCGACGGGCAGATTTATTTAGAGAGCGATCTTTTTTTTGCAGGCATAAGGCCTGCTCTTAATGTCGGCCTTTCTGTTTCCAGAATCGGTGGTGCCGCACAAATTAAGGCAATGAAAAAAACAGCAGGAAGGCTCCGCTTGGATCTTTCTCAATACAACGAACTTGCAACGTTCGCCCAATTTGCAACCGATTTGGATGCGGTAACGCGCGACAAGATTGAAAGAGGCAAGCGAATTGTTGAAATTTTAAAACAGGAACAGTATTCTCCTTACCCGGTCCAAGACGAAGTTCTGGTAATTTATCTTGCCACAAGCGGCGCACTTGATGACTTCTCTCCCGAATTGATCAGGGAGTTTGAAAAAAATTTTCTGGCATTTTTGTATAAAAAGTATAAGGATCTGCCTGAGGAGATAGAGAAATACAAGGAAATTGATGACAATCTGGAAAAGAAATTAGTACAAGCAATTTCTGAATTTAAAGCAGATTTTAGTAAAACGCATCTGGTTGAAGGGAGGGAAAATGGCTAATCCCCGATTAATTAAAAAAAGAGTAGGGTCAATAAAAAATATTGGTAAGATTACTAAAGCTCTCGAAATGGTTTCAGCCTCAAAAATCCAAAAAGCCCAAAATAAGGCAATCAGTGCTAAACCATATGCATTAGCAATCTATGAGCTTATCGGCAATCTTTCAGGAGATTCTGAAATAGCTGGAATTCCTTTGATGAGGCAATCTGGTGAGGTAAGAAATGATCTTTACATTCTAATTTCAACAAACCGCGGTTTGGCGGGAAGCTTGAACACTAACCTTTTCAGAAAAATAGAGGTTTATATTGGGGGGAAAAGTGAAGCGAACCACCATTTTATTACTATTGGCAAAAAGGGTAGAAACTATGCACTGGCAAATGGGACTCTCGAGGCTGATCTGTCTAGCGAGAAAGAGAGTGGGACTATTATTGCCGCAATTACCAATATTATTACAGATGGTTTCATCGGAGAGAAATTCGATGAAGTTTATATTGTTTACAGCGATTTTATTACAGCTCTAACTCAATCCCCTACTATAAAGAAAATTCTACCCATTGAAAGAAAAGTTTTAAAGGAAGAAGTCGAGGCTGGGACTTTTGACATTGTCGGAAGAGAAGGCGAAAAGAGATCAGATACGCTAGCAGAAAAGACTAATTACTACTATGAACCTGATCCGGTCACTGTTTTATCTAACTTGCTGCCGTTTTACCTTGAAATCCAAATCGCCGAAGCTCTTTTCGAGGCTGAGGCCAGCGAGCATTCAGCGAGGATGATTGCTATGAAAAATGCGTCTGACAATGCAAGCGAGCTCTCTGGTGGTTTGGCACTTCTTTATAATAAAGCACGCCAGGCCGCGATTACTACCGAAATCAGCGATATTACGACAGCCCAGGCAACTTTGAGATAATATGGCAAAATATAGAGAAAATGGCAAAGTCGTTCAGGTTATTGGACCGGTGGTGGATGTTAGATGTATAGGTATCCTTCCTAAAATAAAAAATGCTGTAATAATTGATCCGAATGGCATGAACTTGACTGCTGAAGTTCAACAACATCTTCCTGGGGGTTTGGTACGAACTTTAGTTTTAGGGCCAGCTGAGGGTTTGAAAAGAGGACTGCCGGTAATTGATACGAAGTCTCCCATAAAAGTTCCGGTCGGCAAAAATACTTTAGGCAGAGTTTTTAATGTTTTAGGTAAGACAGTTGATAAGAAAGCCCCTGTTAAAACCGAGGAATCTTTACCGATTCATAGAAGTGCACCTGCCTTGGTTGAGCAAAAAACCACTCCGGAAATATTCGAGACAGGCATAAAAGTTATTGATCTTATTTGTCCGTTTATCAAAGGGGGTAAGGTGGCAGCTTTCGGTGGCGCGGGAGTCGGGAAAACGGTCATTATTATGGAGCTTATTCATAATGTTGCAAAAAAGCATGGAGGTTATTCAATATTCGCCGGAGTAGGTGAGCGATCCCGGGAAGGCAACGATTTACTTCGGGAAATGCAGGAATCAAAAGTACTGGAGAAGACAGTACTCGTCTATGGCCAGATGAATGAGCCTCCGTCAAACAGATTTCGTGTCGCTCTCTCTGCTCTCACCATGGCTGAATATTTTCGCGATGTCGAAAATCAGGATCTTTTACTTTTTATCGACAACATTTTCCGCTTTGCCCAGGCGGGAAGTGAGGTATCGGCCCTTCTTGGGAGAATACCCTCGGCTGTCGGATACCAGCCAACATTAGCTTCTGAAATGGCGGAGTTGCAGGAGAGAATTACCTCAACATATAAAGGGTCGATAACTTCTGTCCAGGCAGTTTATGTTCCGGCAGATGATTATACCGATCCGGCGCCTGTCGCCACATTTGCCCATCTTGACGCATCAGTAGCGCTTGAGAGAAGTTTAGCAGAGCAGGGACTTTATCCTGCTGTTGATCCTTTGGCTTCGACTTCCAAAGCACTTGATCCTGAAATTGTGGGCGAGGAGCATTATATAGTTGCCAGAGGTGTACAAAAGGTTCTGCAAAGATACAAAGAGCTTCAGGATATAATCGCGATTTTAGGAGTCGAAGAACTGTCAGACGAAGATAAACTGACTGTCGGTAGAGCAAGAAAAATTCAGCGCTTTTTAACCCAACCAATGTCGGTAGCCGAAAGCTTTACCGGGCGCGAAGGTAAATATATTCCAGTGGAAGAGACTGTACGCGGGTTTGCAGAGATTCTTGAAGGTAAACATGACGGGAAAAGTGAACAGGATTTTTATATGATAGGGACAATCGATGAGGTTGGCCAAAAATAACATTCCCCCATGAATTACCATATTGATATAGTAAGCCTTACAGGAAGTATTTACTCCGGTGAGGTTGCGAGTGTCACTCTTCCCTCAACTGAAGGGGAAATGACAGTTCTAGCTCGCCACATGCCGATTGTGGCTCCTCTTACGGTTGGCGAAGTAGTTATTGATACCCCGGACAAAATATTAAATTTATCAATTGGCAAAGGTGTCTTTTCCTTCTCTCACGGTCGCGGCCGTCTCCTCATCGAAGATGTGGCATTTGCTGACGAAATTTCTGAAGAAAAGGTTCTCGTTGCCAAAAGGATGGCTGAGGAGTTGATCGCAAAAGGAATTAAAGGTGAAGAAAAGGTAAGAGCAATGTATTCCCTTAGAAAAAGTTTGTTTGACTTAACACTTGTCCGACGAAGAAAAAAGAAAATATTTTGAGGTTGAAAATTGTGACATCATGATTTAAACTTAGCCTATGTTGGTCAAAGAAATAATGACCAAAAAAGTTATAACTGCCACTTCCTCTACAAAGTTTTCTAAACTCGTTCGTTTACTTGTCAAGAAAAGAATTTCCGGGCTTCCAATTGTAAATAAAAGGGGAAAGGTTGTGGGAGTAATTTCAGAAAAAGATCTTTTTTACAAACTATTTCCTTCCCAAGATGACTTTTATAAGAATGTTGATTACTATATGAACCACAAAAACTTCGAAAAAGAAACTCGCGGAATTGTTAAGTTGAAAGCAAGAAGTCTAATGTCTAAAAATATTATCTCGGTTCGTTCGGATGATAATATTCTGACAGCATGTTCCCTCCTCTTAATTCACGATATCCGCCGTTTGCCTGTAATAGATGATGGAGAACTTGTCGGAATTGTTACCTCAAATAATATATATAAAAATTTCTTAAAAAGTTTGCTTAAAAAGTAGCTGTAATATAATTCTACTTATTACCTTTCCTTTAATAATTTTCTTTTTCATTGTCTAGATTTTCGTTTTTTATTTGGATAATGTCAAGTCCACTTTATATTGGAATAGGCTGCTTGGTTTATGTTAGACTTCAAATGCAAACATGGCAAAACTGATTAAAGAGCTTTCAGTCTTTTTTCCAGCCTACAACGAAGAGAAAAACGTTAAGAAAACTATTCTCGAGGCAAAAAAAGTTTTGCAAAGAATTGCAGATAAATGGGAAATAATTATTGTTGATGATGGTTCAAAGGATGCTACAGGAAAAATTGCAGACAATCTGTCCAAGAAGTATAGAGATATTCGAGTTGTTCATAATCAACCAAATAGAGGTTACGGAGGTGCACTCAAGGCCGGATATGAAGCAGCGAAGTATCCGTGGATAGCTTTTGCAGACATTGATCGACAGTTTGATTTTTCAGAAATTGTAAAGTTTATCGAGAAGCAAAAGGATACAAAAGCAGATTTAATCTTGGGAATTCGAATGAAACGTGCTGACTCCTTTATACGCAAACTTTTTACCTTAGTTTGGGCAAAGATACTTCCTCGGATTTTACTTGGACTAAAGGTAACAGATTATTCCTGCGGTTTTAAGATGATCAGAAAGAAAGTCTATGAAAAGGTTCAACCTCTTGTTGGAGAAGAGAAAGTAACCCAAATTGAAATGTTAACGAAAGCTCAAAGGTTAGGTTTTAGATTTGCCGAAGTTGGAGTTCACCACTATCCCCGAAAATTTGGTCACCAAACCGGAGCTGATTTGAAAGTAATTTTAAGAAGTGTGCGAGATCTTTTAAAACTTTGGTATCAGCTTCGATGATAAAAAACCTATTTACTAGCTACAGACTACTAACTACTAATGTGATGAAGTGGGTTAAAACGAATCGGTTCGAAGCACTTCTTATTGCCATGATACTTTTTGCAGGAGCATTTCTCCGGCTTTATCGCATCAACGAATACATGACTTTTCTTGGAGATGAAGGTAGAGACGTTATAGTCGTTAGAAAACTTCTGGTAGATTTTGATCCGATTTTAGTCGGGCCCGGAACCTCAATCGGTGATATGTACCTGGGCCCTTTGTATTACTACATGATGGCTCCGGCACTTTTATTGGCAAACTTTTCTCCTGTTGGGCCTGCAGTAATGGTTGCACTTTTGGGCTTGGCGACAGTATTTTTTGTTTGGTATGTTACCCGAGAATGGTTTGGTAAATTAGCTGCATTTTTGGCCAGCCTTTTATATGCAACTGCTCCGATTGTTATTGTCTATTCCCATTCTTCCTGGAATCCGAATATTATGCCTTTTTTTGCATTACTTTGTATTTATTCGGTTTGGAGAATATGGCGATTTAATGAATTGAAGTGGTTAATAATTCTTGGAGTATCTTACTCTTTTGTTCTTCAGTCGCATTATCTTGGTTTACTCTTGGCACCGGTAATAGGGGTATTTTGGTTCCTGGCATTTTTACACCTTAGAAAAACAAAAAATACTAAATACTTTATACAAAATACTATATACTCTACGCTTATTTTTTTACTTTTAATGAGCCCCCTAGCACTTTTCGATGCTCGGCATGGATGGAGGAATTTTTCGGCAGTCAAGCGGTTTTTTTTCGAGCGTCAAACTACGGTGTCAATAAGGCCTTGGACGGCAGTGCCTAAACTGTGGCCAATTGTTGAAAAAATTAATACACGGTTATTAAGTGGCATGTACTTTTTGGTCGGCAAGTTTTTGTCTTTATTTTTTGCCTTGGGAATTACGCTTTTAATCGTTAGGTTATTGAAAAATGTGAAACTGCTTCATAACAAAGATATTCATGCTTTCTTGTTACTTTTTGTTTGGTTGGGGGTTGCCCTTGTGGGATTAGGGCTTTACAAACAGGAGATATATGATCATTATTATGGCTTTTTCTTCCCGGCACCATTTATGCTTTTCGGCGGGCTGGTTACTACACTAATAGGGAGTGCCAAAGAAAAAATAGTGTTATTGCACTGGTTGACATATTTAATTATTTTTACAGCAGTAATTTTTCTCATCCTTCTCAATATTCGTTTCAGTCCTCTCCGATATCCGCCGAATAGGCAGTTACAAAGAACTACCGAGGTTGCGCAAAAAATAGTGGATGAATCACAAAGTAGGGAATTCAACCTAGCGGTTATTGCTGAAAGAAATTACGAAGGGGCATACCAGTATTTTTTGGAAGTATGGGGTGCACCCTTGGTGAAGATTGACCCGCAGCGTGCAGGTGATACAATTACCGATCAACTTTTTGTTATTTGCGAGCTCCCGAATTTTTTATGCGATCCAACGCACAATCCAAAAGCAGAAATCGCCAATTTCGGCTGGACTAAAGTTGAAAACCAATGGGAGGTTGCAGGCGTAACTCTATATAAGCTTACCCACTCGCAATGACTTACAAAGAATCAAAGGATATTTTAGAGACGATAATAAAGGCTAAAAAAATTCTTATCAATTGCCACCGACGGCCAGATCCGGATTCGGTTTCCAGTGCAATTGCTTTATACTCAGTATTAAAAAAACTTGGCAAGGAAGTACAAATGATAAGTCCCTATCCGATTCCCGAGGTAGTTGGTTTTTTGCCTTTTAGTGAAGAAATTAAGGTGATACATTATAAAGAATTTAACTTTCTGGATTATGATCTTTTTTTGATTTTGGATTCCCCAAGCTGGGATTTTGTAACCGGGGACAAAACTTCTATTCCACCTAAAGGTATTTATAAGATTCAAATCGATCACCATGAACCGCGGGAAAAATTTACCGATATTTCACTTATTGATCCTCAAGTTTCTTCGTGCTCCGAGGTTTTGTATCAGATTTTCCGGGATTGGGAGTTTGAGATAGATAAGAGTACGGCTACAGCACTTTTATCCGGCATAATAGGAGATACACTTTGCTTTAAGATTCCTCTTACTACTGATCGGACGTTAGAAACTGCTGCCACTTTGATAAAAGCAGGAGCAGATCGGCAATTTATAACCGATCAGCTTTTCGCAAGAATGCCTATTAGTTTAGTGAGATTTATCGGCGAGGTTTTGTATAGATTAAAATTTGAAAAAGACCTTAGTTTTCTCTGGAGTGCAATACCAGTCGATGTTTTTGACAATTGTGGAAGACCTGAAGCCGCGAAAAATCAAACCGCAAATATGTTTTTTGGGAGCACGCGCGAAGGAGATTTTGGTATCTTAATGGTTGAAGAGGAGAAGAATAAACTGATGGTTAGTTTCCGTTCTGCCGGGCGTTTTAACACTGAAAAAATTGCAAGAGAACTCGGTGGGGGTGGACACAGAGACAGTTCTGCTGCAGTAATTGAAGGATTGCAGTTTGATCAGGCAGTAGAAAAAGTACTGACTACTGCCCGAGAAATTGTCAAAAATGAAAAAAAGTATCACTAGATTTATATGAATATCAAACTAACGGCAAAAGAGCTTAAAACGATAAATTACTACGATACCCATGCTTTCGAGAGGGTTAAGAAACATGGTAGTGATGAAAGATTTAAAGAGGATCGGAAGAAAATTATTGATCTAGCTCCTTCAGGCAAGATTATAGAAATTGGAGTAGGCATCGGGCCGGATGCACCTGAACTTATCAGACACTTTGGACTGGAAAACTACATTGGAGTTGAGCCTGCAGAAGGTCTTATAAGAATAGTCAAGGAAAAAATTCCGGGTATCAAAATTCTTAAAACAAATATTTTTGACATGGAATTTCCCTCTAATTCATTTGATGTTTTTTGGGCTTGTGCAGTGTTGATACACATTCCGAAGAATAAATTGCAAAAGGCATTTAATAAAATTAAGAGTTGCGTTAAAAAGGGCTCTTTTGGGTTTATCTCTATTATGGAAGGAAATTTGAATATGGAGGAGAGTAGGCCAGGACGGTATTATAGCCTATGGGGTCAAGAGGAATTTGAAAGCGAACTTTCAAAAGCCGGTTTTAGTGTATACAGGAAAAGACGAATTGTCCCTGAAAATGGAAGTCCGTGGTTGGCCTATATTGTAAAGATTTATGAATAAACCCAAAGAAACAGATATTGCTACTCATGTCGTTGCAGTATTCGCTTTTGTTGAAAAAGACGGAAAGATTTTGTTGGCGAAAAGAAGTGTAAACGATCCGCAAGCACCAGGAGTTTGGTCGGTTCCTGGAGGAAAGGTAGATTTGGAAGAAGGAAGGGGAATATTGGAAAGTACTTTAAAAAGAGAGGTGATGGAAGAGGTAGGAATTGAGATAGAAGATGAAGTAATATTAATTGAGAACGATGGTTTTACCAGAGTTAGTGGACATCATGTTGTTGGTTTAACATTTTTGTGTAAGTGGAAATCCGGAAAAGCTAAACCACTTGAAGATCAGGAGGAGGTAAGGTGGTTTACCAAAGAGGAATTAAAAAACTTTTCAGAACTTCCTGACTACTTTAAACCGAGAGTTAATAACATCCTCTCCCGAGTATGACTCGGGGGTTTCTTCTAAAGAGGATGACGAACAGCGTTCAATTCATCTCCAGGCTGAAAGCCTGGAGCTTTCTTGAATGCTGTTATAAACTTCTTCAGATTTTGAGGTAGAATTAGTAATAATAATGTTTACATACTTATTGGCTTCTACAATGAAATTTTGGATTAAAGAAATAAAATCACATACTTTGGTCTACTTACTGCTTGCTGTTATTTTGGTCGGAGCATTTTTTGTAAGAGTTTATAGAACCGAAGCTTTATTGAGATTTTATTTTGATCAGGGTCGGGATGCACTTGTAATCTGGAAACTTTGGCACGAGGGAAAACCTTTTCTGATCGGACCGGTTACGGGCCTTGCCGGAATTTTTTTGGGTCCTTTTTACTATTATTTAATTGCCCCATTTTATCTGCTTGGAGGAGGAAATCCAATTTATCCGGCAGCATTTTTAGCTTTTTTGGTTACTTGTGCAATCGCGGTTACCTATTATTTAGGCTGGCAAATGCAGAGTCGTATGACAGGTTTAATTGCAGCGGCAATCGCAGGATTTTCATACTACATGGTTTTGGCGGGACGGTGGTTAGCCAATCCCACACCGATTTTTTTAACAAGCGTTTTGCTTCTCTTTGCGATGTGGAAATTAGTCGAGGAGAAAACTAAATATACCAAGGTGTGGTGGTTGGTTATTGCAGCACTTATCGGAGTATCGCTCCATTTTGAAGCAGCGAGCGCGGTATTTTATATTCCGATGGTTTTAGTTTTTTATGTTTACATGTTTTTTACTGACAAAAGTTCATTGCTTGACAGGAAAACTTTAGTTCTGGCACTAGCATTCTTCGGACTGACTTTATTGCCTCAGATAGTTTTTAACTTCCGCCATGAGAACTTACTTTTCAATAACTTTGCGAAAGTCTTAATTGAAGAGAGGAGCTTTCGGTCTCCTTTCAGCTCTTATAATTTGATCAAAAAAAGAGATTTTTTCTGGGATGTTTTTAGCTCAAAAATTTTCCCGGGTCCGGTAAAGTATGCGAACCTTTACTATTACGCTTCAATTATCGGCCTTTTGTTGGCTTTAAAGAAAATTTCCAAAGCAGCTTCTCTTTTGGTAGTTTTTATCGGAGTGCCAATGGTTGGCTATATTTTCTTTCAAGGAAATTACGGAAATATTTACGATTATTATCTCACAGGTTACTACCTTCCTATGATACTTCTTTTCTCAATAGGCTTTGGATACATATGGAAAAGTCTTATCGGTAAGGTAATTATCATTCTATTTTTTATTTCCTTTCTACGTTTGAGCCTAACGCTGGATAAAAATCTTATTATGGCAGGAGTAGACG
Organism: uncultured Gammaproteobacteria bacterium; assembly: GCA_964627195.1. Classification (GTDB taxonomy): domain Bacteria; phylum Patescibacteriota; class Microgenomatia; order UBA8517; family UBA8517; genus CAZVJU01. Next base: position 13,217 of record CAZVJU010000001.1, on the reverse strand, counting down.
GGCCAACCCACATTACAATGGGTAACCAACTTCAAGCTGTCGACTGGATAATACTGGATGCTAATGGGAGTGAGTTTAATGTCGATGTTTATGTCCCGCCTGTCATTCCTTATGCTTATGATTATCTTTTTTTGTGGCAAACTACGAGCAGGTGTCCGAAGGATAAGTGTGGCTTAGTTACAGATAGGCCGCTTCCGACTTTGTATATTTTATACGAGGTTGATCCGCCTCACCCCGAGAGGCTTTCAGCTTGGCTCTCGAAATATGAAAATTCAACCAGAATCGAAGTAGAGCAGAAGTTTGGTGGAATAATAGTTCAGCGAAGAATTAGAATGAAATAATGTATGACTAAAAATATTTTCATTTCGGTAATTATCCCCTGTTATAACGAGGAAGAGAATTTGACAAGAAATGTACTGTCTGATGTGTGTGATTTTCTGAAAGAAAAAAATTTCTCTTGGGAAGTGATTGTTTCAGACGACGGAAGTACTGACTTAAGCAAAAATATCATTAAAGATCAAATAAGAGAATGGAAGAATTTCAGACTTCTAGAAAACCCCCACGGTGGAAAACCCTCAGCTTTATTATATGGTATTAAGTCTGCGAAGGGAAAATATGTGCTTTTCACTGATATGGACCAGTCTACCCCTATTAATCAACTGGATAAGTTGTTGCCTTTTTTGGGAGATAAGGTTGGGGCGGTTATAGGATCCCGTGGGTTGTTGCGCAAGAACTTTCCTGTCTACAGAAGACTTGGATCAATTGTTTTTATGGCTGTGAGGAAACTTTTTATTTTGCCCGAAATTGATGATACTCAGTGCGGTTTCAAGCTTTTTAAAAAGGAAGTTGTAGAAAGAGGCTTTCCAAAGTTGGAGTTTTTTAGAAAAGAAACAGTTGTCAAAGGTTGGAAAGTAACATCTTGGGATGTTGAGTTTTTATACATCGTTAAAAAAATGGGTTTTCAAATAGAAGAAGTACCTGTTCTTTGGGAGGATATCGATATCAGTAAAAATAAAGGCGGGATTTTCACTAGATATGCCCGTGAATCAAAGGAAATGCTTACACAAATTTTGAGAGTAAAATTAAACGACATGAGAGGTCTTTATTAGACCTTTAAAGGTTGAACCCCTCAGGGTGTATATAGTATTTATCTTGCAGATGTGTTGAATGAGAGAAAAGTTTACCGATTCTTTGAAAGTTTATGGCATTGATGTTTTTGCATTTTTTTTAGTTCTTTTAACTTTACCGCTTTTTTTATATAAACTCGGGCAATCTTCCTTAGTTAGTTTCGATGAGGCATGGTATGCAGATATAGCTCGGAATATTTTGAAGACCAAAGACCCGATCAACTTAATCTGGAACGGCCGTGTCTTTATCGACCACCCTCCGGGAGGATTTTTGTTGACGGCAGCAAGTTATCTTGTTTTTGGAATCACTGAATTTTCGACACGATTTTCTTCAGCGACTTTAGGTTTTTTTACTCTCATATGCACATATCTTTTAGGTAAGTATCTTTTCAAACCCATCGTAGGAATTATTTCTGCGATAGCCTTAGCCGGTTCGCCATGGTTTTTATTCAGGGCACGTTCCGGCAATCTTGATGTTCCACTCACTTTCTTTTTTGTTTTAACCGTATATCTTGCACTGCTTGCATCAGAGAACAGAAAGTATCTAGTCCTCTTTTCACTGAGTCTTGCGTTTTTATTTTTGATAAAAACCGCAGTGCCTTTTACTTTACTCCCAACTATAGTCTTTATTTTCATTACAGCAAAAAAAGTAAAGCTATCAGAATTAAAAAGACCGTTTTTACTTTTTTTCTTTCTGGTAGGAGGATGGTTTTTGTATCAGGGAGTACATCAGCCTGGTTTTTTGAAGCATTATTTTAAAATTGGACTTCCCGGGGTTGGGGTTGAGACTTCTTTTTCTGAAAATTTGAAGTTAATGAAAGACTACCTTCATAATGGAATCGGTAAGTGGTTTTGGCCAGGAATTATTTCTCTAGTCTTAGGGCCTTTTACTTTTCAGAAAAAATATTGGATACTATCTATCTTCTTTTTTTCCTTCTTCACGCCATTTCTTTTTTCGCAAAAAGGTCATATCTGGCAGCTTGTCCCACTTCATCCTTTTATGATAATTGCATTTTTTGGTTTTACCGTGCTTTTATTTGATAAAGTCGCAGATTTTTTTCTTTATTGTTCTGGAAAACTTGGTAAAAGGTTCCGAAGCATAAACGGTCTTCTAAGTACAGTAAAGTTTCCGGTCATTTTTTTTGGTATTTTAGTGATTGGGTTTTACTATTCATACCTTCAAATAAAGCGGGATTGGTATGAGTTTATTGATATCCCGGCCTATATTTCTGACGAGGCGATTCTTTCAAAAGAGGCCGGAAAGTTTAAAGAAAAGTTTTATATCGATGAGGATTTTGGTCCGGCTGCAATTTATTATTCGGAAAAAAATGTTCAACAAATTCGAAACGAAGAGCTTAACTATTTGTTTGGTGCGGATGAACCTTTTGTATTAATTACCCACCAGTGGAGGCTTGACGGATCAGGAATTTCGACTGATAAATATGAGATAATAAAAAGTGATAGGGATAAAATTTTAGTCAGGAGAATTAATCTATAATTCGGATACTTTGGATAGTATGACAGCTCATATGAAAAAGATATGGAAAAGTAAAAAGTGGGGAGTTTTAATTGGCTTTGGAGTTCTTGTTATTGCTTTGTTTCTAAGATTATATAATCTGACAATTCTCCCGGTTTTTGGAGATGAAGCAATCTATATCCGTTGGGCTCAGGTAATGCGGGCAGAACCAACTTTGAGATTTTTACCACTTTCTGATGGTAAACAACCACTTTTTATGTGGAGTGTAATTCCTTTTTTAAAAATATTTTCTGATCCGCTTTTCGCGGGAAGATCCGTTTCGGTAATATCGGGAGTCGGTACTTCAGTCGGAATATTTGTCTTAGCATATCTATTGTTTAGACATAAAAAAACTGCATTGTTTGCAAGTCTCATATATGCGGTTTCTCCCTTTAGTGTATTTTTTGACAGACTTGCGCTATCTGATTCAATGCTATCCATGTTTGGTGTATGGGCTTTGGTTTTTGCGGTAATTACTGTTCGGAAGATACGTCTTGATTCTGCAATGCTTGCCGGTTTTATGCTCGGAGGAGCTTATTTAACTAAATCTCCTGCTAGCATTTTTACCTTTCTTTTGCCGTCAACCTTACTTTTATCTGACTGGGGTAGAAGTTTAAAAAAGATTTTCTTTAAGTTAAGTGTCCTTGTATTTTTGTTTACGTTTACTTATGGAATTGGTTTTGCACTGTACAATATCCTTCGTTTAGGACCGAACTTCCAAATGATTGCTATAAGAAATAAGGATTATGTATATCCGTTTTCTCATATTTTCACCAGCCCTCTTGATCCCCTTTTACCATATTTGGATAGGATAGTGGAATATTATTGGATTTTAGCTCCCAGCATTTTACTTTTCTTAATCATAATTGGAATTTATTTCGGATTGAAAACGAAGCCAAAAGAAACTCTAATTCTACTTGCCTGGAGTATTATACCTATTGTTGCTTTCTCAGAATTTTCAAAGACCATGACTGCCCGTTATGTTTATTTTTCAGTTCCTTACCTTTTTATTCTAGCTGGACTCTCGACTTTTTGCTTTAAGCAAGAACTTCAAAGTGTGAAGTTAAAACACTTTCCAGATGTTATAGGTATAGGTTCACATTTCGGGTTAGTAATTAAAATTATGATTATTTTTTTCTTTATTCATGCTTTGTTTATCGACTCTCAGCTTCTTGTAAATCCACAAGCTGCAAATTTACCAAGAAGTGAGAGATCCGGTTATTTGGAAGAATGGACCTCGGGTTATGGAATTAAGGAAGTATCGGAGTATATGAGAGAGCAAGCAAAAAACCTGCCTGCCGGCAGGCAGGTAATTGTCGGAACAGAAGGTTATTTTGGTACCTTACCGGACGGGCTTCAAATCTATCTTCATGACTTACCGGCAATAACTATAATTGGTGTGGGTTTACCGATAAGAGAGGTCCCAATTTCTCTTATTGAATCAAGAAGATCTGGAAACAAAACATACCTAGTGGTAAATAGTACTCGATTATCGGCTCAGCCAGAAGATTTAGGACTGGATATCATTGCATTTTACCCAAAAGCAGTAAGACCAGATCAGTCTCAGGAGTCACTTTTATTATTTGAAGTGTCAAATGCAGGAGTTGAAAAATAGTTTGCAGATAGGTAAAAAGGAGTTATTTCTCATTCTTCTTATTCTTGTAGTCGGCTTATTATTACGCTTTTACCAAGTTGAAAAAAGAACATCCTTTGAGGCAGACCAAGAGGATATTGCTATTAAGGCACTTGAGCTTTTACATGGGGATCCGGTTCTTTTGGGTCCTGTAACAAGCGTTGGAAAATTCTCAGGTGGTCCTGCTTTTATTTATCTGTGGGCACTTTTTTCTTTTTTTCTCTCGCAAGATCCTGCGGCCGGAGTTTATCTCTCCAGTGTGATAGGTGTTCTAATGGCATTTATTCTTTACCTTGTTGGCCGTTTACTATTTGATGCGAAAACCGCTCTTTTCCTTACCCTACTTTATGCAATTTCTTTCACCGCAATTGTTTGGGATCTAAGTCCCTGGGGGCCATCCCTTTTTTATATTGCAGAGACCATTTTTTTAGCAGGAGCAATCCTTTTTCTAAAAAACCCTCTTGGGTTGCTTCTCGTCGTACTGGGATTCGCCTTAGGATTTCACTCTCATATTGCAATATTTATAAGTCTCGTTCCAATTTCCCTCTTTTGGCTTATCTTTAAGCCGAAACTGAAAGATAGACGGGTGGGATTTTACTCTCTCGGAATTATTCTCTTAGCCGTACTTCCTAATTTTCTTTTCGACGTGACTCATAATTTTGATAACCTTAAAAGATTTTTCTCACTATTTGGGACAGGAGTTTCGGCGGGGGGAGCTACCGGTCTGAAAGTTTTTTACACTCTTTATAACACAACCTCGGCATTACTCTTGCCTTATTTGGACAAAAAATACGCATTTATTATTTTTCTTTTCGTAGTTGTTATCGCAGTTAGGGGAGTTTATAAAGATAGGAAATTAAGAAAACCTTTAGTTCTTCTCCTGCTTTCAATTTTTATTCCTTTTTTCTTATTTCTTACATGGCAGGGAAATTTCTCAGAATATTATCTTATGGGCGCGATTCCTTCTTTTATATTACTTGTGGGGTATTTATTCTTCACTTATTTTAAAAGATACAAAATAATCTTTCTCGTTGGATTAATATTGTTTTTATTTTACAATCTAAAAGCGTGGTATGTTTATAAACGGCCTTTAAATTTGTCTGCGAAGAAAAAAGCTGTTGAATTTATCGTTAACAAGGCTGGTGTGGAAGGATATGGTGTGTCATTGACCACTTCACCCGGGCTTCATTTTGGATATCCGTATATTTTTAGTTATTACGGAGCAAAACCTGATTTGCCCCCTTTGAAAAATCAGAAAAAAATATTTACAATTGTCGTTCCACCAGGATTTGAAGGTGTTCAAGCAATGGTAGAATTTGACGGGGTAGGGGTAAGATGGGAGGGTGTGGATTAGAATTATGATTGGTTTCTGCGTTGATTCTGTCGGTAACCTTTATAACAGCATTCAAGAAGACCCCGCCTTTTCAAGGCGGGGATGAATTGAACGCTGTTGCGACATCCTTTTTGAGAGGAAACCCCGCACTTAAGTGCGGGGAGGATGTCATAGAGAACTAAAGGGAAAAGTAAAATTTATCAGGCCGGCACAAAAAGCTTCTGATCCAAAGGATAAAAAACGGTGATTTTCATCTCGGAGCGTTCTAGAAAGAAGTGCTCCGTTCAATCCAAAGGCTCCTTCGTCTAAATTATTATTAATTGTAGCAATTGGAGTGTAAGGAGTGAATATGAATCCCATAAATGCTAAAATTTGGTAGATGTTAAACACTTTAACCCAAAAATGGTGGTTTTGGTGGCTCCTTTTAGGAATAGTAATAAGGATAGCATTAATGCCTATTACTCTTCATGTAGATCTTTGGGGACATTCTTTTACGGCGTACTTTTTGGCCTACGAAGGAAAACTAAACCCCTACGAAGCTTTAGCTAGTCTTCCGAAAGATCATCCGATTGTCAGAAATTTCGGAGTGGGGGACATTTTTATTTACCCTCCTTTAACTTTTTTTACATTAGGATTTTTCAGAATTATTATAAAACCGTTTACAGACCCTGAGTTTTTGCCTTTTGTGATGGAATTTCCCTCAAGGGTTTATGAGAGATCGGATCTTTTTCTTAATTTGTTTTTGTACAAACTCCCTTATCTTTTTATAGACATAGGTCTGGCATTCTTGTTAGCAGCAAGTTTTACTGATTCTGTAAAAAAGAAATGGGCCTTTATCCTCTGGATATTTAATCCCGTAACGCTTTATGCGACATTTATGATTGGACAGGTTGATATCCTTCCTACTTTTTTTACGGTTCTTGCAGTATTTTTGGCGGCTAGGAAAAAGTTTATTTACGCCATGCTCTCGATTGGTATAGCCGCAAGTTATAAAACTTATCCTCTTCTTTTTATCTTGCCTGCGGCTTTTACTTTTGGAGTAAAACTTAAGGACAGACTTAAATATATTGCTGCTGGTTTTACTCCGTTTGTTTTAACAATTCTTCCTTATCTTGGCTCACCCGCCTTCAGGTCGATGGTTTTATTTTCTCCGAAAAGTCAGAAAATGTTTTTCATGGGATGGAATTTATCAGGCGCTGAAGTATTATTTCCTTTTGTAATTTCGGTTTTTCTGATTTATTTTGTGAGTTATTACAAAACTAATAAGTTGAACTCAGCGGTATATTTTTTATCGATTCTTTTGGTTACTTATTCAGTAACTCATTATCATCCGCAATGGTTTTTGTGGGTTACCCCCTTTTTAATTTGGTTTATGGTTGAGCTAAAGTTTAAATATTGGGAAATAATCTTGATATTTTTTTCATGCTGGCTTTTTATAACTTTGCTTTTTGAACCCTCTCTTTCTTTAGGGCTTTTTAATCCGATAAATCCAAGCTTAAATAATTTACAGGGTTTAGAAAGTCTTTTGAGTAAATATACAAATGTTTTTCAGCTAAAAAGTAGTGTGAGGAGTATCTTTGCAGCAGCATCAATTTATTATGTTTACACACTACTTAAAAAACCTGCTTTTAAAAAATAGGTTTAACCAAAGGTTTTTGCTATTTTTCAGAAAATTAGGCTGGCGATGTTGTTTATTTCTGACTTTATTATTTACTGTTCCGGCATTTTTTTCTTTGCTTCGTCCAGGGTTTTTTTCGATGCAGGATGACCTTCAGGCTTTTCGGATATACGAGATGGATAAATGTTTTAGTGATTTTCAAATACCATGCCGATGGGTGCCGGATGCAGGATATGGTTACGGTTATCCCCAGTTTAATTATTACGCTCCTTTTGTTTACTATTTGGGTGAGATTATTCATCTTGTGGGTTTTCAGTTTATAGATGCGGTTAAGATTTTATTTGTTTTGGGTTTTTTAGTTGGGGCTTTTGGAATTTATACTCTTATCGCGAGCATTACTACTCCTTTTATTGGTTTCGTATCAGCGATTCTTTTTACTTTTTCGCCCTTTAGGGCTCAAGAGGTTTACGTCAGAGGATCTTTGAGTGAATTTTGGGCAGTATCACTGTTTCCCATTGTTCTTTACTTAATTTACCGATTGGTAAAGTTCCCGAATAGTCGAAATATTGGTTTTTTAGCAGTATCAATTGGGGTTTTAACATTAACTCATAATTTGCTGCCTTTTATTTTTGTACCAATTGCAGTATTTTGGTCAGTATTTTGGGCCCGGAGTGAGGGCAAGTTTAATGTTCTAGTAAAAGTATTTTTGGGAAGTTTGATTGGGGTTGGGATTGCATCCTTTTTTCTTATTCCAATGCTGTTAGAACGTGGTTTTGTCCATGTTGATTCTCTCTTGTCTGGATATTTTGATTATCGGCGACATTTCGTAAGCTTAAAACAGATTTTTTTATCAAACAAGTTTGGTTATGGATCATCAGATTTAGGAGAGGGGGATGATCTATCTTTGAATATTGGTCTAGTACTTTTGTATTCGGCGCTCGCTTCAATCCCACTAGCTTTATTAAGGTTTAAGAAAGAAAAAAAATATTCGTCTCTCGCCTTTTTACTAATAGGAATTTTGATATCTTCCCTATTTTTGATGCATCTCCGCTCAAGTTTTTTATGGGAGGTATTTATGCCCCTTGTCTGGCTTCAGTTTCCGTGGAGATTTTTGGCGATCTCAATATTAGTCTCTGCCATATTAGCAGGAATTACTATGAAATTTTTGGGGTTTTTAAAATTTGGAATTGGTTTAATTCTTATCATCTTGGTGTTTTCGTTTCACGGCTCTTTTTTCCAACCCAAAGATTGGTTTTCTTCGAGTGATGATCAGAAGTTTAGTGGAGAGAGTTGGGAGAGACAGCTGACGATAAGTATTTTTGATTATCTACCCATATCGGCAGAACTTCCACCAAAAGAAAAAGCAAATATCCTCCCAGAAATTCTATCTGGAGAAGCGATTATTACCGATTTTGAAAAGGGGAGTAATTTTCAAAGATTTAATCTGGAGATTATAAAGCCTGCAAATGTGAGAGTTCAGCTTTATGATTTCCCAGAAATGAAAGTGAGTATAGACGGGAGAGACACCCGCCATTTCAGAGATTGTGAAAATCAAGATCCTTGTTTAGGGTTAGTCAGTTTCGATATCAGTGAAGGAAATCATAGCGTACTTATATCTTTAGAAAATACATTTATTAGGTCTTTTTCCAACATCACTAGCTTGCTTTTTATGGGATTGACGGCAGTCCTAATTTCTCGGAAAAAACATGAATAAGTTTCTTAAATTTGTGGACAATAAAATATTTTTGATATCTATTATAATTTCAATCCCTGCAGTTTTGGCTTTGATCCCAAAAGGTTTTTACGGGGCCTCTGATGAGGTGCATATCGCCTGGCTTTACGAAATGTATGAAACCATAAAGCTTGGTCAGATTCCGCCACGTTTTGTGCCTGATTTAAGTTTCGGACACGGATATCCACTTTTCAATTTTGTTTTCCCCTTACCTTATTATATCGGTACTCTTTTTCACTATATAGGTTTTAGTTTGGTTGATAGTGTGAAACTTTTATTTTTTCTAAGTGTCCCTTTTTCCGCTTTCTTTATGTATAAACTCCTTCGGCAATTTTCCAATACCTTTTTAAGTTTAGTCGGAACTATCCTTTATATTTACTCTCCCTATAGAAGTACGGATATTTATGTCCGGGGGGCAATTGGCGAAGTGTTTTCGTTTGTTTTTCTTCCACTGATTTTGTTGTCGTTTGTAAAAATTACAAATAAGGAGAATTCCGAAGAAATTAAAGTTGGTTGGATTGGGATTGCCGGTCTTTCTATCGCTTTTCTGATACTCAGCCACAATATTACTTCTTATATGTTTTTACCAATTGCTTTAATTTTCGCTTTATTTCGATTGAGTGGATTAAAGTGGAGTAGAGTGAGTATAAATGCAGTGTTTGTGGCAGTATTACTTGGTCTTTTGGGAAGCTGTTATTTCTGGATTCCTGCTATTTTGGAAAGTTCGCTAATGAAATACAGTACCGTATTTGATTTTTGGGATCACTTTCCAACTTTAAGACAGCTTGTCACTCCCTACTTTGGTTACGGAGCTTCGGTCCCTGGTCCTGGGGACGGAATATCTTTTTTTATGGGTTTAGCAAATTTAGCAGTTTTGGTATTAACAACTTCTGTTTTCCTTTTTAAATACAAAAAGTTAGAAAAAAGTGATAAATCGATTTTGGTCTGGTCATATCTTGTAGTTTTTATATCTATCTTCATGATGAATTATCGCTCTACATTTTTATGGAAAACTATACCATTTATGCCATATTTCCAATTTCCTTGGCGTTTTTTGACACTTGTGAGCTTTACGACTCCGCTTTTGGTTATTTCTCTAAAATACTTTCGCACGGAAAAATTTATTGCTACCATTTTGATCATTTTGGTCTTTCTTTCTTTTCCTTATTTCAGGCCACAGGACTTTTTGGGAAGAACAGATGAGTATTATCTTGCTAAGTATATTCCTTATCCAGAAATAAAAGCCGAGTATTATACTCAACAAGAAGAATATTTGCGTTTGCCTAAGAGTGTTGAAGAAAAACCTACCCTGAGGTCTGGAATTCATACTCTGCAAAAGGAAGGGTTTGGGGGCATATTTAATCCCAAGGAGGGGAGACTGGGTATGGAAGCTGTGGTTTACTCAACTTCAGATACAGTTTTATCTTACGGAAAGTATTATTTCCCGGGGTGGACGGTTTATGATAACGGCAAAAAAATAAAAGCATTTGGTTCTCAGCCTTTTGGGGAAGTGACCTTTGTTTTAAAAGGGAAAGGCGACCATAACGTAAAAATCTATTTTAGGGAGACGTCTTTTAGATTGGCTCTGAATGTAGTTTCTCTACTATCAATTATTTTCTGTCTATTTTTGATTTTTAAAAATCGACTAGTTAATTCTAAGATTAAAACTAAAATCTAATATATGAAGAAAATTGCTGGATTTATTTCTAAAGCAGCGAATGTATTTGGGCTATTTATTATCCTTGTTATTAGTCTTATCGCAGCAAGAAGTTTGTTTGCACCCGGTTATTTCATAATGCATGACGATCTGCAAATGATGCGGCAACTGGAGATGGAGAAGTGTTTTTTGGATGGCCAAATTCCTTGCAGATGGGTGCCTGATATGGGTTATGGGTTTGGATTTCCTCTTTTTAATTACTATCCCCCATTACCCTATCTGATAGGGGAGGTATTCCGAATTTTCGGTTTTACATTTGTTTTCAGCGCTAAACTCACATTTGCGCTGTCGATTATTGCCAGTGGAATAGCGATGTATCTTTTGGCAAAAGATTTTTTTGGCCGTATTGGTGGAATACTCTCAGCAATTTTTTATATATGGGCACCATATCACGCAGTTGATGTTTTTGTTCGGGGGGCCATGAATGAGTCCTGGGCTTTGGTTTGGTTTCCATTAATTTTATGGTCGAGCTACAAGTTAATAAAAGAGTTTAAATTTGAAAAAAGGTGGCTGATTTTACTTAGTATAGTCTATTCCCTGCTTCTTATGTCGCACAATATAATGGTTTTAATTTTTACTCCTTTGTTGGCCCTCTGGGTATTTGTGCATCTTTGGCTAAGTAACACTTGGAGAAGGTTACTCCCGCTTTTTATCGCGGGTGTTTTGGCTTTAGGAATGTCCGCATTTTTTACTTTACCTTCATATTTTGAGCAAAAATATGTGAATATTTCTTCTTTGGTTCAAGATTATTTTGACTATTCTGGCCACTTTGTTACAGTAAATCAGCTTTTTTTCTCACGATTTTGGGGAGATGGAGCATCTGCTTTTGGCGAAGAAAATGACGGCATGTCTTTTTCTCTAGGATATTTCCACTGGAGTTTGTCTTTGGTAGTTGGTGTTTTTCTTTTGATTAAGTGGGTCATGAACATGAAGGAGATTGGAGTGATTAGAGTACTTAAAGCAGATCGCTTGCTGCTTACTGTCTGCTATTTTCTAGTAGTTGGATGGTTTTCGGCATTCATGGCTCACTCTCGCTCTACTTTTATTTGGCAGTCAATCGACATTTTGCGTTTCCTGCAATTTCCCTGGAGATTCTTGACGCTTTCTATATTGGGGATGTCTTTTGTGGTTGGTGCAATTCCGGTAATATTAGAAACAATTGTCGGGAAAAGTTTTATTAAAATGATTCTGGTTTTTCCTATTAAACTTTTGATTTTATTGATTCTAGCGGTTTCTGTGATTACCATTAATTGGAATTTCTTTAAGCCGGTTAGAGAAGGGTCTCTAACTGATAGTGAAAAGTTTTCTGGAGAGGCTTGGCGAATTCAACAAGGCGCCGGTATTAGGGATTACCTTCCAATTTCAGCAAGGTTTGACCCAAGGGAACAAAGAAAAACATTGACAGAAGTTATGACTGGGGAAGCACAAATATCGAGGGAGGAACTTGGAACTTATTGGGCAAAATTTAATATAAACACTCAATCTGAAACGGCGAAGGTGAGAATAAACATCTTTTCGTATCCCAATTGGCGAGTTTTTAGAGCAATAGATTTAAATTCTGAAGAAATCGAAACGTTTGTTCCTGAGGAAGAAGAGTGGGGCCGGATGTGGATAGAACTTCCGAAGGGAGAACACTTAATATATGTTCAGTTGTTTAATACCCCCATTAGAACATTTTCAAATATAGTATCAATTCTTTCGTGGAGCTTACTTCTTTCTTACCCCTTGTGGAAAAATCGGGTACAATTGAAGTCGTGGTAGAAGTTGAACCGGTTGAAGGCCATTTGGATCCCACTTCTGAGGTAACACTCGACATAATAAAAAAACGGGCTGTTCGGGGGGTAGCAATTCTTACTGGCAGAACGTTTCTGTTGAGTGCGCTATCTCTAATTGCCACGGGTTTTTTAACAGTTTTCCTATCTCCTTCGGAGTTTGGAATATTTTGGATTGTTTCTGCAATTGTTAACTTTTTAGCCTATTTTTCCGATGTTGGTTTGGCCGCGGCTCTCATTCAAAAGAAAGATTCAGTTACGGAAGAAGAGTTAAGGACGACATTTACAATACAGCAATTTCTTGTTTTATCTCTACTGCTTTTCCTTTTTGTCATCTCGCCTTATTTAGAACACTATTATTCACTATCAGAAGAAGGTAAATTTCTTTTGTATGCTCTTGGTTTATCTCTTTTTTTATCATCTCTGAAAACTATTCCTTCAGTTCTTCTTGAACGCGGTCTTGATTTCCCAAAGCTGGTTATTCCGCAAGTATTGGAAAATCTTATATATAACGTTATTGCAGTATTTTTAGCTTGGCGCGGGTATGGGGTAACGAGTTTTACTTATGCAGTTATCGCACGCGGACTAGTAGGGCTTTTGGCAATATATTTAATAAAACCTTGGATTCCGGGAATTGCATTCGATAAAAAAGCTCTGAAAAAACTTCTCACTTTCGGTGTACCTTATCAGGCGAATGCTCGTCTGGCAACAATTAAAGATGATGGAATGACCGCTTTTTTGGGAGGAATTTTGGGCGCTGCCGGGATTG